>JAKUPL010000016.1 GCA_022449455.1 Alcanivorax sp. | reverse complement strand
CGACTACATCCCGGAGCCGGAGCGCGCCGTGGACCAGCCGTTCCTGATGCCGATCGAGGACGTGTTCTCCATCTCCGGCCGCGGTACCGTGGTAACCGGTCGTGTGGAGCGTGGCATCATCAAGGTGGGCGACGAGATCGAAATCGATGGTATCAAGGACACCACCAAGCCCCCCTGTACCGGCGTTGAAATGTTCCGCAAGCTGCTGGACGAAGGCCGCGCGGGTGAGAACGTGGGCGTGCTGCTGCGCGGCACCAAGCGTGACGACGTTGAGCGTGGTCAGGTGCTGGCGAAGCCGGGCTCCATCACTCCGCACACCAAGTTCGAAGGCGAAGTGTACGTGCTGAGCAAGGAAGAGGGCGGCCGTCACACCCCGTTCTTCAACGGCTACCGTCCGCAGTTCTACTTCCGTACCACGGACGTGACCGGTGCGTGCACCCTGCCGGAAGGCACCGAAATGGTGATGCCGGGCGACAACGTGCAAATGACCGTTCAGCTGATCGCGCCGATCGCGATGGAAGAAGGTCTGCGCTTCGCGGTTCGCGAAGGCGGCCGTACCGTGGGCGCCGGCGTGGTGTCCAAGGTTCTCGAGTAAATAGTCAGACGAAAAGTGGTCGGGGCTCTTGCCCCGGCCTTTTTTTGTCTCTATAATTTGCGCCCTCTTTGCCGGTAAAGCGGTTAAAGAGCGCGATCAACCGGGGCATCGTTCCCGGGCTTGTTTTGACACCCACCACCTTCCGGATGGATAGGTCGGGCGGGCTTTTTGCCATCTAATGAATGGTTCGAAACAGTCTGGAGTTTGTTAGCTATGGCTAACCAGAGAATCCGCATCCGTCTCAAGGCCTTTGATCATCGACTGATCGATCAGTCCGCCCAGGAGATCGTGGATACGGCAAAACGGACGGGTGCGCAGGTACAGGGGCCGATTCCCCTGCCGACGCGCAAAGAACGGTTTACGGTGCTGATCTCTCCGCATGTGAATAAAGATGCGCGGGACCAGTACGAGATCCGCACTCACAAGCGGCTGGTGGATATCGTCGAGCCCACGGACAAAACCGTGGACGCGCTGATGAAGCTGGACCTGGCTGCTGGTGTGGACGTGCAGATCAGCCTGGGATAACTGGCCTGAGAGACAGCTCAGACCTACAACTACGGGCGGTTCAACCGCGACAGGTTGTAAAGAGGTAAACAATGGCGATTGGTGTAATCGGTCGGAAATGCGGGATGACCCGGGTGTTCACTGAAGAAGGTGTCAGTGTTCCGGTTACCGTTATCGAGGTAACTCCGAACCGGGTAAGTCAGGTCAAGACCGACGAGACAGATGGCTACGAAGCCGTGCAGGTAACGGTGGGTGACCGCCGGGCCAACCGGGTGACCAAGCCTCAGGCGGGTCATTTCGGCAAGGCGGGCGTGCAGGCTGGCCGCAAGGCGGGCGAATTCCGCGCCGAAGCGGGCGAGCTGCAGGCCGGCTCCGAAATTACCCTGGAAATCTTCGAGGCAGGTCAGTCCGTGGACGTGACCGGCACTTCCAAGGGGAAGGGCTTCGCGGGTGCCGTGAAGCGTTGGAATTTCCGTACCCAGGATGCGACTCACGGCAACTCCCTGTCCCACCGGGCCCCCGGCTCCATCGGTCAGAACCAGACCCCGGGGCGGGTGTTCAAGGGCAAGAAAATGGCCGGTCATCTGGGCGCCGAGCGTGTCACGGTTCAGAACCTGGAAATCGTGCGCGTGGACGCGGAAAAGAATCTGTTGCTGGTAAAGGGTGCCATCCCCGGTGCGGCCGGTGGTGATGTGATCGTGCGCCCGGCAGTGAAGGCGAAGGCCTGAAAGAGGAATAGAGGATGAATCTCAATACTGCCTCTGGAGGTACCGTAACCGTTTCCGAAGTCGCCTTCGGCAAGGACTTCAACGAGCCTCTGGTTCATCAGGTTGTGACCGCGTTTCTGGCCGGTGCCCGTCAGGGTTCCAAGGCCCAGAAAAACCGCGCCGCGGTAGCGGGCGGTGGTCGCAAGCCCTGGCGTCAGAAGGGAACGGGTCGGGCCCGCGCGGGCACCATTCGCAGCCCGCTGTGGCGTGGCGGCGGCAAGACGTTCGCAGCCGAGCCCCGCGATTTTTCCCAGAAAGTGAATCGCAAGATGTATCGCGGCGCGCTGCGCTGCATCCTGTCCGAGCTGGTGCGCCAGGAGCGTCTGGTGGTGGTCGATGAGTTCGCCATCGAAGCCCCCCGGACCAAGGAAGTGGCCACCAAGCTGAAGGACTTGTCGCTGAGCAGCGTGCTGATCGTCACCGGCGAAGTGGACGAGAATCTGTACCTGGCGGCCCGCAATCTGCCCAAGGTGGATATTCGCGACGCCAAGGGTGTGGATCCGGTCAGCCTGATCGCCTTCGAGAAAGTGCTGATCACGGTGCCGGCTCTGAAACAGCTTGAGGAGGCGCTGGCATGAACAAAGAGCGTATTTTTAGCGTACTTCTCGCGCCGCATATTTCCGAGAAGGCCACCATGGTGGCCGAGCAGGGCAACGCTTTCGTGTTCAAGGTAGCGAAAGACGCCAACAAGCTGGAAATCAAGAAAGCGGTGGAAAGCCTGTTTGATGTGGAGGTTCGCTCCGTGCGTACCCTCAACGTCAAGGGCAAGCAGAAGTTCTTTGGCCGCATCTCCGGCAAGCGCGCGGGCTGGAAAAAAGCCTACGTGTCGCTGGCGGAAGGTCAGGACATCGATTTCCTGGGCGCAGAGTAAGGTAAGGGAGTAAGGAATCATGGCGATTGTAAAAACCAAGCCGACTTCCCCGGGCCGCCGCTTTGTCGTCAAGGTGGTCAACGAGGAGCTCTACAAAGGCGCTCCGTACGCACCGCTGCTGGAAGCCAAGAGCAAGAACGGCGGCCGTAACAACAACGGTCGCATCACCACCCGCCATAAAGGTGGTGGTCACAAGCAGAAGTACCGTCGTGTCGACTTCCGTCGCAACAAGGACGGGGTGCCGGGCGTGATCGAGCGGATTGAATACGATCCCAATCGCTCCGCGCACATCGCCCTGGTCAAGTACCTGGACGGCGAGCGTCGCTACATCCTGGCGCCCAAGGGCCTCAAGGCCGGCGACCGGGTGCAGTCCGGCGAAGACGCGGCGATCAAGGTGGGCAACGCCCTGCCGCTGCGCAACATCCCGCTGGGTTCCACGGTTCATAACGTGGAGATGAAGCCTGGTAAGGGTGGCCAGCTGGCACGGTCCGCCGGTACTTCGGTACAGGTTCTGGCAAAGGATGGTGGTTATGTGACCCTGCGTCTTCGCTCCGGCGAAATGCGCAAGGTGCACGCCGAGTGTGTGGCCACCATCGGTGAAGTCTCCAACAGCGAGCACAGTCTGCGCTCGCTGGGTAAGGCCGGCGCGAAGCGCTGGCGGGGTGTTCGCCCGACCGTACGCGGTGTGGCGATGAACCCGGTGGATCACCCGCACGGTGGTGGTGAGGGCCGTACTTCTGGTGGCCGTCATCCGGTAACCCCGTGGGGCGTGCCCACCAAGGGCCACAAAACGCGTACCAACAAGCGCACCTCCAAGATGATTGTGCGCGACCGTCGTAAGTAAGGGATAGAGAGAGGTTCAGGCTGTGCCACGTTCACTGAAGAAAGGTCCGTTTCTGGATCACCACCTGCTCAAGAAGGTGGAAGAAGCGGTGGAAGCCGGCTCCCGTAAGCCGATCAAAACCTGGTCCCGTCGCTCCATGATCATCCCGGAGATGGTGGGTTTGACCATCGCGGTGCATAACGGCCGTCAGCATGTGCCGGTATTGGTCACTGAGCACATGGTGGGCCACAAGCTGGGCGAATTCGCCCTGACCCGCACCTACCGCGGGCACATCGTGGACAAGAAGGCTAAGCGATAAGGTGACAGCCATGGCGACTGAAGTTGCAGCCCGTCTGCGGGGCGCAAGAATTTCGGCTCAAAAGGCCCGGCTGGTGGCAGACCAGATCCGCGGCCTCGAGGTGGAGAAGGCGTTGAATGTTCTCGCCTTCAGCCCCAAAAAGGCGGCCCGGATTGTTAAAAAGGTGCTGGAGTCCGCGATTGCCAACGCGGAAAACAATGAAGGCGCCGACGTGGATGAGCTGAAAGTATCCACAGTGTTTGTGGATGAGGGCATGACGATGAAGCGAATTCGTCCGCGCGCCAAAGGCCGCGCTGATCGTATTCTCAAGCGTACGTGCCACATTACTGTGAAAGTCTCGGAAGGTCAGGAGTAACCAGATGGGTCAGAAAGTTCATCCGATCGGTATCCGCCTGGGCATCGTCAAGGAGCACAACTCCCTGTGGTATGCCGGGCCGAAAACCTATTCCGACTGCCTGGTTACCGATCTGCAGGTGCGTGAGTATCTGTTTAAGCGACTGAAGAACGCGTCCGTGAGCCGGGTGAAAATCGAACGTCCCTCCGAGAACGTTCGAATCACCATCTCCACCGCGCGTCCCGGTATCGTGATCGGTAAGAAGGGCGAGGATGTGGAGCGCCTGCGCCGTGACGTGGCCGCCATGATGGGTGTGCCCGTTCACATCAACATCGAGGAAGTGCGCAAGCCCGATCTGGATGCGCGTCTGGTGGGCGACAACATCGCCGGTCAGCTGGAGCGTCGCGTGATGTTCCGCCGCGCCATGAAGCGGGCCGTGCAGAACGCCATGAAAGCCGGCGCCGAAGGCATCCGCGTTCAGCTGTCCGGTCGTCTGGGCGGCGCCGAGATCGCCCGTACCGAATGGTACCGCGAAGGTCGGGTTCCCCTGCATACGCTGCGTGCCGATATCGACTACGCCAGCGTCCGTGCGGAAACCACCTACGGCACCATCGGCGTCAAGGTCTGGATCTTCCGCGGCGAAGTGCTGGGTGGCATGGAGCAGGTGCAGGAAGAGCAGAAGCAGCAGTCCAAGGGCGCCAAGAAGCGCGGCCGCGGTTAAAGGGTAACTAACGATGTTGCAGCCGAAGCGTACCAAATTCCGGAAAGTTCAGAAGGGCCGTAACCGCGGCCTGGCACAGCGGGGCAGCAAGGTGTCTTTCGGCACCGTGGGCCTGCAGGCCACCGGTCGTGGCCGGATCACCGCTCGCCAGATCGAAGCCGCGCGTCGTGCCATGACCCGTCATATCAAGCGGGGCGGCAAAATCTGGATTCGCGTGTTCCCCGACAAGCCGATCACCCAGAAGCCTCTCGAGGTTCGGATGGGTAAAGGTAAGGGTAACGTGGAGTACTGGGTAGCCCAGATTCAGCCGGGCCGCATGCTCTACGAAATGGAAGGTGTTTCAGAAGACGTGGCGCGCGAAGCGTTTCGTCTCGCCGCGGCCAAGCTGCCGATCAGCACCCGCGTTGTGACCCGGACGGTGATGTAAGCCATGAAAGCGAGTGAACTGAGAGAAAAGAGTGTTGAAGAGCTGCAGAACCAGCAGCTCGAGTTGCTGGAGCAGCAGTTCAAGCAGCGCATGCAGCTGGCATCCGGGCAGCTTTCACAAACCCATAACCTCGGAAAGGTTCGCCGTGATATCGCGCGCGTGAAGACCATTCTGAGAGAGAAGCAGGGTAACTAGTCATGGCAGAAGCGAAAGAACAACTGCGCCGGACCGCGACTGGCAGAGTGACCTCCAACAAGGGTGATAAAACCATCACCGTGTTGGTGGAGCGCCGGGTTCAGCACCCCATTTATGGAAAGATCATCAAGCGGTCCACGAAACTGATGGCGCATGATGAAGAGAATCAGTGCAACGAAGGCGACCTGGTCACTATCGAAGAGTGCCGTCCGCTGTCCAAGCGTAAGACCTGGACGCTGGTGAACGTGGTGGAACAGACCAACAAGGTCTGACCGACGTTGCTGTGGCTGCCTGCAGGGCAGGAGTTGGAGAGAGTAAGCGATGATTCAGACCGAAACCATGCTCGAAGTCGCCGATAACAGCGGCGCGCGTCGAGTGCAGTGCATCAAGGTGCTGGGTGGTTCCCACCGCCGCTATGCAGGCATTGGTGACATCATCAAGGTCACAGTAAAGGAAGCGATTCCGCGCGGCCGCGTCAAGAAAGGCGACGTGATGACCGCGGTGGTGGTGCGCACCCGTCGTGGCGTGCGTCGCCCGGATGGCTCCGTGATTCGTTTCGATGAAAACGCCGCGGTGCTGCTGGGTAACAACAAAGCGCCGGTAGGTACCCGGATCTTTGGCCCGGTGACTCGTGAACTGCGTACCGAGCAGTTCATGAAGATCATTTCACTGGCACCGGAAGTTCTTTAAAGGCGGGTGAAGGCAATGCTCAAGATCAAGCGTGATGATGAAGTCATCGTAATCGCGGGCAAGGACAAAGGTAAGCGCGGCAAGGTACAACGCGTGCTGCCGAACGGCCGCCTGGTAGTGGCCGGTGTGAACGTGGTGAAGAAGCACGTGCGCGCCAATCCTAACCGCGGAATCCAGGGTGGCATCGTGGAACAGGAAGCTGGTATCGACGCTTCCAACGTGGCCATTTGGAATGCCAAGGCCGAGAAGGCGGACCGCGTGGGTTTCCGCGTCGAGGACGGCCGTAAGGTGCGTTTCTTCAAGTCCAACGGCGAACCGCTGGACGCGTGAGGACAGGTGGACCATGAGTGATCTGAAAAAGGTTTACAACGAAGAGATCGTGCCGAAGCTCAAGGAGCAATTCGGTTACGACAACGTCATGCAGGTGCCGAAAATCACCAAGATCACCCTGAACATGGGTGTGGGTGAAGCGGCCGCGGACCGTAAGGCCATCGAAGGTGCCTTGTCCGACATGACCGCGATCGCCGGCCAGAAGCCGTTGGTTACCAAGGCGCGCAAGTCCGTGGCGGGTTTCAAGATCCGTGAGGGCTGGCCGATCGGCTGCAAGGTGACGCTGCGTAACCGCCGCATGTACGAGTTTCTGGAGCGTCTGGTTTCGGTGGCGATCCCGCGGGTACGCGACTTCCGTGGTCTGAACCCCAAGTCCTTTGACGGCCGGGGTAACTATTCCATGGGCCTGCGCGAGCAGATCGTGTTCCCGGAAATTGATTTCGACAAGGTCGACAAGCTGCGTGGTCTGGATATCACCATCACCACCACGGCGAAGACCGACGACGAAGCACGCGCGCTGCTGCGCGCCTTCAACTTCCCGCTGAAGGGCTGAGAGGATTTGTCATGGCAAAGGTCTCTATGAAAAATCGGGAGGCGAAGCGCGCCAAGCTGGTTCAGCGTTACGCCGCCAAGCGTGAAGCGCTGAAAGCTGTCATCCAGGATCCCAACGCCGAACCCGAGGCGAAGTGGGATGCTCAGATCCAGCTTCAGAAACTGCCGCGCGACTCCTCCCCGGTACGCCAGCGTAATCGCTGCCGGATCACCGGTCGTCCGCACGGCTACTACCGTAAGTTCGGTTTGAGCCGCATCAAGCTGCGCGAAGCGGCGATGCGCGGCGACGTCCCCGGCCTGGTTAAATCCAGCTGGTAATCGAGTAAAAGCGGAGCGATTGCGGCATGAGCATGCAAGATACCCTGGCGGATATGTTTACCCGTATCCGCAATGCGCAAATGGCCCGGAAGAGCAAGGTGGAAATCCCCTCTTCCAAGACCAAAGAGGCCATTGCCAAGGTACTGAAGGAAGAAGGTTACATCGAAAGCTTTTCGGTGGCTGGCGACAAAAAGCCGGTCCTGACCGTTGAGCTTCGGTATTTCGAGGGCCAGCCGGTGATCGAGAAGATCGCCCGGGTGAGCCGCCCCGGCCTGCGCGTTTACAAGAACGCCGGTGATATTCCCAAGGTCAAGGGCGGTCTGGGCGTGATGGTCGTGTCCACCAACCAGGGCATTATTTCCGATCGCGCGGCACGCCAGGCCAACGTCGGCGGCGAGCTGATCTGCGAAGTGTCCTGACGGTGACGGTGTAGACGGGTTAGGTGCAGCAATGTCTAGAGTAGCGAAGAATCCGGTTAAATTGCCCAGTGGCGTCGAAGTGAAAGTCGACGGCGCCAAGGTGTCCGTCAAAGGCGGCAAGGGCAACCTGGAACACGAAGTGCACGAACTGGTGGAAGTGTCCGTGGACGACGGTGTGTTCACCGTCAAGCCGCGCGAGGAGTCCCAGGAAGCCTGGGCACTGGCCGGCACCACCCGGGCCTTGGTGAACAACATGGTCACCGGCGTGTCCGAGGGCTTCGAGCGCAAGCTGGTTCTCAACGGCGTGGGTTACCGCGCACAGGCCCAGGGCAAGACCCTGAACCTGACGCTGGGTTTCTCCCATCCGGTGGCCTACCAGCTGCCCGAGGGCATCACCATCGAGACCCCGACCCAGACCGAAATTGTCATCCGGGGCATTGATAAGCAGCTGGTGGGTCAGGTTGCCGCCAATGTCCGTGGTTTCCGTCCGCCCGAGCCCTATAAAGGCAAGGGGGTGCGCTATGCCGATGAGCAGGTGCGCCGTAAGGAAGCCAAGAAGAAATAATCGTTGAGACTAGAGCCATGATGGACAAGAAAGTTGCACGTCTGCGCAGGGCCAAACGTACTCGCCTGAACATCCGCGAGTCCGGCCAGATCCGTCTGTCCGTACATCGCACCCCGCGCCATATCTATGCACAGATTACCAGCGCGGCCGGTGACCAGGTTCTGGTTGCGGCGAGCACGGTGGAGAAGGACCTGCGTGGTGGGGTGACCGGCAATGCCGACGCCGCCGCCAAAGTGGGCGAAATGATCGCGAAGCGCGCCAAAGAGGCGGGCATCGAGCGCGTCGCCTTTGACCGTTCCGGTTTCCGTTACCACGGTCGTATCAAGGCGCTGGCCGATGCCGCGCGCGAAAACGGGCTTGAATTCTAAGGGTGCTTGGTTATGGCGAAAGTTGATCCCAACGAAGGTCTCCAGGAGAAGCTGGTTCAGGTGAACCGGGTCGCCAAGGTGGTCAAAGGCGGCCGGATCTTCGGCTTCACCGCGTTGACCGTGGTGGGCGACGGTAAGGGCAAGGTAGGCTTCGGCCGCGGCAAGGCACGCGAAGTGCCGGCGGCGATCCAGAAAGCCCTGGAAGCAGCCCGTCGCAATATGATTCAGGTGGACCTGAAAGGCACCACCATCCAGCACCCGATCAAGGCGCGTCATGGGGCCTCCAAGGTCTACATGCAGCCCGCCGATGACGGTACCGGTGTGATCGCCGGCGGCGCGATGCGTGCCGTGCTGGAAGTGGCCGGTGTGCAGAACGTACTGGCCAAGTGCTACGGCTCCACCAATCCGGTGAACGTGGTGCGGGCGACCTTCAACGGTCTCAAGCAGATGTCCTCCCCGGAATCGGTGGCGGCTAAGCGTGGCAAGTCCGTTGAAGAGATTCTCGGCTAAGCGCACACAGACGGAAGCTTAAACATGGCTGACAAGATCAAAGTAACCCAGGTTAAAAGCAGCAGCGGTCGGCTGGAACGCCACAAGGCCTGCGTGCGCGGTCTCGGGCTGCGCCGCATCGGTCACACCGTTGAAGTCGAAGACACGCCTGCGGTGCGCGGCATGATCAACAAAGTCGCGTACATGGTACGGGTAGAGGGAGAATAAGCGATGCGTCTCAATGATCTGCATCCGGCTGACGGTTCCCGTCCGCAAGAGAAGCGGGTAGGCCGTGGTATCGGTTCTGGTCTGGGCAAGACCGGTGGTCGTGGCCACAAAGGTCAGAAGTCCCGTTCCGGTGGTACCGTGAAGCCCGGTTTCGAAGGCGGTCAGATGCCGCTGCAGCGCCGCGTGCCCAAGTTTGGCTTCACTTCCAAACTGGCCATGGCCACCGCCGAGGTTCGCCTCGAGGAACTGGCCAAGGTGGAAGGCGATGTGGTCGACCTGGACACTCTGAAAAAAGCCGGCGTGGTTCGCTCCGACAAGAAGCGCGCCAAGATCGTACTGCGTGGCGCCATTGATCGCGCGGTCACCGTACGCGGCGTGGCGATCACCAAGGGTGCGCGCGAAGCGGTGGAAAAGGCCGGCGGTAGAATCGAAGAGTAAAAGGCGGGGTTATGGCCAAGAACCGTGCACAAACTTTGAAGAACAGCACCGGGGCCTCCGGCGGCGCCACCCGTGAACTGGGGCGCCGCATCGCGTTTCTGCTGGGCGCCCTGGTGGTGTTCCGCATTGGTGCGCACATTCCGGTGCCGGGGATGAACCCGGACGCGTTGCAACAGATGTTCAACAACAACCGGGATACCATTCTTGGCCTGTTCAACATGTTCTCGGGCGGTTCGCTGGAGCGCATGAGTATTTTTGCGCTCGGAATCATGCCGTACATCACCGCGAGCATTGTGATCCAGCTGATGAGCGCCGTGGTGCCCTCCCTTGAGCAGCTGCGCAAGGAAGGGGAGCAGGGTCGCCGCAAGATCACCCAGTACACCCGGTATCTGACCGTGGTGCTGGGCCTGGTTCAGTCCTTCGGTGTGGTCGCCGGGCTGAAGAGCCAGGGCATCACCCTGCTGCCGGAAGCGGCTTCCTCCATGCAGGTGGCGAGCTTCTACTTCGTGGCGGTGAGCACCCTGGTGACAGGGACCGTTTTCCTGATGTGGCTGGGTGAGCAGATCACCGAGCGCGGCATCGGCAACGGCATCTCGATGCTGATCTTCGCTTCCATCGTGGCCGGTCTGCCCGGCGCGGTGGCGCAGACCTTCGAGTCCGCCCGGCAGGGCGATCTGAGTCTGCTGGCCATGCTGCTGGTGTTTCTGGTGGCGGTGGCGGTGATCTTCGGCGTGGTGTTCGTGGAGCGTGGTCAGCGGCGTATCACCGTGAACTACGCGCGGCGCCAGCAGGGCCGCCGGGTCTACGCGGCCCAGCAGAGCCATCTGCCGCTGAAGGTGAACATGGCGGGCGTGATTCCGGCCATCTTCGCCAGTTCGATCCTGCTGTTCCCGGCGTCCATCAGCCAGTGGTTCAGCACCAGCGATCCGGACTCCTGGTGGGGCCAGACGCTGCGCACCGTGAGTGACGCTCTGCTGCCTGGCACGCCGTTGTACATTTTGTTGTTTACCCTGGCGATCGTGTTCTTTTGCTACTTCTACACGGCGCTGGTGTTCAACCCGAAAGACGTGGCGGACAACCTGAAGAAATCCGGGGCCTATATCCCCGGCATTCGTCCCGGTGAGCAGTCCGCCCGTTATATCGACACGGTGATGGGCCGCCTGACGCTGATCGGCGCGGTTTACATGACCCTGGTCTGTCTGCTGCCCCTGGGCCTGCAGGCGGTCTGGAACGTGCCTTTCTATCTGGGCGGCACCTCCCTGCTGATCGTGGTGGTGGTGGTGATGGACTTCTGGTCGCAGGTCAACTCGCACCTGATGTCCACCCAGTACGAAAAGTTGATGAAGAAAGCCAACCTGAAAGGGTATGGCGGCACCGGTCTGGTGCGTTAACGGCCCGCGGGCCAACGGTAAAACGAGGCGAGTGCGATGAAAGTTCAGGCTTCTGTGAAGAAGATCTGCCGCAACTGCAAGGTGATCCGTCGTAAGGGTCGCGTCATGGTGATCTGCAGTGCCGAACCCCGGCACAAGCAGCGCCAGGGCTAAGGCTCTGTCGGGGCAGAACTTCTTTCCTTGGATTTGGTTGAAATTCAGTCGGTGTGACGCTAGACTCTTCCGCCTTTCGGCGCCAGAGCCTGGCACCACCGCGTTGTGAATCGGAGATATTCGGATGGCCCGTATTGCAGGCGTTAACATCCCGGACAACAAGCATACGGTGATTTCCCTCACCTATATTTTCGGGATCGGCCGCACCCGTGCCCGCAGCATCTGCGAGCAGACCGGCATCGACCCGACGGCCAAGGTTCGTGATCTGTCCGGCGACCAGCTGGACGCGATCCGCGCCGAAGTGGCCAAGGTTTCCACGGAAGGCGATCTGCGCCGGGAAATCAACATGAACATCAAGCGCTTGATGGATCTCGGCTGCAACCGCGGTATCCGTCATCGCCGCAGCCTGCCCCTGCGCGGGCAGCGCACCAAAACCAATGCCCGGACCCGTAAGGGCCCGCGGAAACCGATCCGCAAGTAAGTCCTGATTTGGATTGAGCAACATGGCTAAAGCGAAAAGAGACAGTGGCGCACGTCGGAAGAAGGTAACGCGGACCGTTGCGGACGGTATCGCGCACGTTCACGCTTCTTTCAACAACACCATCATCACCATCACCGACCGTCAGGGCAACGCGCTGTCCTGGGCGACCTCCGGTGGTGCGGGCTTCCGTGGTTCTCGCAAGAGCACCCCGTTCGCGGCGCAGGTAGCCGCCGAGAACGCGGGCAATGCCGCCAAGGACTATGGCCTGAAAAACCTGGAAGTGCGCGTGAAGGGCCCCGGCCCGGGCCGCGAGTCCTCTATTCGCGCCCTCAATGCCTGTGGCTACAAAATCACCCACATCCAGGACGTGACGCCGATTCCGCACAACGGTTGTCGTCCGCCCAAGAAGCGCCGCGTGTAACGGGAGTTAGAGCAAGATGGCAAGATACATCGGTCCCAAATGCAAGCTTTCCCGTCGTGAAGGCACTGACCTGTTCCTGAAGAGCGGCATCCGTCCGCTTGAGTCCAAGTGCAAGGCGGAACAGCCCCCGGGCCAGGCCGCCGGTGGCCGTCGCCCCGGTCGTCTGTCCGATTACGGCGTGCAGCTTCGTGAAAAACAGAAAGTCCGTCGTATGTACGGCGTGCTGGAGAAGCAGTTCCGCGGCTACTACAAGAAAGCCGCCCGTTCCCGTGGCGCCACCGGTGAGGTGCTGCTGCAGCTGCTGGAAGGCCGTCTGGACAACGTGGTTTACCGCCTCGGTTTCGGCGCGACCCGCTCCGAAGCCCGTCAGCTGGTGGCCCACCGCGCCATTCTGGTCAACGGTCAGAGCGTGAACATCGCCTCTTATCAGGTCGCGCCCGGTGACGTGGTCAGCGTGCGTGAGAAGTCCAAGAACCAGCTGCGCGTGAAGAACGCCATGGAGCTGGCTCAGCAACGCGGCTTCCCGACCTGGGTGGAAGTGGACGAGAAGAAGCTCGAGGGCACCTTCAAGGCCCGCCCGGAGCGCATCGATCTGCCGGCCGAGATCAACGAAAACCTGATCGTCGAGCTGTACTCCAAGTAACGACTGCCTGAGGGATCTCTATGACCGCCGTGAACGAATTTCTCACGCCCCGCTCGATCGCGGTCAACGCGATCAGCGAGACCCACGCCAAGGTCGTTCTGGAGCCGCTGGAGCGTGGTTTCGGCCACACTCTGGGCACCTCGCTGCGCCGCATTCTGCTGTCCAGCATGCCGGGCTGCGCGATCACCGAAGTGGAGATCGAAGGCGTACAGCACGAGTATTCCTCCATCGAGGGTGTGCAGGAAGATGTGATCAACATCCTCCTCAACCTGAAGGGCGTGGCCCTGAAGATGGACGATCGTGACGAGGCCACCCTGGAGCTGGTGAAGAAGGGTCCCGGTGACGTGACCGCCGACGATATCCAGCGCGATCACAGCGTGGAAATCGTCAACCCGGACCATCTGATCTGCACCATCACCGGCGACACCGAGCTGCGCGTGCGCATGAAAGTGCGCAAGGGCCGTGGCTACGAAGCCGCTGACAGCCGTCAGAACGACGACGATGAGACCCGTGGTATCGGCCGCCTGCAGCTGGACGCCAGCTACAGCCCGGTACGTCGCGTGGCCTATGTGGTGGAAGCCGCCCGGGTGGAGCAGCGTACCGACCTGGACAAGCTGGTGATCGATCTGGAGACCGACGGCACCATCGACCCGGAAGAGGCGATTCGCCGCGCGGCCACCATTCTTCAGCAACAGATCGCCGTGTTCGTCGATCTGGAGCAGGATTCCAAGCCGGAACCCAAGCAGGAACGTGAGGAAATCGATCCGATCCTGCTGCGCCCGGTGGACGATCTGGAGCTGACCGTCCGCTCCGCCAACTGTTTGAAAGCGGAGAACATCTACTACATCGGTGACCTGGTACAGCGTACCGAGGTGGAACTTCTGAAGACGCCCAACCTGGGCAAGAAGTCCCTCACCGAGATCAAGGACGTGCTGGCTTCCAAAGGCCTGTCGCTGGGCATGCGCCTGGAAAACTGGCCGCCGGTCAGCCTCCGGGACGATGACCGGCTCAACACCAAGTTGCGTTAATCGATTTTAGGAACAGAACCATGCGTCATCGCAAGAGCGGCAGAAAACTGAACCGGAACAGCTCACACCGTCAGGCCATGTTCCGCAACATGGCGGTGTCGCTGTTTGAACACGAAGCGATCAAGACCACGCTTCCCAAAGCCAAGGAACTGCGTCGGGTGGCCGAGCCCCTGATCACCCTGGCCAAGGAAGACTCCGTGGCCAACCGTCGGCTGGCGTTCGACCGCACCCGGTCGAAGGAAATGGTGGGCAAGCTGTTCAACGAGCTGGGCCCGCGCTACAAGTCCCGCCCTGGCGGCTACCTGCGCATCCTGAAGATGGGCTTCCGTGCCGGCGACAACGCCCCCATGGCGTACGTCGAGCTGGTGGATCGCCCGGAAGGCGAGGCCGTCGAAGCCGAATAAGCCCGCAGGCCGTCCGCGGCCGCGTGCTGAGACGAAACCCCCGCACCGGAGACGGCGCGGGGGTTTTGTTTTGCCTGGTATGCGGTCCCAACTCCGCAGCCTCCTACGGAGTTGGGACCGCATAAAAAAGGTTCATCGCGGATTCCCGGGAAAGGCGGCTTTGATCTTGAGGAAGAAGTAATCGCTGTCCCGGTAGCCATAGGCCATGTACCCGCCGTATCGGCACCGACAACCAGACCCGGTACTCGAACAGGTCCCGGTCGCGGATGCGGCGTACGGTGGTGTCGTGGATCAGGGAGCAGGGGCGCCGGCAGCGCGGGCAACGGGCCGGCACTTGAGGATCGGGAATCAGGTCAATCTGGCACTGGGAGTCGGAGAGCGGAACAAACCGGGTGGCGATAAAGCCTTCCCAGCCGGCCCCGGGGAACGTAGCATCGCCCATGGCGGCAGTGTCCTCGCGTGGTTGCTTGGTCGCACAAACAACGTAACTCGGTTCACTGTCCGCCCCTACCTATTACTCCTTCTGACTCCTGAATCCGTCTTGGTCCGTGGCGCCCTGAACCGCTGAACCTCAGCGCTGCGTGCCGCTTCAAACGGCTGGCGGAGCGAAAAACGGAGCCTGCCGGTTCAAAGATGGGCTCTACGAAGCCGCCACCTCTACGCCCTGGTTCATCGTTGTCCGTACCCGGAAGGCACCCACACAGATCCGCGTCCCGGATAGAGACCCCTCGCATCGATTTCCCGTCAAAGCGCGATGAACCATAAAAAAGCCCGGCCCACCTGAGTGGGCCGGGCTTTTTATTGCCGGCGTGGCGGTCGGGATCAGGCGGCGTCGCTCACCGAGTGACGGATCAGATGATCGAACGCACTCAGCGCCGCCTTGGCGCCTTCGCCCACCGCGATCACGATCTGCTTGTACGGCACGGTGGTGACGTCGCCGGCCGCGAACACGCCAGGCACGGACGTTTCGCCGCGCGCGTCGACGATGATCTCGCCATGGGCGGTCAGCTCCACACTGCCCTTGAGCCAGTCGGTGTTGGGCAGCAGACCAATCTGCACGAACACACCCGCCAGCGCCACGGTATGCTCTTCTTCGGTCTTACGGTCCTTGTAGACCAGACCGTTGACGCGGCCGTTCTCACCGGTGATCTCGGTGGTCTGGGCGCTCACCAGCACGGTCACGTTGGGCAGACTGTGCAGCTTCTTCTGCAGCACCGCGTCCGCGCGCAGTTTGTCGTCGAACTCCAGCAGGGTCACGTGCTTGACCACGCCGGCCAGGTCGATGGCCGCTTCCACGCCGGAGTTACCGCCGCCGATCACCGCCACGTCCTTGCCCTTGAAGAGCGGACCGTCGCAGTGCGGGCAGTAGGCCACACCCTTGCCTTGGTACTCGGATTCGCCAGGCACGTTGATCTTGCGCCAGCGGGCGCCGGTGGCCAGGACCAGGGTTTTCGACTTCAGGCTGGCGCCGGAAGCGAAGCGCACTTCGTGCAGCCCGCCTTCCTGGGAAGCCGGGATCAGCTGCTCGGCGCGCTGCAGATTCATGATATCCACTTCGTAGCTGCGGACATGCTCTTCCAGCGCGGAGGCCAGCTTCGGCCCCTCGGTTTCCGCCACCGAGATAAAGTTTTCGATGGCGTTGGTGTCCAGCACCTGGCCGCCAAAGCGTTCCGCGGCCACACCTGTGCGGATACCCTTGCGGGCGGCGTAGATGGCGCTTGCCGCGCCCGCCGGGCCGCCGCCGACCACCAGGACGTCAAACGGGTCCTTGGCGTTGAGTTTCTCGGCGTCACGCTCGGCGGCGCCGGTGTCCAGCTTGGCGATGATCTCTTCCAGATCCATGCGGCCCTGGCCGAACGGTTCGCCGTTCAGGAACACGCTGGGCACCGCCATCACTTCACGGCTTTCCACTTCGTCCTGGAACAGGGCGCCGTCGATGGCCACGTGCTGGATGTTGGGGTTGAGGACCGCCATCAGATTCAATGCCTGGACCACGTCCGGGCAGTTCTGGCAGGACAGGGAAAAATAGGTCTCGAACCGGAAGTCGCCTTCCAGCGCCTTCACCTGGTCGATCACTTCGTCGCTGGCCTTGGGCGGGTGGCCACCCACCTGCAGAAGCGCCAGCACCAGCGACGTGAATTCGTGGCCCATGGGGATGCCGGCGAAACGCAGGCTGATGTCGCCGTCGACACGATTCAGGCTGAACGAGGGCTTACGGTCGTCGTCGCCGTCCTCGCGCAGGCTGATCTTATCGGACATGCCTTCGATTTCGTGCAGCAGCTCCGACAGTTCCCTGGATTTGTCGCCATCGTCCAGGGACGCGACCATTTCAAACGGTTGCGTGATGCGCTCCATGTAGGATTGCAATTGGGTTTTCAGATTGGCGTCCAGCATGCCGGTCTCCATGAACTAGAAAGGAATAGGGGGTAGAGCGGAAGAGACCCGGGCACGCGGCCCGGGCCGGAATCACACGGTCAGAGCGTGATCAGATCTTGCCAACCAGATCCAGGGACGGTGCCAGGGTTTCTTCGCCTTCTTTCCATTTGGCGGGGCACACTTCGCCCGGATGAGCACGCACGTACTGTGCCGCTTTCACTTTGCGGAGCAGGTCGGAAGCGTCACGGCCAATGCCTTCGGCGGTGATTTCCAGAGCCTGAATCACGCCGTCGGGATCGACGATGAAGGTGCCGCGGTTGGCCAGGCCTTCGTTCTCACGCAGCACTTCGAAGTTACGGCTGATGGTCGCGGTCGGATCACCGATCATGGTGTACTTGATCTTGCCGATGGTTTCGGAGCTGTCGTGCCACGCTTTGTGGGTGAAGTGGGTGTCGGTGGAAACGGAATAGATTTCCACGCCCATCTTTTGGAACTCTTCGTAGTGATCGGCCACGTCACCCAGCTCGGTGGGGCATACAAAGGTGAAGTCGGCCGGGTAGAAGAAGAACACCGCCCAGTTGCCTTTGACGTCGGCATCGCTCACTTCGATGAACTTGCCATCTTTGAACGCCTGGGCCTTGAACGGTTTGATTTCGGTGTTGATTACAGACATGTCGTAAAGCTCCTTTTGAGAGTGGTCAACGTGACACCCACTAAGATAGGGGTGAAGGTGTGATATTAATAATGGATTGCGGAAATAATCATGATTGGTGTCTCCTATCGAAGGATTCACCTCAATCGTCGCCCTCCTTGGTCCGCAACGCCGCCTCCGCGTCGTCCATCCAGTCGTCGCCCAACTGCTGCTGAACGTAGTCCCGGATGAATTGCCGTACCTTCTGAGACGGCGTCACGTCTTCCCGGGCACAGAGCTGCTCGAACATCGCCTTCTTGCGGGGATCGATCAGCAAAGTCAGGCGGGCGGTACGTTTTTCCACGGTGCCTCCGGTCAGGGTCGCGGTCATTGCCCGAGCCGATGTTCATTTCGGCATGTTAATTTGATTAACATATGATTCGGGTCTCATTGAAATATAATGCCCGCCAGTCGTTTTTCAACCGGGTCGGGGCCGTCCATGTCTCATCGAGCGCACCTTTTTTCCCTGCGTCCCGCCCACGCGCTGCGCGAGAGCCTGGCCGAGGGCTACGACCGGCGGCGTCTGGGCCGGGACCTGGCCGCGGGTCTGACCGTGGGCCTGATTGCCATTCCCCTGTCCATGGCGCTGGCCATCGCCAGTGGGGTGGCGCCGCAGTACGGCCTTTATACGGCCATCGTGGGCGGCTTTCTGATCGCCCTGCTGGGCGGCTCGCGTTTCAGCATTTCCGGCCCCACCGCCGCCTTCGTGGTGATTCTCTACCCGGTGGCCCAGAGCCACGGGATCACCGGCCTGCTGCTAGCCACCATGATGGCCGGCGTGATGCTGGTGGCGATGGCGGTGTTGCGTCTGGGCCGGTTGATCGAATACATCCCGCCGCCGGTGACGCTGGGGTTTACCGCCGGCATCGCGGTGGTGATCGCCACCCTGCAGATCAAGGACTTTCTCGGGCTGCCGCTGGAGGCGCTGCCGGAGTCCTACCTGGGCAAGCTGATGGCTCTGGCCGGGGCGCTGCCGGGCCTGGACCCGGCCAGTCTGGCGGTGGCGGCGGCCACGCTGGTCACGCTGCTGGCCTGGCCCCGTCTGAAAACGCCGCTGCCGCCGCATCTGCCGGCGGTGCTGGTGGGCGCGCTGCTGGCGCTGTGGTTCAACCACCTGGGCGCCGAGGTGCCCACCATCGCGTCCCGTTTCCACTATGTGCTGGACAACGGCCTGAGCGGCAAAGGCATCCCGCCGGTGCTGCCGGAGCTGGCCTGGCCCTGGGCACGCCACGGTGAGCCCTTGCCCTGGGGCGAGCTGGCGCGCCTGGCGGTGAGTCTGGTGCCCACCGCGTTCGCCATCGCCATGCTGGGCGCCATCGAGTCGCTGCTGTGCGCGGTGGTGCTGGATGGCATGACTGGCCGGCGCCACAGCGCCAACAGCGAATTGCTGGGGCAGGGCATCGGCAATCTGGTGGTGCCCCTGTTCGGCGGCATTACCGCCACCGCCGCCCTGGCCCGTTCCGCCGCCAACTACAAGGCCGGCGCGCAAACACCGGTGGCGGCGATGGTGCATGCCCTGGTGGTGCTGCTGGCCATGGTCGCCCTGGCCCGTTGGCTGGGCTATCTGCCCATGCCCGCCATGGCGGCGCTGTTGATGCTGGTGGCCTGGAACATGAGCGAGGCGCCCAAGGCGGTGAAGCTGGTGCGGCGGGCGCCGCTGGGTGATGTGCTGGTGTTCCTGACCTGCTTCGCGCTGACCGTGCTGGTGGATATGGTGGTGGCCATTACCGTGGGGGTGCTGCTGGCGTCGGTGCTGTTCGTGCGCGAAATCGCCGCCATGACCCGGGTGTCCGACATCACCGCCTCGGCACGGGTAAAGGCCTATGACCCACCGGCTGACTGGGCGGTGTTCAAGATCAGTGGTGCGCTGTTCTTCGCCGCCGCCGACCGGGTATTCGCCGAGCTGGCGGAGCTGGCCGGCGAGCGGCGGATGCTGGTGCTGTATATGGACGGGGTGCCGGTGATGGATGCCGGCGGTCTGGCCGCCCTGCAGGGCTTTCTGGACCGCTGCGAAGAGGCCGGCACCCGGGTGCGCATCGCCGACCTGCAGTTTCAGCCGCTCAAGACCCTGGCGCGCGCCGGCCAGGAATCGCGCCCCGAAGCCTGCACCTTTCATTCCACTCTCGACGACGCCTTGCGATCACCGGTCTGACATCGCCGGCTTTACGCGATTTTGCGATTGGGACTCTTGTTTTCCGATCCCGTCAGCGGCATCACTAGGGGCTACCCCATACCCCTTTTCGATCACGCACGCAGGGAGAAATCATGAGTGAAAAACAACCGTTCCTGACCGATATAAAAACCATCCGGGAGCGCGCTCGCAACCACATCGAGCAGGGCGCGGTGACCGCCGGTTACGCCGCCGACCGGGAAACCGTGCTCAAGTTGCTCAATGAGGCGCTGGCCACCGAGATTGTCTGTACTCTGCGTTACAAGCGGCACTACTACATGGCGGACGGGCTGAACGCGAAAATCGCCGCCGATGAGTTTCTCGAGCACGCCCAGCAGGAGCAGCAGCACGCCGACTGGCTGGCGGAACGCATCGTGCAACTGGGTGGCGAGCCTAACTTTTCCCCGGAAGGTTTGCAGAGCCGCAGTCACGCCGAATACGTGGCCGGCGATACGCTCAAGGAAATGGTGAAGGAAGACCTGATCGCTGAGCGCATCGCCATCGACAGCTACCGCGAAATCGCCACCTACCTGGGCGACAAGGACCCCACCACCCGCCGCATCATGGAAGAGATCCTGGCCCAGGAGGAAGAGCACGCCGACGACATGGCGGCGATTCTGGAAGCCCTCTGAGGGCCGCGCCGCACCCTGTCCGAACCATGAATCCGGGCACCACGACTCAATGGAGGAATGCCGAGTGATCAAGCCGGAACGAGAACGCCGCCATGGTAAAACCGTGGCGGGCATCCAGGTGCGCACCAATAAGGAGCGCGAACTGCAACCCGAGGATGCACAGCTGGACCGGCTGTGGGAGAAATTCAACGACGAGCGGCTGGCGGACTCGATCCCCGACAAGGCCGCCGGCTCCCCGGTGTACGGTGTCTACACGGAATACGACAACGGCGCCGACGGCGATTACAGCGTTCTGGCCGGTGTCGAGGTAACCGACGAAACCAAGGTACCGGATGAGTTCGCCACCCTGACCCTGGAAGCGGGTGAATACCTGGTTTTCCGCGGCGATCGCGCCGGAACGGACGCCGCCATGGAAATCTGGGGTAAGGTCTGGCACTACTTTGAGACGGAAGATGCCCCCCAACGCGCCTTCCTGACCGACTACGAGGTCCATGAAGCGGACCGCGTGACGCTTTACGTAGGGATCAAATAAGGCACTCCGGTGTTCAGCCGCCGCGTACCCGGCGGCCCCGGTAGATAATCGTTTTCTCCGGGCCGCTGTCCGGTGACGATACCCCGGCGTCCGCCGGCGGGTCGGGCAGTGGCTGTCCCCGGTACATGCGACGTGCCGGGCGCGGCTCGGTGGGGCGGTGCGCCGCCTCATCCTCCGGCATCGCCTCGTCCGCCTCCTCGTCGATCTGCTTGATGAGGCGCTTGAGCTCCGTGGAGCCGCTACGCCCGGCGTACTCGTTGAGCGCTTCGCGCAGCCGCGGATCGGTGAGGGCCAGCTTGACCCCGAATTCATCCCGGATCAGCCGGCGACACTGATTCACCAGCGTCACCACCCGATAGTGCATCAACCAATGGGCATTGATTCCCCCGCTCATGGTCCCTCCATGACGTCGTCCCGGACCCGGAAGAACCAAGCAGCTTCCGTGCCAGAGCCAGTCAGGGAGCGTATTTGGCGTTGTAGACCGTTGAGAAATAGGGGTTGATGCCGAGCTTGAATTCAGGGCGTCTGCCCGATCCCAGCATCTGGGAACTCCACAGTATCTGTCCGTCGCTGACGCGGATCACGGCCATATCGGTCAGCACGTCGCCGCCGTCGGCAACCGCGCCACTACCGCCGGGGAGGGCGCTGAAAATGGCGGCCATGGCAACCTTGGAGCCTCGTGCTCCAGCGGTGTCGGTCCAGCCGGTTATGCGGGAGGCGAGAATGCAGCAGCTGCCTTTCGCAGCATCGCGAATGGCTTCGGGAATGGAAACGGGGCTGCTGGCAACAGGGTCCCGCATCTCAGGTACGCCGAACACCGGCGTGGCTTCGATCACGGCCTCCGGGTCCGCCGCCGGTACCCAAAGTGCATTATAGAAGGTCCGAACTGCTTCCGATTGTTGCTCTTCCCGGGCCACCATCGGAGATAAGGTCACCTCGTAACCCGCCGCGGGGCCGTTCATGGTGTCCAGCAGCGGTTCGGGCATCGACGCGGGTTCCGCCTCCTCGTTTTGCTCCTCGCCGCTCATGGCCCGATAGGCCAGCGAAAAACGGGGAGGCAGCACCAGCAGCGTATCAAAGCTTTTCGGTTGTTCACTAAAGGATGCGCGAGGATAGCTTTTTACACAGAACGAGGTCTGGCAGTTCATATGCTCATGGGCGGCTTGCAGCCCCGCGCAGCCTGTCAGCAAAACGACAGGCAATAGCGCCGTTATTCTTATCATTTTTTCTTCACCAGCATTGGTTTCAGGAAGCGGCCGGTGTGGCTGCCCTTGGTTTTCGCCACCTGCTCCGGGGTGCCCTCGGCGATGATGCGGCCGCCGCCGTCGCCCCCCTCCGGGCCCAGGTCGATGAGCCAGTCGGCGGTCTTGATCACATCGAGATTGTGCTCGATCACCACAATGGTGTTGCCATGGTCCCGCAACCGGCTGAGCACGTCCAGCAGCAGCTGGATGTCCTGGAAATGCAGGCCGGTGGTGGGTTCGTCGAGGATGTACAGGGTGCTGCCGGTATCGCGCCGGGACAGTTCCCGGGCCAGCTTGACGCGCTGGGCCTCGCCACCGGACAGGGTGGTGGCCGCCTGGCCCAGCTTGATGTAGCTGAGCCCCACGTCGAGCAGGGTCTGCAGGCGGCGCTGCAGGGCTGGCACCGCGTCGAAGAATTCGCGGGCCTCCTCGATGGTCATCTCCAGGACCTCGTGGATGTTCTTGCCCTTGTAGGTGATCTCCAGGGTTTCACGGTTATAGCGGCGGCCGTCGCACACTTCGCAGGGCACGTAGATATCCGGCAGGAAGTGCATCTCCACCTTGATCACGCCGTCGCCCTGGCAGGCCTCGCAGCGGCCGCCCTTGACGTTGAAGCTGAAGCGGCCGGGCTTGTAGCCCCGGGCCCGCGCTTCCTGGGTGCCGGCGAACAGCTCGCGCACCGGCGTGAAAATGCCGGTGTAGGTGGCCGGGTTGGAGCGCGGCGTGCGACCGATCGGGCTCTGGTCGATGTCCACCACCTTGTCCAGATGTTCCAGCCCTTCCAGTTTCTCGTGGGGCGCGGCTTTCAGGGTGGACGCCTTGTTCAGCCTGGTAGCCGCCAGCGGGTAAAGGGTGTGGTTGATCAGGGTGGATTTGCCGGAGCCGGACACCCCGGTGATGCAGGTGAACAGGCCCAGCGGCACGTTCAGCGGGTCGCCCTTGAGGTTGTTGCCGGTGGCGCCGAACAGAGTCAGCCACTGGTCCTTTTCGTTCTCGTGACGCCGCGCCGGCACCTCGATGCGTTTGCGACCGGACAGGTAATCGCCGGTCAGCGAAGCCTTGTTGGCCGCCACTTGCTTGGCGGTGCCCTGGGCGACCACACGGCCGCCATGGACGCCGGCCCCGGGGCCGATGTCGATGACATAGTCGGCGGTGCGGATGGCGTCCTCATCGTGCTCCACCACCAGCACGGTATTGCCCAGGTCGCGCAGGCGGGTGAGGGTATTGAGCAGGCGCTCGTTGTCGCGCTGGTGCAGGCCGATGGAGGGCTCGTCGAGCACGTACATCACGCCCACCAGACCGGCGCCGATCTGGCTGGCCAGCCGGATACGCTGGGCCTCGCCGCCGGACAGGGTCTCGGCGCTACGCTCCAGGGTCAGGTATTCCAGACCCACGTTGACCAGAAACTGCAGCCGGTCGCGGATCTCCTTGAGGATCTTCTCGGCGATCTCGCCACGGCTGCCGCTCAGTTTGAGGCTGTCGAAGTGGGAGAACGCCTTGCCCACCGCCAGCCGCACCACCTCGGGCAGGGTGGTCTCATTGATGTAGACGTGGCGGGCCGCCTCGCGCAGCCGGGAGCCGTTACAGCTGGGGCAGGTGGAGGTGGACAGGTAACCGGCCAGGTCCTCGCGCACCGCCTCCGATTCGGTATCCCGGTAGCGGCGCTCCATATTGGGCAGAATCCCCTCGAACGGGTGATTGCGCTTGATGATGTCGCCGCGCTCGTTGAGGTAGCGGAACTCCACATTGTCCTTGCCGGTGCCGTGCAGAATCTTGCGACGGGTGGCCTTGGGCAGCTTCTTGAACGGCTGGTCCATGTCGAAGTTCAGGCTCTGGGCGAGAGCATTGAGCATCTGGAAGTAATAGACGTTGCGCCGGTCCCAGCCACGGATCGCGCCCTCCGCCAGGGACAGTTCGTCACTGGTGATCACCTTGTCTTCGTCGAAGAACTGCTTTACGCCCAGGCCGTCACAGCTGGGGCAGGCGCCGGCCGGGTTGTTGAACGAAAACAGGCGCGGTTCCAGTTCCGGAATCGAGTAGCCGCACTGGGGGCAGGCGAATTTGGCGGAGAACGTGACTTCCTCGCCGTCGCCCTCCATGGGGGCGATCACGGCGATGTCGTCGGCCAGATTGAGGGCGGTTTCGAACGACTCCGCCAGGCGATTCTGCAGGTCGCCACGGACCTTGAAGCGGTCCACCACCACTTCGATGGTGTGCTTCTTGTTCTTGTCCAGGGTAGGGGCTTCGTCCAGGTCGTGGATGCGGCCATCCACCCGGGCACGGATAAAGCCCTGGGCGCGCAGTTCATCAAACAGGTTCAGGTGCTCGCCTTTTTTCTCACGGATCACCGGCGCCAGCAGCATCAGCTTGCTGCCTTCTTCCATGGCCAGTACCTGGTCGACCATCTGGCTGATGGTCTGGGCCGCCAGGGGGGCGCCATGTTCGGGGCAGCGCGGCTCGCCCACCCGCGCGAACAGCAGCCGCAGATAGTCGTAAATCTCGGTGATGGTGCCCACCGTGGAGCGCGGGTTGTGGCTGGTGGACTTCTGCTCGATGGAAATCGCCGGGCTGAGACCCTCGATATGGTCCACATCCGGCTTTTCCATCATCGACAGGAACTGCCGGGCATAGGTGGACAGCGACTCCACATAGCGGCGCTGGCCCTCGGCGTACAGCGTATCGAACGCCAGGGAGGATTTGCCGGACCCGGACAGTCCGGTGATCACCACCAGCTTGTCGCGGGGGATGTCGAGATCCACGTTTTTCAGGTTATGGGTGCGCGCGCCCCGAACCAGAATGGTATCCATGAGATGGCGAGCCCTCGGCTACTGTCAAAATGAACAGTGCAGTATAGGCGAAACATCGTGAAGGGGAAAAGAAACGTCGAGGCTACGGGACGTCCGGCGGGGGGGGCCGGACGACGGGTCGAAACGCCCGTGATCAGAGGTTTTCCTGGGCCCAGTTCACCGCTTGCAGGCGATTGGAGGCATTGATCTTTTTGAAAATGTTGTAAATGTGGGTCTTGATGGTGTGCGGGCTGAGATTGAGCACCTTGGCGATCTCGGAATTCTTGGCGCCGGTGGCCATCACCTTGAGCACCTCGATCTCCCGGTCGGTCAGATTGACCTCGTTACGCGCGAAGGTTTTGTTGAAGGCCCGGCTTTTGACCAGGTATTGCTGCAATACCTTGCGCGGGAACCAGAGCTCACCCTTGAACATGGCCTTGATGCCCTTGGTCAGCAGATCCTGAGGGCAATCGTGCTGGAAGCCGCCATTGACCATGGGCAGGCCGGCCAGCCGGGTCAGGTCGTCGTCGTGGTCCACATTGAACACGCCGATCAGAATTTCGTTTTCGATGCGACGGTCCACATCCATCAACCGGGTGATCACCTGATTGACGTCCACGGAATGAAAATCCACCAGGAACAGGTTCTGTTCCACCCCGCCCACATCGTTTTCATCCACCTGATCGACGGATTTCACCGCCATGGCGGGGATCGACGCTTTGTCGAGAAATTCGGTCAGCAGCGCATTCTGAAGATGCTGCCCACCCACCACATACACTCGTTGTGCAGTCAGACTGTTCATTCATTCGTCCATGAGACAACCCGGAAGCCGGGGGCTAAGAAGAAAAACTGAATCAAGTCATCAATTTATCACCGCTTTCACGGGGGTTCAATTTACTATCAACAGCGATTTGCACGTCACCCCGGCGTCCTGGAATCTGCTACACTTCCCGCCCATTTCTCGTAGCACCGACCCTCGACCATGACGGACGCTTCCCGGGCCGCCCTGCGGCGCACCGAACTGACCACCACCGGCTCCCTGGCGGCGATCTTCGCGCTGCGCATGTTCGGGCTGTTCATGATCCTCCCGGTTTTCGCGGTCTACGGCACCGGTCTGGAAGGCGCCACGCCGCTGTTGATCGGCACCGCCATTGGCGCCTACGGCCTGATGCAGGCGATCCTGCAGATCCCTTTCGGCATGCTGTCCGACCGCTTCGGGCGCCGCCCGCTGCTGCTGGCGGGCCTGCTGCTGTTCGTCGCCGGCGGCGCGGTGGCGGCGCTCAGCGATACCATCCACGGCGTGATCCTGGGCCGCGCCCTGCAAGGCGCCGGTGCCATCGCCAGCGTGATCATGGCGCTGATCGGCGATGTGGTCAGCGAGCGCCACCGCACCCGCGCCATGGCGCTGATCGGCATGTCGGTGGGCGCGTCCTTTATCCTGGCGCTGATTCTGGGGCCGGTGCTGGCGCACTGGCTGGGCCTGAGCGGCCTGTTCTGGCTCACCGTGGTGCTGGGCACCCTGGCCATGGGCGTGGCCTTCTCGGTGCCGTCGCCCCAGGTGCGCGCCAGTGAGCCTCTGCCGGCCCGGCTGCGTTTCCGCCGGGTGCTGGGCGACCGCAATCTGCGCCGTCTGGATCTGGGTATCATGGTGCTGCATCTGACCATGACCGCCTCGTTCGTGGTGCTGCCGCAGTTGCTCAAACAACGTCTCGGGCTGAGTCTCGATCAGCACAGCCTGCTGTACCTGGCGGTGCTGGTGACCAGCTTCCTGGCCATGGTGCCGCTGATCATCGCCGCCGAGCGGCGCGGCGCCCTGCCGGTGAAGCGCGCCGCGGTGTGTCTGCTGATCGTCGCCGAGGTGCTGCTGGCCCTGGCCGGGCACACGCTGTGGCACTTCGTGCTGGCGTTGTTCGTCTATTTCATGGCCTTCAACCTGCTGGAAGCCCTGTTGCCGTCCCTGGTGGGGCGGGCGGCGCCGGCCGGTACCCGGGGCACCGCCATGGGGGTCTATTCGACCAGCCAGTTCCTGGGCGTGTTCATCGGCGGCCAGCTTGGCGGTGCCCTTTATCAGTGGGTGGGAGCCGAGGCGGTGTTCCTGGGCTGCGCCGGTCTGGCGGTGGTTTGGTTGCTGTATCTTTGGGGCATGGGCGAGCTGCCCAAGCTGGATAACCGGGTGGTGCACCTGGGCCCCCGGCAGGACCCGTCCCGGGCCGCCAGCCGGCTGCGCGCCATCCCCGGCGTGCTGGAGGCGGTGGTGGTGGCCGAGCAGCGCCTCGCCCTGCTCAAGGTCGATAACCGCGAGCTCGATGAACAGGCCCTGGAGGCCCTGGCCGGTGAGGTCCGGGAGCCGGTCTGACCGGGGGTTACTCCGGGCCGCGTAAAGCTGCACAATATCCGGTCTGCATACATAACCGCACCGGCGCGTCGCCGGTGGTCGTCCGAACGTAGGGAGCGAACAGCCATGGCACGAGGCGTCAATAAAGTCATTCTGATCGGCAATCTGGGCGCCGATCCGGAAACCCGGTTCATGCCCAGCGGCGGGGCCGTCACCAATATCCGCCTGGCCACCAGCGAAACCTGGAAGGATCGCCAGAGCGGCCAGATGCAGGAACGCACCGAATGGCACCGGGTGGTGTTCTTCAACAAGCTGGGCGAGATCGCCGGTGAGTACCTGAAGAAGGGCTCCAAGGTGTACGTGGAAGGCGCCATCCGTACCCGCAAATGGCAGGGTCAGGACGGCCAGGATCGCTACACCACCGAGATCGTCGCCAACGAGATGCAGATGCTCGACGGTCGCGGCGGCGCCGGCGGTGGTGGTGGCGACTACCAGGGCGGCGGCCAGGGGGGTTACGGCAACCAGGGCAACGACTACTACGACCAGAGCCCCGGCCAGGGCGGCGGCGGTCAGCAGGGCGGCCAGCAGAAGGTGCCGGCCAATCAAGGCGGTGGATTCAGCGGTCCCGCGGACGATTTCGACGACGATATTCCGTTCTAAATTCCGGGGGAAGTCATGCGGCGCTGGATAGCCCTGGGGGCGGTGTTCGTCATCAGTTTGTTGGTGTGCCTGGTGGCCCTGATGCCGGCGGCGGTGCTGGTGGACCGCCTGCCGGCCCTGCGTCCCGGCGGGGCGCCGCTGGTGCTGTCCGGGGCCCGCGGCCCCTGGTGGGACGGTCGCGTGCAGGCGCGCTGGCGTAACCGTAACGGGGATCTGGCCTGGACACTGGACTGGCACGGTTTGACGCCCGGCCTGCAACTGTCCATGGTAAGCGACGGCCTCAACGCCGACGGCTGGCTGGGCGCCGCCTGGGGCGATTGGCGCCTGGAGCAGTGGCGCGCCACGGTACCGGTGGCGCCGTTCAGCGCCGAGATTCCGCAGGGCAACGCGGACGGTACCGTGAATCTGACCCTGATGACGCTGGAACTCGCGGAACAGGCCGTGGTCGATGCCAAAGGCACGCTGACCTACAGCGGTGGCACGGTGACCTGGGGCCGCGATGGCGCCGCCGAGGTGCCGCCCCTGGACGGGCGCCTGGCCATGGTCGACGGGGCTCCGGAGCTGGAAGTCACCGGGCCGCGGCAACAACAATTGGTGCACGCACGGCTGGATAATCAGAAATTGAACGTGCAGGTGCGCCGGGCCTGGCCCCAATTGCTCGGGGTCAGCCAGGGCGGTGACCCGTCCGACGTGGTGTTTCGCATGAGTCGCCCCTTGACTCTGGGGCAGTCCGGCTGAGTTTCGTCGGATAATATTGGGGTCACACTGGCGCGCCTAGAATGCGCCGTGACACCCGCCCGGCTTAGGATGGAATGACAGGGCCGGGATAACGATAAGCGGGATTGAAGGACTTTATGATTCAGTGGGCCCGGAGGGGAAACCGGCAACGATGGGAGCGGGTGGCACGCGCGGTGCTGGCGCTGTTGTTGGTGGTGTTTCTCGCCTATTTGATCGCTCAGACCATCTGGCTGCTCTGGTACGGCCCGCGGGATGCGTTGCCGGGCTCGGACCTGCGCCGGGTCGCCGTCAACGGCGGCGCCCAGCAGAGCGCCGTGCTGTCCTCGTCCCAGGTGCAGCGCTGGGGGTTGTTCGGCGCCTATCAGGCCGAGCCGCAGGCCGAGCAGCGTCCGGTGGACGCTCCGGAGACGCGCCTGAGCCTGGAGCTGCTGGGCCTGTTCCAGACCCGGGATCGTGGCAAATCCTCGGCGATCATCGCCGAGCGGGGTGGCGATGCCCAGCTGTATCACATCGGTGACGGCATTCCCGGCAACGCCACCCTCGAGGAAATCTATCCGGATCGGGTGATTCTCAAGCGCCAGGGGCGTTTCGAGACGCTGCGTCTGAATGAAGTGAAAGGCCTGGCCGGCGGCGTCACCCAGGTGACCGAACCGGAGCCTCGCAGCCCGGCGCCCAGCCCGGAGACCGATCTGGCCCAGCAGCGCACCGCGCTGATCCGTCAGTTGGGCCTGCAACCGGTCAGCGACGGCGGCACCGAAGGTTACAAGATCGGCGACCGCGCCCCCAAGCAGCTGATCGAGCAGGTGGGGTTGCAGCCCGGGGACGTGGTGGCGTCGGTGAACGGCTACCCGTTGGGCTCCGAGGAAAGCGATCTGGCCGCTTTGCAGTCGTACATGGAAAGCCAGGCGGCCGTCATTGTCGTGCAGCGCGGCGAACAGGAATTTACCGTGAACTATCCACCGTGAGATGCCTATGAAGTCGGCTCTGAAAACAATAATCGCAGTAGTGGCACTCAGCTTCGCGCTCAGTGCGCATGCCCAGCAGCAACAGGCCTCGGTGGCGGCGACCGGCGATGGCAAGACCTGGACGGTGAATATCCGCAACGCGGATATCCAGGCGTTCATCAACCAGGTGGCGCAGATGACCGGCAAGAATTTCGTGGTGGATCCACGGGTTCGGGCCCGGGACGTCACCGTGATTTCCAACCAGCCGCTCACCGCCGACGAGGTCTATGAGCTGTTTCTCTCGGTGCTGCAGGTGCACGGCTACGCGGCGGTGCCGTCCGGTAACGGCGTGATCAAGATCGTCACCAACACCACCGCCAAGCAGAGCAACCTGCCGCTGACCCAGAACGCCGGCAGCGTGGACGGCGAGGAACTGATCACCCAGGTGATCACGGTGGACAATTCGCCGGTGGAAGAGCTGGTGCCGGTACTGCGGCCGCTGGTGCCCCAATACGGCCATCTGGCGGCGGTGGGGTCCGCCAACGCACTGATCATCAGCGATCACGCCGACAATATTCAGCGTATGCGCGCCATTATCGGCAGCCTGGACAACGCGGAAAGCGACGAACTGGAAATCGTGCAACTGCAACATGCCTTCGCCGGCAACATGGTGGCGCTGCTGGAAGAGCTGACCAAGGCCGACGCCGCCGGCGGTAACAACCGCCGCCGTGGCCTGCAGGGCGGCGCCACGGTGATTGCCGACGAGCGTACCAACCGGCTGATCGTCAAGGGCGACCGGGGTACCCGGGCCCGTCTGATCCCGCTGATCCGGCAGCTCGACACCCCCTCCAGCGCCGCCGGCGGTGTTCAGGTGGTGCGGCTCAGCCACGGCGACGCGGAACAGATGGCGGAGCTGCTGAAGAACTTCGCCGCCGGTGCCTCCGCGGTGCGCCAGGGCGGCGAGGGCAACGGTGGCGCGGCGGCGGCGCGCACCGTCTCCGACGCCGATGCCCGGGTCTCGATCCAGGCCGACACCTCGCTGAACGCTCTGGTGATCCGCGCCGAGCCAGAAATGATGAAGGAACTGCAGTCGGTGATCAGTCAGTTGGACGTGCGCCGCGCCCAGATCCTGATCGAGGCCGCCATCGTCGAGGTCACCGGCGACAAGGCCAGCTCACTGGGCTTCCAGTACGTGGCCGGTGATCTGAACAACGGCATCGGCGCGGTCAACTTCGGCGGCGACGGCGTCAGCATCAACTCCCTGCTGCAGGCGGTGATCACCGAGGATCCGTCGAACATTTCCCTGGGTGACGGCATCACCGCCGGCATCGGCGAAACCGACGCCGACGGCGATATCGAGTGGGGCGCGCTGATTCAGGCGCTGGCCTCCACCACCAACACCAACCTGCTGTCCACGCCCAGCATCCTGACCCTGGACAACCAGGAAGCGTCGATCATCGTCGGTGAGAACGTGCCGTTCGTCACCGGCCAGGCCTCCAGCACCGGCTCCGGCGTGTCCAACCCGTTCACCACCATCCAGCGCGAGGACGTGGGCCTGACCCTGAAGGTCACCCCCCACGTGGCCGGCCTGGATACCGTGCGGCTGGAACTGGAGCAGGAGACCTCGGCGGTGAAGGATTCCATCGGCGAGGCGGTGGACATCGTCACCACCAAACGCAAGCTCACCACCACGGTGCTGGCGGACGACGGCGAGACCATCGCCCTGGGCGGTCTGATCAACGACGACGTGCAGGAAACCGTGCGCAAGGTGCCTTTGCTGGGTGACATTCCGCTGCTGGGCGTGCTGTTCCGCTCCACCAGCAAGCAGCACATCAAGCGCAACCTGATGGTGTTTATCAAGCCCACGGTACTGGCCAGCAACGACCGGCTGGTGGACATGACCCGGGAGAAATACATGGGCGTCACCGCCATGCAGTTCCGGGTCAACGATCAGGGTGAACTGGTGCGTGAAGTGAAATTCCCCCTGCCCACCCGGGCGGACCGCCTGTTCGAGGGCCGTTCGCCGGTGTCCGACGATTACCGCCGTGCCTACGAGGCGGAGCAGGACAAATCGGTGGAGGAGTCCGCCGCGCCGCCCACGTCCGGCCCGGTGACCGATACCGACAGCGTACTGCCGGAGGAAGAGGCGCCGGCGGCCAGCCGGCCCGAGGAAGAGTGATCAATCGCACCGGCGCCCGAGGGCGCCGGTTTCGTTTCAGGCCGCGTTTCAGTTTTCCAGGGAGCGCAGGTTCTCCAACACCTTGCCGCCCCGTTCCAGCTTCTTGAGCAGTTCCGGGTTTCCCGGATCCAGGGGCGCCACGCTTTGCCAGAGCCGGTAAGCGCCCTGGTAGTCCCCCTTCACGTACAGGGCTTCGCCACGCTCCAGGGAGCGCTGAACGCGCTGTTGTGCCCAGGCGTCCACCTGTTCGCGCAACGGGGTCAACTGATCGTCGTCGCGGTGTTGCTGCAGAAAGGTGCGCGCGGCCAGCAGGTCCGCCAGCTTGCCGCTTTCCCGATAACGATCCACCCGCTGTTCCGCTTCCTGGCGATGGGCCCGGTCGCGGGCGTCCCGCGCCTGATCCCGGGCGCTGTGCAGCACCCGGCGCGCTTTTTCCAGATTGTCCGGCACCGGTGCCTCCGGGTGCAGAAGGCGTGCGGTTTCCAGGGAGGAGAGCGCCCGCTGCCACTGCCGGTCCGCGGCGTACGCCTGGCCCTGCTCCAACAACCCGCGATAGAGCAATTCGCGCCGCTGCGTGCGCCAGTGGCGGGCTTCCCGGGCGCGCCGGTCGACATAGGGCGCCAGCGCCTCGTCCACGGAGTCGGTGCGCAGCAAGGCTCCGGCTTCGGCCAGGTAGGCCTGGTTGAGCAGGTCGCGCAGGCGGAGATCGTGGCGCAGTTGAAGTCTGGCCAGTTGGTCGTCCAGGGCGGCGGTTTCCACCACCTGATCGCGGATCGAGGTCAGCGCCTCGAAGGCCTGCGGCCATTGCTCCCGCTCGGCCAGTTCCTCGGCGTGGGCCTGGGCCTGAAGCCGGTACTCCCGGCTCGCCTGCAGCACGCCCTCGCGCTGCTCCAGCAGCAGGGCATGTTGCGGATGACGCTCGCCGGTGTGGTCGATGATGGCCAGCGCACGCTGATACTGGTGGTCGCGCAGCGCCGCGTCGACCCGCTGTTCCGGCCCGATGAAAGGATTAAAGGTGGCACAACCGGACAGCAGCAGCGCCGTGCCCAGGGTAACGGTAAGGCCCGCGCGGCGGTCAGGACGTGGCACCGGGGCTCTCCACATAGTGTTCGGCGAGGAAGCGGGCGATGCGCTGCTCCATCAAGGTCTCCGATAGGGCGTGGACACCGTCCACCCGGTAGGTCAGCACCGGTTCGTTGCGACCGCGCACGCGCATACGTCCGTATTCCGCGGCTCGCACCCGGGAACCGATATTGGGGTCGTCGATGAGCGCGGCGGCGGCGATGATCTCGCCGGCCCCGGCCATGTTCGACAGCCTCGAGGCCAGGTTCACGGCGTCGCCCACCACCGTATACTGCATGCGGTCCCGGGAGCCCAGGTTGCCGGCCAGCATGGCGCCGGAATTCATGCCGATGCGAAATTCCACGGTGGTCTGGCCGCGCCGGGCCCGGTGCTCGTTGAGCCGGCTCACCAGCCGCTGGATCATCACCGCGCAGCACAGACCGTGAAACAGATGCTCGGAGTCTTCTTCGGGCACCCCGAACACAATCATCGCGCAATCGCCCATGTACTTGTCGATGGTGCCGCGATAGAAGGCGGTGGCCGCGGTGATGGCGCCGAAGTAGACGTTCAGCATGTCCGCCACCGCTTCCGGCGCCAGACTTTCCGACAGGCGGGTGAAGCCGACGATGTCGGCGAACACCACGGTGGCTTCCACATCGCGGCCGCCCAGGGTGACCTGGTCCAGGTTGGCCATCATGGTGCGCGCCACCGACGGGCTGACGAAGCGCTGCAGCACCCGCTCCACCTGATCCTTCTCCAGCATGTCGTGGGCCATGCTGTTGTAGGCCTCGATCAGATGTCCGATCTCGTCGTTGCGGCGTTCCTGAATGCGGTATTTCAAGTCACCCTGTTGCAAGGCGCTGGTGGCGGCCAGCAGATTGTGGATCGGCTTGGCCAGCCGCCGGCTGATCAGAAACGAGGCGATGATGGCCAGCAGGCCCATGGCCAGGGTGGCGGTGATCATGGTGTCGCGCACCTGCCGCTGGGCGGCGGTGATGGAGCGGTCCGAAAGGGTCACCGCCACCGCGCCCACCCGGCTCTGTTCCACGGTCACCGGCGCGAAATAGGTACTCATGGCCTCGCCCTGGTCGCGCCAGCGCTGCACGGTGCCATCGGCGAGCAGAGCCCGAGGCGGCAGGTCGCCGGCCTGATCAATGGGCGTATTGTCACGGTCGAACAGGGCGGCGCCATGGACGCTGTCGCTGCGCACCAGATTGTTGATGTGCACCTTGAGCAGAAACCGGTCCTCGGCGAGCAGCGGCTCGCGGGCGGTGTGGGCGAGTTGGGCGGCGATGGCGCTGCCAAAACTGTCGGCCTGCTGGCGCATGCGTTGCAACTGGTCATTGAGCAGAAACACGCCCAACAGGGTCATGCCCACCAGAATCAGTGCGGAAATCGAAAGGCCCATTTTCCAGGCCACCGGAAAATAGGACGGCACATAGGGGCGGATCAGCGCGTCGAAACGGCGCCGGAGCGTACTGCCGGACCGGTTCGCGGCCGCCTCGCCGGGGTTGTCGTGCTCTGAGGGTGTGTTCACGGACGCTACCGTAACGGCTTCTCTTGTCAGGGGGATTGCGCAGTGTCACATTGCCAGACTGGCCCCGGGGAAACCACCACAAGGTCGACAACAGCATGGCTTTTATTCGCGAACGGCGTGTGCACGCCAATGGACTGGACTTTTTCGTTGCCGAGGCGGGCGAGCCGGGCGCGCCCCTGGTGCTTTGCCTGCACGGCTTTCCGGAATGCTGGGCGTCCTGGCGCTACCAGCTGCCGGCCCTGGCGCAGTCCGGTTACCATGCGGTGGCGCCGGACCTGCGCGGCTACGGGGAGACCGGTGGCCCGAAGGAGGTGGACGCCTACCGTCAATCGCGGCTGGTGGCGGACGTGATTGCGCTGATGGACGCTCTGGACGCACCCCGCGCGGTGCTGGTCGGCCATGACTGGGGGTGCATGCTGGCCTGGCAGGTGGCCCGCCGTCACCCGGACCGGGTCGCCGCCGTGGCCGGTCTGTCGGTGCCCTACGGCGGGCCGGCGCCCAAGCCGCCCACCGAGTCCATGCGTGAGCTGTTTGGCGACCATTTCTTCTACATGCTCTATTTTCAGCAGCCGGATCTGCCCGAGCAGGAGCTGGAAGCCGATGTGGAGAGCAGCCTGCGGCGCATGTTCCACAGTCTTTCCGCGGACGGCATCGACGACTTCCGGGTGGCGCCGGACGATACCCGGGTGCTGACCGCCATGCGGCCGCCGGCCACGCCGCCGCGCTGGATGCGCGACGAGGATCTGGCCTATTACGTGGCCCGCTTCCGCAAGACCGGTTTCACCGGCGCGCTCAACTGGTACCGGGCCATGGACGCCTCCTGGGCGGAGAGCCGCGACGAGGACGCCTGGACGATAGCGGCACCGGCCCTGTTTCTGGGTGGCATGCAGGATCCGGTGGTACTGTTCAGCCAGAAGGCGCTGGCGCGCATGCCCGACTACGTACCCGACCTGACCACGGTGATGATCGACCGCTGCGGCCACTGGATCCAGATGGAGCAGGCGGTGGAGGTGAACCGGGAGTTGCTCAATTTTCTGCATGAAAAGCTGGAGCGGAACGGCGGTCCGGGCAAAAGCTGCGACAAGGGCTGACCTGGATCAAGAGCCGGCGGCCCCGACCGGGGCATGATGCGTGTGGGGCGGCAACGTCCCGCTGCGTATGCTTCCGGAAAAACACCGGATTATCGGCCCCGCCTGGCGGGGCCTTTTTTTATTCCTGATTCCCTACCAGTGAATGCCCTTGAACAGCCGGGAGAAGGCGGCCTGTTCGCGGCTGATCTTCTTCGGTGTGGCTTCCTTGCGGCCCATGGCGGCGGCGGAATCGGAGAAAATCTTGTAGCCCGTGTTCATGATCGTCTCGGTGACCTTGGGGGTGATGAAATGCATCACCTGGCCAAGTACGCCCAGGCTGGTGGCGATCCGCTTGGGACGCCGTACGATGGCGTCGCAAATCATGTCCGCGGCCTGGTTGGGGCTGATGGTGGGCACGTGATTGTAGAGCTTGGTGGGCGCGATCATCGGCGTGCGCACCAGCGGCATATTGATGGTGGTGAAGTGAACGCCCTGATGCGCCAGCTCGCTGGCGGCGCAGCGGGTGAAGGAATCCAGGGCCGCCTTGGAGGCCACGTAGGCGGAAAAGCGCGGCGCGTTGGTGAGTACGCCGATGCTGGAGATATTGATCACATGGCCGAAGCCGCGCTCGATCATCCCCGGCAGCAGCTTCATGATCAATCGCAGGGCGCCGAAGTAGTTCAGTTGCATGGTGCGCTCGAAGTCGTGGAACCGGTAGAACGAGTGCACCACCGAGCGGCGAATCGAATGCCCGGCGTTGTTGACCAGGATGTCCACCCGGCCGTAATCGGCCAGCACTTTCTCCACCAGCTCATCCACCGAGTCGGTGTTGGAGACGTCACAGCGGTAAGCACGTGCGGTGCCGCCCAGCTGCTTGATCTCGTGCAGGGTCTCTTCCAGTTTTTCCGGGGTGCGCGCCACCACCAGCACGGTGGCGCCGGCGCGGGCCAGCTTCAGGGCGCTGGCCTTGCCGATGCCGGAGGTGGCGCCGGTGACCAGCACGATCTTGTCCTCCACCCGTTCCGGCAGGGACGGCAGCGGCTGCAACTCGTCCTCGCGGCTGTCGCGATCCGGATCCAGGTGGTTCTCCCAGAAATCCCACAGCTGCTGGATGTAGCTTTCCAGCTCCGGCACCTCGATGCCACTGCCCTCCAGGGCGGCCCGGGTGCGCTGATTATCGTACTCGGTGGGAAACGCCAGGAACTTGATCACCGACGGTGGAATGTCCAGGTTTTCCAGCGCCTGATTGATCAGCATGCGTGGCGTCAGGGCGCTGACGCCCTTGCGCACGAAGCCGGGCACCGCGTCGAACACCTTGCCGTCCAGCCGCACCGGCATGCGGGGGGCCTGGGCGGCACTGGCGATGATGTCCATCACCTCGCCGAAGTTGTAGCTGCGGTCGGCGGTCAGGTGAAAGCACTGGCCGTTGCCGTCCTTGCGGTGGGCGATGTGATCCAGGGCGTCGGCGACGAAATCCACCGGCACGATGTTGAAATGGCCGCTGTCCAGGCCCACCAGCGGAACCCAGTTGGGCAGGAAATCCTTGATCTTCTGGATCAGCTTGAAGAAGTAATAGGGGCCGTCGATCTTGTCCATCTCGCCGGTCTGGGAGTGCCCCACCACCAGGGACGGTCGGTAAATGCGCCACGGGATGCGGCTCTCCTGGCGCACCAGGGCCTCGGCCTCGTGTTTGGTCAGCAGGTAGGGATCGTCCAGGCCCTCCGCCTGCTCGAACATGTCCTCGGTGAAGGTGCCGTCGTAGAGGCCGCCGGCGGCCACCGAGGACATATGGTGGAAGCATTTGGCGTCCAGTTTCTCGGCCAGCTTCAGGGTCTGCCGGGTGCCTTCGATGTTGATGTAACGCTGGCTGTTCTCGTCGGCGTTCAGATCGTAAATGGCGGCGAGGTGGAAAAAGTGATCGATCTGGCCGACCAGGTCGTCCTGGTCGCGCTTGTTGACGCCGAGCAGTTTCTTGGTCAGGTCGCCGCTGATCGGCACCAATCGACTCTCTTCCACGCACAGCCGCCGGCGCATGGCGTCCAGTTTGTATTCCGAGCCGGGGCGTACCAGGGCGAACACCCGGGCGTTGTCGCGCTTGAGCAGGCGAGCGACCAGAAAGCGGCCGATAAAACCGGTGGCACCGGTGACGAAGTAGTTCATGGCAATCCCCCTTTTTATGACGACTTCCCTGGCGGCGCTCGGGCTGCGGTCCAGACTCGCTTCGATGATGCCCCCTCGGGGCGCAAAGGGCCAGGGCCCCGGCGACGGGCCGGTTGTAGTTTCCCGGCAAAGCGCTACGATGGAATGCGATTCCATTTTCATCGGAACCCTGTTCCCCGGAACCCGTTCCCAGAATAAGAAGGACGCTCATGACTCCGGAAACCGTTACCCTGGCGGACGCCCTGCGCCGCCGTCGCTCGGTCCGTGGCTTTCTCGACAAACCGGTGCCCGAGGCGGTACTGCGGGAGGTGTTCGAGCTGGCCCAGCTGGCGCCGTCCAACTGCAACATCCAGCCCTGGAAAGTGTTCGTGGCCTCCGGCGAGGTGCGCGACGAACTGCGCCGCCGCATGGTCGACAAGGTCGCCGCCGGGGTGCCCATGGAGCCGGATTTCGAGCCCAATGCGGGCAAGTTCGAGGGCGTCTACCGCCAGCGGCAGGTGGACTGCGCGGTGGAGCTTTACAACAGCATGGGCATCGCCCGGGACGATAAGCCCGGTCGGTTGCGCGCGCAGCTGCGTAACTTCGAGCTGTTCGACGCGCCCCATGTGGTGTTCATCGGTATGGAGCGCAGTTTCGGACCCACCGTGGCGCTGGACGTGGGCATGTACATTCAGTCGCTGATGCTGGCCCTCACCGCCCATGGCATCGGCAGCTGCGCCCAGGGCAGCATGCGCTATTACCCCAACGACGTGCGGGAGGTGTTCGGCGAGCCGGACTCCACGGCGATCCTGGTGGGCATCAGCTTCGGTTATGAGGATGAGGCGGTGGCCGCCAACCGCACCCGGGTCGGACGGGCGCCCCTGGGCGACTCCGTGGCCTTCCGATCCACCCTGTGAGCGGCGCCAGAAGGGGCGATCCGTGCTATACTGCCGGGTTCACTTTTCACCCTTCCGAGCAGTATGGTCATTGTCAAAGGTTTGATTCCGGTTCGCGACAATTTGCGAGAGAGCGCCGTGGCCCTGGCGCAGGAACTGGCGCAGCAGGCACGCGACGAGCAGGGCTGCCTGTCCTACGAGGTCTATGTGAAGGCGGACGCCCCGCGGGTCATCATGCTCTGGCAGCAGTGGACCGACCTGGACGCCCTGGAGCGCCATTTCGATTCCGAGCACCTGGACGACTTTCTCGACCGCATTCCGGACATGATCGACGGCGAGGTGCATTCCCTGCGCTTCGACGTCACCGAGGATGGCGAGGAGCCGCCCGCCGGTCCGGCGCCCTCCGCCCTGGCGGACGACACCGTCCTGCACTGACCTCCGCTCTGAACAGGTTCCTGCCATGAAGACACGCATCGATTCCGTCGACGACGTGACGCAGAGCTTCGCCCGTCAGGGCTACATCTGCGACGCGCGCACCGCCCTGGCGGTGTATCTGGCCGCCCAGCTGCACAAGCCGGTGCTGGTGGAAGGCCCGCCGGGGGTCGGCAAGACCGAGCTGGCCAAGGCCGCCGCCGCCTTTCTGGAGGCGCCGCTGATCCGGCTGCAGTGCTACGAGGGATTGGACGAAAGCCGTGCCCTGTACGAATGGAAGTACGGCAAGCAGTTGCTCTACACCCAGCTGCTGCGCGACAAGCTCAGTGGCACCCTGGCGGACACCGACAGCCTGGAAGAGAGCATGCGCCGGCTCGGCGACCTGGGGGAGGCGTTCTACAGCGACACCTTCCTGGAGCCCCGGCCGCTGCTGCGGGCGCTGCGCGCCGACGAGCCGGTGGTGCTGCTGATCGACGAGATCGACAAGGCGGATCAGGAGTTCGAGGCGTTTCTGCTGGAGCTGCTCTCCGACTTCCAGATATCGATTCCCGAGCTGGGCACGGTCCGCGCCCGCCACCAGCCGCTGGTGTTCCTGACCAGCAACGACCAGCGCGAGCTGTCCGACGCCCTCAAGCGCCGCTGCCTGCATCTGTACATTCCCTATCCGGACGCGGCGCTGGAGCGTCGCATTCTGGCGGAGCGGGTGCCGGAGCTGGACGACCAGCTGCGCGACCAGTTGGTGGACTTTATCCAGCATCTGCGCGAACAGGACATGAAGAAGCTGCCGGCGGTGTCGGAAAGCCTGGACTGGGCCCGGGCCCTGGTGCTGCTGCACGCGGACAGCCTGGAGCCGGAGCTGGTCGAGCAGACCCTGACGCTGGTGCTCAAGAACGAGCAGGACGCGGAGCTGGCCCGCGAGCTGCTGCCCCACTGGTTCCGCGCCCGGCGCGCCCGCTGAACCATGGCCAGCCGGCGCCTGCATGAGTTCGTGCGTGCCCTGCGCGGCGCCGGGGTGCGCATTTCCCCGGTGGAGGCGGAGGAGGCGTTTCGCGCCGCCGCCCTGGTGGGCTACGGCGACCGGGACCGCTTCCGCGAAACCCTGGCGCTGACGCTGGTGAAGAGCCAGGCGGAGCGGCCGGACTTCGACCGGTGCTTCGCGGCGTTTTTCCGGTTTGAAAGCGCGGGCCCGGAGCAGGACGACGGTGCCGATCCGGGCGAAGCCGACCAGGCCGCGCCGGCGCCGCTGGCCCCGGAGACCCTGTCGGGGCCGGCCGCCGAGCTGGTGGCGCAAGGCGACACCGCCCTGGAGCAGACCCTTGCCCAGGCCGCCGCCGAGATCGACTTCACCGCCATGCAGGTGATCACCCAGCAGGGGTTGTTCGCCCGTCGTCTGCTGATGAACATGGGCATGGGGGCGGTGGACGACGAGATTCTGCGCCTGGACGCCTCCGCCCGCCCCGGTGACGGGGAGCGCGCCGAGGCGCTGCGCGACTGGCGCGGCCGGGTGCGCGAGCGCGCCATGGCTCACGTTCGGCGCCAATACGATCTGCACGGTCGTGCCCATGGCCGCGCCCTCCGCGAACACAGCATGCAGGCGGCCCCGTTCCGCGAACTGCGCGAATTCCAGCAGGTTCAGGTGCTGGTGCGGCGTATGGCGCGGCGGTTGGCCCGTTCCCACCAGCGCCGTCAGAAGAAAGCCCGCCGTGGGGCCCTGGACGCGCGCCGCACCCTGGCCGCGAGCCTGCGTTATAACGCGGTGCCGGTGCAGCTGCACTGGCGTCAGCGGCGGCGCACCCGCGCCAAGGTGCTGGTGGTGTGCGATGTGTCCAGTTCGGTGCGCGACGCGGCCCGCTTTCTGCTTCAGTTTCTCTACGCCATGACCGACGTGCTGCCCAGGGTGCGCAGTTTCGCCTTCGCCGCCCGCTTCGACGAGGTCACCGACGACTTCGAGCGCTACCCGCCGGATGTGGCGGTGGGGCGTATTCTGGATCGGGTATCCGGCAGCGGCACCGACTACGGCACCATGTTCAAGGAGCTGGAGGCCGCCTGCCGGGGCGAGATCGACCGGCAGACCACGCTGATCATCCTCGGTGATGCCCGCAATAATGATCTGCCCGCCGGCGAACGGCATCTGGCGGACATTGCCCGCCGTGCCCGGCAGGTGTTCTGGCTCAACCCGGAGCCGCCGTCCCGCTGGAACAGCGGCGACGCCATCATGGCCAGCTATCTGCCGTACTGCCGTGCCGCCCGGCGCTGCGGTTCGCTCAATGACCTGCGCCGCTTCACCGATGAGTTGCTGCGGAATCTGAACGGCTAGCCACGATGCCGCGCAGGGCGGCGCTCAGCGCCTGGTTGAGGCGCTGCAGGTTCACCGGCTTGGCGATATGGCCGACCATGCCGGCGTCGTGGCAGGCGGCGATCTTTTCCGGCACCGCATGGGCGGTCAGGGCGATCACCGGAATCACCGGCAGGCGCCCCTCCCGTTGCAATCGCTGGATGGCCCGGGTGGTCTCGAAACCGTCTGGATCCGGCATCTCGCAATCCATCAGCACCAGATCGAAGCCGTCCGGCCGGGCCAGCAGAGTGGCCAGCGCCTCGGCGCCGCTCTCCGCGGTCTCGCAGTCGTGGCCGAGCTTGCGGCACAGGCCCTCGGCCACCAGCAGATTGACGTGATTGTCGTCGACGATCAGCAAGCGGGCGCCGGGGCCGGTTTCCAGGGGCGGCGGCGCTGGCACGCGTTCGTCCGCCGCCGCCGGGGGCAACGGCAGGCGGAACCAGAACAGGGAGCCCTGGTGCTCCGCGCTGGTGACGCCGATTTCACCGCCCATGATCTCCGCCAGCTGGCGACAGATGGCCAGCCCCAGCCCGCTGCCGCCGTCGTCGTGACGGCGCCGGCCGCCCGGGCCTGCCTGCTGGAAAAAGGCAAACAGCTTGGGCAGCTGATCGACGGCGATGCCGATGCCGGTATCGCTCACTTCAAACAGCACATAGTCCCGGTTGGCCTCTTCGCGCCGCGCGCTCACGTCGATGGCTCCGTCGTCGGTGAACTTCACCGCGTTGCTGATCAGGTTGACCAGGATTTGCCGCAGGCGCACCGGGTCGCCCACGCAGTACCCGCCCAGCGACGGGTCCAGGGTGAGGCGCAGTTCGGTGGCCTGGCGGCGGGCGGCCTGCTGAAACGGGGCGGTACATTCCTGAAGCAGGCCGGGCAGATCGAACGGCGTTTGCTCGATGGGCATCTTGCCGGCGTCCAGGCGGGAGTAGTCGAGCACGTCGTCGATCAGATTGATCAGGGTGGCGCCGGACTGCTCAATGACATGGAGATGGCGCCGCTGGCTGTCGTCCAGTGGTGAGTCACGCAGTATGTCCACGGTACCGATCATGCTGTTCAGCGGCGTGCGAATCTCATGGCTGATCACCGCCAGGAACTCGCCGCGGGCGCTGAGCGCCGCGTTCAGCTCGCGGGTACGCTCCTCCACACGCCGCTCCAGGGCCTCGTTGGCTTCCCGTTGGATGCGCTCGTTCTCGCTTTTCAGGGTGGTCATGCGGTGGGCCAGAGCGAGGGAGAGTAACAGCGCCTCGACGAAGGTCCCCAGTTGCAGGGCGTTCTCGATCATCCAATGGCCGGGGATCAGGTTGAAGGTTTTCAGAATGTAGATGGTGGAGGTCACCGCCACCGCGGCAAAGGCGATCAGGAAGAACAGGGCCGGTCGATAGCCCCGGCGGATCTGCCACAGCGCCAGGCCGGCGGCGACGAAGGGCCAGGGGAACACGATGGCCGAGGAAAACTGGATGAAAAAGTGGAAGTTGAGCAGCGCCAGCGGAGCGATCAGTGCCAGGGCCGCGGCGATCAGCGTCAGTCCCCGGTTCAGCGCCGGGGCCCGTTGCCGCAGTTCCAGAAAGGAGCAGGAAAACAGCATGGCCGAGGCCAGTGTCAGCAGGTTCAGCACCGCCAGACAGAGATGGTTCCACTCCGGGGCGCCGGGCCACAGCCAACGGAATCCGAGCCCCTCCCGGGCAAACAGATTGAGGCCGAAGATGCCCAGGTAAAGCACGTACCAGAGATAGCTGGGTTCGCGGATGGACAGAAAGATCAGCAGGTTGAACAGGCACATGATGGCCATGGCGCCGAAGTAGAAGCCATTGAAGAAGCTCCAGCGCCCGTCGAACAGGTTGAAGTTGTCCGGGGTACGCAGCGACAGCGGGAAATCAATCACGTTGGCCCCGTGCGCCCGGAACAGCAGCAGGCGCGGCTCGCCGGGAGGCAGGGTCAGCGGAAAGATCAACTGATGGTGGGCCAGGGGGCGTTCCGCGAAGGGGACCCGGTCGCCGGCGCGCCAGTGGGTCAGCCGTCGTCCCTGCTGGTCGAACAGATACAGATCCAGCCGGTCGAGATGGGGGCGCGCGGCGTGCAGGTACCACAGGTCGCCGGCGGCGCGGTTGGTGAGCGGCAACAGGAACCACTGGTCGCCGTCCCGGAAACCCAGCGTTGGGTAGGTGTCGGAGAGCCGCTGCCCGCCGCCATCGAGAAGCAGGGCCAGGGCCTGCTCCGGATCAAGCCGGTTCTCCCGGGCATCCAGCCAGCGCAGTGACGGTGCCGCGTCGTAATGGTCCCGTCCGCCCTCCAATGTCAGGGCGCTGCCCGGAGCACTCAGCGCCCAGGCCAGCGCGACCAGGGCGAGTCTTGCAAGTAGCCGCCTCATGGTCCCTTCCCCCTGGCGCAGTACTGATGTGATTCTTGTCACGCTCCTTTTACCGTATTTAACGGGGCTTGCGGAGCAACGCCAAGCCCTTCGGGTCAAATCTTCCGGACCGCTCAAGCAAGAGGAGACGCAAATGAAGGTCAGAATTCTCGGCAAGGTGATGGTGTTGTCCTGTTCGCTGGTCGCCGGTGGTGCCTTCGCGGCGGGGCCGTACATCGGCGCCAACTATACCCAGGTACAGTACGATAATGACCAGTACGATACCGATACCCTCAAACTGGACACGGCGGTGGTACGTGCCGGCTTCGAGTTCAACGACTACCTGGGGGTGGAAGCCCGTGGTGGCATGGGGGTCAGCGATGACTCCAAGGGCATTCTCGATTTCGATCTGGACCATATGTACGGCGCCTATCTGAAGCTTTCCGCGCCGCTTTCGGAAACGGTGCACCCCTATGTGGTCGGCGGCTACAGCAAAATGAAAGGCACCGTCGAAGCGCAGGGCACGGTGGCCGGCATTGACTATTCCGTGAACGAGGATGAGCACTACGAGGGCGAATCCTACGGGGCCGGCCTGGACTTCAACCTGACCGACACCTTCGGCGCCAACCTGGAATACATGCGCTACTACGATCAGGACGACGAGGAGATTTCCGGCATCAGCGTGGGCCTGCGGTCCGCTTTCTGATCCGGTCTGCCGCCCGACCCTTGGCGCCGGCGTCCCCGCCGGCGTTTTACGTTACGGCGCTCAGGCGGCCCGTTCGTCAAGGATGCGCCGCAGCCGTGGCCGCAGGGCGCTGGCCACGCCGAGGTTCTTCAAGGTCCAGTAATGACCGCCCACCACGCGCTGCACCAGCAATGTCCTGGAGCTGGGCTGGAACTTGAGCATGTCCTCCCAGGGGGTGGTCCGGGCTTTCTTGACCACTTCCTGATGAACCCGGGCGGTGGCGAAGTCGTAGGGTGTGTCGGCGACGCCTTGCATCAGCACCGGCACCCAGGCGTCGTAGAAGCTGTCGGCGACCCGGGTGTCGGCACGCCGGGCGCCGATCTCCAGCAGCGCCTGATCCAGGCGCGCCCAGTCCCGTTGCAGGGCGGCGTCGGTGAGCGTGGCCATCAGCGCCACGTCTTCCTCGGGGAGCCGCTTCACGGCGCCGAAATCGTAGAACACGATACTGCCGTCGCTGCGGAACGCGAAATTGCCCGGGTGCGGGTCGCAGTGCACCGCATGCAGCTGGAAAATCTGTCGGGCGAGCAGGTCGAACAGACGTTCCCCCAGCCGGTTGCGCAGGTCCTGGTCGAAGCCGTTGTCGTCGTTGACCTGGTCCAGCGGCGTGCCTTCTTCCAGGCTCAGGGTCAGCACGGTGGCGCCGGACAGTGCCTCGAACACCCGCGGGATCACCACGTCGGCATCGGCGCGGTGAAACTCGCGGAACAGGCGCAGATTCTCCGCCTCACGGTGATAATCCAGTTCCTCGTCCAGTTGCTGGCGGATCTCCCGAAACACCGCGTCCAGGGCGCGCTCGTCCACCCGCAGCAGGCTGCCCAGCTTGAGAATGCGCTTGAGGTGCTTCATGTCCGAGTCGATGGAGCTTTTCACCGCCGGGTACTGCACCTTCACCACCACCGGCTCGCCGTCCAGGGTGGTGGCCCGGTGCACCTGACCGATGGAGGCGGCGGCGAACGGCGTTTCCTGGAAGTCCGCGAAGCGCTCCGCCACCGGACCGCCCAGCTCCTTCTCCAGTTGCCGCCGGATCACGTGGAAGGGCATCGGCGCGGAGGCGTTCTGCAGTACCGCCAGTTGTTCACTGATTTCCCGGGGCAGCACGTCCTGCATTTGCGAAGCGATCTGCCCCACCTTCATCACCGCGCCTTTCATCTGCCCCAGGGTGGCGGCGACTTCCCGCCCGATGTGGCGCATCAGTTCCTCGCGGCTGGCCTGACGGTCCTGGTCCGATTGGAACCAGCCGCGCACCTGCTGGCCCGCCACGCGGGTGGCGATGGAGGTGGTCATGCCCGTCAATTTCCAGAATCGGCCGCCGGTGGAGGCGGCCCGGTCGCGGCGTTTGGCCATGATGTGCTCGCTGGCGATGGAAGCCGGATCAGCCTAGCGCCGTGGCGGGAATAAAAAAAGGGACCCGATCAGGGTCCCATCAAAGGAAAGCAGGCAGAAAAACAGGAATCAGGCGTCCTGCTGCTTGCCGGCACTCAGTTGTTCACCGGTGCTGACCCAGTCGTCGAACAGGCGACGGCTGTGCTCACGCAAGGACGCCACCGCGCCGGCGCCGGCCAGAATGAATTCATTGCTGTCTTCCGCGCCTTCGCCGCGGACCTGTTTGCCGGTCTCGACACACTCTTCGTACAGCGCATGGCGTTTGCGTGGCGCCTCATTGAGCAGGCCGCGGGTGTCCGCCACCAGGCCGCGACCGGCCAGCAGCAGCCGGGATTTGCCTTCGGCCTCATCGCCATAGGCGGCGCCGCCGGCTTCCACCCAGCGGGTGTACAGCGCTTCCGAGTTCTCGCCGGCCTTGCTGTAGGCGCCCAGGCCGGCCAGGTAAAGTTTGTCGCCCCATTGGCGGGCGCGGTTCAAAAGGGTTGAGTCAGACATGCGGTATCCTCCTTCACATCCGTCGCGTCGATGGCGGGCATACTAAGCGCCAGATCGCCGCCGTCCGGTCAGGTTTGTCCAACAATCCGACAGGCTCTGCGTCCGCAGGCTGTGACGAGCCGCTCAGGCCCGGCGCCAAGTCGGACGTGGCGGGAACCGGCGGCCGGGCCGTACACTCCCCATTGCCGTACACTCCATTGTGGTGGCGCCGCGGGCGCTGCTCGCCCCGCCCGGGCCGCCGCCGCTAACGAAGTTCCGGATCGAGACGTCTCTATGATCGAAAAGGTGATCGCCAAGGTGCCGAGCCGCATCTGGGCGAGCGCACGCCCCGCCCGCGCCCGTCAATGGGACGCGGAATTCAATGTGGCCGCCTGGGCGCGGGTGTCCGGCCAGCCCGGTACGCTGCAATTGGTGGTCCGTTATCTGGACACCAGCAACCACCATGCGGTGCTGGTGGACGCCGCCGAGGTCAGCGGTGATGGCAGTGCCCTGCTGTCCGGGCTGGTGCGGTTGCGTTTCACGGACAGCGTCGAGCAGGTTCAGCTGTCCCTGCGTCTGTCGGATCCGGGCACGCGCTATGTGATCGAGGAGCTGTACATGCAGCGTCGGGGCACCGCCTTGCGCCCTCAGGACAAGCTGATCTCCAACTATTGACCGGCGCTTTCGCGGCCACCGGCCGCCGGGCGGGCCCGATCTTCCCCCGCGGGCCCGCCCCTGTCCGGCGCCTGGCTAGCGGCCGTAGCCGGCCATGGGTTCCGGCGCCGTTCCCCCCTCGGGCCCGGACGGGGCCTCCAGATTGTCGGTGACCACGTCCTCTCCGATTTCCAGCAGGGATTCCGGCCAGCTTTCAAAGTCCAGTCCGGTGAGCCTGTTGAGGTTGTCCAGCGCCGTCTCCGGGCACCGCTGTTCCATTCTGATGATTCTGCTCATGGTCCGATCCCCCCGCCGGCGCTGCTTCGCCTGAGCAATCGTCCGCCAAGCGATAATCGTGCCACTCTGAGGTGGCGGGTAAATCCCTTTACCATCAATGGATTGCGTGGGGCTGCCCGCCGTGCGGCGAGGTGGCTGGGCGTGCCTCGGCAGGATGTGACCCGCAGCGTCACCCCACCAGGTGCCCGCCGCCGCCCACCGCTGGCCGCCGGCGGGCGGGGTAGGGCGCTGCGGCCCTTGCCTTGATGCAAGAGGTATGGGTAAGGTGACGCCGGGCTGGTCATTTTGGGCCATGGGACAATAAGTATGACGATTCTAAAAATGAGCGCGGAGGACTACACCATCTCCGCCGAATATCTGGCATTGATGCTGGAATTCCTTGAAAAGCGGGGCGTCAGCGAGGAACGGGCGCTGGCCGGGCTGCCCATCGAAACCGGCTGCTGGCGGGACCCCAAGGCGCGCCTCACCGCCGCCGTGTTCGACCGCTTCGCCCGTCGCGCCCTGGCGCTTACCGGAGAGCCCTGGATGGGCTGGGAACTGGGCGCCTCCATGACGCTCTCCTCCCACGGCTTCCTGGGCTACGCGGCCATGAGCAGCGACACCCTGGGCGACGCCATCGAGCTGGCGGTGAAGTTTTTCCGCACGCGCAGCACCATCATTCAACTGGAGAGCTTCACCGAGGGCGACTGGGCGGTGCTGCAGGTCAATGAAATGCTGGCGTTGGGGGATCTGGCGCCGCTGGTGGTGGAAAGCCTGTTCTCCAGCTTTCACTTCATGGCCATGCAGCTGATCCCCGATGTGGAGATTCTGGGTGAGCTGCGTTTTTCCTACCCGGAGCCGGAGTACTTCTCCCGTTTGCGTGGCCTGATTCCGGTGCCGGTGTTCTTCGACTGCGCCAACAGCCAGATGCGCTTCCCGGTGGAGCGCCTGCAGCGCCGGCTGCGTTTCGCCGACCCGCGCCTGGCGCAGATGGCGGCCGCCCAATGCGAGCAGGAGATGGAACAGATCAAGGCGCCGCCGGCGCTGCTTGGCCAGGTGCGGCGTATCATGCTGGCCGGCTCTGGCGGCTTTCCCGGCGTCGAGGATGTGGCCTCGGAGCTGCACATGTCGTCGCGGACTCTGAAGCGCAAGCTGCAACAGCTGGGCACCAGCTATCAGACGCTGCTGGACGACCTGCGCAAGGGGCTGGCGGTGGAATACCTGACCCAGAGCCCGCGCTCGGTGGACGAGATCGCTCTGGCGCTGGGGTATTCCGATGCCTCCAACTTCGCCCGGGCGTTCCGGCGCTGGACCGGTCGCAGTCCCTCCGATTACCGGTAAATCAGTTGAGCCAGCGCTCCGCCCAGACCGCCAAGCAAAAGCGTCAGGGTGGCCAGGAAGCCGAGCAGGAAGCCGCGCCCGCGCTGGCGCGGTTGCTCCAGATAAGCGTTGAAGTAGAGCTGGCGCCCGATCACGAACAGCAGCCCCAGGGCGGCGGCGGCGCGCGGTTCCAGGTACCAGCCGAACAGCCACAGGCCGGGCAGGAACAGCGCCAGTTGTTCCACCGTGTTGCCGTGGGCGCGCTGGCAGCGCTCGAACAGCTCATGGCCCTGGATGGCCGGCGCGCGGATCTGGTATTTGACCCGCGCGCGGCCCACCACGAAGCTGAACAGTGCGCATTGCAGCACCGCCACCGCGGTGATGATCGCTACCCATTCCATGACCTTCCCCCTTACAAGGTGAAATGCCCTCCCTGGTCACGGACCGGCGTTCCTTTTTTCGTCGGGTGTTTTATCGTGTAGTGTGCGCCCCGCGGCAGCGTTCCGGCGCCGGGTGAGCGCTAATTTTTGCGTATCATGTTACGGGACGCCGCCGGTCTTGCCCAGCCGTGTCGGCGCTCTGTTTTTGCGGATATCTGATGGATGATCGATCTATGGCTTCCCTGCATCCCCGCCTGGCCGCCGACACCGGCGCGCTGGGCGAAACCGATCTGTGCTGGCTGCGCTGGATGCGCGACGGCCGCTTCCCCTGGCTGATCGTGGTGCCCAAACGGGACGGGCTGCGCGAGTGGCACCATCTGCCCGCCGCCGACCAGGCGCGGCTGCTGGGCACGGTGAATCACCTGGCCGCCGAGCTGGAGCGGGTCACCGGCGCCGACAAGATCAACCTGGGCGCGCTGGGCAACCTGGTGCCGCAGCTGCACGTGCACGTGATCGCCCGCTTCGAGGGGGATGAATGCTGGCCGGGCCCGGTCTGGGGCCAGGGCACGCCGCGGCCCCTGGAGGCGGCGCCGGGCTGGCTGGCGCGAATCCGGCTGCCGGCGGACTCGCCGTGAGGAGGCCTGACTGATGGAACTGATTCCGGTGGCGGTGCAATGCCCGCACTGCTGGGAATACTTCGAGGCGCTGGTGGATCCGTCCCAGGGCGATCAGGAATACGTGGAGGACTGCCACGTGTGCTGCCAGCCACTGGTGTTCACGGTGACCTGGCCGGATCCGGAGACGCCGACCGTGTCGGCGCATCCGGAAAATCCCTGAGTCGTCGACCCGGGCGGCTTACGGAGAGGGCAGGGGAGAGTCGTCGCCGGCCAGGAAGTCGAGCATTTCCCGGTCGTTCAGCAGGCGCTCGATGGAGCGGCTGAGAATCTCATTGACCATGGCCTGGTTGCGCTCCACGTTGGGCGTGAACGGCAGGTCGTGCTGGGTGCTGCTCTTGTAGGTGCCGGTGTGGGTGGTGTCGCCGCGGCGTGCCTCGGCCTGCAGCACCAGGTCCAGATTGACCCGGTTGACCACCGAACCTTCCTCCGGCACGTAGTCCAGCTTTTCCAGGCGCACTTCCAGGGTGGTGGCGTCGCCGCCCGGATTGAAGGCGTTGTAGCCCAGACTCTGCAGGCCGCCACGCACCGCTTCCTCGATCGCTTCGCGCACATCGTTGGCGGGCATCACCAGCGCCGTGTCCTTGTAGACGCCGCCCCGGGAACCGAAGGCTTTCTGCGACCGGGAGTCCACCGCGATCACCTGTACCTGGCTGTTCTGGCCGAAGTTGGCCGGCGTGACCTGGGGTTTGGGTTCGATCTGGATCTGCTGCGGGCTGAGCGCGCAGCCGGTGGCCAGCAGCGCCGCGGCGGCCAGGACGAGAAGCTGTTTCATGCCATTCTCCATAACAGGTGGTGGAACAGGAGCCTCAATAGGTACGGCGCAGGGATTCCTCCGCCAAACGTTGCAGTGCTTCCTTGTAACGCGAACCGGGCACCGGCGCCAGTGCTTCCAGGGCGCGGGCGGTGTGTTCGCCGGCGCGCTCGATGGTATAGCGCAGCCCGCCGCAGTCGTGCACGATCTCGACGATCTCGCGCAGGTGGTCCAGGCCGCCGGTGCGAATGGCGTTCTTGATCAGGTCGGCGTGCTGCGGCGCGCCGTGCTGGATGGCGTAGATCAGCGGCAGGGTGGGTTTGCCCTCGGCCAGATCGTCGCCCACGTTCTTGCCCAGGGCGCTCACGTCGCCCTGGTAGTCCAGCACGTCATCAATCAGCTGGAAGGCGATGCCCAGGTGCAGGCCGAAAGTGGCGAAATCCGCGCAGCGGTCGGTTTCCGTGCGTGCCCCCAGCACCGCGCCGGTCTCCGCCGCCGCCTCGAACATCTTGGCGGTTTTGTCGTGGATCACCCGCATGTAGCTGCCCTCGGTGGTATCCGGGTCGCGGGTATTGATCAGCTGCAGCACTTCCCCTTCGGAAATGGTGTTGGTGCTCTGCGAGAGAATCTCCAGCAGGCGCTGGTCCTCCAGGGCCACCATCAGTTGCAGGGCGCGGGAAATCAGGAAGTCGCCCACCAGCACGCTGGCGGAGTTGCCCCACACCGCGTTCACCGTGGGGCGGCCCCGGCGCAGGCTGGATTCGTCCACCACATCGTCGTGCAGCAGGGTGGCGGTATGCAGGAATTCGATCACCGCCGCCACGTCCACATGCTGCTCCCCGGTATAGCCGGAGGCGCGGGCGCTGAGCAGGCCGACCAGGGGGCGCAGCCGTTTGCCGCCGGAATCGACGATGTAGTCGCCCACTTCACGGATCAGCGGAACTTCCGTGTCCAGGTGATGGGTGATGAAGCGATTCACCGCCTCGAAGTCGTCCGCGACGACGGAACTGATGGCCTTGAAATCCATGGAGCGCTATCCAAAAAAGGGGGCGTGAACAGCGGGCAATGCTAGCAGCGGGGCCCGGTCAGTCAAGAAAAGCCATCGCCCGTGAAGCCGCGGTAAATGGGCTTGAGCGCGGCGCCGGGTTGGCGTACACTTCGCGACCCTGTTTTCATCATCCGCCGGGCACCGAAAGCGGCTCTCGCCCAACACAGCGAGCCCGCCCGTGAGGATCTATCCGGAGCAAGCAAGATGTACGCAGTCATCAAGACGGGTGGCAAGCAGTACCGCGTTGAAGAGGGTGATACCCTGCGCGTGGAGAAGATCGAAGTGGCCACCGGCGAGACCGTGGAATTCGATCAGGTGCTGCTGGTTGCCGACGGCGACGACGTGAAGGTGGGCCAGCCCCTGCTGGACGGCGCCAAGGTGTCCGCCGAGGTGGTCGAGCAAGGCCGCCACAAGAAGGTGAAGATCGTCAAGTTCCGTCGCCGCAAGCACTCCCGCAAGCAGCAAGGCCATCGCCAGTGGTACACGGCGGTGAAAATCACCGGGATCCAGGGCTGATCCGCAACGCAGCAAGAGGATTGAGACATGGCACATAAAAAAGCCGGTGGTAGTACTCGTAACGGCCGCGACTCCGAAAGTAAACGCCTTGGCGTGAAGCGCTTCGGCGGTCAGGAAGTCAAAGCCGGCGAAATCATCATCCGCCAGCGTGGCACCCGCTTCCATTCCGGTGTGAACACCGGCATGGGCAAGGACCACACCATCTTCGCCACCGAAGCCGGTCGCGTGAAGTTCGAGACCAAGGGCCCGCTGGGCCGCAAGTACGTGGTGATCGAGCCCGTGGCCTGATCCCTCCGGGATCACGAAAGAGCCCCGCGAGGCCCGGCCCGCGGGGTTTTTTTATGGGCCCCGGAGGGGGCGCTGCAAGCTACAAGCGGCAAGCTACAGGCGGGCCGTGCCGGCAATGGCCAGTTAAAAGTTGAAAGTTAAAAGTTGAAAGGCCCCTCTGAGAGGTCGGTTTTTAGCTTGAGGCTTGAAGCCGCTTGCGCGCGGGCACGGCCCCGCCGCTACCCCGGCCTGTCCCGCGTTTTAACTTTCAACTTTCAGCTGGCGTTTGACTGGCGGGACCCCGCAGCCACGCACTGCGCGCCTGCGGCTTGCAGCTACGCTAGAATACCCATCCACCCGTTTTGAAGAGTCGCCCCATGCAATTCGTCGACGAAGCCACCATTGATGTCCGCGCCGGTAACGGCGGCCACGGCTGCCTGAGTTTCCGGCGCGAAAAGTACGTGGAATTCGGCGGCCCGGACGGTGGCGACGGCGGCGCCGGCGGGCACGTCTACGTGCTCGCCGACAGCAACCTGAACACCCTGGTGGATTATCGCTACGAGCGCAGCTACAAGGCGCGCAACGGCGAGCCCGGCAAGGGCCGGCAGATGACCGGTAAATCCGCCGACGACATCTATTTGAAGGTGCCGGTGGGCACCACCGTGGTGGATTTGGACACCGATGAGGTGCTGGCGGACCTGACCCGCGACGGCGAGGCGGTGATGGTGGCCAAGGGCGGCCGCGGCGGCCTCGGTAACGTGCACTTCAAGAGCAGCGTCAATCAGGCGCCGCGCAAGACCACCAACGGCACCCCCGGGGAGGTCCGCCGGCTGCGTCTGGAGCTGAAGGTGCTGGCGGACGTGGGCTTGCTGGGCATGCCCAATGCCGGCAAGAGCACTCTGATCCGGGCGATCTCCGCCGCCAAGCCCAAGGTGGCGGATTATCCGTTCACCACCCTGGTGCCCAATCTGGGGGTGGTGAAGGCCGACCGCTACCGCAGCTTCGTGGTGGCCGATATTCCCGGTCTCATCGAAGGGGCCGCCGAGGGCGCCGGTCTGGGCATTCGTTTCCTCAAGCACCTGGCGCGTACCCGGCTGCTGCTGCACGTGGTGGACATTGCGCCGCTGGACGGTGAGCCGGCGGACCAGATCGACGCCATCGCCGATGAGCTGGACCGTTTCTCGCCGGCCCTGGCCGAGCAGGAACGCTGGCTGGTGTTCAACAAGATCGACCTGCTGCCCGACCAGGAGGCCGCCGAGCGGGTCGACGAGATCGTCGCCGAGCTGGGCTGGCAGGGGCCGGTGTTCCGGCTGTCCGCCGCCGCCGGCGTGGGTTGCGAGGAGCTGGTGTACGCGCTGATGAACGCCATCGAGGAGCGCCGCCAGCGGGAGAAGGAAGACCCGGAGTATGCCGCCGGGCAGCGCGCTCTGCGCGAGCGGCTGGAGCAAGAGGCCCGCGAGAAGATCCAGGAGATCAAGCGCGTCAACCGGGCCGCCCGGGACAATGGCGGCGATGATGACGACGACGATGACGATCACGACGTGGAGATCGTCTATGAGCGCTAGGTGGGTGATCAAGATCGGCAGCGCCCTGCTCACCAATGACGGGCGCGGCCTGGACCGGTCGCTGATGCAGGTCTGGGTGGATCAGATGGTGGCGCTGCGCGCCGCCGGCATCGAACCCATCGTGGTGTCCTCCGGCGCCGTCGCCGAGGGCATGACCCGCCTGGGCTGGGCGCGCCGGCCGGATTCCATCCACGAGCAGCAGGCCGCCGCGGCGGTGGGGCAGATGGGCCTGGTGCAGGCCTGGGAGTCCTGCTTCCGCAAGCACGACTTGCACACCGCCCAGGTGCTGCTGACCCACGATGACCTGTCCGACCGCAAGCGCTACCTGAACGCGCGCAGCACCCTGCTGACCCTGCTGGGCTTCGCGGTGGTGCCGGTGGTCAATGAAAACGACACCGTGGTCACCGATGAAATCCGCTTCGGCGACAACGACACCCTGGCGGCCCTGGTGGCCAACCTGGTGGAGGCGGACCGGCTGGTGATCCTCACCGACCAGGAGGGGCTGTTCGATGCCGATCCCCGACAGAACCCGAAGGCCTCTCTGATCCGCGAAGCGCGCGCCTCCGATCCCGCCATCGCGCGGATGGCCGGCGGCGGCGGCTCCGGCCTGGGCCGTGGCGGCATGGCCACCAAGGTGCGTGCCGCCGGGCTGGCGGCGCGCTCCGGGGCGATGACCACCATCGCGTCCGGTCGCCGCCCGGAAGTGCTCGCCGAGCTGCTGGCCGGCGCCGCCCCCGGCACTACCTTGATGCCGGATACCTCGCCGATGAATGCCCGCAAACAGTGGCTGGCGGGGCATTTGCGCATGCGCGGCCGGCTGGTGCTGGACGCCGGTGCGGCCCGGCGTGTGCGCGAAGCCGGCTCAAGCCTGCTGCCGGTGGGGGTGGTGGACGTTTTCGGTCAGTTTTCCCGGGGCGAGATGGTGGCCTGCGAGGATGAGCACGGCGAGCGGGTGGCCTGCGGGCTGATCAACTACGACGCCGCCGACGCCCGCCGGCTGTGCCGCAAGAAGAGCCACGAGATCGCCGAGGTGCTGGGTTTCATGAACGAAGAGGAGCTGATCCACCGGGACAATATGGTGGTGCTCTAAATGGTGGTGCTCTGGAGGGCGACGGTGCGCCAGACGTCAGGCATAAAAAAACCGGCCAGAGGCCGGTTTTTCTGAGCGCGTGCGCCGGATCAGGCCGCCATGGCCTTGATCTTGGCGTTCAGGCGGCTCTTGTGGCGCGCGGCCTTGTTCGGGTGAAACTTGCCCTTGCGGGTGGCCTTGTCCAGCACCGAGGTCGCCTTCTGGAACGCTTCCTGGGCGGCGCCTTGGTCGCCGGACGCAATGGCCGCATTTACCTTCTTGAGGTACGTACGCACCATGGAGCGCATCGCGGCGTTGTGCTGACGACGCGTTTCCGCCTGACGCGCGCGTTTGCGTGCTTGCGGTGAGTTAGCCAAGGTCCTGCTCCTGTCTTGTCTCTGACCGGCCCCGAAAAGGCCGTATCAATCTGCTTGATTCGGTGAAACCGGGACGCACGAGTGCCCGTGGGCCGGTTTGAAGGTGCGCAATGATGCCGATCCGTACCTGAGAAGTCAATATTAAACCGTTTATTAAGCCAATGTCTGGCCGGGCCCGGATGGTGCGCGGTCTGATTGGCGCGCCGGGGCCGCTGCTTCTGGCGGGCGGTCGGCGCTTTGGGTACCCTTGGCCGGTTTCACGGAGACCCGGGAATGGACGAGCAGGCAACGAAAGGTAAAAAAGGCGGTTTGCTGGCCTCCACCCTGGTGGTCAGTGCCATGACGCTGCTCTCGCGGGTGCTGGGTCTGGTCCGTGACGTGGTGCTGGCCCGCCTGCTGGGCGCCTCCGCCGGCACCGACGCCTTTTTCGTGGCCTTCCGCATTCCCAACTTTCTGCGCCGCCTGTTCGCCGAGGGCGCCTTCAACCAGGCGTTCGTGCCGGTGCTCAGCGAATACCGCACCCGGGCCCGGGACGAGGGCAGCCTGGCCGCCACCCGGCAGTTGATCGATCGGGTCGCCGGTACCCTGGGCGGTACCCTGGCGCTGGTTACCCTGCTGGGCGTGCTGGGCGCGCCGCTGCTGATCTGGGTGTTCGCCCCCGGGTTCGGCGACGATCCCCATAAAAGGGCGCTGGCGGTGGAGATGCTGCGGCTGACCTTTCCGTATCTGTTCTTTATCGCCCTGACCGCCTTCGCCGGCTCCATCCTCAATACCTGGAACCGCTTCGCGGTGCCGGCGTTCACGCCGGTGCTGCTCAATCTGAGCCTGATCGGCAGCGCCCTGTATCTGGCGCCGCACTTCGCCGAAGGCCGTATGGCGGTGGCGTTGGCCTGGGGGGTGCTGATCGCCGGGATCGTCCAGTTGCTGTTTCAGTTACCGTTTCTGGCGCGTCTTAATCTGATGCCGGTGCCACGCATGGCCTGGCGCGACCCGGGAGTGCGCCGCATTCTGCGGCTGATGGCACCGGCCCTGTTCGGCGTGTCGGTGAGTCAGATCAATCTGCTCCTGGATACGGTGCTGGCCTCGCTGCTACAAACCGGCTCGGTGACCTGGCTGTACTATTCCGACCGGCTCACGGAGCTGCCACTGGGGGTGTTCGCCATCGCCATCGGCACGGTGATTCTGCCGAGCTTGTCCGGCAAGCACGCCGGCGATGACCCGCAGTCGTTTCGCCGCACCCTGGATTGGGCGCTGCGCCTGGTGCTGCTGATCGGGGTGCCCGCCGCCCTGGCCCTGGCGGTGATCGCCGAGCCGCTGCTGGCCACCCTGTTCCGACACGGCGAATTCACCGCCAACGACGTGCTGCGCTCGGCGGAATCGCTGCGCGCCTACAGCGCCGGGCTGGTGGCGTTCATGCTGATCAAGGTGCTGGCACCGGGCTATTTTGCCCGCCAGGACACCAAAACGCCGGTGAAGATCGGCGTCATCGCCATGGTCGCCAATATGGTGTTCAACCTGCTGCTGGTGTGGCCGCTGCAGCATGCCGGCCTGGCCCTGGCCACCTCGCTGTCGGCCTGGCTCAATGCCGGCTTGTTGTATCTCGGCCTGCGCCGGGCCGGCGTGTTCCAGCCGCTGCAGGGCTGGGGCCGCCACTGGCTGCGGTTGCTGCTGGCCGGGGCCGCCATGGCGGCGGCGATCCATTTCCTGGCCCGGTTCGCCGGGGTCTGGCTGCAAGGGCCCTTGACCGAGCGGATACTCTGGCTGGGGTTGATCGTGGTGGCCGGTATGCTGATTTATCTGCTGGTGCTGCTGATTCTTGGCCTCAGACCTCGCCACCTGCGCCGATGATTTCTATAATCGGCCCTCTTTTCTCCCGGACCGACGGCCACCACGCGGCCGGGAAGGCAACGAGGGCGGAATGCGACTGATTCGCGGCATTCACAATCTGAGGCCGGCGCACCGGGGCTGCGTGGCCACCATCGGCAATTTCGATGGCGTGCACCTGGGACACCAGCGCATCCTGGCGCAGGTGATTGAAGAGGCCCGTGCCCGCGACAAGCTCGCCACGGTGATGCTGTTCGAACCCCAGCCCCAGGAGTTCTTCGCCCCGGAGCAGGCCCCGGCGCGTTTGATGAGCCTGCGCGACAAGTTGATCGCGCTGCGCGACCAGGGTGTCGATCAGGTACTCTGTGCGCGTTTTACCGAGGGCTTCCGCAGCCTCACCGCCGAAGCGTTCGTGCGTGATCTGCTGGTGGCCGGTTTGGGCATCGATTACCTGGTGGTGGGCGACGACTTCCGCTTCGGTTGTGGCCGGGACGGCGACTTCGAGTACCTGACCCGGGCCGGCGACCGCTTCGGGTTCGCGGTCACCGACACGCCCACCTGTCAGGTGGACGGCGAGCGGGTGTCCAGCACGCGGGTGCGCGCCGCCCTGGAGGCCGGGGACTTCGTGCTGGCGGAGCGGCTGCTGGGCCGCCCCTACCGCATCAGCGGGCGGGTGCGTCACGGCGACAAGATCGGCCGCACCCTGGATATGCCGACCGTGAACCTGGCCCTGAAACGACCGGTGTCGCCGCTGCAGGGCGTGTTCGCGGTGCGCGTCAGCGGCGCCGGTCTGGAGCACCATGCCGGCGCCGCCAACCTGGGCACGCGGCCGGCGGTGAACGGCCGCGAGAACCGCCTGGAAGTGCATCTGCTGGACTACAGTGGCGACCTGTACGACGACCACCTGAGCGTGGATTTTCACCATTTCGTGCGCCCGGAAACGAACTTTGACAGCCTGGACCACCTCAAGGCCGCCATGCGGCGGGACCTGGAGCAGGTAAAAGCCTTTTTTGCACAAGACGACGGACTATGACGGACTACAAGGCGACGCTGAATCTTCCCCACACCGACTTTCCCATGAAAGCCGGTCTGGCCACCCGTGAACCGGAGCGGCTGGCGCAATGGCGCCAGCAGGATCTGTACCGGAAGATTCGCGAGACCGCCGCCGGCCGGCCCAAGTTCGTGCTTCACGATGGCCCTCCCTACGCCAATGGCTCGATCCATATCGGCCACTCCATCAACAAGGTGCTCAAGGACATGATCGTCAAGGCGCGCGGCTTCGAAGGCTTCGACGCGCCCTACGTGCCGGGCTGGGACTGCCACGGTCTGCCCATCGAGCACAAGGTGGAGCAGAAGGTGGGCAAGGCCGGCCACAAGGTGGACGCGCGCACTTTCCGCGAGGAGTGCCGGGCCTACGCCGCCGAGCAGCTGGAAGGGCAGAAGCAGGATTTCATCCGCCTGGGCGTATTCGGTGACTGGGACAATCCCTACCTGACTATGAACTTCGACACCGAGGCGAACATCATCCGCGCGCTCGGCAAGATCGTGGACAAGGGTCTGCTGACCAAGGGCTTCAAGCCGGTGCACTGGTGCCTGGACTGCGCCTCCGCCCTGGCGGAAGCGGAAGTGGAATACCAGGACAAGAAATCGCCGGCCATCGACGTGGCCTTCGCCGCCGTGGACCCGGCGGACTTCGCCGCCCGCACCGGCGTCACCGCCACCGCCCCGGCGCTGGTGATCTGGACCACCACCCCCTGGACCCTGCCGGCCAACCAGGCGGTGGCGGTGCACCCGGAGGTGGACTATGTGCTGCTCAGCGGCGAGCAGGACGGCCGCGCCCGGCAGCTGGTGGTGGCGGAAGCGCTGGCGGACACGGCGATCGAGCGCTACGGCCTGGAAAACGTGGACCGGTCGCCGCCGTTCCAGGGCCAGGTGCTGGAAAACCTGTCCCTGAACCATCCGTTTCTGGATCGCGTGGTGCCGGTGGTGCTGGGCGAGCACGTCACCGTGGACGCCGGCACCGGCTGCGTGCACACCGCGCCGGGCCACGGCGAGGACGACTTCGCGGTGGGCAAGCGCTACGGCCTGGAAGTGGACAGCCCGGTACAGGACAACGGCGTGTTCCGCGACGACCTGCCGGTGGTCGGCGGCCTGCACGTGAACAAGGCCAATGGCCCGGTGATCGAGGCGCTCAAGGAACACGACGTGCTGATCGCCAAACAGAGCATCACCCACAGCTACCCGCACTGCTGGCGGCACAAGACGCCGATCATCTTCCGCGCCACCGCCCAGTGGTTTATCGGCCTGGGCGAAAGCGGCCTGCTGGCCCGCGCCCGCGAGGAAGTAAAGCAGGTGACCTGGACCCCGGACTGGGGCCAGGCGCGCATGGAAGGCATGCTGCGCGACCGTCCGGACTGGTGCATTTCGCGGCAGCGCACCTGGGGCGTGCCGATCGCCCTGTTCGTGGACAAAGCCACCTCCGAGCCGCACCCGGAGACCCCGCGCCTGATCGAGGAGGTCGCGCAGCGGGTGGAAAAGGAAGGCATCGAGGCCTGGTTCCAGCTCGACCCGGCGGAACTGCTGGGCGCCGACGCCGAGCGTTACAGCAAGGTCACCGATGTGCTGGACGTGTGGTTTGATTCCGGGACCACCCATTTCTCGGTGCTGGAACAGCGCCCGGAACTGACCGTGCCGGCGGACCTTTACCTGGAAGGCTCCGACCAGCACCGGGGCTGGTTCCAGTCGTCGCTGCTCACCGGCACCGCGATCCGTGACGCGGCCCCCTACAAGGGCGTGCTGACCCATGGCTTCACGGTGGACGAGCAGGGCCGCAAGATGTCCAAGTCCCTGGGCAACGTGATCGCGCCCCAGGAAGTGTGGAACGAGCTGGGCGCCGACATCCTGCGCCTGTGGATCGCCTCCACGGACTACCGCGGCGAAATGACCGTGTCCAAGAACATTTTCAAGCAGGTGGCGGACAGCTACCGGCGCATCCGCAATACCGCCCGTTTCCTGTTGTCCAACCTGAACGGTTTCGATCCGTCGGCCAACGCGGTGGCGCCGGACAGCATGCTGGCGCTGGACCGTTGGGCGGTGGCTCGCGCCGCCCAACTGCAGGACGAGCTGCGTGAGCTGTACAACGGCTACCAGTTCCATCAGGTCTATCAGCGGCTACACAATTTCTGCGCCAATGAGCTGGGCGGCTTCTACCTGGACATCATCAAGGACCGCCAGTACACCACCCGGGAGGACTCGGTGGCGCGCCGCTCCTGCCAGACCGCCCTGTACCTGATCGCCCAGGCGCTGGTGCGCTGGATGGCGCCGATCCTCAGCTTCACCGCCGAGGAAATCCACGAGCATCTGCCCGGGGACAAGGCCGATTCCGTGTTCCTGACCACCTGGTTTGACGGCCTGTTCGACCTGCCGGCGAACGCCGACATGGATCTGGCGTTCTGGGAACGTGTGCAGGCGGTCAAGCAGGCGGTCAACAAAGCCATCGAGGAGGCGCGCAACCGCAAGGAGTTGCGCGCCAATCTGGCCGCCGACGCCACGCTTTACGTGGACGATGCGCTGCGGGAGCAACTGACCCGGCTCGGCGACGAGCTGCGCTTCGTGACCATTACCTCCACCGCCACCCTGGCGCCGCTGGCCGAGGCGCCGGCGGACCTGGAGGACAGCGCCGTGGCCGGGCTCAAGGTGAAGGTGGCGCCGTCGCCGCACACCAAATGCGCCCGTTGCTGGCACCACCGCGAGGACGTGGGCGTGGACCCGGCGCACCCGGACATCTGTGGCCGCTGCGTGACCAATGTGGAAGGCCCGGGCGAGGAGCGCGACTATGCGTGACCCCCAGGGAGGGCGTGACACCCAGGGGGCGCGCGACGCCCAGGGAGCCGGCTCCGCCGTGGCCACGGCCCGGGGCCTGCCCGGCCAGCTCAACTGGCTGTGGCTGACGGTACTGGTGATCGCGCTGGATCAGCTCACCAAGCATTGGATCGTGGCCCGTTTCGAGCTGTACGAGCGCCTGGAGATCCTGCCGGTGTTCAATCTGACCCTGGCCTACAACACCGGCGCCGCCTTCAGTTTTCTGGCCGGTGCCGGCGGCTGGCAGCGCTGGTTCTTCGCCGTGGTGGCCCTGATCGCCGCGGTGCTGATCCTGGGCTGGCTGCGCAAACTCCGCACCGAGCGCATGCAGGGCGCGGCCCTGGCGCTGATTCTTGGTGGCGCGTTGGGCAACCTCTACGACCGGGTGGTGCTCGGCCATGTGGTGGATTTTCTCGATTTCTATTGGGGAAATTATCACTTCCCGGCCTTTAATATCGCCGACAGCGCCATCACCTTGGGTGCCATACTGATCATTCTCGACATGTTGCTGGGAGGGCGTCGCGCCCATGACTGACGACCTGCGGGTCGGCCCGCAAACCCGCGTCACGCTGCATTTCTCGGTGCATCTGATGGACGGCACCGAGCTGGACAGCACCTTCGACGGCAAGCCGGCCACCTTCGCCTGGGGCGATGGGTCGCTGCTGCCGGGCTTCGAAAAGGCCATCCTGGGCCTGCGCCCGGGTGACAAGCGCAGTGTCTTTATCGACGCCGAGTCCGGTTTCGGCGAGTACAACGAGCAGAATGTGCAGCATTTCAAGCGGGCTACCTTCGCCGCCGAGGAGCTGGAGCCGGGCACGGTGATGAACTTCGCCGACGCCGCCGGCGCCGAGCTGCCCGGCGTGGTCACCGGCCTGGATCAGGACTGGGTGACGGTGGATTTCAATCACCCCCTGGCCGGCCGCGAGCTCACCTTTCAGGTGGAAATCGTGGCCGTTGAGCACGACGCCCCCGAACAGGCGGTGAAATTCAGTTCATAGTCGCTCCGCTTGGCTTCCCGCCGGCGGATCGGAGACAATGTGGGCATCGCTGCTCCCTGTCCCGGCAAGCGCTAAACGTCTCCCAATCAGGCCGTTTCTATGGAAATCCGTCTCGCCAATCCCCGCGGCTTCTGCGCCGGCGTGGACCGTGCCATCGAAATCGTCAACCGCGCCCTGGACGTGTTCGGGCCGCCGGTGCACGTGCGCCATGAGGTGGTGCACAACCGCTATGTGGTGGATGGCCTGCGCGAACGCGGCGCGGTGTTCGTGGAGGAACTCCACGAAGTGCCCGATGACGCCATCGTGATTTTCAGCGCCCACGGGGTCTCCAAGGCGGTGCAGGACGAGGCCGAACGCCGCGGCCTGCGGGTGTTCGACGCCACTTGTCCGCTGGTTACCAAGGTGCATATGGAGGTGATCCGCTACGCGCGCGAGGGGCGCGAAGCGATCCTGATCGGCCACGAAGGCCACCCGGAAGTGGAAGGCACCATGGGCCAGTACGACACCTCCCGGGGCGGCCGCATGTACCTGGTCGAGGACGAAAAGGATGTGGCCGACCTGGCCGTGACCGACCCGGACAATCTGGCGTTCGTCACCCAGACCACCCTCAGCGTGGACGACACCGCACGCATCATCGATGCCCTGCGCGCGCGTTTCCCCAATATTCTCGGGCCCAAGCGCGAGGACATCTGCTACGCCACCACCAACCGGCAGGACGCGGTGCGCCAGCTGGCGCTGGAGTGCGACCTGGTGCTGGTGGTGGGGTCGGTGAACAGCTCCAACTCCAACCGCCTGCGCGAACTGGCCGAGCGCTGCGGCACCCAGGCCCATCTGCTGGACGATCCCACCATGATCGATCCCGCCTGGCTGGACGGAAAACGGTCCGTGGGCGTTACCGCGGGGGCCAGTGCTCCGGAAGAACTGGTTCATCAGGTCGTCGCCCGTCTGCGTGATCTGGGCGGCCAGGAGGCCCATGAAATCCCCGGCCGTGAGGAAAATATCCGCTTTTCCATGCCCCGCGCCCTGCGGGGCTGAGGCCCCCGGGGCGTCCCACCCTCGGGGAAATCCGCCCCAAACCATGAACTGGATCACCTTACGCTCACGGTTTCCGCCGCTCGGAGCGGTGAACGCACCGCTCGTCCAAGTCCCGTTGCCCGCGGTTTTACAATTGATACAGTGTCATCACCATAATGCGGGAACGGAGTGTCGGGGTGATCGACCTACCTGAACAGCGGGGCTTCACCATCATCGAACTGATGCTGGCGATCGGTCTGGCGGCGGTGCTGCTGGCCATCGCGGTGCCGTCGTTTCAGTCGGTCACCGCCAATAACGCTCTGCGATCCAGTGCCGCCGACCTGGTCACCGCCATCAACACCGCCCGCGCCCAGGCCGTGAACCGGCGCAAGCCGGTGGTGCTGCGTCATCTGGGCAGTTCCTGGAACGACGGCTGGGAAGTGTTCTACGACGGCGACGATAGCGAAGGCGATCAGCGTTTCCTGCCCGCCGGCACGGTCACCGTGACCTCGGCGGACGACGAGATCGAATTCCTGCCCTCCGGCCTGATCGCCTCGGAAGTGGAATTTGAAGTCTGTGATGATCGCAGCGGGGAAAGTGGCCGGCGCATCCGGGTCGGCCGCTTCGGCGTGATCGACAATGCGGTGATCACCTGTGGGTAAGCAAGGAGGTCCAGGGGGAATGGACAGGGGTATGCGATACCAAACCGGGGTGGGCATGGTGGAAATCCTGGTTGCCTTGCTGGTGCTCGCCATCGGCGTGCTGGGCTACGCGGGGCTGCAGTTGAGCGCCCTGAAAGGCGCGGAAACCGCCCAGACCCGCTCCCAGGCCACCGCCCTGGCCCGCGACGCCCTGGAGCGGGTGCTGGCCAACGGCGCCGCCCGCGACACCTACATGGACCCGGATCAATGGAGCGGCGATACCGCCGCCTTCGGCGACGCGCCGCCCTCTGATTGCTTCGACGCGGCCTGCGACAGCGACGACATGGCGTCCTGGGACATCGAACAATTGGAGTGGCAGGCGGGGGTGCTGCTGCCCGCCGGTCGTATCCGCATGCAACCCTGTGCCGCCGCCTCCGGCCCCACCCAATGCGTGGTGGTGGCCTGGCGCGAACAGGACATCGGCGAGTGCGTGCGCAACGGTGAGGTCAACGCCGATGAAGGCAGCCAGTGCGTGGTGATGGAGGTGGCGCGATGAAAGCGCAAGGGAAACGCCAGGGGATGCACGGCTTCAGCCTGATCGAATTGATGGTGGCCATGGTGCTCGGCCTGCTGATCACCGCCGCCGCCGTGTCCCTGTTCTCCACCAACCAGCGCACCTTCGCCTTGCAGCAGGCGATGAGCGAGGCCCAGGAACAGGGTCAGCTGGCCATGCGCTTTATCAGCCAGGACCTGAAGCTGACCGGCTATATGAGCGATCAGGTGGCGGCCACCGAACTGGCCGGCATCGTCACCAGCGCCTTCGACAATATGCCGGTGGCGGCGGAAGGCGGTGCCGGCAGCGATCGGCTCACCATCAGTTACCACGGCGATGCGGACTGCACCGGCAAGACTCTGACGCCGACGGCGATCACCGAGATCATCAACAGCTACTGGGTGGACGATGACGGCAACCTGAAATGCCGGGGCAATCTGGCCGCCGACGACGTGATCCTGCTGCAGGGCGTGCGCAGCTTTCAGGTGCTCTACGGCATCGACCAGACGGTGGACAGTGTGGCGTTCCCCGCCCGTTACGTCACCGCCGACGACATCGGTACCTCGCCGGTGGTGGCGGTGAAGGTGGCGATGCTGCTGGAAAAACCCCTGAACAGCATGGACGGCACCGAGCAGGAACAGACCTTCTACCTGCTTGACCACGAGGAAACGGTGGAGGCCGGTCGCACGCTGCGCCGCCAGTTCCAGACCACCGTGGCGATCCGCAACTACCGCTGGAATGAGATATGAAATACCTGGATACCGCCCGCCGCCAGCGCGGCGTGGCGCTGCTGGTGGCGCTGATGATCCTGGTGATCGTGTCCCTGATGGGCATCACCGCCATGAAGACCAGCATGTTCAGTTCCAAGATTTCCACCGGGACCCAGGTGGACGCCATGTCCTTCGAGGGCGCGGAATCCGCCGTGGAAGACGCCTTCGGTTATCTGTACACCATGAGCAGCGCGGAGTTGCAGCCGTTTTTGAATGGGCAGGTGATGCAGCGTTGTCTGACCGCCTCCGGCGTCAGCCTCTCGGCGTGCCAGAACAACGATCGCATGGATTCCCGAGGGCTGGTTCAGGCCGGTTCCCGCACCCGGCAAAAAGGCATGCAGCCGGTGTCCGGCGGGCAGGTCAGCATGACCGGTTCCGGTAGCATGATCGTCGACTATACCTTCGAAATCATGGGCGACTCGGAAATCGAACAGTTCGAGGTGGATGACCACCATCTTCAGCAGGCGCTGAAGCGCGGCATGGTGGCGTCCTCGGACTTCAACAACATTGGTCAGGAATGATCGGGGGGAGCATGAACAGAATCGTGGCCTTCTTGTGTTTGTTCGGTGCCGTCCTGATGGCGCCCACCTGCCTCTACGCGGACGACACGGAAATCTATTTCGCCCAGGCCGACGCCAGCAACGAGTCCAACGAACAGACCGCCAATGTGCTGTTCCTGATCGATACCTCCGGGAGTATGTGCGACCGGCCCCGGGGCAGCCGGGATTGTTCCCGATCCGATACCAAGATGTATCAGTTGAAGCAGGCGTTTACCCAGGTGGTGGACGGCCTCAGCGACGGCGTGCGTATCGGTGTCGGCAAGTTCAACGGCGGCTACGACAGCAATGGCTACGGCGGCTATGTCTTCTATCCGGTCAGTGATATGGATACCACGGCGCGGCAGGAAGTGAAGAACCTGGTCAACGGCCTGCAGGGCACGTCCAATACGCCCACCATGGAGGCGTACTCGGAAATGGCCCGCTACATGATGGGCCTTTCCCCGTCCGATTACGCCAAGCGCGGAGAAGCGTTGCAGAATGATCCCCGTCGCTCCGTGAATATCACCTGTTACGGCAATCAGTGCTACACCGCCTCGCAGTACAGCTCGCCCATGAACATGGACAACCAGTGCGAGACCAACCACATCATCGTGATGACCGACGGGGACCCCACCCAGGATTCCGATTACTCCAGCGTGCGCAACCTGGCGGGTGGCTGGTGCAACGGCTCCTACTCCTGCCAGGCGGATCTGGCCCGCTGGTTGATGGACGATGACCGCAACAGCAAGGGCCGGTCGGTGCGTACCTGGCAGGTGGCGTTCGGCGTGGGCGCCGGCTCAAGCCAGGTCACCAATATGAATAACGTGGCCAGTAATGGCGGCACCGACACGGTGCGCCTGGCGGACAACGCCGACGAACTGGCCGCTGAGTTCAACGACATTCTCAATCTGATCGCCGAGGATTCCCAGACCATTACTTCCCCGGGCGTATCGGTGAACCAGAACAACCGGCTGGAGCACCTGGACCAGCTCTACTATGCCATGTTCAAGCCGGAGAAGACCTCGGTCTGGCCCGGCAACCTGAAGCGTTACCGGCTGGACGATGGCGAGGTGGTGGACGCCAACGGCAACCGGGCGGTGGATTCGGATACCGGTTATTTCCGTGAGACCTCGAAAAGCTACTGGACCGACGGCGAGCCGGATGGCCCGGATGTGCGCAAGGGCGGTGCCCGGGCGGAGCTTTCCGACCGCAAGCTGGTAATCGGCAACGTGAACGGCAACGGCTCCTATACCCTGGACGAGGATCGCCTCGAGGATATGGACGAAAGCGATTTCGGCATTCCCGATCACGGCGCGGTGCCGGCTTACGACACCAAGGAAGAGGTCTATGCCGCGCTGCTGACCCTGTGGGCGGACCCCATGCACAGCGTGCCGCTGCTGGTGAACTACGAGGTGGACAGCGACGGCACCGATGCCGACGACCAGACCAATTATGTGTTCGTCTCCACCAACGGCGGCATGTTGCACGCCATTGATACCGACAATGGTGACGAGAAGTTCGCCTTCATGCCGGACGAGATGCTCAAGCAGGCCTATGACCTGGTGCGCTCGCCGCCGCTCAGTGAGGACAATATCCGCAGCCTGTACGGGATGGATGGCAGTTGGGTGGCCTACCGTACCGCCAAGAGCAACGGTGATGCCGACGATGTGTATATCTACGGCGGCATGCGCCGGGGTGGCAGCAATTACTATGCCCTGGACGTCTCCGACATCGATAACCCCAGATTGGAATGGCGTATCCGCGGCGGTTGGATGGCCGACAGCGACGACGCCGACCCGGACAGCGGCTTCGCCCGGCTGGGGCAGAGCTGGTCCACGCCGACCCTGACCCGGGTGAAGGTGGGCGATACCATCAAACCGGTGCTGGTATTCGGTGGCGGCTACAGCCCGGACGACCACGACACCGCCGGCAGCCGCGCCAACAAGGATGATCTGGGCAATGCCGTGTACATGGTGGATGCCATGAACGGGGACCTGCTGTGGTCGGTGGGCTCGGACAACGCCACCCACCAGGTGTCGGACATGAAGTGGGGCGTGCCCGGGGGGATCGCGGTGGTGGACCTGAACCTGGACGGGCTGGCCGACTTCCTCTATTTCGGTGACCTGGGCGGCCAGCTGTTCCGCATCAATCTGGACAACACCGGCGACAGCGACTCGGATCTGGTGGAGGGCGTGGTGCGGCTCGCCAGCCTGGGTGGGACCGGCGCCCAGGATCACCGTCGCTTCTACGAGGCCCCGGCGGTGGGCTACCAGCGCAGCGGCCTGAGCGAAACGCTCTATGTGGCCATCGGGTCCGGCTACCGGGCCCACCCGCTGGATGAAACCACCGAAGAAGGCTTCTTCCTGGTCGCCGACCATAATTTCCGCGGCACCAGCCAGCCCGCCAATGTGGTTACGCTCAGTGATCTGCCCAATGTGGCCGGCACCAGTCCGCCCACCCTGGACGGCTCCGGCGACGGCTGGCGGGTAGCGTTCCGCCGGTCCGGCGAAAAGGTCATGTCGTCACCGACCATTTTCCAGGGCAGTGTCATGTTCACCACCTACAAACCCTCGGACGTGGATCAGGACGCGGATCCCTGCGTGGTCCGCTACGGCAACGCCTACGCTTACCGGGCGGATCTGCTCACCGGCGAGGCGCGCTCGTTCACCAACGACGGCGACGTCTCCGGAGGTGACGGCGATGGCGGTAGCTGGGATGGCGAGGAACTGGATTCCTCCACCATTCCGCCCAGCATCATTCCCATTTTCGAAGGAAGTGGCGGTGGCGGTGACGGTGACGGCGGTGGCGGTGGCCCCGGTGATGGCGAGGTTCAGTTCTGCACCGGTCTGGAGTGCCCTGGCGGCGTCGACCTGCAGTACGCCATGTTCCGCAAGCAGCGCTGGTACCCGATGAAGAAAAACGACGCCAACGAATACTTCCCGCCGGCCCAGGAGACGGAACAATGACAAAGGCCAGCGGACGCAGCCGGGGCTTCACGCTGATCGAGCTGATGATCGTGGTGGTGATCGTGGCGATTCTGGCTGCCATCGCCTACCCCTCGTACACCAACCAGGTGCGCGAAACCCGCCGCTCCGAGTACCAGGGCAAGCTGATGGATTTGGCCGCGTCCCTGGAGAGTTACCGGGCGCGCCGTTTTTCCTACAAGGACGCCGGCGGCGCCCTGGGCAGCCTGGCGCCGGATCTGGCCAACAACGACTACTACACCGTGGTGGTCAACGTGACCGACAACAACCAGCGCTACAACGTGGTGGCCACGCCGAAGGGGCCGCAGAGCGGAGACGGTCAGCTGAGGCTGGACAGCGAGGGGCGTACCTGTTTCAGCAAGGGCAGTACCTGTACGCTGGGCTCCTCGCCGGCCTGGGGAAAACGCTGACCGGTCACGGGCAGCGACCGCCGTCGTCCGGTTCGATGCGCGCGGTGCCCATCACCGTCATCACGATGCGGCGGGCCTGGCGACGGTTGCAGATCAGGAAATGGCCATTCTGGTAGTAGAGGTTGCCACGGCGACCGTAGCGTAGCGCCTCACCCCGGAAGCGCCGCCATTCCAGGGTGGTGCCGGGGGGCAGGCGCAGCCGTTCCAGTACCTCGCCGTCGGTGACGTGGCCGTCGTCGTCCCGGTCGGTGGCCAGCAGCAGCCGGTCGGTGGTATCGAAGCGCTCACAACGGCTGTGGCCGTCGCAAAGCAGCAGCGGCCCCCGGGTAAACGCCTCCGCCCGGGCCCGGTGCATCAAGCCCAGTACGCCGTTGCTGGCGGCGACCACCCGCTGAGCGGGCATCCACTCGGCGCCCATGTAATGCCCGGCGCCGACCAGAATGGCCGCCACCAGCATGGCGGTCAGACACTCCACCAGCGTGAATCCTTTGACTTCCATGTCGTTGCCTCCCGGCTGTGGCTTCGCCGTGCGCCCGGGTCGGCATCCTGCCGGTTCTTGATCCGTCGCAAGGCGAGGGCGGTTTGCCCAATATCCGGTTTCAGTTTACGTGCCCGCCGGCGGGCGCCCTGTGTTACCGTTGCTTCCCTTTCTGTCAGCCAAACACCACACAGCACTATGGTCGATGTACTAACGGTGGACGCCCCGATGGACGACGTCCTGATCATTGGCGGCGGCATCGTCGGCTCGCTCAGCGCCCTGGAGCTGGCGGACCGGGGGCGCCGGGTGACGCTGCTGGACGTGCCGCGGCGGCACCCGCCGGCGTCCTGGGCCGGCGGTGGCATTCTGTCGCCGCTCTATCACTGGCGTTATCCGGAACCGATGAACCGGCTCACCCTGGACGGCCCGCGGCGCTATCGTAAGCTGGTGCGAAGACTGGCGGGCAACGGTCTGGATCCGTCGGATCTGTGCGAAAGCGGGCTGTGGGTGGAAGCGGATGGCGCCGAGGCGGAGCGCGGCCTGGCCTGGGCGCGGGCCCACGATCAGCGCTGCCTGGCCGCCCCCCTGAGCGCGCATCTGCCGGATGGTCGCGCCGGCCAGGGGCTGTGGTTCCCGGAGATCGGAAACATCCGCAATCCACGCATGCTGAAAGCGTTGCATGCCGGGTTGCGGGAACGTGGCGTGACCCGGATCGAGGCCCGGGCCACGGCGGTGTGGCCCGGTGAGCGGGGTGGAGAGGTGCGGCTCGACAACGGCGAGCGGCGGCGGGCCTCGACCCTGCTGATCAGCGCCGGCGCCTGGAGCCCGGATCTGCTCGACGCTTTGGGGGTAACGGTGCCGCTGTTTCCCGCCAAGGGGGAAATGCTGCTGTATCGACTGGCGCCGGGCCAGGTGCCGTCGACTATCCTCACCGAGCAGGGTTATCTGATTCCCCGTGCCGACGGGGCGGTGCTGGCGGGCTCCACATTGCGCAAGGACGATGCCTCCACCTCGCCCACGGCGGAAGGCCGGCGAACGCTGGAAACCATGGCGGCGGGGATTTTGCCGATGCTGGCGGCGCGCCGGCCGGACCATCACTGGGCCGGGGTGCGCCCCGGCAGCGCGCGGGACTGGCCCTGGCTGGGCGAGGTGCCTGGGACCCGGGGCGTGTTCGCCGCCGTGGGTCATCACCGCAATGGGCTGGTGTCGGCGCCGGCCAGCGCCGAGCTGCTGGCGCAGCTGATGTGCGGGGAAAGCCCCTTGCTGGACCCGGCGGATTACGCGTTCGAGCCGTCGTCGGCTTCGTCGTCCTGATCCAGCTCCAGCTTTTTCAGCCGGTAGCGCAGGGAGCGAAACGTCATGCCGAGTTTCTTGGCGGCGGCGGTGCGATTCCAGTGGGTGGCGTCCAGGGCGCGCAGAATTTCCTGCTTCTCGATTTCCTGCAGGTACTCCTCCAGCGGTAGCTGAGGGTGGCGGCCCGCCACCGGTCCCCCTTGCTCCACCGCCGCGCCGCCGCCGTCCGGCAAATGCAGGTGCTCCGGTTCGATGCGCCGGTCCTCGCACAGGGTCATGGCGCGCTCCAGAATGTTTTCCAGTTCACGCACATTGCCCGGGAAGTCGTAGTCGGCAAGGGCCGCCATGGCGGCATCGCTGACCGCCGGCGGCGACGTTTCCCAGGCCTCGCCGAGGCGCTTGAGCACATGTTCCACCAGGGCGGGTACATCCTCGGGGCGCTCGCGCAGCGGTGGCACATGGGCCTCGATCACATTGAGCCGGTAGTAGAGGTCCTGGCGAAAGCGGCCGGCGGTCATTTCCGCGCCCAGGTCCCGGTGGGTGGCGCAGAGAATGCGCAGGTTGACCGCCACCTCCCGCGACTCGCCCACCGGGCGCACGGTTTTCTCCTGGATGGCGCGCAGCAACTTCACCTGCATGTGCAGGGGCAGGTCGGCCACTTCGTCGAGGAACAGGGTGCCGCCGTCGGCCTCGCGGAACAGGCCCTTGCGGTCCTCCACGGCGCCGGTGAAGCTGCCTTTGCGGTGGCCGAAGAACTCGCTTTCCATCAGCTCGGAGGGGATGGCGCCGCAGTTGACCGCCACGAACGGCTTTTCCCGGCGCGGGCCCAGGGCGTGGATCAGCCGGGCCACCCGTTCCTTGCCGCTGCCGGACTCGCCGCTGATGTAGATCGGCGCCTGGCTGCGGGCCAGCTTGCGAATCTGCTCTTTCAGGCTCCGCATGGCGGGGCCCTGGCCGATCAGGCGGTCTTCCCCTTGGCCGCTCTCTTCATCGTCGGCGGCACGGCTGATGCCCAGACCGTCCTCGATCAACTGACGCAATCGGTCCAGGGCCACCGGTTTGGCGATGAAGTCGTAGGCGCCCAATTTCATGGCCTCGGTGGCCACTTCCATATTGCCGTAGGCGGTGATCACCGCCACCGGCATGCGCGGGGCCCGGGCGGCGGCGTGGCGGATCAGTTCCAGGCCGGTGCCGTCGCCCAGATTCATGTCGGTGAGGCACAAGTCGAAGGCGCCGCCGTCGAGCAGGCGCCGGCCCTCGTCCAGCGAGGCCGCGGCGGTGGCGTCGAGCTTCATTCTTCCCAAGGTAATGACGAGCAGTTCCCGAAGGTCCGCTTCGTCATCCACTACCAAAACGCGAGGCGTATTCATCTTCATCGTTATTGAAACTGCCGATCCGGGTGGGCACAGGTTATCACAAAGCGCGCCCCCGGGCGGGTGGGCTCATGGTCCAGGGTGGCCTGGTTGGCCTCGCACAGCTGCCGGCAGACATACAGCCCCAGCCCGTTGCCCCGGTCGCTGGTGGTGTAGAAGGGCTCGAACAGGTGGGCGGCGGCGGTGTCCGACACCCCCGGCCCGTTATCGCGCACCGCCACCCAGGGCAGGCCGGTGCGGGGGTGCTGGCCGTAGTCCACGGTGACCCGGCAGGCTTCGCCGCCGTGGTCGAAGGCGTTGCCGATCAGGTTGTCCACCACCTGCAGGAACTGGCTGCGGTCGAAGCGGATCTCCAGAGCGTCGTCGTGGTGCTCGATGCGCAGCCGGTCGCGGGCGATGCCGCGCTGGTACCAGCCGGCGGCGAGTTCCTCCAGGGCGGTGGCCACGGGGAAGCGGGCGGCTTGCCCCCGGGGGCGCCGGGACAAATCCAGCACATCGCTGATAATGCCGTTCACCCGCTGCACATGGTTGCGGATGATGGCCAGCAGGCGGGCGTCCTCGCTGCTGGCACCGTCCTCGTCGAGCAGTTCGGCGGCCTGGCTGATGGCGCTCAGGGGATTGCGGATTTCGTGGGCCAGGGTGGCGGACAGGCGCCCCAGGGACGCCAGGTTCAGCTGCTGGGCTTCCTGGGCGATGCGCGCGGTGTCTTCCAGGAACACCAGCGTCAGGGCTTCGTGACCGGTATCCAGGTCGGCGAAGCGCGCATTCACTTCCGGCGACTGCCGGGACAGGCGCAGGGGCGCCGGTACCAGATGGGGCGCGCCCCGCCAGCGCTGGTGGCGCTCCACCAGAGCCTTGGGCAGGTGCTGGCCAGCCATGGCCCGGGCGAAGTAGCCGTCCGCCGAGGGATTCGATTGCAGCACCCGGTGGTCGTCGTCGAACACCATCACCCCGGTGCGCATGCGCGCCACGATCTGCTGATTCAAGGCTTCCAGACGCTGGATCGCCACCCGTTGCCGGGCGGCGATTACTTCACTGCGCTCCAGGCGGCTGGCGATCTGCTGGATGATCAGTGACACCATGAAGAAGGCAATGCCCAGCAGGCCTGCCTCGGTCAGTTGGAAGGGGTCCCGGTCACCGGTCTGGGTGGCGAAATAGAACTGCTCGAACATGGCGGTGAGGGTGGCCAGCGCGGCGATCAGAAAGCCCAGGCGGCCACGCAGCAGAATGTTGCCGGCGGCCACGTTGACCAGCAGCAATACCGCCAGGCCGCCCTCCAGGCCGCCATTGGAATGCACCACCAAACCCAGCACCAGCACATCGATGACCAGGGCCAGCGGTTGGGTCCAGGCGGGCTTGCGCAGGGTGTGGGCGTAATCGGCGGCGGAAGACGCCAGGGTCAGAATCAGATAAGCGGTGACGGTGGTTTCGAACAGCCACGGCAGGTGCTGCCCGATCATCCGGTCGCTCAGATAGAACGACGCCAGCAGCACCACGGCGATGACGATGCGGTAGAGATTGTAGATGCGCGCCGGCGTCCAGTTAGCGTTCATGCCGTTCCAGATACAGCCGCTGGTGCTCCTGGCTGCAGAACGTCAAATGCCGATGCGAAAAGGCCTCGCCTTCCGGCACGTGCACGCCGCATTGCCGGCATTTGACCATGCGCTCGCTGCGTGGCGGCGCGTCGGCGCGGCGCCGTCCGTTGCCGCCCGGACCGCCACCGCCGGACGCGCGCAGCAGGCGCTTGACCAGCAGCCAGCCGATATACACCACCGCCGCCAGAATCAGCAGCCGAATCAACCCCATATGGATCTCCCCTGATACCCGACCGGCTCTCATCTGTGAAGGGCGGGCGGCTACAGAGTACAATCACCGCTCCACGGAGAAAAGGCGGTACTATGCGACTCGTAATGGCCCAGCGGAACCCGCTGGTCGGCGACATCGAAGGCAACGCGCGGGCGGTGGTGAGCGCCACCCGGGAAGCACGCAATCTGCTGGGCGCGGAGCTGGTGGTGTTCCCCGAGTTGATGCTGACCGGGTATCCCCCGGAAGATCTGCTGCTGCGTCCCAGCCTCAATACCCGCATCGACGAGGCGCTGGCCGCCATCGGCGCGGAGATCGAGGTGCCGGTGGTGATCGGCTATCCGGCGGTGCGCAACGGCGTGCGCCGCAATGCCGCCGGCGTGCTGTTCCCCGGCGACAGCCGGCCCCGCCACGAGTACTTCAAGCAATGCCTGCCCAATTACCGGGTGTTCGACGAGAAGCGCTATTTCCAGGCCGGCGACCAGCCCTGCGTGTTCGAGCTGGGCGGCGAGCGGCTGGCGCTCACCATCTGCGAGGACATCTGGTTCCCGCAGCCGGCGGCGCGGGCCGCCGAGGCCGGCGCCACCTGCGTGCTCAACCTGAACGCCTCGCCGTTCCGGGCCGGCAAGCAGGACGAACGCATCGAGCAGGTGCAGGCGCGCGCCCGGGAAACCGGCCTGCCGGTGCTGTACTGCAATCTGATCGGCGGCCAGGACGAACTGGTGTTCGACGGGTCGTCCTTCGTGGTCGACGGCGACGGCCGGCTGCAGGTGCAGGGCGCCAGCTTCGAGGAGGCGCTGGTGCCGGTGGACCTGGCCCACGAAAGCGGCGGCCTGAAGCTGCGCGGCGAAATGCTGCCGTTGCCGGAAGCGGACGAAAGCCTGTACCGGGCCCTGGTGCTGGCGACCCGCGACTACGTGAACAAAAACGGTTTCAAGGGCGCGCTGCTGGGCCTGTCAGGCGGCATCGATTCGGCGCTGACCCTGGCGGTGGCGGTGGACGCGCTGGGTCCGGAACGGGTGGAAGCGGTGATGATGCCGTTCCGCTATACCGCGCAGATGAGCATGGAAGACGCCGAACAGCAGGCCCGTGCCCTGCGGGTGCACTACCGGGTATTGCCCATCGAATCCGCCTTCAACGGGTTCATGGAGATTCTCGAGGAACCGTTCGCCGGGCTGGCCACCGATACCACCGAGGAAAACCTGCAGGCCCGCTGCCGCGGCGTGCTGCTGATGGCGTTGTCCAACAAGGGTGGCTCGGTGGTGCTCACCACCGGCAACAAGAGCGAGATGGCGGTGGGCTACGCCACCCTGTACGGCGACATGGCCGGCGGCTTCTCGGTGCTCAAGGACGTGTTCAAGACGTCGGTGTACCGCATCGCCCGTTGGCGCAATCAGAAGGCCGGCAGCGAGATCATTCCGGAGCGAGTGATTACCCGGCCGCCGTCGGCGGAGCTGGCCCCGGATCAGGTGGACGCGGATTCACTGCCCGGCTACGACGAGCTGGACGCCATCCTGGAGCGCTATGTGGAGCAGGACATGAGCGCCGAAGCGGTGATTCGCGATGGCTTCGACCGGGAGACCGTGTACCGGGTGGTCAAGCTCACCGACCGCAACGAGTACAAGCGCCGCCAGGCGGCGGTGGGGCCCCGGGTGAGCCGCCGCGCCTTTGGCAAGGACCGGCGTTACCCGATCACCAACGGCTGGCGGCCCGGGGACTGATCACAGTAAATCGAAGGTCAGCAGGCTCAGCAGGCCCTTGTGCTGGCTGGGCCACCAGGCCAGATCCACCTCGCCATCGTCGTCCAGGTAGTCGCTGTCCGGGTAGTTTTCCTGAAGCACGCGCCGGCTCTTGGCGGCCAGCTCCGGCTGGTCCAGGCGTTCGTAACCGGCGGTCATCACCGCCAGGGCCTCCGGCACCAGCGGCGTGCGCTGGTAATGCTGCACCACGTACTGGGCCCGGTTGATGGCGGCGATGTAGGCGCCACGGCGGGCGTAGTAGCGGGCCACGTGCAGTTCGTGGCGGGCCATTTCATTGCGGATGAAGACCATGCGGGTGCGCGCGTCCGGGGCATAGTCGCTGTCCGGGAAGCGCGTCACCAGCCGCTCGAAGTCCTCGAAGGCATCGGTGGCGCTGGTCAGGTCGCGGGCGGATTTGTCCGTGGTCATGAAGGAGTCGAAGAAGCTGCGCTCCATGTAGAAATTGGCCAGCCCGCGCATGTACAGCGCGTAGTCCAGGCTCGGATGAGCCGGGTAGCTGCGCATGAAGCGCTGGGCGGCGACCACGGTTTCCGGGTATTCCTGGGACCGGAAGTGGGCGTAGATCAGGTCCAGCTGCGCCTGCTCGGCATAGCGACCATAGGGAAAGCGGGCCTCCAGTTCCTTGAGCCGGTCGATGGCGGTCAGGTAGTTATTGGAGTCCATGGCGCTCTGCGCCTCGCGATACTGGGCGGCCTCGGTACGTTCCGGGCTTTCCTCCGGCTTGCTGGCGCAGGCGCCCAACAACAGGGCGGCCAGCAGCGGCCATATCAGTCTCGGCATTTTTTCCTCGGTACGACGGGGTACAATGGTGCGCCTATTGTAATCACAGGTCGGACTATGGGACATCTTGGCGGCGAGAAAATTCAGCGCACCGAGCAGGTGGGCGAGCAGTACGCCGGGTCGAGGCTGGATCAGGCCGCCGCGGAACTGTTCGACGGCTTCTCCCGATCGCGCCTGCAGGGCTGGATCAAGGACGGCGCGCTTACCGTGAACGGGCGCCCGGCCAAACCCAAGGACAAGCTGCTCGGCGGCGAGGCCCTGACCCTGGCGGTGGAGCTGGCGCCGGAGATCGAGGACCGCCCCCAGGCCATCGAACTGCCGGTGGTCTACCAGGATGACGATGTGATCGTCATCAACAAGCCCGCCGGGCTGGTGGTGCACCCGGCCGCCGGCCACGCCGACGGCACCCTGCTCAATGGCCTGCTGCATCTGGACGAGCGCCTTTCCAGCCTGCCCCGAGCGGGCATCGTGCACCGGCTGGACCGGGACACCACCGGCCTGATGGTGGTGGCGCGCTCGGTGGAGGCGCACACCGGCCTGGTGGCCCAGCTCCAGGACAAGAGCCTGTACCGGGAGTACGAGGCGGTGGCGGTGGGGGTGATGACCGGCGGCGGTACCGTGGACGCCCCCATGGGCCGCCACCCGGTGGACCGTAAACGGCAGGCGGTGCTGGAGCACGGCGGCAAGAACGCGGTCACCCATTACCGGGTGCTGGACCGCTATCGGGCCCACACCCGCGTGCAGGTGCGCCTGGAAACCGGCCGCACTCACCAGATCCGCGTGCACCTGGCCCACCGCCGCTATCCGCTGGTGGGCGATCCGTTGTACGGTGGGCGTCTCAAGCTGCCCGCCGGCGCCAGCGAGCAACTGCGCGACACCCTGCGCCGGTTCCCGCGCCAGGCCCTGCACGCCCGCAAGCTGGGGCTGGTGCACCCGGCCAGTGGCGAATACCTGGAGTTCGAGGCGCCCCTGCCGGCGGATTTCCAAGCACTGATCCAGGCCCTGGAGGCGGATCGGGAGACCGCATGACCCTGCCCGACATCAGCCAGTGGCTGCACCCGGAGTGGTGCCCCCACCCCCGGGTGCGCACCCTGGTCACCACCCGGTTGGGCCGCCATTCGCCGGCGCCCTGGCACGGGTTCAATCTGGGCATGAACTGCGGCGACGACGCGGCCCGGGTGGAGCAGGCCCGGCGCCACGTGCACAAGCTGCTGGGCACGGATCACCCGCCGGCCTGGCTGGACCAGGTGCACGGCGACCGGCTGATCGCCGCCGGCGACCCTGACAACCGGGCCGACGGCGTCTGGACCGGCCAGGCGGGCTGGCCCTGCGCGGTGCTCACCGCGGATTGCCTGCCGGTGTTGCTGGCACGCGCCGACGGCAGCGCCGTGGCGGCGGTGCACGCCGGCTGGCGCGGCCTGCATGCCGGTATCCTGGGTCGGGCCGTGCGCACCCTGGCCCCGGAGGGTGAACCCCTGGCCGCCTGGCTGGGCCCGGCGATTTCCGCCAGCGCCTATCAGGTGGGGGAGGACGTGCACCGGGCCTTCCTTAAGCTGGGGCCGGAGTACGGCGGCGCCTTCCGGCGCGACAGCCAGCCCGGCCATTGGCGCTTTTCCCTGACCCACGCCGCCACCCTCTCCCTGAACGCCGCCGGCGTGCGGGACATCGCGGGCGGCGACCACTGCACCGCTTCCGACCTCCGCCATTTCTATTCCTACCGGGCCGAAGGCCAGACCGGCCGCTTCGCCAGTCTGATCTGGCTGGCGCCCGCCTGACGCCCAATCCTTTTTGACACCGGTCAATCTCCCGTTCCCTTGCTCTTGAAACCTTCGCGGAAGACCGCATTTTAAGGTCAGTTTTTGAACAGTCGGCCGAGGGCCGGTCGCCGATCACGGGGCCGCCCCGGCGCGCAAGAGGAGCAGTCGAATGAGAATGGACAAACTGACTTCCCGTCTTCAGGAAGCCATCGGCGAAGCCCAATCCCTGGCGGTGGGGCAGAGCCATGCGGCCATCGAGCCGGCGCATCTGCTGCTGGCCCTGTTGCAGCAACAGGGCGGCGTGGCCGCGCCGTTGCTGGAAAAGGCCGGCGCCCGCCCGGCGGACGTGATCACCGCGCTGAAAATGGCCCTGGACAAGGTACCCACCGTGGGCCAGTTCACCGGCGATGTTCAGCTGTCGCAGAACCTGGCGCGCCTGTTGAACCTGGCGGATCGCGAGGCACAGCAGCGCGGCGACCAGTACATCTCCACCGAGGCGGTGCTGCTGGCGGCCTGCGAGGACACCGGCGAGGTCGGCAAGCTGATGAAGAACGCCGGCGTCAAAAAGAAGGTGCTGGCGGACAAAATCCAGGAAGTGCGCGGCGGGGAGTCGGTCAACGACCCCAACGCCGAGGACAAGATGGAAGCGCTGAAAAAGTACACCACCGATCTGACTGAACGGGCGGAAAGCGGCAAGCTGGACCCGGTGATCGGTCGTGACGACGAAATCCGTCGCACCATCCAGGTGTTGCAGCGCCGTACCAAGAACAACCCGGTGCTGATCGGTGAACCCGGGGTGGGCAAGACCGCCATCGTCGAGGGCCTGGCCCAGCGCATCGTCAACGGCGAGGTGCCGGAAGGGCTCAAGGACAAGCGCGTGCTGTCCCTGGACATGGCGGCGCTGATCGCCGGCGCCAAATACCGGGGCGAGTTCGAGGAACGCCTCAAGGCGGTGCTCAACGAGCTGTCCAAGCAGGAAGGCCGCATCATCCTGTTTATCGACGAGCTGCACACCATGGTCGGTGCCGGCAAGGCGGACGGCGCCATGGATGCCGGCAATATGCTCAAGCCGGCCCTGGCCCGTGGCGAGCTGCACTGCGTGGGCGCCACCACCCTGGACGAATACCGGCAGCACATCGAGAAGGACGCGGCCCTGGAGCGGCGCTTCCAGAAAGTTCTGGTGGACGAGCCCTCGGTGGAGGACACCATCGCCATTCTCCGTGGCCTCAAGGAGCGCTACGAGGTGCACCACGGCGTGGACATCACCGACGGCGCGATCATCGCCGCCGCCAAGCTCAGCCATCGCTATATCACCGACCGGCAGCTGCCGGACAAGGCCATCGATCTGGTCGATGAGGCGGCCAGCCGTATCCGTATGGAAATCGACTCCAAGCCGGAGGAGATGGACCGGCTGGACCGGCGCCTGATCCAGTTGAAGATGGAGCGCGAGGCGCTGCGCAAGGAGTCCGACGAGGCCAGCCGCAAGCGCCTGGAAAAGCTGGAAGAGGACATCGACGGGCTGGAGAAGGAATACGCCGACCTGGAGGAAATCTGGAACGCCGAAAAGGCGGCTCTTCAGGGCGCCCAGCAGTACAAGGCGGAACTGGAGCAGGCCCGGGTGGACATGGAGCAGGCGCGCCGCGCCGGCGATCTGAACCGCATGTCCGAGCTGCAGTATGGCGTGATCCCGGATCTGGAAACCAAGGTGCGCCAGGCCCAGGAGCGCGAGGAGGCCGCCGGCCCGGTGGAAACCAAGCTGCTGCGTAACAAGGTGTCCGAGGAGGAGGTCGCCGAGGTGGTCTCCAAATGGACCGGCATTCCGGTATCGAAGATGCTGGAAGGCGAGCGCGACAAGCTGCTGCGCATGGAAGACGAGCTGCACAAGCGGGTGATCGGCCAGGACGAGGCGGTGACCGCCGTGGCCAACGCCGTGCGCCGTTCCCGCGCCGGCCTGGCGGACCCCAACCGGCCCAACGGCAGCTTCCTGTTCCTGGGCCCCACCGGAGTGGGCAAGACCGAGCTGTGCAAGGCGCTGGCCGGCTTCCTGTTCGACACCGAGGAGGCCATGGTGCGCATCGACATGTCCGAGTTCATGGAGAAGCACTCCGTGGCCCGGCTGATCGGCGCGCCTCCCGGCTACGTGGGCTACGAGGAGGGCGGTTATCTGACCGAGGCGGTGCGCCGCAAGCCCTATTCGGTGGTGCTGCTGGACGAGGTGGAGAAAGCCCACCCGGACGTGTTCAACGTGCTGCTGCAGGTGCTGGAGGACGGTCGCCTCACGGACGGCCAGGGCCGCACCGTGGACTTCCGCAATACGGTGGTGGTGATGACCTCCAACCTGGGGTCGGATCTGATCCAGCGTCTGGCCGGTGTCGAATCCGGTGATAAGGAGAAGGATTACGACGCCATGAAGGACGCGGTCATGGACGTGGTGGCTACCCACTTCCGCCCGGAGTTCATCAACCGGGTGGACGAGACGGTGGTGTTCCATCCTCTCGGCCAGGGTCAGCTCAAGGGCATCGCCGCCATCCAGCTGGACTACCTGCGCAAGCGTCTGGTGGAGCGGGACATGGGCCTGGAGCTGTCCGATGCGGCCCTGGACAAGCTGGTGGAAGCGGGCTTCGACCCGGTTTACGGCGCCCGGCCCCTGAAACGGGCGATCCAGTCCCAGTTGGAGAACCCGCTGGCCCAGGCGTTGCTCAAGGGCGAGTTCGGCCAGGGCGACACCATCCATGTGGACGTGGCCGACGGCAAGCTCAGCTTCCGCAAAGCCTGACGCCGCCACGGGCGGCAACTGCCAAGGCCGGGTTCGCCCGGCCTTTTTCTTTTATTGTTCCTGCCTTTATGGCCGCTTGCGGTCGCGACGGAACGGGAACGAGAACTGCCGCACCACGCCTTCCGGCACTTGCGTGCTGGCGCGGGTGCCATAGCGGGCCGCCAACCGGTCCGGCATGAACAGGGTGCCGAACAGCTTGTCGTAGATCGGCAGAAAGGCGGCGTAATTCTTGTCCACCGCCTCGTCCTCGGAAGAATGATGCCAGTGATGGAATTCCGGGGTGGCGATCAACCAGCGCACCCCCGGGAAGCGGAAGCGCACATTGGCGTGGATGAAAATGGCATGGAAGGAGATGAACACCAGGTAGGCGTACACCGCCGACGGCGCGAAACCGAACAGAAAAATCGGCAGGTAGCCGGCGAAGCGGTTAGCGATGATTTCCACCAGGTGAAGTCGGGACGACGCCATCCAGTCCAGTTGCTCGCTGGAATGGTGCACGGCGTGGAACTTCCATAGCCCGGGCACCTCGTGGAAGGCCCGGTGTATCCAGTAGCTGGCCAGATCCACCACCACCAGAATTGCAATGAACTGCAGCCACAGCGGCTGCGCCGCCACCCATTGCTGGAAGCCCGCGTGCACGTGGTCGTGCAGGAACACTTGAATCGGGATCACGGTGAAGAAGCTGATCAACTGCACGCCCACATGGCTGAACAGAAAATACTTCATATCGGTGATCCAGCCCCGGCGCAGCACGCGCTGGCGCCGGTCCTTCGGATACAGCCGCTCCAGGGGAATGAACACCAGCGCCAGCACCAGCAGGGTGAGCACGAAATAATCGAGCCCGGCGTACAGGCTGCGCCCCTCCACCGCCGGCACGTTGAGGCGCCCGGAACCGAGCAGGGCGGCCATGCAGGCTAGCACCATGCCCGCCAGGCCATAGCGGGCATCCGGGTGCCGCCAGACACTGACCAGGCCGGACACGAAGGCGATGCCGATGCCGGCGAACAGTATCCCGCGCAGCACGCCGGCGTTGTAGAAACCACGGAATTCCGGGGTGGTGAACCATTGGGGAAACAGAAAGCAGAAGCTGGCCAGCAGCGCCAGGCTGCCCAGGGCCACCGCCAGGGTGGCGCTGATCCGGCCCTGGCCGGGGGTCAGGTCCACGTCTTCGAAGCGCTCGCGCAGATATCGGCTCATGGTGGTCTATGGCGCCTGACGGCCGTCGCAGAAGGCCACCGCGGCACGGGTCCGATCGAGCATTCGCGCCCGGCGTTCCTGGTCGATCACTTCCATCTCGCCGCTGTCCGGGTTCTTGACGCGCACCACCGGCTTGTTCTGCAGGGTCTCCAGATTGCGGCGGTACTGCTCGCACTCCTCCTGACCGGTCCGCTCGGGCTGATCCGCCGCTCTGTCCTGGCGGGCCTGGCGCTGCCGGGCCGCCTGGTCGGCGCGGGCCTCAGCTTCACGCTGTTCGCGCAGGCGCTCCAGGGCCTCGGGCTGGTCGGAGCTGGCGGACTGGCGGGTGCGTACCTCCTCGGCGGAGGCGCCCTGCGGCGGCCGGGTGTCGTAGTGGGTGACGCCGTTTTCATCGACCCATTTGTAGTATTTGGCGCCCAGGGCCGGCGCGGTCAGCGCCACCAGGGCGGCGACGAGCAATGCACGGGTGGTGTTCATGGTGGATCGGTCCCCTCGAAAAACCCCTTTGGATGCCCGGAGCAGAATGCCCCCGGCGCCCGTTATTGTGCAACCGAAGCGCCCTTCAGGGGTTTGAAAACGGCCGCATTTCTGACAATATTAAGCCCTTTCCGGAGATCGGAACCCGCAGACGCTTACCGGCGCCTGTGTGGCCGGGACCCGGGGCGTCGTTACCGCGGCGTCCTAACGCAGCATCTACTGCACGCTTGTCCCGCCAGTGGAATCTCTTGAGGTTCGGGCGCGGCCAGGCGCTCCCCTCCGAGCTTCCCGACCTGTGTCCGCCGTCGGCCACCTCCACGCGGACCCGGAACGCCCAAGTACGGCGTTCTCCCCGCAGGTTATGGGGTACCTGACGTACCCAGGCAACACTCCCGTTCCGCCGTTCGCCGGCGGAGTGAATGCTATTTGTGATTCGAGGTAACCAACGTGGAAATGTTATCCGGCGCGGAAATGGTGGTCCGCGCTCTGCAGGACGAGGGGGTGGAGTACATCTTCGGCTATCCCGGAGGGGCTGTACTGCACATTTACGACGCGCTGTTCCAGCAGGACACGGTCAACCATATTCTGGTGCGCCATGAGCAGGCGGCCACCCACGCCGCCGACGGCTACGCCCGCGCCACCGGCAAGCCCGGCGTGGTGCTGGTGACTTCCGGCCCCGGCGCCACCAATGCCATCACCGGCATCGCCACCGCCTTCATGGATTCCATTCCGATGGTGGTGCTGTCCGGCCAGGTCCGCTCCGACTGGATCGGCGACGACGCCTTCCAGGAAACCGACATGGTGGGCCTGTCCCGGCCGATCGTGAAGCACAGCTTCATGGTGCGCGACCCGCGTCAGATCCCGGAGATGATCAAGAAGGCGTTCTACATCGCCAACACCGGCCGGCCCGGCCCGGTGCTGGTGGACATTCCCAAGGACCACACGGCGCCGCACAACACCTTCCCCTATGAGTATCCGAAGAAGGTGAAGATGCGTTCCTACGCGCCGGTGACCCGTGGGCATTCCGGCCAGATCCGCAAGGCGGTGGACGAGTTGCTCAAGGCCAAGCGCCCGGTGATCTATGCCGGTGGCGGTGTGGTGCAGGGTGAGGCCAGCCCGGCGCTCGCCGCCCTGGCGCGCAAGCTCAACTTCCCGGTGACCAACACCCTGATGGGGCTGGGCGCCTACCCGGGTTCCGATGAGCAGTTCCTGGGCATGCTCGGCATGCACGGCACCTACGAAGCCAATATGGCGATGCATAACGCGGACGTGATCCTGGTCGCCGGTGCGCGCCTGGACGACCGCGTCACCAACGACGCCCGGAAATTCTGCCCGGGTGCCAAGATCATTCATATCGATATCGACCCGGCCAGCATCTCCAAGAACGTGGCCGCGCACATTCCCATCGTCGGTCCGGTCAAGCAGGTGCTGGAAGAGATGCTGGCCATGCTCGACGAGCAGGGTGAGGTGGGCACCGATACCAAGAGCCTGGAGCGCTGGTGGCAGGAAATCGCCGGCTGGCGGAAAGTGCACGGCCTGCGTTACGAGACCAATGAGCAGGGCCCGATGAAGCCGCAGCAGGTGGTGCAGGCGCTCTACAAAGCCACCAAGGGGGAGGCTTATGTCACCTCCGATGTGGGCCAGCATCAGATGTTCGCCGCCCAGCACTATCTCTATGATCGCCCGCGCCAGTGGATCAACTCCGGCGGCCTGGGGACCATGGGCTTCGGCCTGCCGGCGGCCATGGGCGTGCAGTTCGCCCACCCCGACGCGGTGGTGGCCTGTGTCACCGGCGAAGGCTCCATTCAGATGAACATCCAGGAGCTGTCCACCTGTCTGCAGTACGGGCTGCCGATCAAGATCATTAACATCAACAACCAGGCTCTGGGCATGGTCCGTCAGTGGCAGGACATGCAGTACGGTGGCCGTCACAGCCAGTCCTACATGGAATCGCTGCCGGACTTCGTCAAGCTGGCCGAGTCCTACGGTCATGTGGGCATGCTGGTGGAGAAGTTCGAGGATCTGGATGGCGCCATGGAGGAAGCCTTCGCGCTGAAGGACCGCCTGGTGTTCATGGACATCTATGTGGATCCCACCGAGCACGTGTACCCGATGCATATCGCCGACGGGTCCATGCGCGACATGTGGCTGAGCAAGACGGAGCGGACCTGATGCGACGTATCATTTCGATTCTGATGGAAAACGAGCCCGGCGCTCTGTCCCGGGTGGTGGGTCTGTTCTCCCAGCGTGGCTACAACATCGAAACCCTGACGGTGGCGCCCACCGAGGACGAGACCCTGTCGCGCCTGACCATGACCACCACCGGTGACGAGAAGAAGATCGAGCAGATCACCAAGCATCTCAACAAGCTGATCGAAGTGGTGAAACTGGTGGATCTCACCGAAGGCGCTCACATCGAGCGTGAGATCATGCTCATGAAGGTGAAGGCCACCGGCGCCCAGCGCGCCGAGGTGAAGCGCACGGTGGACATCTTCCGCGGCCAGATCGTGGACGTCACCGCCACCGTCTACACGGTGCAGCTCACCGGTACCACGGACAAGCTGGAGGCGTTCATCGCCGCCATCGGCGAGACCCAGGTGCTGGAAGTGGTGCGCTCCGGGGTGTCCGGTATTTCCCGTGGCGAGAAGGTGCTCAGTCTCTGAGCCCTTCCCGGCGCACCTTCGCCCGGTGCGCCGGGCGTGCCATCTTCTGACGAACCCTGCCGCGTGCGGGGTTCGTCGTATCTGGCTACAATGCATCCTCCCGCGCGGGGGGAGAAAAAAGGATTCAGTCAGTGGGCATAAAACGGATTCTCTGCGTGTTCGGCACCCGACCGGAAGCGATCAAGATGGCACCGGTGGTGAAGGCGCTGGCGGCGGATGACCGCTTTGAAAGCCGGGTCTGTGTCACCGCCCAGCACCGTGAGATGCTGGACCAGGTGCTGTCGCTGTTCCACATCCAGCCGGACCATGACCTTGACATCATGGCGCCGGGTCAGGATCTGCATCAAATCACCTCCCGCATCCTGCTCGGTCTGAGCCCGGTGCTGCGCGCCGAGCAACCGGACATGGTGCTGGTGCACGGCGACACCACCACCACCCTGGCCGCCACCCTGGCGGCGTTCTACGAGAAGATTCCGGTAGGCCACGTGGAAGCCGGGCTGCGCACTGGCAACCTGCTGTCGCCCTGGCCGGAAGAGGCCAACCGCAAACTCACCGGCGTGTTGGCCCGGGCTCACTTTGCCCCCACCCATACCGCCCGTGACGCCTTGCTGGCCGAGGGCGTGGCGCCGGCGTCCATTCTGACCACCGGCAATACCGTGATCGACGCGCTGCTGTGGGTGAAGGCGCGCCTGGACCAGGACCAGGCGCTGCGCGCGGAATTGAGTGGACGGCTGCCGTTCGGGTTGACGCGACCGATGGTGCTGATCACCGGCCACCGGCGGGAAAGCTTCGGCGGTGGTTTCGAACGCATCTGCCAGGCGGTGGCGCGACTGGCGGATGCCCATCCCGGCACCGATTTCGTTTACCCGGTGCACCTGAACCCCAATGTGCAGGAGCCGGTGAAGCGGCTGCTGGGCCGTCGTGATAACGTGCATCTGATCGCGCCCCAGGACTACCTGCCGTTCGTTTGGCTGATGAGCAACGCCCGGGTCATCCTTACCGACTCCGGCGGTATCCAGGAAGAAGCCCCGTCCCTGGGCAAGCCGGTGCTGGTGATGCGCGACACCACCGAGCGACCGGACGCCCTGGACGCCGGCACCGTGAAACTGGTGGGCACCGACGAGACGGCGATTTTCGATGAGACCGACCGCCTGCTCACCGACGCCGCCGCCTGGAGTGCGATGAGCCTGGCCCACAACCCCTACGGCGACGGCCAGGCCGCCCGCCGCATCGCCGACTTTCTGGCGGACTTATGAACGTCGTCTGTTTATTGCCGGTTACCGGCCACCCGCGATACGCCAAACGTATATCAATGCTGAAAGCCGAGGGCATGCAGGTTACCGCCCTGGCTTTCGAGCGCCCTTATCACAAGGGGCGGCCAGCCGATTGTCCGACAGAGATTATCGGCCGCATTCCCCACGGCCGTTATCTTTACCGCTTGTGGGTATATCTGCGTGCGCGCGCGCTGCTAAAGCGACGCCTGCGGGGTGCGGATGCGGTGTACTGTTTCGGTCTCGACACGTTGATGCTGACGCGCTTGGCCCTGATGGGGCGTAGTCTGCCTTGTTTTCTCGAAATCGGTGACGTGAGGGATATCCAGACCGATCCACGCTTGTCGGGAAAGCTCTTTCGCACGCTGGATCGCTGGCTGGTGCGATATGCCCGCGGGGCGGTGTTCACCGCGCCGGATTTCTACGGGATCTACTATCGCCAATGGTTGGGAGAGACTTTTCCCCACCACATCATTGAAAACAAGATCGATTTCACACCCGAATCCGTGCCAGCGGTGCCGTTGTCGCGTGACCTTCTCCGTATCGGCTATTTCGGGTTGCTCCGGTGTGTTTGGTCAGCCCGTGCGCTGATGGCAATCGCCGATGGATTGGGTGAGCGGGTCCACATCCGGGTGGCGGGGTACAGCATGTTGCCGGAAGGCGTCCTTAACGAGTTGAAAGCGCGCGGCAATATTGAAGTGGAAGGCGCCTATCAGTCTCCGACCGACCTGCCTCGGTTGTACGGCTCCGTGGATATGGTTTGGGCATGTTATGCCCCCATCCAGGATGATGATTGGAATCTTCGCTGGGCGCGAACCAATCGGTTTTATGAAGCCTGCGCTTTTGGGCGCCCGCTCATTACCCGGGCAGGTAGTAATGACGGGCAAGCGGTTGCCTCCTTGCGCATCGGTCTCGTTCTTGATTGCGTTGAACCGGATCAAGCGGTGGCCGCGATTGCCGGGCTGGCTCCGGAAGCAATCTCTCAATGGGCGGCCAACAGTCGCGCCCTGCCAATGTCCGTATACGCTTACACGGATGAACAGGCAAAGTTGGCGGGTGACCTGCACGCCGCTCGGTTGCCTCAGGAGCCCGATACGCCATGAAGCAGATTCTCCAGGACCTCAACAAGGGCGGCACCCAGGTGACGGAGGCTCCGGCGCCGTCCCTGAAGGCTGGCACCGTGATCAGCGAAACGCGTTGTTCACTGATTTCCGCCGGCACCGAACGCATGCTCGTCGATTTCGGGCGCGCTTCCTACCTGGAAAAGGCTCGCCAGCAGCCCGAGAAAGTCAGAATGGTGCTGGAGAAGGCGGCCACCGATGGCATCGCCGCCACCGTGGAGGCGGTACGCTCCAAGCTTGGCGAACCCCTGCCTTTAGGCTACAGCAACGTGGGACTGGTCACCTCGGTAGGCAGTGGTATCGAAGATATCCGTCCAGGTGACCGTATTGTTTCGAACGGACCGCACGCCGATCTCGTCAGAGTTGGAAGACGACTGTGCGCTCGAATCCCGGATTCGGTGACCGACGAACAGGCCGCCTTCACGGTGGTTGCGAGTATCGGGCTCCAGGGGATACGCCTGGCCGTGCCGACCCTGGGCGAAACCTTCGTGGTGATCGGGGCTGGCTTGATCGGATTGCTGACCGTACAGCTACTTCGCGCACAAGGTTGTCGGGTGCTGGCGGTGGACCTGGATGATGAGAAGCTGACTCTTGCCCGTCAATTCGGTGCGGAGATTTGCAATCCGACGATCGATGATCCGGTTCGCGCGGGATTGCGCGTTAGCGATGGCCGTGGCGTGGATGGCGTACTGATTACCGCCTCTTCCCGCTCCAGCGACCCTGTTACGCAGGCGGCCCGCATGTGCCGTCAACGGGGGCGCATTGTTCTGGTCGGTGTGACCGGCCTGGAGCTTAATCGGGCTGATTTCTACGAGAAAGAGCTCTCCTTTCAAGTCTCCTGTTCCTATGGCCCCGGGCGCTACGATTCGGATTATGAAGAGAAAGGCCAGGACTATCCCTATGGGCTGGTGCGGTGGACGGAACAGCGGAATTTTGAAGCGGTGCTGGCGATGCTGGCCGAAGGGCGATTGGACGTTTCGCCGCTAATCAGTCACCGGTTCCCTTTTGAACAGGCGGCGGAAGCCTACCGCACGCTCACCGAGGCCCGCTCGGCATTAGGATTGTTGCTGGAATACGACCCGGGCACGGTCGGAGAGCGCGCCGAGACTACTGTTTCATTGAAACCGTCACCGAGTTTTCAGCCAGGTCAACCGGTGGTCGGTTTTATCGGGGCGGGAAATTATGCATCACGGGTTCTGATTCCGGCTTTTCGTGAAGCGGGTGCGCAGTTCTCATCGTTGGTGACTTCCGGCGGTGTCAGTAGTGTGATCCACGGCAAAACGTCTGGTTTCGCCTCCGCTTCTTCCGATATCGAACGATTGCTGCATGATCCCGTGACTAACGTTGTGGTGGTGGCGACACGCCACGACAGTCATGCCGAGCTGGTCACGAGAGCCCTGAGCGCCGGGAAGCACGTCTTTGTCGAAAAGCCCTTGGCTTTGACCATGGATCAACTGGCCGATATCGAGTCGGTATGGAATGCCGGCCTGGCCAATGGAGAGCCTCGCCAGCTTATGGTGGGCTTCAACCGGCGATTCGCTCCCCATATTCAGACGATGAAAAAGCTCCTGGCCGGGCAAAGTGCGCCCTGTACCCTGATATGTACCGTCAATGCCGGCGAACTGCCCGATGGTCATTGGACGCGTGATCCGCGGATGGGTGGCGGGCGGCTGGTCGGCGAGGGGTGTCATTTTATCGACCTGATGCGGCATCTCGCCGGCGCGCCGATAGACGGGGTAGTCGCACGTGGTGGCGATGGAGACAATGTCGTTCTTACCTTGACGTTTGAGAATGGCTCTATCGGTACGCTGCATTATGTTACCAACGGGCACGCGCGCTATCCGAAAGAGAGGATCGAGGTTTTTTCCAATGGCCGGATTTTGAGCCTTGATAATTTTCGTAAGCTCCGTGCTTTCGGCTGGTCCGGAATCGGCGGCCAGAAGCTGTGGCGACAGGATAAGGGCCAAAAAGCCTGTGCATCCGCATTTATGCGGGCGGTGCAGCAGGGAGGAGAGGCACCTGTTCCTGTTCAGGAATTGTTTGAGGTGTCGCGTGTGACATTGGAAGCTGCGCAGCAAGTTCAGCTTGGATAAAGTGAGGATTTGACTTCGATGATATTCAATACGGTTTGTGTGGTGGGGCTCGGATACATTGGCTTGCCGACTGCGGCCGTCTTCGCCGGTCGTCGCGTCAATGTAGTCGGTGTGGATGTGAACCGGAAGGCGGTGGAGACCATCAACCGCGGAGAAATTCATATCGTCGAACCAGAGCTGGATATCGCCGTACATGCGGCTGTCAAGGAAGGTTACCTCCGTGCCACGACAGAGCCAGAACAGGCGGACGCGTTTCTGATCGCCGTACCCACGCCGTTTAAACGCCAAGCCGATCCGGACGCGGTGCCTGACCCCGATCTGAGTTACATTCAAGCTGCGGCGGAGTCGGTGGCACCGGTTCTGAAACGCGGTGATCTTGTGATTCTCGAGTCCACCTCTCCGGTTGGCGCGACGGAGCAATTGGCGGAATGGCTGGCCGGGGCGAGACCGGATCTTAGCTTTCCGCAGAATGCCGGAGAAGCCGCGGACATCCGGGTGGCGCATTGTCCGGAAAGGGTTCTGCCCGGACGTATCATGCATGAGTTGATTGAGAATGATCGTATCATCGGAGGTATGACGCCGGCCTGTGCGCGTGCGGCACGGGATTTGTATCAACATTTTGTTCGCGGCGAATGCCTTTTGACGACCGCCCGCACGGCGGAAATGGCCAAGCTCACAGAGAATGCCTTCAGGGATGTGAACATCGCTTTCGCGAATGAGCTATCGATCATCGCCGAACGGCTCGATATCAACGTCTGGGAATTGATAAAGCTCGCTAATCGCCACCCCCGAGTGAATATTCTGCAACCCGGCCCAGGAGTGGGGGGGCACTGTATCGCGGTCGATCCGTGGTTCATTGTCAGTCAGACTCCTGATCAGGCGCGTTTGATCCGGGCGGCTCGCAACGTCAATAGCGGCAAGCCGGACTGGGTGGTGGAAAAAATTAAAGTCGCCGTGGCGGAGGCATTACAATGCCGGCCCGATGCTCGTGCCGCCGATCTGTCAATCGCGTTTTTCGGGTTGGCTTTCAAACCGGATATCGATGATCTGCGCGAGAGCCCGGCTCTGGATATCGTCGAAAAAGTCGCTTGCGACCATCCCGGGAAGGTGCTCGCGGTCGAGCCCAACATCAAAGCGTTGCCGGACACTTTGAGTGGTATGAGAGCACAGTTGGTCAATATTGAGGCCGCGCTCGCTGATGCGGACATCCTGGTGGCGTTGGTGGCGCATCGTTCTTTCGTCGCCATTGATCGTGCCGCTCTTGAAGGGCGTACGGTAATTGATACCTGCGGCCTTTGGTCCAGCCCCTCTGCATAATCGCCGTTTGAATGGTGTTTCGACGATGAGTCGTCTCGGCCCCGCACTGATTCGTACATTTGTCGCTCGTGGCGCGGCGGTGCTGGGCTCATTGTTGCTCATGGCGCTGGTTGGAAGATGGTACGGGCCTGCTGGTGTTGGCGTGTTGGCTCTCGCGCAGAGTCTGCTGCTCGGTCTTGCCACGCTGGCCCGATACGGGCTAGGCGGGGCGCTGATGAGATATGCGGGACGTGATCCTGGTGACCCGCATCTTCGCCGCTATTTGCGCTGGGCTCTACAGACTGCATCGATTGCCAGTGTTGTTGCGGCACTGAGCCTGGTTTTACTGCGAACACCGCTCACCTTCTTTTTCGATGCTCCTGGCCTGGACCAGGTCCTTCCAGGGATCGCCTTGGCACTGCCCCCTTTTACACTTGCTTTCGTGCTGGCGGGACTGTTTAAAGGGCTGCACAGACCGGCGCTGGCCTCTTTGTTGGAAAACGGAGGCATTGCGCTTGCAACGGTAGTGGTGCTGTGGAGTTTGCAAGCATGGTGGCCACGCCAAGGTTTAACGGCCCTTGGCGGCGCCTACGCACTGGCCGCATGGGGGTTACTGATGTTGGCGTTCTGGCCTCTAATGGTCTGGGTGCGGAGCGGGGCGGAGAGAAAGGCCGGGCCGGCCGCCCTGACGCCACGTGCTTTCTTCGCTACCGGTCAGGCGTTCTTTTTCACCAACCTGGCGATGCTAATGCAGTCGGTCCTCGGTGTGCTATTGGCAGGTTGGTTGCTCGCCAGTGCAGAGTTGGGATTGTTCCGGGCCGCCCAGCAACTGGGAACCGCCGTCAGCTTTGTTCTGGTCGCGCTTAATGCGGTTTTCCCCCCTCGTTTCGCGGCGCTGTATCATCGCGGCGACTTGACGGGACTTGGTCGTCTGGCCCGACAAGGGGCGCTGTTCGGCACATTACTGGCGGCGCCTCTGTTGGTTGTGCTAATGCTCGTTCCCGAATGGGTCCTGACATGGCTTGGCGAGGGGTTTGCCGGCGCAGCGCCGCTGTTGCGACTTATCGCCCTGGCGCAGTTGGTGAACGTCCTTTGTGGCTCGGTGGGCTTTGTTCTTAATATGTCGGGACATGAAAAGCTTATGCGTAACATCAGCTTGATCTGTGCCACCTTGAGCCTGACACTGTTCCTCGTACTGATTCCTGGTTTTGGCGCCTTTGGCGCCGCTCTCGCCTTGGCCATCACTCTGGTGGCCCAGAATCTATTGGCGGTCTGGTACGTCTGGCGACGCCTGGGAGTCTGGACCTTGCCGCTACCCAATCCGTTACCCGCCCTTGGCGTCAAGCCGGGGGGTTGCTGAATCCAATGATGGGAGGCCACCTTGGCCAGCACCAATCACGCGACTATTTTGTACATCGTTGCCCATGGTCATTCGGGCACAACCTTGCTGGATACTCTGGTCGGCAACATGGAGGGAGCAATCTCCACGGGCGAAATCGAGCGAATTGCCCGCTGGGCTTCCTCCGACGACGCGGAACAGATTTGCACCTGTGGCGCGGACATCAACGAATGCTCGTTGTGGGGCCCGGTGTGTGATCGTTTGAGAACCAGAGAAGGACGTGAGGGCGAAAGTCGGCGCTCTTTCTGGGCCGATTACAAAACGCATTTGGGAAATCTCGGCCAGAGGTTTTATGCAGGCTTTTTGCTGCCGCTACTGTTGTTGCTGGGATCCTCGCGTCTGTTCCGAGTGGCGCGGTTCAACTCCCATGTCGCTGACGCCTGGCTGGCAACCCTGCGTAGCTGGCGTGTTTTTCTGGCGCTGGAAGAGCAGACCGGCTCCAGGGTGATTGTGGATTCGTCGAAATCACCGTTGCGAATGAAAGCGCTCTATATGACTCAGTCAGCGATGGGAGAAGGGCAATCCCTTCGTGTGGTTCACCTGGTCCGTGACGGTCGCGCCATCGTGGCGTCCTATCAACGCCGCATGCCCCGGTCTGTCGCTCACTACGCGCGTGAATGGCGTCGCCGCCTGTTCTACAGGCTCGGGATGTTGTTGACGATCAAATCTGAACACACACTGACTTTGCGATACGAAGATCTGGCCACCGAACCCGTCGCGACGCTGAAGCGTCTTTGTGAATTCGTCGGCTTGCCAGAACAATGCGCTGACCAGGCGATGGAAAGCAAGGATGGAAAACACAACATCAGCGGTAACCCCGCGCGCCTGGATCGTGAGGGCATCACCCGGATCAGATTCGACGAGCGCTGGAGGGAACAACTCAGTAGTGCGGATCTGGCTGAGTTTGATCGTTACGCCGGTTGGTTGAACCGAAGGATGGGGTATCGGTGAGCCCTCCGGCACTGCTTTTGCGCACCGCCTGGCGCCTTGGCCCGGTCAATATTGCCCGGGTGCTGCTGTACCGGCTGAGCCTGCGTGGCGGGCTGAACCGGGCGGTGCGGCGGCCGCCGGCGGCGGTGTCCGGGCCGTTTTTCCGCGCTCCGGAGCGGTTGCGCCTGGAGCGCACGCCGCGGGAGGGCTGGTACTCGTGGCCGGAGGCCTTCGGGTTGCGTGTGGCGCCCTGGGAGGGGGCCATGGCCGAGCCGCCGGATTGGTCGCGCAGCCTGATCAGCGGCCAGGCGGTGCCGGATTCGCGCCGGCCCTGGTGGCGGATCGGTGATTTCGACGCCGGGGTAGGCGACATCAAGGGGGTCTGGGAAGCCTCCCGCTACGACTGGGTCCTGGCCGCCGCCGAGCAGGCGCTGGCGGCGCCGGATCAGGCACGGCGCGAGGAGGCTCTGGCGCGGCTCAACCTCTGGCTGGCGGACGCGGCGCGGGCCAATCCGCCCTGGCTGGGGCCGAACTGGAAGTGCGGCCAGGAGGCGTCGATCCGGGTGTTGCATCTGGCCATGGCGGCGCTGCTGCTGGGGCAGGTGGAGGCACCGGAGCCGGGCCTGGCGGCGCTGATCTCGGTGCACCTGACCCGCATCGCGCCGACGCTCCATTACGCCCTGGCCCAGGACAACAATCACGGCACCTCCGAGGCCGCCGCCCTGTTCGTGGGCGGCAGCTGGCTGGCGGATCTGGGGCTGCCGGGCGGTGCCGCCTGGGAGCGGCGCGGGCGGCGCTGGCTGGAAAACCGGGCGGCGCGCCTGATCGGTGAGGATGGTAGTTTCAGCCAGCACTCGGTGACCTACCATCGTGTGTTGCTGGATACCCTGAGCATGGCGGAGCGCTGGCGCCGGGCCTTGGGGCGAAGGCCGTTTTCCGACCGCTTGTTGCGGCGCGCCCGGGCCGCCACCGCCTGGCTCGGCAATCTGACCGACCCGCTCAACGGCGATGCGCCCAACCTGGGCGCCAACGACGGCGCCCGTTTCCTGCCGCTCACCGATAGCGACTACCGGGATTTCCGCCCGTCCGTGCAACTGGCCACCGCGCTGTTCGCCGACGCCCGCGCCTATACCGATTGTCCGGCGGCGGACGAGGTGCTGGCCTGGCTGGATCTGCCGCTACCGGCCCGCCACCAGCCGTGGGGTCGCAGCGCACGCTACGCGGACGGCGGCTATCTGGTGGCGCGCACCGGCGGCGTGATGGCGCTGCTCCGCTATCCGCGTTTTCGCTTCCGACCGGCGCAGAGCGATCTGCTCCATCTGGACCTGTGGTTGCACGGCGAAAACCTGCTGCGCGACGCCGGCACCTACAGCTATAACCCGCCGGCGGATGACGGGCCGGACTGGAACCGGTACTTTCCCGGCGTCGCCGCGCACAACACCGTGCAGTTCGACGACCGTGACCAGATGCCGCGCCTGGGCCGCTTTCTGTTCGGCGCCTGGCCCAGCGCAAAAGCGGTGGCGGGGCCGGACGACATCGGGTCCGGCGGCGTGGCGATGGCCGCCGGCTACCACGACTGGCAGGGCGCGGAGCACCACCGCCAGGTACGGGTGGCGCCGAACCGCTTGACCGTGGTGGACCGGGTGGCCGGCTTCCGCGCGCGGGCGGTGCTGCGCTGGCGTTTGCCGCCCGGCGAGTGGCGGTGGCGGGACGATCACACTCTTGTGTGTGGCCCGCGAACCCTGACGGTCAGCGCCACCGTGCCGATCCGGGAGCGGCGCCTGGTGGAAGGCTGGGAGTCCCGTTATTACAGTCGCAAAAGCCCGCTGCCGGTGCTGGAAATCGAAATCGGAGAGGCGGGCACCTTGACCACGGAGTGGGCGTTTCCGGAATGAAGGTTCTGTATTTTCATCAGCATTTTTCCACCCCCAGCGGGTCCGCCGGCACCCGGTCCTACGAGATGGCCCGGCGGCTGATCGACGCCGGCCATGAAGTGACCATGGTGTGCGGCTCCTACCACGGCGGGCAAACCGGCCTGGACGGGCCGTTCCGGCGCGGGCGCCGGGAAGGCGCGGTGGACGGCATCCAGGTGCTGGAGTTCGATCTGGCCTACGCCAACGCCGACAGTTTTCTCAAGCGAGCCGGGCTGTTTTTGTTGTTCGCGCTGCGCAGCGTGGCGGTGGCGCTGACCCGCCGTTACGACGTGGTGTTCGCCACCAGCACCCCGCTGACCGCGGGCCTGCCGGGCATCGTGGCGCGCTGGCTGCGCGGCAAGACGTTCGTGTTCGAGGTGCGTGATCTGTGGCCGGAGCTGCCCAAGGCCATGGGGGTGATCCGCAATCCCCTGGTGCTGACGCTGATGAGCGGGCTGGAGTGGGCCTCCTACCATTCCGCCCAACGGCTGGTGGCGCTGTCGCCGGGCATGGCGGAAGGCATCCGCCGGCGCGGCATCGCCGACGAGCGGATCGCCATGATTCCCAACGGCTGTGACTTCCGCATTTTCGGCAACGCCGCCGCGCCCTGGCGGCCAGAGGGGGTGGGCGAAGAGGACCTGATGGCGATTTTCACCGGCACCCACGGCCTGGCCAACGGCCTGGAGGCGGTGCTGGACGCCGCCGCCGAACTGCGCCGCCGGAGCCGGCACGACATCAAGCTGGTGCTGGTGGGGCAGGGCATGCGCAAGCCGGCCCTGCTGGAACGGGCGCACCGGGAAAAACTGGACGCCGCCCAGGGTGGGCCCATGGTGTTTCATGATCCGGTGGGCAAGGCGGATCTGGCCGGGCTGATGGCCGCCGCCGACCTGGGCATGCAGATACTCGCCAATGTGCCGGCCTTCTACTACGGCACCTCGCCGAACAAGTTCTTTGATTACCTTTCCGCCGGGCTGCCGGTGCTGAACAATTACCCGGGCTGGCTGGCGTCCATGATCGAGGCCCGCGGTTGCGGGTTCGCGGTGCCGCCGGACGACCCGGCGGCCTTCGCCGACGCTCTGGAAGCCGCCGCCGACGACCGCCCCGCCCTGGCCACCCGGGGCGAGGCGGCTCTGGCATTGGCGCGGCGTCGCTTCGACCGGGACGCCCTGGGCCGCGACTTCGTGGGCTGGGTGGTGGAAGGCCGGGTGCCGGCGCGGCCGGCGGAGGAGGGCGGCGATGATTAAACGTTCGCTGGATATCGCGGTGGCCGGCGGCGCGCTGCTGGTGCTGTCGCCGGCGCTGCTGGTACTGGCGGCGCTGGTGCGCGTCAAGCTGGGCGCGCCGGTGTTGTTCCGCCAGACCCGCCCCGGGCTGCATGGCAAGCCCTTCGAGATGATGAAGTTCCGCACCATGACCGACGCCCGCGACGGCAACGGGGAGTTGCTGCCGGACGCGGAACGGCTGGTGCCGTTCGGCCGCTTTCTGCGTGACAGCAGCCTGGACGAACTGCCGGAACTGATCAACGTGCTGCGTGGCGACATGAGCCTGGTGGGCCCGCGCCCGCTGCTGATGAGCTATCTGCCGCTGTACAACGCCCACCAGCGCCGCCGCCATGAGGTGCGCCCGGGTGTCACCGGCTGGGCCCAGGTGAACGGCCGCAACAACATCTCCTGGCAGGAAAAATTCGATCTCGACGTGTGGTACGTGGACCATCGCAACCTGTGGCTGGACCTGCGTATCCTGGCGCGCACCGTGGGCGCCGTCCTCAAACGGGACGGCGTCGCCAAGGAGGGGCACGCCACCACCGATTATTTTCAGGGGAACGATGAACCATGACCCATGACGCTTCCAGAATCCGGGTACTGTTCATGGGCCGCAAGCCGGTGGCCGCCGAGGCGCTGCGCTGGCTGCTGGCCCGCGACGACGTTCAGGTGGTGGGGGTGATCACCGACAGTCATCTGTCCGTGTCGCCCACCAGCGACGTGGCCCGCGCCGCCGGCGTGCCGATTCTCGACCGGGACAACATGGAGGCGAAGGTGGCCGCCGGCGAGCTACAAGTGGACCTGGGCCTGTCCATGCTCTACTGGCAGAAGATCCGCCGGCCGCTGCTGGAGCGCTGCGCGCGGGGCGTGGTGAATTTCCACCCGGCGCCGCTGCCGGAGTACAAGGGCACCGCCGGCTATAACCTGGCGATTCTCGAGGACCGGCCCGAGTGGGCGGTGACCGCCCACTATGTGGATGAGGACATTGATACCGGCGCGATCATCGAGGTGCGCACCTTCCCGGTGGACCGGGACCACGAAACCGCGCGCAGCCTGGAAGCCAAGTCCCAGCCGCAGCTGCTGGCGGGCTTCCAGGCGGTCACCGAGCGCCTGCTGGCGGACCCGTCGCCGTTGCCCACCACCCCCAACCACGGCGGTCGCTATGTGAGCCGGGCGGAAATGGAAGCGATGAAAGAGGTGCGCGACGGCGACGACGTGGAGCGCAAGATCCGCGCCTTCTGGTTCCCGCCCTACGACGGCGCCTACCGGATGGTGAACGGGGTCAAATGCACCCTGGTCAGCCGCGCCATCCTGCAGTCCCTGGCGGACCCGTCCACCAGCAATCTGTTCACCGATCCGTCCTGAGCCGCCGGTTCAGCGCAGCTGCGACCAGAACGCCTGGATCACCGGATCGGTAAGGCGCTTCTCGCGCGTGAACAGCCCCACTTCATAATCCGCCAGGGCGGGCGTCACCTGCAGGGCACGGGTGCGCTCCGCCAGCGGGCTGCGTTCGAGCACGATGCGCGGCGCCACGCCCACCCCGAAGCCCAGACTCACCATGCTGACGATGGCTTCGTTGCCGCTCACCTGGGCGTAAATGCGGGGCGCCACCCCCAGGACACGGAACCACTGATCCAGGCGCTGCCGGGACAGGCCCTGTTCCGACAGAATCATGGGTACGTCGCGCCAGGCCTCCGGCCGCGCCGCGCCGGACAGCGAGGCGGCCAGCTCCGGCTGATCGCTGGGCGCGATGAACAGCAGCGGCGAGCGCAGAATCGGGCGGAACGCCATGCCGCGGGGCAGGGCGCCGTCCGGGCGGGCGCCGATGGCGATGTCCTCGCGGCCGGTGAGCACCCGGTCCTGGGCGTGGGCCGGGTCGCCGGTGTGCAGCTTGATTTCGATGCCCGGGTAGTCGGTGCGGAAGCGGCTGAGGATATCGTAGAGAAAGCTGTAGCTGGCGGTCACCGAGCAATACAGGCTGAGCTCTCCGTGCAGCACCCGGCCGGCCTCCTGCATGGAGTGTCGCAGGCTGTCCCACTGGGCCAGGGCTTCCCGCGCGTAGTCCTGGAAGCGGCGCCCCTCGCGGGTCAGGCGCACGCTGCGGTTATCGCGCAGAAACAGGGCCACGCCCAGCTCGTCCTCCAACTGGCGGATGGTGCGGCTCACCGCCGATGGACTCATGTGGCAGCGGTCGCCGGCGCGGCCGAAGTGCAGGGTCTCGGCCAGGGCGAGAAACAGGCGAAGGGGGCGGGTGTCCATGGGGCGTTCCGAAATCCGGCATGCTGTGTTGCGAATATATCATTTTACGCAACGCCGGGCATGGCCTAAGGTGTGGGCCCTTGGTAATCACCAGAATTCATTCACCAGCATTCGGGGCAACACCATGCAAGTCTACTACGATAAGGATTGTGACCTTTCCCTCATCCAGGGCAAGAAAGTGGCCATCATCGGCTACGGTTCCCAGGGCCACGCCCACGCCAACAACCTGAAGGAATCCGGTGTCGACGTCGTGGTGGCACTGCGTGAAGGTTCCTCCTCCGCGGCCAAGGCGGAAGGCGCCGGCCTCACCGTGAAGAGCGTGCCGGAAGCGGTAAAAGCCGCCGACGTGGTAATGGTGCTGGCCCCGGACGAGAACCAGTCCGCCATCTACCAGAACGAGATCGAGCCGAACCTGAAGCAGGGCGCGACCCTGGCCTTCGCCCACGGCTTCTGCATCCACTACAACCAGATCGTACCGCGCAAGGACCTGGATGTGATCATGGTGGCGCCCAAGGCACCTGGCCACACCGTGCGCACGGAGTTCACCCGTGGTGGTGGTATTCCTGATCTGATCGCGATCTTCCAGGACGCCTCCGGTCAGGCCAAGGACCTGGCGCTGTCCTACGCCTGCGGCATCGGCGGCGGCCGTACCGGCATCATCGAAACCACCTTCAAGGACGAGACCGAAACCGACCTGTTCGGCGAACAGGCGGTTCTGTGTGGCGGCACCGTGGAGCTGGTGAAAGCCGGTTTCGAGACCCTGGTGGAAGCCGGCTACGCGCCGGAAATGGCCTACTTCGAGTGTCTGCACGAGCTCAAGCTGATCGTCGACCTGATGTACGAAGGCGGCATCGCCAACATGAACTACTCGATCTCCAACAACGCCGAGTTCGGTGAATACACCACCGGCAAGGAGATCATCAACGAGCAGTCCCGCGAAGCCATGCGCAACGCGCTCAAGCGCATTCAGAGCGGCGAATACGCGAAGATGTTCATCAGCGAAGGCGGCCTCAACTACCCGAGCATGACCGCCCGCCGTCGTCAGAACGCCGAGCACCCCATCGAGCAGGTGGGCGAGCGTCTGCGTAACATGATGCCCTGGATCCAGGCCAATCAGATCGTCGACAAGTCCAAGAACTGAAGCGCGCCGCCCCAAGGCGGCCTCAAGCTTTGCAAAAACGCGCCCCCGGGCGCGTTTTTTGCGTCCGGTGCCTGGGGTAGACTAGCGGCAACGCCCATAACCGTGAGCAACCATGGCCGAGCATCAAGACCGTCCCCAGGACCGTTCCCCCGAGACCGGTGACCGCGCGCCCGACGCCTTCGAGGTGGTGGAAGCCGAACGCACCGGCGCCCGCCACAAGGGGGTGTACCTGCTGCCCAACCTGTTCACCACCGGCGCCCTGTTCGCCGGCTTCTACGCCATCGTCGCGGCCATGAACGGCCTGTTCGAGGCGGCCGCGGTGGGCATTATCGTCGCCGGTATTCTCGATGGTCTGGATGGTGGCGTGGCGCGCCTCACCAACACCCAGAGCAAGTTCGGCGCGGAGTACGACTCGCTGTCGGACTGCGTGGCCTTCGGCGTGGCGCCGGGGTTGGTGGCCTATTCCTGGGGCCTGTCCGAGCTGGGCAAGTTCGGCTGGATGGCCGCCTTCATCTACCTGGCCTGTGCCGCCCTGCGGCTGGCCCGTTTCAATGTGCAGGCGGAGAGCACCGACAAGCGCTTCTTTATCGGGCTGCCCAGCCCCACCGGCGCCGGCCTGGTGGCCACCCTGGTGTGGCTGGGCGCCAGCCGTGGCGTTGACGGAAACGACATCTCCTGGCTGGTAGCCTTCACGGTAGCCGGCGCCGGTCTGCTGATGGTGTCCTCGGTGCGCTACCACTCGTTCAAGGAGTTTCATATTGGGCGGGTGCCCTTCAAGGTGCTGCTGGGCGTGATCGTGGCATTCGCCATCGTATTCCTGGACCCGCCGCTGGTGTTGCTGACCGTGGCCGTGGTCTATGTGGTCACCGGTCTGCTGCTGAATCTCTGGCGGCTGCGCAAGAAGTCCGTGTAACAAAAGCGCGGTTCGCCTCTCTAACGGATTCGCCGCTCCCGCTGAGTGGCCGAACAGGAGATCGAACCGTGCTGATTCGAAAACGCCACCGAAATGACCCGAAAAGCTCCGAAATCACCCCGGAATCCGTTTATCTCAAGCGCCGTGAGCTGATGATTCTGGGCGGGCTGGCCGGCCTGTTCGCCGCCACCCCGGCCTGGGCGCGCACCGTGGACCCGGCCGCCGAGGACGGCTCGCGCCCGGCCTGGTTGCGCCAGCAGGTGTCCGGCGCCAGGCTCGGTGAGCCGCGTACCGACGAGAAGCTCACTCCCTTCGACGACGTCACCCACTACAACAACTTCTACGAGTTCGGCACCGGCAAGGACGACCCGGCGGCCCACGCCGATCGCATGAAGACCCACCCCTGGCAGGTCACCGTGGCCGGCGCCGCGGAACGCACCGGCACCTTCGACCTGGAAGATCTGATCAAGGGCCTGCCGGTGGAAGAGCGCATCTACCGGCTGCGCTGCGTGGAGGCCTGGTCCATGGTGATTCCCTGGGTGGGGATTCCGATGGCGGCGCTGCTCAAGAAATTGCAGCCCACCGGCAAGGCCCGTTATGTGGCGTTCACCACCCTGGCCGACCCCAAGCAGATGCCCGGTGTGGATTCGCCGTTCACGGGCATCGACTTCCCCTACCGGGAAGGGCTGCGCCTGGACGAGGCCATGCATCCCCTGACGCTGATGGCCATCGGCCTGTACGGTCGTACCCTGCCCAATCAGAACGGCGCGCCCATGCGGCTGGTGGTGCCCTGGAAGTACGGCTTCAAGTCGATCAAATCGATCGTGCGCATCGAATTCACCGAGAAACGCCCGGAAACCACCTGGAACCTGCTGGCGCCCCGGGAATACGGCTTCTACGCCAATGTGAACCCCGAAGTGGACCATCCGCGCTGGTCCCAGTCCCGGGAGCGGCGCCTGCCCAACTCCCTGTTCAACCCCAACTGGCGGCCCACGGAACTGTTCAACGGCTATGATCAGGTGGCGGGCCTGTACAAGGGCATGGACCTGAGAAAGAACTACTGATGGCGGCGGGCAAGGGGGCAAACCCCAAGACCTGGACCTGGATCGCCTGGCCCCTGGGCGCGGTGCCGTTGGCGTGGGTGCTGTACCAGGGCCTCACCGGCGCCAGCGGACCGGACCCGGTAGCGGCCCTGGTCAATGCGCTGGGCTGGTGGGCCCTGGTGCTGCTGCTGGTGTGCCTGACCATGCGCCCGGCGGCGCGGCTGCTGAATATTCCCGCCCTGGTGATCTGGCGGCGTACCTTCGGGCTGTGGATGTTCATCTACGCCAGTTTGCACTTCCTGGCCTGGGCCACGTTGATTCTGGGGTGGGACCCCGGGCGGCTGGCCACCGAACTGGGCAAGCGCCCCTACATCATCGTCGGTGCCGCCGCCTGGCTCGCCCTGTGGCCGCTGGCGCTGACCAGCACTCGCAAGGCGCGCCGCCGGATGGGGCAGAGATGGGTGAAACTGCACCGGTTGATCTTTCTGGCCCTGCCGCTGGCGCTCATCCATCAGTTCTGGGTGCAGAAATCCGGATTCGGTGAGACCCTGACGTTCCTGATGGTGGCCTTGGTGCTGGTGGGCTACCGGCTGCGCGGACGGTTTCTGCCTGGAAAATGAGCGGTTTCGGCCTGGAAAGGCGCTTTTTTCATCGTCATGATCAAGTTCTGACCATTTGATGAATCCGTGATGAAAAAAGTGTTGACGGCTCTCAGCAAATCCCTAGAATGCGCTCCCACAACGACGGCGGACGCAGCCAAGCAGCAGCGGCCGGGTCGGGAAGCCAAGCGCTTCCAAACGCTCTTTAACAATCAGGCAAGCAAACGTGTGGGACCTGTTCGGAGTTGGATGTCTCAATAGACATCGGCTTTGAGCAAGTCAACCTAGTTGAATTTGTTTCGAGCTGAGCTTGTATTAAGTGCGCAGGCACTTTAAACGCTTTAATCGAACT
>JAKUPL010000015.1 GCA_022449455.1 Alcanivorax sp. | reverse complement strand
CCCAACGATATCGATCATTATTGGCGAGGATATTTGGAAGTGCCGAATTGCTGTTCCGACGGAAGCTGCGCCCAATGTCGCCACGGTGGTTATCCACCCGAGCAGGCGGTCGGGCCGCAAGGTGCTTACCAAGAGGTCCCCAATTCGGGACCGGGACCCAGCGCCGGCGCGAGTTTCTTTAGTCGGCCGCCCCAGTCGCCTACGTCGGCCGCGGTTGGAAGAAGTCGGCAGCCGGACAACAACTCGTCGCGACGCCGCGTTGTTCCGGTCGGCTCGCGGTCCATTCTCTCCAATCGGGACACTCCGAACAAAGCGTCCCCGGTTCGTCCCACCGGACGGGCCACATTAAAGAATGGGCGGCCGAATCTGATCGGCGAGACGGGATATGATGTACTAAAGTAGTAGAAGAATGTACGGCGCTTTGAGTAGATCGAAGATAATCGGCTGCCACAACCGCCCTCTCAGGGGGGGCTCGGTCGCCGCCGGCGCGGGGCTGTCCACCGCGTCCGCGGACCCACCGGTCAGGGGCGGCTCCGGCGCCCGGGCCGGCCACCAGCCGGCACCGGCCACCAGGGTGGCCAGCACCAGGCCGATCAGCAGCACGCCTCTCACAGGGCCTCCGGATAGAAGCGCACGGCGGCGGCGTTCTGGCGGCGCGCCAGCCCGGTTTCCAGATGCTGCCGCAGACGGGTGCGCGCCAGGGCCCGGGACGCCTGGTAGCGCACGCTCTCGCTGTCCGCCGCCTGATAACCCTCGACCCGCTCATCCACGCGCACCACCACCCAGCGGTCCTGCCCGCCGGGGGCGCGAATCGGCGGCGCCGTCAGGCCCGGTGTCCGGGTAAAGGCGAAGCCGGTGAGCCAGGCGTCCTCGCCGCCGCCCCGGGCCAGCCAGGCGGGCGCCTGATAGCGCACACCGTCCTGCTCCCCATAAGCCGCCCTCAGCGTCTCCAGGGTGGCGCCGTCCGCCAGCCGGCGGCGGGCGTCCTCCGCCAGCGCCGGCGTGGGCAGCCACAGCCGCGCGGCGCGAACCTTCTCCACGCGCACGAACTGATCGCGGTGATACTGGTAGTACCGCAGGATCTCCCGGGCCGGGATCGCCGCCGCCACCTCGGCCAGCAGCGGGTTGTCGTCGTGGGGGTCGTCGCTGAGGCCCAGCGCCAGCAGCAACGCGCGCTGGTCCTGGCGGTCCAGCACCAGCTGGCGAATCCAGTCCCGGTCGGCGTCGCTGAGCGGCGACCGTCGTTCGAACCAGTCCAGCACGAAGGCCCGGCGCACATAGTCCTCCACGGCACCGTTGATGGCCGCCCGGTCGAGATTGTGAAAGCGGGTTTTGAGGGCCACGTTCTGGGCCCGGTAGAGCTGAGCCAGGGTCAGGGTGCGCGGTGCCGCGCCGGGGAATCGGTAGTGGGCCAGCACCCATTGCTCCGCCGCCGCCCGTTGCGCGGCGTCGAAGCCCGTCCGCAAGCCGGGCTCCGGCGTGAGCATCGCCGCCAGGGCCGGATCGTCCAGGCGCGGTGGCGCGCTCAGCGCGCGCAGTGGTGACGGCCACTCCCAGGCGGCCAGGGTCTCCGCCAGGCCGGCCCGCCAGGCCACCCGGGTCAGGGCCGCCAGATCCCGGCGCGCCAGGGTGGCCCGGTCATAGCCCACCCGGGACGGTGGTGTGTTCGCGGCGTAGACCTCCCGGAACCATTCGCCCATCAGGTGTACGTCCACCAGATTTTCCAGCACCCGTTGCTCGTCGATGTCCGGTTCATGCACCCGGGCGGCGGCCACGAACACCGTCAGCACCCGGGCGGACAGCGGTTTGCCGTCCACCCGCGCCACTGTTTCCGGGTCCGCCGGGGCGGCCATCGCCGCCACCGCCCCTGCGGCCACGATCATGATCAGGGCCATCCATGCGCCTTTCATGTCGGGCACCGCTCAGTCGGTGATCTGCGCGCTGGCGTGGCCGAGCAGGTGCACCACCATGGCGATCGCATGGGGCACCACCACCCGCGCCACCTGCACACGGTCGGCATGATCGGTGCTGGACAGCACCAGGGCGCCGTTGGCGTAGGCGATCTGGCCGCCCTCGGTGAGCAACGGGCGGATGTCGGTGGCACCGGACGCCAGCGGCGTGAAGTCACCCAGCGCCTGGGTCACCAGGGTGTCGTCGTTGAGGTTTTCGCTGTCGTAGTAGTCGGCCACCCAGCCTTCCCAGCCGCTGTGGTTGAGCGCCGAGGTGGTCCATACATGGTGCGGCTGCACCACGTCGGTGGCGTGCAGGGCATAGCCCAGGCTCTGGGCGGTGGGGTTGGCCAGGAACTGGTCGTACCAGTACTGGGCCAGGTTATCCAGAGGCTGGAACGGCATTTCCTCGAAGTCGTCGTACATGGACTTGGTGGAGGTGGTGCCCTGGCGGTAGTTGGCCTCGGTGATGCCGTAGGTGTTGTATTCGGAGTCGTCGTTGGACCACCAGCCGGTCATGCCGCCGGGACCGTCGTCCATGTAATCGCCCACCAGCCAGGTGGCGGCCAGGTTGTCGATATCGCCCCACACGGTGAGCAGCTCATAGTTGTAGCCGCCCAGGTCGTTGCCGTGCACGTCCGGGCCCTGGGTGTGGTTCTGGAAGTGCCAGTAAGAGGTGTAGTTGACCAGGGAGGCGCCGGCGTTGAACACCGGTGCGTACACGCAGTCGCCGGTGATCGCGCCGCAAAAGTAGGTGTCCTGGAAGTCGTCCACGTCGTAGGCGCTTTGCCCCAGCACCTGGGCGAACTGGGCCACCGTGTAGCCGCCGGCGGCGGCCACCGCCTGCAGGTCCGCGTAGCCGGTGGTGCCGGGGTGGTTCTGCATGTAGGTGACCGCGTCTTCCACCAGGCGCCGGTGGGTTTCCTGCTTGAACGCCTGGGCGGCGGGGCACAGCACGGCGGAGATCAGCAAGCCGATAAGGATCCGTTTCATGATTCCCTCCCTGGGATGTTTCGTTTTTTTGGTATGTCCGTCCTATACAGGAACAATTCCGACGCCGCTTCAATTGTTTATCCACGACATCCGCCACTTCCACGGACATTAAACCCATCCCCGGCCGTGGCCGGGCAGGACGCGCGGGGCTGCTCGCCCGGCCCCGGCGGGTGTACACTGGGCGCCTTCCCGGCTACCGCGACCCGCTTTCTTCATGCCTCTGATTACCCTCCGCGATCTTGATCTCCATTACGGCGAACAACCCCTGCTCGATCAGGTGAACCTGGCCATCGAACCCGGCGAACGGCTGTGTCTGGTGGGGCGCAACGGCACCGGCAAGTCCACCCTGTTCAAGGTGCTCACCGGCGAACAGCAGGCTGACGACGGGCAGATCGAAACCGCCCGCGAGCTGACCGTGGCGCGCCTGGAACAGGAAGTGCCCGACGATCAGGACCACAGCGTGCACGAGATGGTCGCCGGTGGCCTGGGCGAACTGGGCGAGCTGCTCAATGAACACGAGCGCCTGACCCGCGCTCTGGCCGCCGGCGACGACGACGCCATGCCGCGCTTCGAGGCGCTCAGCGAGCGCATCGAGACCCACGGCGCCTGGCAGCTGTTCAACCGGGTGGAAACGGTGCTCTCCAAACTCAACCTGGACGGCGCCGCCGGCTTCGCCGGCCTGTCCGGCGGCATGAAGCGGCGGGTGCTGCTGGCCCGGGCGCTGGTCCGCGAGCCGGACATCCTGCTGCTGGACGAGCCCACCAACCACCTGGACCTGGACAGCATCCGCTGGCTGGAAACCTTTCTGAAAAGCTATCCGGCCACCCTGGTATTCATCTCCCACGACCGCGCCTTTATCCGTGCCCTGGCCACCCGCATCATCGAACTGGACCGGGGCAAGCTGACCAGCTGGCCCGGCGATTACGACAAGTATCTGGCCGGCAAGCAGGCCGCCCTGGAGAACGAGGAACGGGCCAACGCCGAGTTCGACAAGAAACTCAGCCAGGAAGAGCGCTGGATCCGCCAGGGCATCAAGGCCCGGCGCACCCGCAACGAGGGCCGCGTGCGCGCTCTCAAGAGCCTGCGCGACCAATACGCCCAGCGCCGCAACCGCCAGGGCACCGCCGGGCTGGAGATCCAGCAGGGCGACAGCTCCGGCAAGGTGGTGATCGAAGCCGAGCACCTGGCCTGCCAGGTGGGCGGCAAACGGATCCTGCGCGATCTCTCCCTGACCGTGATGCGCGGCGATCGCATCGGCGTGCTCGGGCCCAACGGTTGCGGCAAGTCCACCCTGATCCGGCTGCTGCTGGGCCGGCTGCCCCCGGACCAGGGCTCCGTGAAGACGGGCACCCAGCTGCAGGTGGCCTACTTCGACCAGCTGCGCGACACCCTGGACGGTGACAAAAGCGTGCTCGACAACCTGGCGGAAGGCTCGGACGTGGTCGAAATCAACGGCCGCAAAAAGCACGTCATGGGCTATCTGCAGGACTTTCTGTTCGAACCGGCGCGGGCCCGGCAGCCGGTGCGTTCCCTGTCCGGCGGCGAGCGCAACCGGCTGCTGCTGGCCAAGCTGTTCAGCAAACCGTTCAACCTGCTGGTGCTGGACGAACCCACCAACGACCTGGACGTGGAAACCCTGGAGCTGCTGGAAGAGCAGTTGGTGAACTACCAGGGCACCCTGCTGCTGGTCAGCCACGACCGGGAATTCATCGACAATGTGGTCACCTCCACCCTGGTGTTCGAGGGCGACGGCGACCCCAACAGCTACGTGGGCGGTTACCAGGACTGGCTGCGCCAGCGTCCGGAACCGGTCCGCGAGCGCGACGTCAAAGGCGACGTTGATGGCGCCAAAGCCGCCGCCACGAAAACCGAAACCAAGGTAAAAACCGTGGCCGCCGACGGGCCGACGGGCGCCACTCCGCGTAAGCTGACCTATAAGGAACAGCTCGAACTGAAGGCGCTGCCGGAGAAAATCGAAGCCCTGGAATCGGACCTGGACGCGGTGCAAAGCCGGCTGGCCGACCCGGACTTCTACAAGGGCCCGGCGGAGGACATCGCCAGCGCCCAGCGCGAACTGCAGACGCTGGAACAGACCTTGAACGACCACTATGGCCGCTGGGAGGAACTCGACCAGAGGCCATCATGACCGGCCCGGCGATCCCGGGCCGACGAGGAGGACGCGTTTCGTGACAGCCATTCTCAACCGGACCCTGATCGCCCTGGCCCTGGTGGCCCTGGCCTCACCGCTGGCCGCCAACGAAAGTGAGGACGAAGACGGCCGCCATACCGCCCCGGCGAGCGCCGACCAGGCGGCGCCGCGCCCGGAGGACCCGGATGGCCCGCCGGTGGCCGCCGATGGTCCGGAGGACGACGCCGACCAGGCCCCGACCGCCGCCGAGGACACCGGCGACACCGCCACCGAGGTCCCCGCCACGCCGGACCCGGTGGCACCGCTGGAACTGCTCGGCAAGACCGTGCCGGTGGGCGCCTTCGATACCCTCTACTGGACCCCGGACCAATCGTTCCGCTCCATCGCCACGCCGGTGCCGGTGCTGGTGGCCCATGGCACCCGCCCCGGGCCCCATCTGTGCCTCACCGCGGCGGTCCACGGCGACGAGTTGAACGGCATCGAAATGGTGCGGCGGCTGATGTACGAGCTGGAACCCGACGAGCTGGCCGGCACCGTGGTGGGCGTGCCCATCGTCAACCTGGACGGCTTCCGCAACGGGTCCCGCTATCTGAGCGACCGTCGCGATCTGAACCGTTACTTCCCCGGCCGCAAGAACGGCAGCGCCGCCAGCCGGGTGGCGTATTCCCTGTTCGAGAACATCGTGCGTCACTGCGACTACCTGGTGGATCTGCACACCGGCTCCCAGAAGCGCGTCAACCAGCCGCAGCTGCGCGCCGACCTGGAGAATCCCCAGGTGGTGGCGTTCGCCAAGCATTTCGGCGGCATGACGGTGCTGCACAGCCCCTCTTCCAGCGGCATGCTGCGTGCCGCCGCCGTGGACGAAGGCATCGTGGCGGTGACCATGGAAGCCGGCGGCCCCAACCGGCTGGAAGACGACGCGGTGGACTACGGCGTGCAGGCCCTGGAGACGCTGCTGGAGAACCTGGACATGCGCAAGGCGAGCCGCTTCTGGGGCGCGCCGCAGCCGGTGTTCTATGAGTCCGAGTGGATTCGCGCCGCCCAGGGCGGGATTCTGCTGTCCGAGGTGGAGCTCAACGAGCAAGTGAAGAAGGGCCAGATTCTCGGCACCGTCACCGACCCGATCAGCAACACCGGCAGCGCCATCATCGCCCCCTACGACGGGCGCGTGCTGGGCATGGCGGTGAACCAGGTGGTGCATGCCGGCTTCGCGGCCTACCGGATCGGCGAGGAGAAGAGCGCCGAGGAAGTGGAAGCCAAGGCGGAGCAGGCCCAGGAACAAAGCGCGTCGGATCACGGCGAGGGCGACAACGGCGGCGAGGCTGCCTCCGCCGATCAGGCCGACCGGCCGGATGGCGATACCGAGTAAACCGCTCGATAAGGCCGTGGCGGGCCCGCCGCTTCAGCCGCGGCCGGTTTTCAACGGCCCGCAGACCCGCTCGAAACCGGCCACCACGAACGGGATCATGCGGTCGTAGGCGGTCTGGAAGTCGTCGGAGCGACACAGGCCGCCGGACATGGCGTTGATGCGGCCGGTGTTGGCGAAGGTCAGCGTCATCGAGCCGGACATGAAGTGGTAGCACCAGTAGAGATCGCCCCGGTCGCAGTGCGGCAAGGCCCGGGACAGGGCTTCCACGAAGGCGTCCATGGGGGCGTCGAAGTGGCGGCTCATCAGCACCGGGCCCCACACCGGTGAGGTGTTCACGTAGGCGAGCAGCGCGCAGTAGTTGCGCCAGCCCTGGTCCTCGCTTTCCTGGGCCATTTCCAGGGGGCGCAGGTAGGCTTCGATGATGCGTTCCAGGGGCACCGGGTCGGGCTCGGCGTCGGCGCGGGCGCGGTTGAGTTCTTCCAGGCGGTCGTCGTTGAGAACGCGGGCGCGGCGTTGGAAGACGGTGTCGAAGAGTTGCTGCTTGGGGCCGAAGTAGTAGTTGATCAGGGCCACGTCGACGCCGGCTTCGCGGGCGATGGTGCGCAGGGTGACGCCGTCATAGCCGTGGCGGGCGAACAAACGTTCGGACACATCGAGAATGGTGGCGCCGCGATCGCCTTCGCCGGCGCGGGCCCGGGGGCGGCCCACGGTCTTTTTCGTCATGCGCGGATAGTACGCAAGCGCCGCTGGGACAACAAGCAGTGGCGTTTGGCTTGTCAGGACCCTCCAGCAGGGGCGCGGTTCCGGGTCAGGCCCTTCCGGGAACGCCGTGAACCCGTCCCTGGGGGCTCCCTTTCGAACGTCCTGTTCTCAAGGGTCCCGGAAGGGCCTGACCCGGAACCGCTTGGCGGTGATCCTCCGCGCGCGGGTGACGCGACGCGCGGAGGGAGGGTGGGTCAGGGGCAGGTGCCGACCTGCCAGAGGGCGCCGCCGTTGGTGCTGTACAGGGTGGTCATGCCCCAGGTGGAGCCGGCCATGGGTTGGTCGCTGCCCTGGGCGAAGTAGTTCGGGGCGTAGTAGTTGCCGGTGCTGTACGCGCGGCCGGCGGTCTTGTGGTAGTAGTTGTAGGCGCTTTCCTGCTGGCAGCCCGGTTGCGGGTCGCCGCCTCCGTTGTCGCCGCCGTTATCGCCGTCATCCCCTCCGTTGTTGCCGGCGCCGGTGCAGGCCTGGATCGGGCCGGTGCAGCTGGCGTCGTCGTCCTGCCATTGGCATTGGTCGCCGCTGGTGGAATGCTCGGTGAGTTTGAAGGTGGCGGTGCCGTATTCCAGGTAGCAGTTGGCGTAGTTGGTGTAGTCCAGGCGGCCGGCGCTGATGTGCTGGTCCAGGGTGGCCACCTGGCCGGCGTCGATCTGGAAGGCGATCTGGTCGCTGTCGGCGAGACCGCCCTGGTCCAGGGCTTCGACGCTGGCGCTGTTGGCGCCGCCGGGCAGGTCGCAGGCACGGGCGCTGTAGTGCACGCCGTCCAGGTCGGCGGTGATCGCGCCGCTGGCGAAGGTGACGGTCACCGAGGCCAGATCCTGATTCTGATCCACCACCTGGCCGCTGACCGTGGCGCACTGGCCGTCCACGCTCACCGCGATGTCGCTGAGTACCGGGGCGCTGGGCGGCGGCGCCGGGCCCACCCGCACGGTGTCGATGGCCGGGTCGCTTTCGCCACCGTCGTTGTCCTCGGCGGTGACCGCCACGGTGTAGAGGTCGTCCGCCAGGCCGCCGCTGGTGGCCTGGAAGGCGCCGCTGCCGTCCACGCTGGTGGTCAGGGTGTCGCCGCCGCCGGCCAGGCCTTCGATGACGATGGTGATGCCGGTGACGGTGCCGTCCTCGTCGGCGGCCTGGCCGCTGACCTGAATGGCGTCGCCGTTGGCGGCCAGGGTCAGGCCGTCGACGCTGGGCGGCAGGTTGCGATTCACCCGGGCGTTGTTCTGGCTGAAGAATTCACCCAGGTAACGGGCGTAGTTGATGCTGGCGCTGCCGATGTAGTTGCCGCTGGCACCCTGGCCGCCGGACCAGGAGTGGTCCAGGCCGTTGAGCCAGAGCATGGAGACACGACCGTCCTGCCACAGGAATTCCTCGGCGGTGCCGCCGTCCTGGCTGATCACGGTGCTGCCGGGCAGTTCGCTGACCCCGTACAGGCCCGCCATGCCTTCCGCGTTCTGCCGGTTGTAGCAGGTGTCCACGGTGGTGTCCGCGTCGCCGTGGGCGATGGAAGCCACCTGGGTGTCGAAGGCGCTCTGGTAGGCGCCGCCCAGGTTGCGGCAGCGGCTTTCCACATTGGCCTGCTCGCAGACGCCGATGGCGCCGCTGGAGCTGGTGCCCACGCTGGGGCCGGCGCTGACGCCGACGCCGGCGAACACGTCCGGAGCCAGGCAGGCGGTGGTGTTGGCGAAGCTGGCGCCGGACGACAGACCGGCGATGTAGACCTGATTGGGATCGATGCCTCGGGCGCCGTCGCCGGACAGTTCATTGGCCAGGTCGATCAGATTTTTGTAGTCGCCGGCGCTGCGCGATTTGCTGCCCTGCCAATAGGACCAGCAGCTGAAGCCGGCTTTGTTCATGGCGTCCGGCACCGCCACCACCATGCCGTATTCCTCGGCGGCCACTTCCAGGTTGGCGGTCTTGTAGGCGTTGATCGACTGGGTGCAGCCGTGCAGCACGATGAGCAGGGCCTTGCCGGCGCCCACCGCTGAATCAGTGTCGGGGGTGTAGAGATGGACGTTGTTGAAGCCGCCCAGGGAAAGGTTGTCCTGCCAGCTACCGGCCTGGACCGGACCCGCCAGCAGCAGCAGGGTACCCGCGAGGGCACCGAGGGCCGTCTTGATCATGGTGGTTCTCCTGATTATGTATTGTTTTTTTGATATTCATCGGCCGATGAATAAAAACTCTACAACCGTTGAATATCCCGGGTCCACCCTTGGCACGGTGTTGAAATGTATAATCTTTGAACAAACTCACAATCGAGGTGGCGCCACCGGCGCGGGCTGGTAGCCTGAGCCGATGCTAAGAAAACATCGGGTCTTCACCCTCTCCGCCACCTTCGTCGGCACGCTGGTGATCATTGGCGCCGCCTTTCCTCAACGTTTCCGCAATGTGGCGGAGACCCTGCTTGATGAGCTGGGCCACTACTTCGGCTGGTTTTATCTGATCAGCACCTTCGTGTTCGTGGTGTTCCTGCTGGTGCTGGCCATGAGCCGCTACGGCAAGATCCGGCTCGGGCCCCAGGACTGCAGTCCGGACTATGGCGTGTTTTCCTGGTTGAGCATGTTGCTGTCGGCGGGGTTCGGCGTGGGGCTGGTGTTCTACGGCATGGCCGAGCCGATCCAGCATTTGATGGCGCCGCCCCACCGGCTGGCCGAGCCCGGCAGCGCCCGGGCCGCCGAGGTGGCCATGCAGTACAGCTTCTTCCATTGGGGCCTGAGCCAGTGGGCGGCGTTCAGCCTGGTGGGGCTGATCATCGCCTTCTTCCAGTTCCGCAAGGACCGGCCCGGGCTGGTCTCCACCATGGTGGAGCCGGTCACCAAGGGGCTGCCACGGCGCCAGTTGATTTCCGATTCCCTGGACGTGCTGGCGGTGGTCGCCACCGTGATGGGGGTGGCCACTTCCCTGGGGCTGGGCGTGCTGCAGATGAACGGCGGCCTGCACACGGTGTTCGACTGGCCGGACAATTTCTGGACCAAGGCGGCGATTCTGGGCGCCATGTTTCTGTGCTACACGGCCTCTTCCTACAGTGGCCTGGACAAGGGCATCCGTTGGCTGAGCAATTTCAATATGGCGCTGTGCCTGGGCTTCATGGCCTACATGCTGTTGAGTGGGCCGACGGTGCTGATCCTGAAGAATTTCGTCAACGGCCTGGGCGCCTACCTGGGCAACTTCATCGACATGGCGCTGACCATTCCGCCGTTCGAGAAATCGGACTGGATGAACAAGTTCACCCTGTTCTACTGGGCCTGGGTGATCGCCTGGTCGCCGTTCGTGGGCACCTTCGTGGCGCGCATTTCCCGGGGCCGGACCATCACCGAATACGTGCTCGGCGTGCTGCTGGTGCCGCCGCTGCTGGCCTGTGCCTGGATTGCCGTGTTCGGCACCACGGCGCTGGATCTGCAGCTTAACGGCGGCGCCGATCTGGCCGGCGCGGTGAGCGACGACGTGGCCACCGGTCTGTTCCTGATGTACCAGGAACTGCCGTTCCCCGAGGTACTGTCCGGCGTCACCATGGTGATTCTGTTCGTATTCCTGGTCACCTCGGCGGACTCCGCCTCCTACATCGTCTCGCAAATGACCGACCAGGGGTCGTTGAATCCGCCGCTCTACAAGCGGCTCACCTGGGGCGTGCTGATCTCGGCGATCTGCATCACCCTGATCGTGGCCAGCGGGCTCAAAGGGCTGCAGTCGGGCAGTCTGATCACCGCCCTGCCGTTCGCCATCGTGCTGTTTTTGATGATGGGGGTGCTGTACCGGGAACTGCGCGACGACCGCCGCGCCATGCTGCTGGAGTTGTACCACCGCAACGAAGAAACGCCGGTGGGCGCCGACCTGTTCGAGGCCGACGACTTCACCGACCTGCCCACCGAGCAGCGCATCCGCCGCCGCATGGTGGTGAAGCGCCGTTGAGCGCCAGGTGTGATCGCGGTCGCGCGACCGCGATCACCTGAGCCTAATCCAGCGCCGCCACCGCTTCATCGATGGGCGTGTCGCCGCTGATCAGATCGAATTCCCGCTTGCTGGTGCCCGGGTGGTCCAGCGCCGCCCGGATCACCGCCGCCACGTCCTGGCGGGGAATCTCGCCGAAGTCATCGATGCGCTCCGCCACCCGGACCCGGCCGGTGCCGGCCTCCTCGGTGAGCTTGCCCGGGCGTACGATGGTGTAATTCAAGCCGCTGGCGCGCAGATGGTTGTCCGCGTTTTGCTTGGCGACGAAGTAATGGCGCATTTTCTCCGGGCCGCTGTCCGGGTCGTCGGCGCGCATGGAGCTGACGATCACGAAACGGGGCACGCCCATTTCCCCGGCCAGATCGATCAGATTGATGGCGCCGTTCTGGTCCACGTCCACGGTTTTCTCCGGCCCGGTGTGCGGCCCGGAGCCGGCGGTGAACACCACCGCGTCACAGGTGATCAGCGCCGCCCGGCAATCCCGCTCCAGGTCCGCCACCACCACCTCGTCGGCGCCCAGCCGGCGCAGTTCCCATTCCTGGGACGGGTCACGCACCATGGCCCGGCACACATGGTCACTCTCACCGAGCAACCGCACCAGATGCCGGCCGATTTTGCCGTTGGCTCCGGCGATCAGAATTCGCATGAAAGCTCTCCTAAGGGTCGATAAGGACAGATTTCCACCCTAGGGCCGCAAGGTGCGGGCTGCAAGCGGGCAGAGGGCGGCTCAGGGGCCGTGCCGGCGATGCCCGGTTAAAAGTTGAAAGTTAAAAGTTGAAAGGGGAACCGTGCCGGCTTGAAGCTTGTGGCGGGCGACCCTCTACTCGCGGGCACGACCCATCAGCCCGCCAAAGTCCCAGGCGCGTTTCAACTTTTAACTTTTAACTTTCAACTCTCTCTTCCTGCTACCAGCGCTGCGGGACGCGCTGAATCTTGCTGGTGTCGTAGCCGGCGTCGGCGGCCAGGTCATAAAGCCGGCGCAGGGTGGCCTCATCCGGATTCGGGTCGCGGGCCATGATCCACAGATAGTCCCGTTTCTGCCGGCCAATAATGGTGGTCTGGTATTGGTCGTCCACGTACACCACCCGGTAATCGGCGCGCAGGGGCCAGAAGAACTGCATCTTCCAGATCGCGTTGTCACGCTCGCTGACGAAGCCGGTGGGGGTCATTTTTTCGCGCTCGCCGTCGAAGCCGCCTTCGTTGAAGGTGAAGGTCACGCCCACCTTGTTCGGTCCCAGCCGCTCATAGCTTTCCACCGCGTTGTAGGCGTCCTTTTCCGGCGGCGTGGGAATATTGGCGATCACATACCAGTCGCCCATGAAGCGATCCAGGTCCAGATTTTCCACGGTGCGAATGGGCGGGTGTTCGGGCTGGCTTTGGCAGGCCGCCATCAACAGAGCAAGGGTTCCGATCAGGGCAAGGCGCATGGGTGGGCTCTCCTGGCAAGGGTTCAGTCCTGGGACGCGGTGCGTCAGGGAAAGCCTGAGCGCTGACCGGCCAATAACACGTGAACGTGTGGCTCAGGGGGCGCCGGCGGCTCAGTCGCCGAGCACCTTGAAACGGCGCTGCAGGCGGAAGCCCTGATCATCCACCAGGGTCAGGGTGTGCCAGCCCGGGGCGGCGTGGATGGCCCATTGGTGGAAGTGTTCGGTGACGCCCAGGTAGCGATCGTCCAGGTGCCAGAACAGACGGGCGTCGTCGCGTTCGTGGACCACCCGGAACACCGCCCGGCCACGGCGGCCGCCCAGCTCCCGGGGCAGGTACAGGCCGGCGCCGGCATGGGGATAGAGGATCGCCAGGGGCGGCGTCGGGTCCAGCGCCCGGGCACCGGCCACGCAGTCCGAACGCCAGGCCGGCAGGGGCCGGTAGTCCGGGTGGCGCTGGCGATAGAACCAGGCCTGGGCCGGCGGCAGCACGAACCAGTCGCGGCTCTCCATGCGCGCCACCGCTTCACAGCCGCCGTGCACCCGCTGGCCGTTGCCATCCAGATGCACGCGCCGATGGTGCGGCGTGACCGTCTGGAAATGGCTGTGCAGGGGCGCCAGGGCGGTGTTCGCCGGGCAGCGCCCGCCGGCCAGATAGCCGTCGTCGGCGCACACCCGCACCGGCTTGAGGTCGTTGAGCGGCGCCGGCGGAAACGGCGCCGGGCCAAGCAGGCTGAACACGTCCAGCATCAGCGGCGCGGCGGTGTCGGCGCCGCCCAGGTGGGGCGCCGGTTCGCCGTTGCCGTTGCCGGCCCACACGCCCACCGTATAGCGGCCATTGCTGCCGATCCCCCAGGCATCACGCAGGCCGTAGCTGGTACCGGTCTTCCAGGCGATCGGCTGGCTGGAGCGGTACAGCCGCCATTGTCGGGCGGTGCCGGGCCGGGCCACGTCGCGCAGGGCGTCCAGGGTCAACCAGGCGGCGCCGGGGCTGATCGGGAACGGCGCCGCCACCGGCGTCACCCCGGCCAGCCGGGTCACCGGGGCCGCCCGGCCGTCCCGGGCGGTGGCGATCAGGCGGGCGTAGATGCCGGTGAGTTCCTCAAGGGTGCCCTCGGCACCGCCCAGCACCAGGGTCAGGCCATAATCGTCGGCGGCCCGGAACAGGGTGGTCATGCCCAGCGCGCGGAGCTGGTCGTGGAAGCGCCCCACCCCGTAGCGGCGCAGAAGGCGCACCGCCGGCACGTTCAGGGAGCGCGCCAGCGCCTCGTGGGCGGGCACCGCGCCGCGGAACTCGCGGTCGAAGTTTTCCGGGCTGTAGCCGCCATAGTTGGTGGGCAGGTCCGGGATCAGGGTGTCCGGCAGGATCAGGCCGGCGTCCAGCATCAGGCCATAGAGCAGCGGCTTGAGCACGCTGCCGGTGGAGCGCGGCCGGGCGGCGATGTCCACGGCGGCGCCGTAGGTGTCGCCATCGCCGTGCTGCACGTTGCCCAGATAAGCGCGGGTTTCCAGGTCCCGGTGGTCGATCACCACCACCGCCAGGTTGTGCACGCCCTGGCGGCCCAGCCGCCGCCCGTGGCGGTCGGCCAGCTCGCGCACCCGGCGCTGCAGGTCCGCGTCCAGGGTGGTGCGCAGCAAGGGACCGCCACCACCGGCGCTGAGCGTGTCGAGCAGGCGCGGCGCCAGGGACGGCAGTTCGTGGACCCGGGGCAGCGGCTCCAGTTTGGCCAGGGCCAGGTCGTCGGCGTCCAGCTCGCCGCGCCGGTGCAGGCTCTCCAGCAGCCGGTCGCGCTTGGTGCGCAGCCGCGCCCGGTCGCGGCCCGGATGGATCAGCGCCGGGCTGTTGGGCAGCACCGCCAGCAGCGCCGCCTCGGCCCAGCTGAGGGCCTCCGGCGGGCGCCGGAAATAGCGCCAGGCGGCGGCGCGCAGCCCCACGGTGTTGCCGCCGAACGGCGCCCGGCTGGCGTACTCCACCAGGATCCGGTCCTTGCCCAGGTGCCACTCCAGCCGCAGCGCCAGCAGCGCCTCGCGGGCCTTTTCCGCCAGGGTGCGGGGCGGGTCGGCGCGCAGCAGCCGGGCCAGTTGCATGGTCAGGGTGGAACCACCACTGACCACCCGCCCGGCGCGGAGGTTGGCCACGGCGGCGCGGCCGATGGCCAGCGGGTCGACCCCGGGGTGGGCGTAGAAGCGGCGGTCCTCGAAGGTGATCAGGGCACGCCGGTATTTGTCCGGCAGGGCGTCCACCGGCGCGAACCGCCATTGCTGATCGGCGGCGATGCGCGCCGCCAGGGGACGGCCCTGGCGGTCCAGCATCAGGGTGGCGTAGGCCTGCTGGTGCAGTGACGCCGGCAGCGGCGCGAACTGCAGCGCGGCCAACGCCGCCAGCACCAATACCGCCGCCAGAACGGCGGCGGCGATCCAGCCGGGCCGCCGGCGCCGGGGGCGTCGCTCAGCGGCCATCGCCCTCCCCGGCGCCCGCCTTCACGGTGACCCACTGGCCCTGATTACGGGCGCGCACGGTGCCTTCGTACATGGCCTCCACCTGCCAGCCGGGCAGATAGAAGCGGCCGGCGAAGGTGGCATTCAGGCCGATCCGGTAGGTGCGGCTCTCGCCGGCGCCCAGGGAGAAATAGCTGAGCACCCGGTCGTCGCGCAGGTCCCGGTAATCCACCGGCACCGCCTCCTCGTCGCCGGCAAGCCGGCTGTCGGTGATCTGCCAGCCGGACGGCATCACCTGGGTCAGAGCCAGGTTCTCCAGGGGCCGGCCGCTGCGGTTGCGGACCGTGACACTGGCGCGGAAGTCGGTGCCCTGAGCCAGGGTCGACGGGTCCAGCGGGCGGCCATCCAGGGTGCGGAAATCGGCGCTCAACGCCAGCCCCTGGCTGACCGCCTGCTCGCCGCCCGGCGGCGGCGTGCCCCGGGTGCTTACCGATACGAACAGCCGGCGCTCGCTGTCGTTGCGCACCGCCAGCGCCTCGCCGTCGGTCGCCAGATCCAGGGTCTGCCGGAACACCGGCGCCTGGCTGGTGATCGCCTGCCAGTCGCCCTCGCCCCGGCGCCAGGCGAACTCATGGCCGGCGTCGCCCCGGGTGCCGGCGAAGCGGGCCATGGCCATTAGTGCCCAGGCGGTGGTCTGGGTGGAATACCAGTTCCGCGAAGCCAGTTGATTGGCGATCACCCGCGCCTGCTCCCAGGCGCCCTCACCGTCGCCACGGGCATCCAGCACCATCAGCTCGATGGCCCGGTCGCGCAGCCGCGAGCCGTAGGTGGGGCCGGGGCGGTCGTAGTCGGCGTCGTTATCCCGGGCCGCGGCCAGCAGTTCACCGGCCACTTCAGTGAGGCCCATCTGCTGATAGGCGGCGGCCAGCAACCAGCGACCGGCGCGGTAGCCCGGGTCGGTGTCGCCGCCCTCGGCGGCGCGGGCCTGGAAGGCTTCGCGCAGGCGGTTCATGGCACCCACCTCCGGTTCGCCGGCCAGGGCCAGGGTGTACAGCCGGTAGGCCTGGGACGACCACTGCCAGGGGTAGCGGCCCGGGTTCTGCCCCACCCGGCTCTGGTAGCGCTGCCAGTGGGCCAGCAGGTCCGCCGGCACCGCGTAACCCTGGCGGCGCGCTTCCAGCAAGAAGTGGCCGGCGTAGGAGGTGCCCCAGTCGTTGGCGGCGGCGTCGCCGGGCCAGTAGGCGAAGGCGCCATCACCGAGCTGGAAGCGGCGCAGCCGCTGAATGGCGGCCTCCACATTGTTCTGCACCTGCTGGCGCTGGTCCGGGCTCAGGGTGGTGAGCCGGTCCAGGTAGAGCTGCGGCAGCGCCGACGACACGGTTTGCTCGATGCAGCCGTGGGGGTAGTCGATCAGATACTCCAGGCGCCGCTCCAGGCCCATGGCCGGCAGGCTGCTCACCGTCAGCCGGCTCTCGTTGGTGCCCGGCAGGCCGTGGGGCGTGTGGGTCAGCGACCAGGTGGCGCCGGGCTCCAGCAGCTTGCCGGTATCACGCACGCTGGGTGGGTTGGCACTGCGGATCGGCAGGTGCACGGTTTCCCGCGCCTGCTGGTCGCCGGCCTCGGCGCGCACCGTGACCTCGGCGAGGCCGGCGGAGTCGCCGGCCTTGAGCGCCAGCGCCGCCACCTGGTCGCCGCTCTCGGTGAAGTTGAGAGTGGTGGTGCCACGGGTAACGGTGAGCGGCGCTTGCGCCTCCGCGTTCACCGTCACCTTGCCCAGGCCGTCCTCGGCGGCGAACACCGTCACCGGCAGGTCCAGGGTCTCGCCGGGGCCCAGCACCCGGGGCAGCGCCGACAGCAGGGTCAGCGGCTGGGTGACGGTCACGTCCCGGTCGGCCTGACCGTAGGCCCGCTCATTGCCGGCCACCACCATCACCCGCACCTGCCCCATGTAGGCGGGCAGCGCGATGTCGTGGGCGCGGGATTCGCCGGCCTTAAGCTGGAACGGGCCGGCGAAGCGTACCACCGGCGGGAAGCGCCGGCGCTGTTGCTCGTTGCCGTCGCGCAGGGCGTCGGAGCCGCCCAGGGCCAGCAACTGATCCAGTTCGCCGCCGTAGGCCCCCACCACCTGGTCGAACAGGTCCCAGGTGAGTACGCCCAGGGCCTCGCGCTGGTAGAAGGCGTCGTGGGGGCGCGGCGTGGCGAAATCGGTGATGCCCAGCAGGCCCTCGTCCACCACGGCCAGGGTGTAGGTCATGGCGCGGCCGTCGGCTTCCGCCACGGTCACCGGCAGGGTGGCGCCGGGTTTCACCTCCGCCGGGGCCTCCAGGGTGGGCGTCAGCCGGGTGGCCGGGTCCTCCACCTGCAGCGGCGCGATGCCGTAGAGGCGGATCGGGCGGTCGTTGTCGCGGCCCCGATGGGGCTGCAACAGGGCCACGTGCACGTACACATTGGGGGCCATGGCGGCGGTGACCGGAATGTCCAGGGTCAGGGTGTCACCGGCGTCGCCGGTATCGTCCACCCAGTAGTGGTCCAGTATCCGGTCGCCGGTCTCCAGGCTCACCAGCAGGCGGCCCGGGCCGCCGCCGGGCACCTGTACGCGGGCGGTCTCGCCCACCCGGTATTCGGTCTTGTCGCTGGACAGCGACAGGCGGGTGGCGGCGTCGCCCTGGGCGTCGCGCTCGCCGCCCCAGCCCAGATAGACGGTTTGCGCGGCGCAGTGCCGGCCGTCGTCCTGGCACACCCGCAGCAGATAGCGGCCCCATTCGTAGTCGGCGCCGGCCAGCGTCCAGCGGGCGCGCCCCTCGGCGTCGCTGGTGAGGGTGCTCTGGGCGAGCTTCTCGGTGTGCGGGTCGCTGATGAAATGGGTCAGGTCCTCGCCGCCCCGGTCCCACCACCAGCGCCAGTCGATGCGGTAGACGCTCAGGGTCAGGGCGCGGCCGGCCTCCGGTTGGCCGTCGCGGTCCAGGGTCAGCAGGCCGATTTCGTGGTCCCGATCACGGCCCAGGGCATCGCCCCAGCCGTCGCCCTCGGGCACCCGCAGCCCCACCCAGTGGGCGTAGGGCGACACCGGCAGGCGCTTCACCTGGGTGCTGTAGTCGCCGCTTTGTTCGAACACCCGGGTGGTGAGCACCGCCGCGGCCATGCCCGGCGGCGTGATGTCCGGTACCTGCAGCGGAAAACGGGCGTCGCCCTGCCCGTCCAGATTCCCTTCAAAGGCGGTGAACGGTTCCGCGCCCAGGGCCCGGGTGGGGTCCGAGAAGGTGAACCCGGAGAAGCCGGGGAACGGGGTGGCGGCGTTGAACAGCCGTGCCTTCACGTCGGCCTTGAGGCCGCCGGCACGGGCGCCGTTCAGCCACTGGCTGTGCAGGGTGACCGGCTCCGCCCGGCCGGTTTTCAGCGGGTCCGGGGCGTCCAGCTCTATCTTCAGGCGGTTGGGCTTCACCGCCTCCACGCGCAGGGCGGTATCGAACAGCCGCTCGCCGACCCGGGCCACCGCCCGCCAGTTGCCGGTGGGCGCGTCCTCGTCGGTGCTCAGGGTGAAGGTGTAGAACTGGCCCACCGGGTCCGCGTTGCTGTAGCTGGCCACCTTGTCGCCGCGCGGATCAAACCAGTCCAGGGTCACCGGATGGTCGTCGGGCAGGCGGTCACGGGGGTCGGCCAGAATAAAGGTCAGATGGATATCGTCGCCGGGGCGCCACACATCGCGCTCGCCGTAGAAGAACCCCTTAAGGCCGTCGCGCACCTTCTCGCCACCGGTGTTGAACTGATTGGTGGGCAGCGCCCGGTTACGGGCCAGCTTCAGGTAGCCGCGGTCGTCGCCGTCCCGGGCCACCAGATAGAAGGGCGTGCCGTCCAGGGCCAGGGTCACTTCGCCGGCGTTGTTGGTGGTGCCGCTGGCCAGTTCCTGATGCTGATAGTTGCGTACGCTGACGCGCACCTTGGTGGCCGGCCGGTTGCTGTCCAGGTGGGTGGCGAACACGGTGAGCCGGTCGCTGTCGCCCTGTTTGGCGATCAGCCCCAGATTGGAGGCCAGGAAGGCGCGGCTGGATTCGGCCCGGTCGTTGTAGCGGTAGTAGGCGTCGGAGCAGGGGTTGTCCCGCTCGCTCCAGCGCAGATAGCCGGCGTCACCGTAATAGCGGCTCAGGCGATCGCCGTCGTTGCCCTGGTCCGGCCCGTCGTAGTTGTCGGGCAGTTCGGCGACCCGGGTCGGGCCTTCTCCCTCGCAGCGGTAGTCGATGGTTTCACCGTCCATCTTCAGGGTCAGAATCACCAGGCCGTCCGGGTGTTTGGCCATCAGTTCGCTCAGATCCAGCCGGTAGCGGCGCCAGTCGTCGCCGCCGCCCGGCGGCAGCGTCAGGGTCTTCTGCCACAGGTAGCGGCCACTGCGGGTATCGGCATAGGCGGTGTCCAGGTCGTAGCCTTGCAGGTAGCCGGCGATGTTGTCCTCGAACACCTCGAAGGCCTGCACCCGCACGGCGCCGGCGGCGGCCGCCTCGAACGGCACGCTCAGCGTATCGCCGGCGGGCAGGATCACGCCGTCGCCGACGAAGCGCACGCCCGGTTTCGCCATGCTCAGGGTCAGGGTGCGCTCGAAGGCTTCGCCGAGCCGCGCCCGGGCGGCGCTGCGCAGGCCCGGTTCCAGTCTCAGGGTGAGCTGGCCGCCCTCCAGCTTGTCCGGGTCCGGGGGATAGACCAGCAGGCGGCTGCCGTCGATGCGCACCCGGGCGTCCGCGCCGTTGACCCGCACCAGACCGGCCAGGTCCTGGCCGCCCATCAGCGGCTCGGAGAACTGCACCACCACCTGCGGCTCCGGATAATCGCGGGTGCGCGCGTCGGTAACCTGGAAGGCCCCCGGCGCCGGCACCGGATAGTCGTGCCCGCCCTGCTCGTCCACGCCCAGGGCCTCGCCGTCCCAGCGCAGGCGCACCGGCTCGCCACCGTCGCGCTGGATGCCGGTCACGGTGAAATCGTGATTGAGGCTGGCGGCATCGTGGCGCCATTCGATGGTCAGGGCACGCTCGCCCTGCTGCGCCTGGAGCACCGGCTGCACCGCCGCCGGGTCCGCCTGGTCGGCGGTGCGCAGCTGGCCGCTCAGGCGCATGCCACCCTGGCCGTCCGGGGCGGGGGCCAGGGCGTCCACCCGCAGGCTCAATCGCTGCCGCATCACGGTGACGTCGGTTTGCAGCGGCGGCAGGCCGTCGTCCACCCCGGACAGGGCCTGGGGGTACAGCGTCAAGCGCACCGTCTCGCCGGCGGGCAACGGCGCCTCGGGGCGGATTTCCAGCCGGTCGCGAGCGGTGAACACCGCCCGGAAGGGGCGTTCCGGATCCAGGCGGGCCACGCCCTTGGCGGGCTGGTCCACGGCGCCCTCATCCACCACCGGATGGGAAAAGCGCACGATCAGCGGCGCCCGCGCGCCGACCTCGCCGCGCGGCCAGGCGGTCAGATGCTCGCGCCAGCGGCCGTCGGGCCGCGCCGCCGGCGCGGCGTCCTGCTCCGGGGTCGGGCCCACCGCGACGGCGGCGTCCCGGTCCGGTTGCGGTTCCGGGTCACAGGCCGCCAGTACCAGGGCCGTGAACAGCAGCACGCCAGCATGAAAACATCGCATTCCTTTGACCGCCTTTGTGGTTATTTGGAGAGACTTGAAGCCTGACCGGCAAAGCTACCACAGTTGCCGTTTCCGATTTGGCGAAGCGTTTGAAAAAAATGACCCTCCGCAAGGCCGCCATTCCGGCCCTGCCGGGTCTGCGCGCCGGCCTGATGCCCGGCGGCGAAAAACCGGGACGGACACATATTGACCAACGAAGCGCTTGTGAACGGCTGTACAGCGAATGTTTTTGAAGCGGGTCCCAAACATACTTTTCCCGTGTTGGCGAAGTCCCATCCGTCAACACCGGGGATTTATCCTCGATAGCTCTCCCGAGCCAAACGATTCCACGGCGCCCTCTGGGCGCCGCTTTTTTTGGTGGCACGATTTAACGGGACGGTTTGTTCTAAAGAAGCCGGCTGTTTTTGCCAAACTGCCCGCGCAGAAAATCCATCTGGTCACCGCGAATGCGGTGGCTGTTGATCAGCGCCAGGTACTCCGCCATGTTCGGCACATAGGGCAGCGCCAATAATTCCATATGGATTTCCTCCGGCAGGCGGTCGCCCTTGTGCTGGTTGCAGCGCCGGCAGGCGGCCACCACGTTCAGCCAGTGGTCGCCACCGCCCCGGGAGGTGGGGCGGATGTGATCGCGGGTGAGTTGCGCTTCGGGGAAGGTCTTGCCGCAGTACAGACACAGGTGTTGGTCGCGGCGGAACAGGGCGCGGTTGGTGAGCGGTGGCCGGGTGCGGCGGCGCGGGCTGGCCAGGCCGTCGCAGGCGATGATCGAATGCAGGGCCAGACGGGAGCGATCGCCGGTAAGACGGCATACACCGCCGCGCAGCTGATAGATGACGTCGCCCAGGGTCCAGGTCACCAGCCCCCGCGCGTAGAGCACCGCCGCCGCCTGCCAGTCCAGCCACTCCACCGGCGTGCCGGCTTTGTCCAATCTTAAAATACGGTCCAACCTTAAAATACGTTCGCTCATCCGCCCACCTCGTCGCACGACGCGTCGTTGCCCGCGTCGGCGGGCCTGTAAAGGAACCGGGCCACCCGATGACGGGCGCGGTTCCGAAAACTGACGATTCGGTGACGGCGGCAAGAAAGGCGGGAAAGGGGTCAGCACGTCCGCGCTTTCTGGCGGCGCGGCCGCTGGGGCGGCGCCTGCCCTGGTCTCTGGTTAACCGACCGCGACCGGCTAACCAGAAACAGAATTGCACAAATCATAAACAGCCCGGACGCGGGTCCGCAACCACGATGCCGTTACGAGGTGAGGGACGGGTTGCCCGGGCGCATTGGCCGGGGCGCACCGACGCCGGGCCATTCACGACCTTCACGGGCGAGGTCTATAGTGCCATTGTTTGATGACAACTTTAGTTTGATGACAGCTTTAGTTCGATGACAGCTTGAGTACAAAGAGGGCGCCATGCCGTTTGACTATGTGATCGTGGGCGCCGGCTCCGCCGGTTGCGTGCTTGCCAACCGATTGTCGGAAAATCCGAACAACAAAGTATGCCTGATCGAGGCCGGTCCGGATGACAACTGCCTGTTCATCCGCATCCCCGCCGGCATCATCTGGCTGATGCGCTCCAACGCCCGCAACTGGCGTTACTACACGGTGCCGCAGAAGGCGCTCAACAACCGCCAGATCTATATTCCGAGGGGCAAGACCCTGGGCGGCTCCTCGGCGGTCAACGCCATGTGCTATACCCGCGGCCATCCCTGGGATTACGACCACTGGCAGGAACTCGGTAACCCGGGCTGGGGCTATCAGGACGTGCTGCCGCTGTTCAAACGGTCGGAGCGCTACGAGCCGGGCGCCGACGAATTCCACGGCGACCGGGGCAACCTGAACATCGCCGAGCTGCGCTTCCGGCATCCGGTCAGCGAGGCGTTCGTGCGCGCCGGCGTGCAGGCCGGCCACCCGGCCACCGACGACTTCAACAACGCCACCCAGGAAGGCGTGGCGCTCTACAAGGTAAACCAGAAGGACGGCGAGCGCTGGGGCGTGGCGCGCGGCTATCTGCATCCGGCCCTGGAGCGCGACAATCTGACGGTGATGACCGACACCCTCGCCCACCGGGTGGTGTTCGACGGCAAGCGGGCCACCGGCGTGGAAGTGGAACGGCGCGGCCAACGCCAGGTGATCGAAGCGGGCCAGGTGATTCTGTCCGGCGGCGCCATCAATTCACCGCAGTTGCTGAAGCTGTCCGGGGTCGGCCCGCGCGACGAACTGGCCGGCCACGGCATTCCGCTGGTGCACGATTTGCCCGGTGTCGGGGAAAACCTGCAGGACCATCCGGACGTGCTGGTGGTGCACCGCAACCGCCGCCACGACACCCTGTCGTTGGGTTCCTGGGAGCTGCCGTTCACCGGTGCCAAGGCGCTGTGGGATTTCTTCGTGCACCGCAACGGCCAGCTTACCTCCAACGTGGCCGAGGCCGGCGGCTTCATCAAATCCCGCGCCGAGGAACCGCGCCCGGATCTGCAGCTGCACCTCACCGCCGCCAAGCTGGATAATCACGGGCTCAACTGGCTGTTCAGTTTCGGCCACGGCTACTCCGGCCACGTCTGCATTCTGCGGCCGAAGAGCCGGGGCACCATCGGTCTGGCCGATGCCAACCCGCGCTCGCCGGCGCTGATCGACCCGCGTTTTCTGAGCCACGCGGACGACATGGAAGGCATGGTGCGCGGCGTCAAGGCAATGCGCGAAATCATGGCCCAGGACGCGCTGGCGCCGTGGCGCGGCGCCGAGATCCTGCCCGGAGATGGCGTGCAAAGCGACGAGCAGATTCGCGCCTTCCTGCGTGAGAAGTGCGACAACATCTATCACCCGGTGGGCACCTGCAAGATGGGCGTGGACGACCAGGCGGTGGTGGACCCGGATCTCAAGGTTCACGGCCTGGAGGGCCTGCGGGTGGTGGACGCCTCCATCATGCCGACCCTGATCGGTGGCAACACCAACGCCCCCACGGTGATGATCGCCGAAAAAGCGGCCGACAAAATCCTCGCCGAATAGCGGCAAGCGGCGGGGGCCTTTGAGCTGGCCGGCACGGCCTGGCTGGTCCGCCGCCTGCAGCTTCCTTCATAAAGCCGTCATGCCCCCGCCGCACACTCCCCTGTCACTACGAAAATATTCCGGGGGAGTGGACCATGAGCGCCGAGTCATCGCCGCGCGCGCGGTTGGTGGAGTTGCTGTGGCAACTGAAGCAGAACTACGACCGCGGCGACGGCGGCGGGCTGCGTTTTATTCATTTCAATACCCTGCTGAACGATTCCGAGTACCGCGCCGAAGTGATCGAGCAGGCGCTCACCAGCGACGATCCGCGCATCCGGGAGCTGGCGCGAACACTGAAAACCGCCAATCGTCAGGGCGTGCTGCTGGGCCGCCAACCGACGGCCGGGGTGGCCGGCGCGCCGCCGGCGCCGCAACCCACCCGCCGGGCCGGCGGCAAGCTTTGGCTGATCGCCCTGGCGGTGCTGCTGGTGGCCGCCGCGGCCCTGCTGTACCGGCCACTTCTGGTGATGGTGGCCGGCGAGCAGGTGGTGAGCGGCGTCCTTGACGGCGACACCACCTGGGGCGCGGACCGCACCTGGATTCTGGACGGCATCGTTTATGTGCAAAGCGGCACCCTGACCCTGGAACCGGGTACCCGGGTGGAAGGCCGACCCGGCGCCGCCCTGGTGGTAACCCGTGGCGCCCGGCTGCACGCCGCCGGCCGGGCGGACGCGCCGATTCTGTTCACCAGCAACCAACCGGAAGGGACCCGCCAGCCCGGCGACTGGGGCGGCCTGGTGCTGCTCGGCGAGGCGCCGGTCAACCAACCGGAGGCGCACATCGAAGGGGTGCCGGACAACGATCCCCGGGGCGCCTTCGGCGGCCGCGACGCCGACGGCAGTTGCGGCGTGCTGGAATACGCGCGCATCGAGTTCGCCGGCTTCGAGGTCTACGCCAACAACGAACTGAACGGCCTGACCCTGGGCGGCTGCGGCAGCGGCACCATCGTGCGTCACGTGCAGGTGCACCGGGCCCTGGACGACGGCATCGAGCTGTTCGGTGGCACCGCCGACCTGCGCCATGTGCTGATCACCGGCGCCGGCGACGATTCGCTGGACTGGGACTGGGGCTGGCGCGGCCGGGTGCAGTTTCTGATCGCCCAGCAGTACAGCAGCGTCGGCGACAACGGTTTCGAAGCGGACAACAACGGCGACCGCCACGACGCCGAACCCAGGTCCGAACCGGTGATGTACAACGTCAGCCTGATCAGCCCGCGCAGCCACAGCCAGCATCACCGGGCCATGACCCTGCGCGAGGGCACCGGCGGCCACTTCCACAATATGGTGATCAGCGGTTTTTCCGGCGAAACCCTGGATATCCAGGACACCAGCACCGTGGCCAACCTGAATGCCGGCCGGCTCACCTTCCAGGGGGTGGTGGTGCACGGCGTCGGCGCCCGCGGCGTGAGCTGGTTCGAGCGTGAGGCCGGGGACGGCGATGACGACGGCGGTCTGGATGAGGAAGGTTTCTTCCGCACCCTGCCCGGCCTGCGTTTCGGCGAGGACCCGATGTACACGCGCAACGCCACCGATCTGGTCCGGCCCGATTACACGCCGGCGCGCAACTCGCCGCTCAAGGACGGGGCGGTGGCGCCACCCCAGGGGGAGTTCTGGGACGAGGGCGCGCTCTATCTGGGGGCGGTACGGCCCGGCGCGGCGCGCACCTGGGTGGACGGCTGGACCGACTTTCCGCTGAATTAAAGGACACCCCCGGGCGGAATCAGGAGGGGCCGAACACGCCGTCGTCCTTCAGGCGCCGGAATTCCTGCTCGGTCAGGCCCAGTTCCTCGCGCAGCACCGCCTCGGTGTGGCCACCGGCGTCACCGCCGGGCCAGCGGGTGCCGCCGGGGGTGCCGGCCAGGCGCGGCGCCATGGCGGGAATCTTCAGCGGCCGGCCGTTGATCTCCACCTGCTGGAACAGGCCCCGGGCCTGAAAGTGCGGGTCGGCCATCATGTCCGCGGCGCTGTAGATCGGGCCGCAGGGCACCCGCGCGTCTTCCAGCCGGCGCAGCACCTCGGCGCTGTCCAGGGTGGCGCACCAGGCCTCGATGGCGCCGTCCACTTCCGCTTCGTGTTCCACCCGGCCGGCGTTGTGGGCCAGGCGCGGATCCCCGGCCAGGTCGGCGCGGCCGGCGGTGGTCATCAGCCGTTTGAAGATGGAATCGCCGTTGCCGCCGATGATCACGTACTTGCCGTCGGCGCAGCGGTAAGTGTTGGTGGGCACGATGCCGGTGACCGTGGACCCGGCCGGCTCGCGGATCAACCCGGCGCCGTCGAACTCGGGGATCACCGCCTCCAGCAGATTGAACACGGTTTCGTAGAGCGCCACGTCCACCACCTGACCCTGGCCGCTGCCGCGCCGCTCGAACAGTGCCAGCAGAATACCCAGGGCGGCGTGCAGGCCGGCCACGGTGTCGCCCAGGGAGAGATTGGGCCGCACCGGCCGCTCGCCGGGAAAGCCGTTGACGTAACGCAGACCGCCGATGCCTTCACACACCGAGGCGTAGCCGGGCTTGTCCGCGTAGGGGCCGTCCTGGCCGTAGCCGGAAATGCGCGTGTAGATCAGCCCCGGGTTGCTGTCGCTGAAACGGTCCGGCCCCAGGCCCCAGTTTTCCAGGGTGCCGGGCCGGAAGTTCTCGATCAGTACATCGGCGCCGTCGATCAGCCGGGCGGCCAGATCGCGGCCGGCGTCGCTCTTCAGATCCAGGGTCACCGAGCGCTTGTTGCGGCCGATGCTGCGCCACCAGAACGAGGTGCCGCTGTCGTCCAGCTTGCGCCAGCCGCGGATCGGGTCGCCGCCGGGGGGCTCCACCTTGATCACCTCGGCGCCGAAATAGGCCAGCAGCGTGCCCGCGAAGGGCCCGGCGATCAGTTGTCCCAGTTCCACCACCTTGACCCCGGCCAGGGGCAGCGCGCGTTCGCTCATGTCCGTTCCTTTGCTTCGCCAGGGCCGCTATTGTCCGGCCTGTTCCCGCCGTCGTCCACGAACACGGTACAATCGCGCTTCCCCCCGGACAGGAGACAGCATGACCCCGGAACGTCTGCGGCGCCTGCGGGCCACCCTGGCCCGCCGCCAGCCGGACCTGAGCGTGATCATGGATGGCGTGCACAAGCCGCACAATATCGCCGCTGTGGTGCGCACCTGCGACGCGGTGGGGGTGCTGGAGCTGCACGCCGCGCTGCCCAACAACCGGGCCCGCGACACGGTGCGCACCGCCCTGGGCTCGCAACGCTGGGTCAATGTGCGCGAGCACCACGACGGCGAGGAGGCCATCCGCGCGGCCCGCGAGCGCGGCCTGCAGGTACTGGCGGCGCACTGGTCGGAGCAGGCGGTGCCCTATCGGGAGGTGGACTACACCCGCCCCACCGCCCTGCTGCTGGGCACCGAGCGCACCGGCGTCGACGCCACCAGCGCGGCGGCGGCGGACCGCCACGTGTTCATTCCGATGATGGGTATGGTGTCGTCGTTCAACGTCAGCGTGGCGGCGGCCATCATTCTCGCCGAGGCCTGCGAGCAACGGCGTGCCGCCGGGCTCTACGACCGCTCGCGGCTGAGCGAGGCCCAGCACCGCGACACCTTGTTCAAATGGGCGCACCCGAAACTGGCGGAACACTGCCAGCGCTTTGGCGTAGCCTACCCGGCGCTGCGGGAGGACGGCGAACTGGCCGATCCCGGGCGCTTCAACTTTCAGCTCAGCGAGGCGATCCGTCGTGGCCCCGTGCAGTAACCCTCCGGCCGCCTTGCAGGCGCGGCTCAACCGGCTGCTGCCGGACATCCGCCTGCTGGCCACGCCGCTGCCGCTGGTGCCGTCGCTGTCGTTGTGGCTGCTGGACCGGCTGGTGGACGAGCGGCTCGACCAGGCGGTGGCCAACGCGCTGATGGAAGCACCGCCCTACTGGGCCCTGTGCTGGGCCTCCGGCCAGGTGCTGGCGCGGCACCTTCTGGCGCACCCGGAACGGGTGCGGGGCCGCTGCGTGGTGGACGTGGGGCCGGGCTCCGGCGTGGTGGCGATCGCCGCCGCCCGCGCCGGCGCCGCCCGGGTGATCGCCTGCGACCTGGACCCGGACGCGCTGGCCGCCACCGAGGCCAACGCCGCGCTCAACGACGTTCGCGTGGAACTGAGCGACGATCTGGACGCCTGCCTGGCGGTGGCCGACCGGCTCACCGCCGCCGACATTCTTTATGACCGGGACAATCTGCCGCTACTGGCGCGATTCCGCGCCGCCGGGGTGCCGGTATGGCTGGCGGACTCGCGCATCGCCGATCTGGACCCGCCGGGCTTTACGCTGCTGGGCCACTGGCGGGCCACCACCTGGCCGGACCTGGGCGAATCCGAGGACTACAACCGGGTGCGGATTTTCGAATTGGAACCCTGATCACGGTTTTCGGTCGAAAGCCTCGTTACGCCTCAATGGTAAGGAGGATTGACCTTGTACACCCCATTGACCTCATTCACTGCCTCGAAACATTCCCTTCTTTTGGCCTGGGCCGGCGCCCTGCTGCTGGCGTTCTCACAGACCGCCGGCGCCGCCCTGCCCGACCGCACGCCGAACGGCGGCGCCATGCCGTCGCTGGCGCCGATGATCGAAAGCGTGTCGCCGGCGGTGGTCAACATCGCGGTGGAGGCCCAGGTACGGCAGGCCCAGAACCCGCTGATGCAGGACCCGTTCTTCCGTCGCTTCTTCGATTTGCCGGAACAGGCGCCCACCCGCCGCGCGGTGGCCGCCGGCTCCGGGGTGATCGTGGACGCGGACAACGGCTACGTGCTGACCAATGCCCATGTGGTGCGCAACGCCGACAAGATCGAGGTGACGCTCACCGACGGCCGCGAACTGTCCGCGGAACTGGTCGGCCAGGACCAGGAAGTGGACCTGGCGGTGCTCAAGCTGGAATCCGCCGACAACCTGACCCAGGTAACCCTGGCGGATTCCTCGCTGATGCGGGTGGGTGATTTCGTGGTGGCCATCGGCAACCCCTTCGGCCTGGGCCAGACCGTGACCTCGGGCATCGTCTCGGCGCTGGGCCGCACCGGCCTGGGCATCGAGGGCTATGAAAACTTCATCCAGACCGACGCCTCCATCAACCCGGGCAACTCCGGGGGCGCGCTGGTCAATTTGCAGGGTGAACTGGTGGGCATCAACACCGCCATCCTGGCGCCGGCCGGCGGCAATGTGGGCATCGGCTTCGCCATTCCCACCAGCATGGCCGAGAACGTGATGACCCAGTTGATCGAGCACGGCGAGGTGCGCCGGGGCATGCTCGGCGTCACCGTGCAGGACCTCACCGACGAGCTGGCCGAGGCGCTTAACGTGGAAGCCCGCAAGGGCGTGGTGATCACCAATGTGGTGGGCGACAGCGCCGCCGCCAAGGCCGGGCTGAAAGCCGGCGACGTGGTGCAGGCGGTGGACGGCGTGCCGGTGAACCGCGCCTCGGACCTGCGCAACAAGGTGGGCCTGTCGCCGGTGGGTGAAAAAATCGAGCTGAATATCCTGCGCGACGGCAAGGAGCGGCAGGTAACGGCGGTGATCACCGAGTCCGGCGAGAAAGCCAGCGCCGGCAACGCCATTTCCCAGTACCTGGAAGGCGCCGATCTGCGCAATCTGCGCGAGGGCGAACTGAGCCACGCCGACCAGGGCGTGCTGGTGGAAAAGGTGGAACGTAACTCCGCCGCCTGGCGGGCCGGCCTGCGCCGGGGCGACGTGATCATCAACGCCAACCGCAAGGACATCGCCAATATGAGCGAGCTGCAGGGCGCGGTAACCGATAAGAAGGCGGCGCTGCTGTTGCGGGTGAACCGGGACGGGGGAATTTTCTTCGTCGTGGTGCGGTAGAGAGCAGATACAGGATGCAGGATACAGGAGGGACACGGCGCCCTCCCCTGCATCCTGTATCCTTCATCCTGTATCGCTGATTTTTCAGAGGCGGGAGAGCTGGCGGTAGAGGTTGTCCATCACCCGGGCGCTGAGCAGGCGGGCTCGGTCGGTTTGCGGGCCGTCGAAGTGCTCGTCCAGGTTGGCGTGGAACAGCACCAGCCAGCGTTCGTGGTGGGCGCCGGTAAGCGGTTCCCGGTGGTGGACGGCGCGGTGCCTGGCCATCATATGGCGGTTGTAGCCGGGCTGGTTGAGCAACAGCTTTTTCCAGAAGGCGGCGATCAGCGGCAGGTGGGTGTCCAGATCGATGCGCGCCACCTCCAGGAACACCGGCGCCAGCAGCGGGTCCGCCAGCACCCGGTCGTAGAACAGGCGCACCATGCGGTCGATCCGCTCCGGGCTGTCCAGGTCCGGCTTGTCGCTGTCCCGGGGGCGCGGCGCCAGGCCCGGGACGAACCGTTGCGGCGCGCTCACCAGCGCAGGCGCCCGGTGAGCATGTCCTTGAACATGACGAAGTCGCCGGCCAGGCTGTACCAGGGATGCTTGAAGGTGGCCGGGCGGTTCTTCTCGAAGAAGAAGTGCCCCACCCAGGCGAAGCCGTAGCCGACCACCGGCAGCAGCAGCAGGCCCCACAGGTTGCCGGTCAGGAATACCCCCACCAGCACCGCGAACAGCCCCAGGGTGCCGAAGAAGTGCAGCCGGCGGCAGGTCGGATCACTGTGTTCCTGCAGGTAGTAGGGATAGAACTCCTCGAAGCTCTGAAAATCCGATTGTTTGACGCTGTTCATAGTGTTCACCTTTCTGGTCGCTACTGGCGGCGCGCACCGGATGCCGGGTTCCTTCGGCCATTGTCCACGTCTGGCGACGCCGGACAATGGCCGGCTGCCGTTCGGTATACAGGATATATCATGATTTTCAGTCCCCGTCTGAACCGTTTGCTGTGCGAAACCCGCACGCCGATTCCCCGCGATCTGGACCGCCTGACCCGCACCGGCGCCGAGGTGGCGCCCGGGGAGGCCGGCCTGGACGCGGACGGGGTGGCGGCCATCCGCCGGGCCCTGCGCGGCCTGTACCGCACCGGCATGAGCCCGGGCATCGCCCTGTGCCTGCGGCGGCGGGGGCAGGTGGTGGTGGATCAGACGATCGGCTACGCGGACCCGGTCAGCGAGCGCCTGCTTACTCCGGAAACGCCGGTGTGTCTGTTTTCCGCGTCCAAATCGATCACCGCCATGCTGGTCCACCATGGCGCCGAGCAGGGCCTGCTGGACCTGGACCGGCCGGTCAGCCATTACCTGCCCGCCTATGGCCGCGCCGGCAAACAGCGCACCACGGTGCGCCAGATGCTTACCCACCGCGCCGGCATTCCGCGCCCGGACCGGCCGGTGGAACCGGACATCCTGTATCGTCCGGACGACATCCTCGACATTCTTTGCCGCGCCGAGCCGGCCACCCTGGGCACCCAGGCCTACCACGCCATCACCGCCGGTTTCGTACTCGGCGCGGTGCTGGAAGCGGTCACCGGCGAACCGCTCAACGACACCCTGGACCGGGTGGTGCGCCGGCCCCTGGGCATGCGTCATTTCACCTTCGGCGGCACCGGCCCGGAGCGGGCCCGGGACGTGGCCACCGGACGCCCGGCCAAACTGGTGGATCTGTTTCTCAACCACGCGGTGGGCGGCACCCTGGACCAGGTGGTGCGGGTCACCAACGACGATCGCTTCCAGGATACCGTGGTGCCGGCGGGCAATCTGTACGCCACCGCCGAGGAGGCCAGCCGCTTTTTCCAGATGCTGCTGGACGATGGCCGCTGGCAAGACCGGCAGGTGTTCCGGCCGGAGACCGTGCTGGAGGCGCGCCGGCCCGCCTCCCGGCGGCCCCGGCTGGACCGCACCCTGATGCTGCCACTCACCTTTTCCGCCGGCTTCATGCTCGGCAACCGGGGCATCGGCCTGTTCGGCCCGGCGGCGCCACGGGCCTTCGGTCACCTCGGCTTTATCACCATCTTCTGCTGGGCGGACCCGGACCGGGCGCTGAGCGGCGCCCTGCTGACCACCGGCAAGGGCCTGGTCGGCCCGCACCTGCCGGCGCTGCTTAATCTGCAATACACCATCAACCGGGTCACCGCCGGCGCCTGATGGCGGCCGACACCCCGATAAAAAACGGATAAAAAAAGGGCGCGTGATCACGCGCCCTTCTTCATTGGCCTTGCCTTGCCGGGATCAGCCGGCGCCTTTCATGGCCGCGCGTTCGGCGCTCAGGCCCCGATACAGGCTCAGGCACATCACCAGCAGCACCACCGTGAACGGCAGGCCCGTGGTCACCGCGCCGGCCTGCAGCGCGTTGAGCGCCTGCTCGCCGCCGCCGTACAGCAGCGCGCCGGCGATCAGACCTTCCATGACCGCCCAGAACACCCGCTGGGGTACCGGCGCGTCGAGCTTGCCGCCGGCGGTGATGGAGTCGATCACCAGGGAGCCGGAATCCGACGAGGTGATGAAGAACACCAGCACCAGCAGAATCGCCAGGAACGAGGTGATGCCCGCCAACGGCAGCTGCTCCAGCATCTGGAACAGGGCCAGGGAAGACTCGCCGATGCCGTTGGCCAGTTTGCCGACGCCGTTGATCACCTGATCGAGACCGGAGCCGCCGAAGGTCGCCATCCAGATGATGGTCACCACGGTGGGCACGATCAGCACGGCGGTCAGGAACTCGCGCACGGTGCGGCCGTAGGACACCCGCGCCACGAACATGCCCACGAACGGGGACCAGGAAATCCACCAGGCCCAGTAGAACACGGTCCAGTTGTGCAGGAAGTCCTGGTCTTCACGACCGAACCAGCTGCTCAGCGGAATCAGATTGGCGGCGTAGTCCACCGCCGTCTGCCCCATGGAGGTAAAGATCAGCAGGGTCGGCCCGGCGATCATCACGAACAGCAGCAGCAGCGCCGCTATCGCCATGTTGATGTTGCTGAGCAACTTGACGCCGCCGTCCAGGCCGCGGATCACCGAGATCGTCGCCACCGCGGTGACACCGACGATGATGCCCACCTGCACATTGAGCGCGTTGGGCGTATCGAACAGAAAGTGCAGGCCGCCGGCGGCCTGCTTGGCGCCCAGACCCAGGGAGGTGGCCAGGCCGAAGATGGTGGCCAGCACCGCCAGCACGTCGATGATGTGGCCGGCCCAGCCCCAGCAGCGCTCGCCCAGGATCGGGTAGAACGCGGACCGGATGGTCAGCGGCATGCCCTTGTTATAGGCGAAGAACGCCAGCGACAGCGCCACCACGCCGTAGATCGCCCAGGGATGCAGACCCCAGTGGTACATCACCGCGCCGAGAGCGGCGTCCTTGGCCTCCGGCGTGTTCGGCGCCACGTTCAGCGGCGTGCCGAACCAATCGGTGTAGTAGCCCACCGGCTCCGCCACGCTCCAGAACATCAGGCCGATGCCCATGCCCGCCGCGAACAGCATGGCGAACCAGGAGAGAGTCGAGAATTCCGGCTTGGCGCCTTTGCCGCCCAGGCGGATCTTGCCCACCGGCATCACGATCAGAAACAGACAGAACAGCACGAACACGTTCGCGCCGACCATGAACAACCAGTCAAAGTGTTCGATGCTCCAGGTTTTGGCACCGCCCAGGGCGGTGTTGGCGGCTTCCGGAAAGATCAGCGTACCGATCACGAAAGCCAGGATGAGCACCGCGCTGATGAAGAAGACCGGATTGTGCATGTCCATGCCCAGGACCTGCACATTATCCTGTCCTACTTCATAGTCGGTTTCGTATTCCACGCTCATGGCATGACTCCTGTTGTGTCATGCGCGGAACCGTGGCGGCGAGCGACGATTCCACACGGGGACGGAAGCCGGCGCGGGGGCCGGCTTGCGGAGGGTCGGCGAACGACGGATCAGAAATAGAAGTCGAAGGCGACGTAAAAGGCGTTGAAGTCGGATTCGTAGACGTCGCCGTAGGCGTTGATGTCGCCGTCGGACTGCAGATACTCGACGTAGATCCAGCCGGGACCGTATTGATAACGCACACCCGGCGCGAAAAATTCCACGTCGTCGGCGTCGTTGCCGGTGGTGTCGGTGCTGGCGATGCCGGCATCGATGTAATAGAACCAGTCGTTATGGTTGTAGCCCAGTTCCACCACGTGACGCTGGTTCTCGATCTTGTCGTCCACCGGTGCGCCGGCGGAAGCGAGCAGCGCGTCCATGCCACCGAAGTCCCGTTCCACGCTGATAAAGCGGTACTTGGCGGTCCAGTTGTCCTTCTCGAACACGTAATGCAGGTCGTAGGCCTGGTGGCTACCGTCATCGTTGCTGGCCGACGGATTGCCCGCCGCCACCGGCACCAGATCCTGCATGCGGCCGTATTGGGCGGACACGCCCACGGTGTGGTGCTCCAGGAAATTCCAATCCAGGTTCACCACGCCGGTTTTGATTTTCCGGTAGCTGTCGCTGGAGCCCCAGTGACCGTTGTCGTCCACGGTATCGGTGGAGTCCTCACCCCAGTCGTCCTGATGGTAATAGGCCACGTCGTAGTGGAAGGCGCCGGCATCGCCGCTGTATTTGAGGCCCACGTCCATCTGGTCCCCGTAGCCGCCCTGCAAGCCGTCGCCGGGCCAGAAGTTGGCGGTCTTCCAGCCAAACGGAACCTGGCTCTTACCGATTTTCAGGCTGCTGTTGTCGGTGACGTCATAACCGATCCAGGCTTTGTGCACGGTCAGATTGTCGCCGCTGTTGTTGCTGGCGGGATCGGTGAAGGAACCGGTGCCGAAACGGGTCTCGGCGCTGAAGTGCCAGGGGCCGTAGCTGCCGTCGTCGTCGGCGTAGATGATCAGCGCGGGATCGGCGAAGTTGCCGCCGGTTTCATTATCCAGGTCTTCGTTGAAGGCCGGTGAGTTGAAGTCGGATTTGGTGACGTTCTGGTAGACCCACCAGACGCCGGCACTCAGTTCGGCGCCGGCCTGCGCGCTCACCGGCGCGGTCATCGACACAAACGCGGTGGACGCCGCGATCAAGCCCATCGCGGGCGTTTTCATCAAAGTCTTCATTATTTTCTCCCCAGCATCAGGTAGGGGAAAGCCTAAGGATCAACGTGCCGATGTCAAACGAGGCGGCGCCTTCCCGTCCCCCTCATAAACGAAAAAACCCTGTAAATGCAGGGCCTTGGCGCGTTATAAAAAGTTTGCAAAATGGGGGAACTTTGCGCCGTATGCATAATAATCCGGCGCCTGTTTCTGTCGAAATAGAGCAACAAGAAGACCAAAAAAAGCGCGGCGATGTCGCCGCGCTTTTTCTCAACCGTTGTTTTTCTTCGCCGGCGAACGCGGCGCGGCTTCACATATTATTGACGATGGCACCACGTACCGCGTCCAGTTCCGCATCGATGGTCACCATGCGCGAGTCCTTGCACTGATCGATGGCGGTGTCCGGATCCTTGAGGCCGTTGCCGGTGAGGGTGCACACCACGGTGGAGCCCTCGGCGATCTTGCCGGCCTTGATATCGCGCATGGCGCCGCCGATGGACGCGGCGGAGGCCGGCTCGCAGAACACGCCTTCTTTTTCCGCCAGCATTTTTTGCGCGGCCAGGATTTCCTGGTCGGTCAGTTCATCGAACCAGCCGCCGGATTCCTTCTGCACGTTCCAGGCCTTGTCCCAGGACTGCGGGTTGCCGATACGGATGGCGGTGGCCACGGTCTCGGGATCCTGCACCGGCGCGCCGCGCAGGAACGGCGCGGCGCCGTTGGCCTGGTAACCCACCATCACCGGCGCGGCGTTGACCACGCCGCTCTTGCGGTACTCGCTGTAGCCCATCCAATGGGCGGTGATGTTGCCGGCATTGCCCACCGGCAGGCAGTGGTAGTCCGGTGCCCGGCCCAGCTCCTCGACAATCTCGAAGGAAGCGGTTTTCTGGCCCTGCAGCCGGTAGGGGTTCACCGAGTTGACCACCGTCACCGGCGCCTGGGAAGCCACTTCCTTGACCAGCTGCATGCCCTGGTCGAAGTTGCCGCGGATCTGCATGATCACGGCACCGTACATCATCGCCTGGGCCAGCTTGCCCATGGCGATCTTGCCTTCCGGAATGATCACGAAGGCGGTGATGCCGGCGCGCGCCGCGTAGGCCGCCGCCGCCGCCGAGGTGTTGCCGGTGGACGCGCAGATGATGGCGTTGCTGCCCTCTTCCACCGCCTTGGTCACGGCCATGGTCATGCCACGGTCCTTGAACGAGCCGGTGGGGTTGAGCCCCTCGTACTTGACGTAGATGTCCACGTCCTTGCCGAGCAGGCGCGGGATGTTCTTGAGCCGGATCAGCGGCGTGTTGCCCTCGCCCAGGCTGATCACGGGGGTGTCGTCGTTGACCGGCAGGTGGTCGCGGTAGCGGTTGATCAGGCCGGTGTAACGGTCACGGAATGGCATGGCTTGGTCTCTCTAAAGCGTCTCAGGCGTCCAGCGTTTCCACGCGGATGCGCATTATATCCTTGTCCACGGTGTCCAGGGCGGCGATCTTCGCCAGGGCGGCGTTCATGTCGCCCTCCAGCACCTTGTGGGTCATCATCACGATGGGCACCAGCCCTTCCTCGGTTTCCTTCTGCACCATGGCTTCGATGCTGATGCGGTTGTCGCTGAGGATGCGGGTGATGTCCGCCAGCACGCCGGGCTTGTCCTGCACGTGCAGACGCAGGTAGAAGCCACAGGACACATCGTCGATGGTGAGAATGCGCTCGTCGGACATCTGGTCGGCGTGGAAGCCCAGATAGGGCACCCGCTCCTCGTGGTCCACGGTGAGCGCCCGGCCCATTTCGATGATGTCCGCCACCACCGCCGAGGCGGTCGGTTCGGCGCCGGCGCCGGCGCCGTAATACATGGTCGGGCCCACCGCGTCACCGTCGATCATGACCGCGTTCATCACCCCGTTGACCGCCGACAGCATGGTCTCGATGGGGATCAGGGTCGGGTGCACGCGCAGCTCGATGCCGTTGCCGGTGTCCCGGGCGATACCCAGGTGCTTGATGCGGTAGCCGAACTGGGCGGCGCTCTTCACGTCCTCGATGGTGATGCGACCGATGCCTTCCATGTACACCTTGGAGAACTGCAACGGAATACCGAAGGCGATGGAAGCGATGATGGTCAGCTTGTGGGCGGCGTCCACGCCTTCCACGTCGAAGGTCGGGTCGGCTTCGGCGTAGCCCAGCTCCTGGGCTTCCTTGAGCACGTCGACGAAGGCGCGGCCGCCCTGCTCCATCTCGGTGAGAATGTAGTTGCCGGTGCCGTTGATGATGCCGGCCACCCAGTTGATGTGGTTGGCGGCCAGGCCCTCGCCCAGGGATTTGAGAATCGGGATACCGCCGGCCACCGCCGCCTCGAAGGCCACGTCCACGCCGTTTTCATGGGCGGCGTGGAAGATCGCGTTGCCGTGCTCGGCGATCAGCGCCTTGTTGGCGGTGACGATGTGCTTGCCGTTGCGGATCGCCGTGAGCACCAGCTCACGGGCGGTGTCGGTGCCGCCGATCAGCTCTACCAGGATGTCCACTTCCGGATCGGTGGCCACCGCGAAAATATCGCGGGACAGGCGCACCCCGGAAATGTCGCAGTCCGGGTTGTCACGCCGGGCGCCGATGTGAGCGATCTCAATGGGCCGCCCCACGCGCCGGGCGATTTCCTGGGCGTTCCGCTGCAGTACGTTAACGGTTCCCGAGCCCACGGTGCCCAGGCCCGCGATACCGACCTTTACCGGGTTCACACGCTGTCCTCTCAGTCAGTCCAGCAGGCCGTCGGCGCGGAACATCTTCTTGATGCCGCGCAGCGCCTGCCGGGTGCGTTGTTCGTTTTCAATCAGGGCGAAGCGCACATGATCGTCGCCGTATTCGCCGAAGCCGATGCCGGGGGAGACGGCCACGCCGGCCTCCCGCAGCAGTTTCTTGGAAAATTCCAGGGAGCCCATGGCCCGGTACGGGACCGGCAGCGGCGCCCATACGAACATGGTGGCGCGGGGCTTTTCCACCGTCCAGCCGAGCTCGTTGAGGCCGTCACAGAGCACGTCGCGGCGCCGCTGGTAAAGATCGCGGATTTCGCCGACACAGGTCTGGTCGCCTTCCAGGGCGGCGATGGCGGCCACCTGAATCGGCGTGAAGGTGCCGTAGTCCAGGTAGGATTTGATCCGCGCCAGGGCCTGGATCAGGTCCTTGTTGCCGCAGCAGAAGCCGACCCGCCAGCCGGGCATATTGTAGCTCTTGGACAGGGAGAAAAACTCCACCGCCACGTCGCGGGCCCCTTCCACCTGCAGGATCGACGGCGCCTGATAGCCGTCGAACACGATGTCCGCGTAGGCGATGTCGTGCACCACCCAGATGCCGTATTCCCGGGCGATGGCCACCACCTTCTCGAAGAAGTCCAGCTCCACGCACTGGGCGGTGGGGTTGCCGGGGAAATTCAGCACCAGCAATTTCGGCTTGGGCCAGGATTCCTTGATCGCCCGCACCAGCTCCTCGAAGAAGTCCACGCCCTCCACCAGCGGCACATGGCGGATGTCGGCGTTGGCGATGACGAAGCCGTAGGGGTGGATCGGGTAGCTGGGGTTGGGCACCAGCACGGTGTCGCCGGGGCCCATGGTGGCCAGGGCCAGATGCGCCAGGCCTTCCTTGGAGCCGATGGTGACGATGGCCTCGGAGGCCGGGTCCAACTCCACCTGATAGCGGCGCCGGTACCAGTCGGTGATCGCCCGGCGCAGCCGCGGGATGCCCTTGGACTGGGAGTACCGGTGGGTGTCGCCGCGCTGGGCCGCCTCGGTGAGCTTGTCGACGATGTGCCGGGGGGTCGGCTGGTCCGGATTGCCCATGCCGAAATCGATGATGTCCTCCCCGCGCGCACGGGCCGCCATTTTCAACTCGCCGACGATGTTGAAAACATAGGGGGGCAGGCGCTTGATGCGCTGAAAATCAGCTTCCACGGCATCACCTTGGCGGGGGGAATCGGAAGCCGGACACATTAACGGCGCAGCCCCTCGCCGTCAATGTAAAAGGCCCCGTCAGGGACGGCGCAAAGCGCCGTGTGACGGGGCCTGCGGGCCGCCGGACCGGTTACAGGTCGAGGCGCTCCTGGAGCTGCTCCGGGGTCACGTAGCCGCCCAACTGCTGGCCCTCGGCGGTGTAGATCGCCGGAGTGCCGCGCACGCCGAACTCCAGACCCATCTGGTAATCCAGATTGACCGAGTCGGCGCAGTCGCCCAGATCCGCCTTGGAGATCTTGTCGTCCATTTTTGCGGCGGTGAGCGCCTGGGCCGGTTTGGCGTCGCACCAGATATGGCGCATGTCCTCGGCGGCCTGGGACGACGGCCCGCCACGGGGGAACGCCAGATAGTGCACGGTGATGCCCTGCTCGGTGTATTCCTCGATATGGCGGTGCAGCTTGCGGCAGTAGCCGCAGGTGATGTCGGTGAAGGCGAAGATTTCGGTCTTCTGCTTGCCTTTGGCGGGATAGGTGATCATGCGCGACTTGTCGAGCCCGGCCAGGCCGTCGCGGCGCACCTTCTCATAACGCTCTTCCTTCAGATTCACCGGGCCGGCGTCGCGCATCTGGATGACGTCGCCGGTGAAGATCAGGGTACCGTCGGTGGACGCGTAGACGATGTCGCGGCCGTTGATCTCCACCTCCACCAGGCCGTCCGCCGGGGACGGGTCGATGGCGGTGATGCTGGCGCGCGGAAACGCCTGCTTGAACTCGGCGCGAAATGCTTTTTCGTCGATCCCCCCGTCGGCACGGGCAATCGCCGCGACGGCCAGTAACAGGCCGAGGGCGGTAGCGGTCAGTGCTTTCATTGTCGTTCTCCTTCCGTGTTGTCCGCCTGTCGGGGCGGCCCTTGATGTACGACTTCGCCGCCGGGGATCAGGTTCCCGAGCGCGGATGATGGGCTTCGTAGACCTCCCGCAGGCGGTGCTGGGCCACATGGGTATAGATCTGGGTGGTGGACAGATCGCTGTGCCCCAGCAACAGCTGCACCACTCGCAGATCGGCGCCATGGTTGAGCAGGTGCGTGGCGAAGGCGTGCCTCAGTGTATGGGGCGAAAGGGGCTTTTGCACTCCCGCGCGCACCGCCAGTTGCTTGATCCGATGCCAGAAGGTCTGGCGCGTCATGCGCGTGCCCCGGCGGCTGGGAAACAGCACTTCCCGGTCCTCGCCGAGCAGCGCCGGGCGGCCGTCGCGCAGGTAGCGCGCCAGCCAGTGCAGGGCTTCTTCCCCCAGGGGCACCAGCCGCTCCTTATCGCCCTTGCCCACCACCCGCACCAGGCCCTGGCGGGTATTCACCTGGCTCAGCGTCAGGCCCACCAGTTCAGAGACCCGCAGGCCGGCGGCATAGAGCACCTCCAGCATGGCCCGGTCCCGCAACCCCAGGGGATCGTCCAGGTCCGGGGCGGCGAGCAGCGCCTCCACCTCGTCTTCCGACAGGGTTTTCGGCAGCGGGCGCCCCAGCCGGGGGCGCGCCACGTTCAGGGTCGGGTCCTCGGCGATGCGATTCTCGCGCTTCATCCAGCGGAAGAAGCTCTTCATGGCCGACAGCTGCCGGGCCAGGGAGCGGGCGCTGATACCGACCCGCTCGGCCAGGTATTCAAGCACGTCCAGGCGCTGGCAACGGGCCAGCCCGGTGCCACGGACCACCAGCCACTGGCCGAACTGGCGCAGGTCGCGACCGTAGCTTTCCAGGGTGTGGCGGCTGAGGCCCCGTTCCAGCCACTGGCCGTCCAGCCAGGCGTCGATCAGAGCCTGTTCGGTGTCCGGCAGCGGCGGCGGATTGGGCGACGGGTTGGCGGTGGAGGGGGGCATGGCGGGAGTATTGGCGAAGGTCGGCGAAAACTCAACGGGGGCGAGGTTTTACCATTTGTTACCGGGGTACGGCGGGGGCCGTTGGCATACTGGAGCGGGAGCCATTTACCGAGCGAGGAGACAACCCATGGGTATTTTGTCGTGGATTATTCTGGGCCTGCTGGCCGGCATCATCGCCAAGTGGATCATTCCCGGCCGCGACGGCGGGGGCTTTATCGTGACCACCTTGCTGGGCATTATCGGTGCCATTGTCGGCGGCTGGCTGGGCGCCATGGCGGGTATCGGTGGTCCGGTGAGTTCATTCAGCCTGGGCAGCCTGTTCACCGCCATCGTCGGCGCGCTGGTGGTACTGGCGGTGTTCCGGGCGGTGGCGCGCTGATCCCCGCGCGGCGCCGACCGCAAAAAAAGAAGGGCCGCCCCCGTGAGGGGCGGCCCTTCTTTTTGGTCCGCGCGTTGGCGTGACCGTGCCGGACCAGAGGTCGCTTCCGAATTGCCCTACAGCAAAGGCTGAAGCGACATGGCTCGCGGACGCGGTCGTCGCGCGACCGGATCCTAGCGGATTTTTTCCTTGATCCGCGCGGATTTACCGGAGCGCTCACGCAGGTAGTACAGCTTGGCGCGACGCACGTCACCGCGACGGTTCACTTCGATGGAGTCGATGATCGGGCTGTGCAGCTGGAACACCCGCTCGACGCCCACGCCGTGGGACACTTTACGGACCGTGAAGGCGGAGTTCAGACCGCGGTTGCGGCGGGCGATGACCACGCCCTGGAACGCCTGCAGACGCTCACGGTTGCCTTCCTTTACCTTTACTTGCACGGTGACGGTGTCACCGGCGCCGAACTCGGGCACATCGGCTTTCAGTTGTGCCTGTTCGATTTCCTGAATCAGGGGTTTCTTGCCGCTCATGGCGCGCTCCTCGGTTCATTGTCGCTGTATCGCTACTCGCCGCCGTCCGCCTGGTGTTCGCGGATGTATTCGTCGAGCAACTCGCTCTCTTCCTGACTCAAGCCCCGCGCCTTGCGGGCCTCGAGCAATTCGGGACGGCACCGCCAGGTGCGTCCCAGTGCCTGTTTCAGCCGCCAGCGGCGGATCCGCTCGTGATCGCCGCTGAGCAACACCTCAGGCACGCTGCGGTCCCGATAGGTCTCGGGCCGCGTGTAATGCGGGCAGTCCAGCAGGTCCTCCAGTTCCCCGGAGAACGAATCCTGGGCCGCCGAGTCCTGATGCCCGAGCACCCCGGGCAACAGACGCGTGACCGCGTCGATCAGCACCAACGCCGGCAACTCGCCGCCGCTGAGCACGTAATCGCCGATCGACACCAGCTCGTCCACCTCGGTCTCGATCAGCCGCTCGTCCACGCCTTCATAGCGTCCGGCGAGCAGAATCAGCCCCGGCGTGGCGGCCAGTTGCGCCGCCCGGGCCTGGGTCAGCGGTCGCCCCTGGGGCGACAGATAAACCACCCGGGCACCGGGATTGCCCTGGCGGGCCGCCGCCAGCGCTTTCTCCAGCGGCGCCACCTTCATCACCATGCCGGGGCCGCCGCCGAAGGGCCGGTCGTCCACGGTGCGGTGCCGGTCCTCGGTGAAGTCCCGGGGGTTCACCGTGTCCAGCGTCAGCAGGCCGTTTTCCACCGCCCGCCGGGTGACGCCGAAATCGGTGACGGCGCGGGCCATCTCCGGGAACAGGCTGACCAGAGTGATACGCATGGTCAGAAGTCCGGGTCCCAGTCCACCCGCAGCTCGCCCGCTTCCAGGTCCACCGCGCTGACCACCTGACCAGGGGTCCAGGGCAGCAGGCGTTCCTGACGGTCCAGGCTGTCCGCGTCGCCGCGCACCACCAGCACGTCATTGGCGCCGGTTTCCATCAGACCGTGCACCCGGCCCAGGTCGCGGCCGTCGTCGAGCTTCACGCGCAGACCGATCAGGTCCCGCCAGTAATACTCGCCGTCGCCGGACTCCGGCAGCTGCGAACGGGGTACCGCGATGTCCCGGCCCACCAGTTCGCGGGCGGCCCGGTCGCGGTCCTCATACCCCTCGAAACCGGCCACCAGACCTTTACCCTGGCGGCGCTTGCCGGTGAGTTTCACCGGTTTCCAGACGCCGCCCTCAAGCAGGTGCCAGGGCTGGTAATCGAAGATGTTTTCCATCGGGTCGGTATCGGAATAGACCTTTACCCACCCTTTCACGCCGTGGACCGACACAATGCGGCCCACCACCAACACCTCGTCGGGTGTCAGCATGATCAGGCGCTCTGCTGGGCTTCCCGGCGGGCTTCCTTGACCAGCGCCTTGACGCGCTCGGAAGGCTGGGCACCCTTGGCAACCCAGGCGTCCACCGCGTCCACGTCCAGCTTCAGCCGGATCTCACCGCCACGGGCGATGGGGTTGAAGAAACCCAGGTTATCGATGAAACGGCCATCGCGGGCGTCACGGCTGTTGGCGGCGACGATGCGGTAGAAGGGGCGTTTTTTGGAGCCACCACGGGCAAGACGAAGAACTACCATAATTGCAATACCTTGTTTTCAATCCGGTTTCCCGGCCCGCGGCGGTGCCGCCGGGCCATCGTATCCGCTTGAAACCCCGCCGGCATCAGGGCCGGACGGGTCGCGAAGGGGGCGGATTATACGGGCATCCGCCCCGGAGATAAAGGGCTAGCGGCCGCCGGTGGGCGGCAGGCCACCGCCACCGCCCATGGGGGGCAGGCCACCGCCCGGCGGCATACCACCGCCACCCATTCCGCCGCCACCCATGCCGCCACCGCCCATGCCGCCGGCGCCACCGCCGCCCATCATGCCTTCCATGCCGCGCATCATGTTCTTCATGCCGCCCTTGGTGCGCATCTTCTTCATCATTTTCGCCATCATCTTCTGCTGTTTCATCAGGCGATTGAGGTCCTGCACCTCCAGGCCGGCGCCGCTGCAGATGCGCTTCTTGCGGGAGCCCTTGATCAGGTCCGGGTTGCGGCGCTCCTTGGGGGTCATGGAGTCGATCAGCGCTTCCATGTGCTTCATCTGCTTGAGGGCCGCCGGGTCCTGGGCCGCCTGCATCATGCCGCCCATGCCGGGCAGCTTGTCGAGCAGGCTGGTCAGACCGCCCATGTTCCGCATCTGCTGGAACTGGTCCTTGAGGTCCTCGAAGTCCATCGCCTTGCCTTTCTTGAACTTCTTGGCGATTTTGTCCGCTTTCTTCTTGTCGATGGTGCGCTCGGCCTGCTCCACCAGCGAGAGCACATCGCCCATGCCGAGAATGCGGCTGGCGATCCGGTCCGGGTAGAACGGCTCCAGGGCGTCGGTCTTCTCGCCCATGCCGATGAACTTGATCGGCTTGCCGGTCAGGTGGCGCACGGACAGCGCCGCGCCGCCCCGGGAGTCGCCGTCGGCCTTGGTCAGGATCACCCCGGTGAGCGGCAGGGCGTCGTTGAAGGCGCGGGCCGTGTTGGCGGCGTCCTGGCCGGTCATGGCGTCCACCACGAACAGCGTTTCAGTGGGGCTGATGGCGCTGTTCAGGCGCTGGATCTCGCCCATCATGTCCTCATCGACGTGCAGCCGGCCGGCGGTATCGACGATCAGCACGTCCATGTACTTGTTGCGCGCCGCCTGCAGCGCGCCGTTGGCGATCTCCACCGGGTCCTGGTCGCTGCGCGACGGGAAGAACTCGGCCTGGACCTCGCCGGCCAGGGTCTCAAGCTGGTCGATGGCCGCCGGGCGGTAGACGTCGGCGGACACCACCATCACCTTCTTCTTCTCCCGTTCCTGCAGGAAGCGGGCGAGCTTGGCCACGGAAGTGGTCTTACCGGCGCCCTGCAAGCCGGCCATCAGGATGATCGCCGGCGGTTTCACGGACAGATTGAGGGCGTCGTTTTCGTCGCCCATGGTGTGGATCAGTTCGTCGTTGACGATCTTGACGAAGGCCTGGCCGGGATTGAGGCTCTTCAGCACCTCCTGGCCCAGCGCCTTCTCCTTGACCTGCTCGACGAACTCCTTGACCACCGGCAGGGCCACGTCGGCCTCCAGCAGCGCCTTGCGCACCTCGCGCAGGGTATCGCGGATGTTGTCCTCGGTGAGTTGCCCCTGACCGGCCAGGCTCTTCAGCGACTGACCGAGACGGTCCGTGAGATTCTCGAACATGATCATCGACCTCCAGAATTGCGGGCGCGCGGGCCGGATTGCTCGGCGCGGCGCGACAGGGGGCCGATTATAGGGCACCCGCCCCCCGCCCGTCATGGCGGGCGCTTCAAATGCCCCCTGACCTATGCCAGACTTCGGCGGCTTTTGCGGAGAAATCGCGACCTATGAGTCCTGCCGAGGCCTTTGGCCTGATCGCCACTTTCTTTTACGCCCTGGCCGCGCTGCTGGTTTACCGGCAATTTCGCAGCCAGACGGCTCCCTCGCGCCTGCTGCTGCTGGCGCCCGCCACGGTGGCGGTGGCGGCCCACGCGGTGTCGCTGTATTTCCTGCTGGTCACTGACCGGGGGCTGATGCTGGGCCTGCTGCCGGTGGCCTCCTGCATGGCGGCGGCGGTCACCGGCCTGGTGGTGGTCTCCAGCCTGTACCGGCCGTTCCAGTGGATCGGCGCCCTGGTGTTTCCGTTCTCGGCGCTGATCGTGCCCGCCAGCCTGTGGATTCACACCGGCTATGCGCGCCCCATGGAACATGGCATCGGGCTGCATGTGCTGCTATCGATTCTGGCTTATTCGGTGCTGGTGATTTCCGCCTGCCAGGCGATCCTGCTGCTGATCCAGCACCGCCAGCTCAAGGACGGCCATATTCGCGGCGTGATGCGCGTGTTCCCGCCGATCCAGGTGATGGAGTCGATGCTGTTCGACACCATCTGGCTGGGCGAGGCGCTGCTCACCGTGGCGATCCTGTTCGGCTTCCTCTATGTGGACGATCTGTTCGCCCAGCATCTGGTGCACAAGACCGTGCTGACGCTGGTGTCCTGGGTGATCTTCGCGGTGCTGCTGGGCGGCCGCCACCTCAAGGGCTGGCGCGGGCGCACCGCGATCCGCTTCACCCTGAGCGGCTTCGCGGTGCTGCTGGTGGCCTTTTTTGGCTCCCAGCTGGTCCTGGAAGTGATCCTGCACCGGGCCTGAACGGGCGCCACCGCCTTGCCAGCCCGGCGCGCAACGGGCAGGCTCCGGGCATGACTATCGACGACACCACGCGGGCCCGCGTTCATCATTTATGGGACGAGATGGCCGAGCTGCCGGCGTCGGACCCGGAGTGCAATTTGCGCCTGCTGTTCGAGCGTATCGGCGCGCTGATCGACTCCCGCCACGGCTATTGGCTGGCCAGCCTGCGCCTGGCCGAGGACGCACCCAATGATCCGCTGCTGGGCTGGCGTGCGCGATCGATCTGCTTTTATGGCGAGCTGCCACCGGACCAACAGGTCTATACGGACACCGTGAAGCGGCTCGACAAGGGCATTCCGGACGAATCCACCACCAACCATGTGCGCAACGCCGGCCGCTTTCGCGCGGTGCTGCTCAAGGACCATGTGTCGGAGGCCTTTTACTCCGGGGACCATTATCTCGACCACTATCTGGCCCGCGGCATCACCGACCGGCTGTTCGTGGTGATGCCGGTGAACGAGGACGTGGAGAGTTACTTTGTGTTCGACCGGTTGAGCGGCGAGCCCGGGTTCACCCGCCACGACCTGGAGGTGGCCCGCTACGCGCTGCGCAGCATGAGCTGGTTCCATCGCCAGGTGCACCTCAGCTACGGGCAATTGGTGGCCGAGGCGCCGCTCACCCCCACCGAGCGCCGTATCCTGAATCACTTGCTCAGGGGCAGCGCGGAAAAGTCCATCGCCGAGGCGATGACGCAGAGCCCCCATACCACTCACCAGTACGTCAAAGGGTTGTTCCGCAAGTTCAATGTGCGCAGCCGCGCCGAACTGACCGCCCTCTGGCTGGGCCACGACTGAGCCGGCCCTACCGCTTGACAGCCCCGCCGGGCGCCCAAACAATGGCCGGCCAATCAGCAACCAAACGACTCCCTCTTGGACAGTTTCTCCGACGGGTGGCTGCTCACCGCCCTGGTCATCCTGATTCTCGCGTCCGCGTTCTTCTCCAGCAGTGAAACCGGCATGGTGGCGATCAACCGCTACCGGCTGCGCCATCTGGCCCGGCAGGGGCACCGCGCCGCCCGGCGGGTGGAGGAACTGCTGCGCCGCACCGACCGGCTGCTGTCGGTAATCCTGATCGGTAACAATTTCGTCAACAATTTCGCCGCCACGGTGGCCGCGATCCTGGCGATCCGCTGGCTGGGCGACTCCGGCGCGGCGGTGGCGCCGGTGGTGATCACCCTGGTGATGCTGGTGTTCGCTGAGATCACGCCGAAGACCTACGCGGCCATGAAGCCGGAGCGGGTGGCCTTCCCCGCCAGCTTCGTGCTCAAGCCGCTGCAGTGGCTGCTGGCACCGCTGGTGTGGCTGGTCAATGGCGTCAGCATGGTGTTCCTGCGGCTGGCCGGCACCGCCACCGGCCAGGGCGAGGACGATCACCTCAGCCCGGAGGAGCTGCGCACGGTGGTCAACGAGGCCGGCGGGCTGATCCCGGAAAAGCACCAGAAGATGCTGCTCAATATCCTCGACCTGGAAAGCGTCACGGTGGAGGACATCATGATTCCGCGCAACGAGATGGTGGGCGTGGACATCGATGACGATATGGACGAGATCATGGGCACCCTGCGCGCCAGCCAGCACACCCGCCTGCCGGTGTACCGGGGCGACCCGAACAACATGCTCGGCACCCTGCACCTGCGCAAACTCAGCCGCCTGCTGCTCAAGGAAGACATCAACAAGGCGGAACTGATGCAGTACACGGTGGAGCCCTACTTCGTGCCCGAGGGCACCTCCCTGAACCGCCAGCTGATCAATTTCCAGAACGCCAAGCGGCGCATCGGCATCGTGGTGGACGAGTACGGGGACGTGCTGGGCCTGGTGACCCTGGAGGACATTCTCGAGGAGATCGTCGGCGAGTTCACCACCGACCTGGCCGCCAGCAGCCAGGATATTCACCCCCAGGAGGACGGCAGCTTCGTGATCGACGGCGCCACCCACCTGCGCGACATCAACCGCTCCCTGGAATGGGACCTGCCCACCGGCGGCCCGCGCACCCTCAACGGTCTGATCCTGGAGCATCTGGAAGACATTCCGGACGCCAATATCTCGATCCGTATCGGCGACTACCTGATCGAGATCGTCCAGGTGAAGGACAATATGGTGAAAACCGCCCGGGTCAGACTGGCTTCCAGCTAGACATCCTCGCGGTCGGGGGAAGCGTCCACCACCGCGTGGGGCGAACCGATCCAGGCGCGAATGTCGCCCTCGTGGCGATCCACCAGGCGGCGGCCCTCATCGATGGCCTCGCCGGCGCGGTGGAAGTCCATCAGGGCGAAGTCCTCCAGCAGCGGAATCAGGGTGATCTCCGGCGGGTCGCCGGCCATCCGTGAACGGGTGATGCGGTCCTGCATGATGTTGACGCTGGACGCCACCACGTCGAAAAAGCCCGGGTTCTGCCCTTCACCGGCGGCGAAATAGCCGGCCATCTTCTGCCACAGGCTACGGTCTTCCTCGCTCTGGTGTTCGTCGTCCGGCGGCCGTTGCCGGCTCAGGTGGGCACCCACCAGCTGGGCATTCAGGTTGACGGCGATCACCACGTCGGCGCCGAAGGCGCGGGCGGCGGACACCGGCACCGGGTTCACCAGACCGCCGTCGAGCATCCAGCGGGTCTGATGCTGGAACGGCGAGAACAGCCCCGGCAACGCGCAGGAGGCGCGGGCGGCGTCCAGCACCGGCCCCTTGCTGATCCACACCTCACGGCCGCTTTTCATGTCGGTGGCCACGGTGACGAAGCGCTTATCCAGGTCCTCGATGTCCGGGTTGCTGTGCATCCGCTCGAAGAAACCGAACAGCTTTTCGCCCTTGACCACCCCTCCGGAGAACGTGAAGTCCATCAGGCTGAACACGTCGCGCGTGGTCAGAGTCTTGACCCAGTCGCCGAAGTCGCCCAGCGCGCCGCTGACGTAGGCGCCGCCCACCAACGCGCCGATGGAGGTGCCGGCCACCACGTCGATGTCCACGCCCAATTCTTCCAGGCCCTGGATAATACCGATGTGCGCCCAGCCCCGCGCCGAGCCGCTGCCGAGGGCCAGCCCGACCCGGGGCCGGCGCGGCGCCGGCGCCGGCCCGCTTTTGTCATCCTTGTCGTCGCTTTTTTTCAGCCCGGGCAGGCTCATGGGCGCTTTCATCGGCGTTCTCTCATGGACGATCTTTCATGGACGTTCTTTCATGGACGATCTTTCTACGGAAGGGTGACTTCCTCCATCACGCAGGGGGCATCCTCACCGGCCATGCGCCGCTGGCTGCGCGCCAGCACTTCGCGCTGCCAAACCGTGGGCAACCGGCCCCAGTAGCTGATTTCCCGACCGGTGCGAAAGCAGCCCACGCAGACATCGTCGCCGTCCAGCGCGCAGATCGAAACGCACGGCGACACCACCCGGGGCTCAGTCCTGGAAGCGCTCATCGATTTCCAGATGCTCCTCGAAATGGCGGGCATGGGCGGCGTAATGCTGGCTGCTCATGGTCAGCATCGCCTTATGGCCGTCGGAAATCTCCTTCACCACCTTGGCCGGAGCCCCCATCACCAGGGAGTTGTCGGGAATGTCCATGCCCTCCGGCACCAGGGCGTGGGCGCCGATGATGCAGTTGTTGCCGATGCGGGCCTTGTTGAGCACCACCGCGTTGATGCCGATCAGGCTGTTGTCGCCAATGGTGCAGCCGTGCAGCATCACCTTGTGGCCCACGGTGACACCCTTGCCGATCTTCATCGGCACGCCCGGGTCCACGTGCAGCACGGAATTTTCCTGAATATTGGAATGGTCGCCGATTTCGATCAGGTCATTATCGCCACGGATCACCGCACCGAACCAGACGCTGACGTTTTCGCCCAGCACCACCGAGCCGATCACGGTGGCGTCGGGCGCGATCCACTGCCCCTCGCCGCGCAGCTCCACGCGGCGATCTCCCAATTTATAGATCATTGTTCACCTGTCAGGTCGAAACGCACATCGGCGTCGTACACATGGTTGATCAGGTCCAGGATCATGAACGCGGTCAGACCCCAGATGTGTTTGTCCTCGTAATGATAGCTGGGCATGCGCAAGCGGCGGCCGTAAAACTCCACCGGCGCCGACAGCCGCGGCGGCTGGTCCAGGAAGAAGCTCAGCGGCACGTGGAAGATGGTCTCGATCTCGCCGGGCTCCGGGACCAGCGACACCCCGGGGCGCACCAGGCCCACGAACGGGGTCACCTTGATGCCGAAGCGTGACGGCACCGGCGACAGGTTGCCGACCACCTCCACCTGATCATCGGGCAGGCCCACCTCCTCCAGGCTTTCGCGCAGCGCGGTGGCCTTCAGGTCCGGGTCCTCCGGATCACGCTTGCCACCGGGAAAGGCCACCTGGCCGGCGTGGGTGGACAGGCCCTGGGCGCGCACCGTCAGGATCAGTTCCGGTTCCGGCTGATCCACGAAGGGCATCAGCACGGCCGCCTCCGGCAGTGCCACCGGCAGGTCGTTATAGGGGTAGGCCGCCATGCGCTGCCGCAACAGATCCAACACTTCCACGCTCCCGAGATCGATTCACACGCTGCTTTTCAAACAACAGTTTGAACAGAGGCCGCCCGTCGGGCAAGCCGAACCGGGCCGCCCCGTTCACGTCATGGACGATTGCCGACGCCCCGGCAAGTCAGTAGTCTGGCCGTTCGCCGACCCGGAGCCGCCGAGCCTTTCGATGAAATACTGCAGCCACTGTGGCAATGAGATCCTGTTTTCCGTTCCCGAAGGCGACAATCGTCCGCGCTACTGGTGCGACCAGTGCGGCACCATCCATTACCAGAATCCCAAGATCGTGGTCGGCGCCATTCCGGTCTGGGAGGGCCGCATTCTGCTCTGCAAACGGGCCATCGAGCCGCGCATCGGCTACTGGACCCTGCCCGCCGGCTACATGGAGAACGGCGAAACCCTGCAGGAAGGGGCCGCCCGGGAAACCTGGGAAGAGGCCTGCGCCACCGTGGCCATCGGCGACCTGTACACGGTGTTCAACCTGCCGCACATCAATCAGGTCTACATGTTCTTCCTCAGCGAGATGGTCAACGGCGACTACGGCGTCGGTGAAGAAAGCGCCGACGCCGCCCTGTTCACGGAAGACCAGATTCCCTGGGACGAGCTGGCCTTCCCCACCATCGGCCGCACCCTGAAATTCTATTTCCAGGACCGGGCCGGCGACGGCGACTTCCCGGTGCGCACCCAGGACATCCAGCCGTTGCGGCGCAAGCCCTCCCTGGACGACGCGCTCTAGGGCCTGTTCACACTCCTTGCATCGCGAACAGGCCCTAACACCCTTTCGGCCAAAAAGCTACGAATAACGGCGTATTCTTAAACATTCCGCGCAAAGAAACTTACGCTTCTTCACAAAATCCGATTAATCTGTCCTCCAATAACGTCGATAACGACTTTAGACCGGGGGCGCTGGAAGGCACCCCTTAGCCGATAGCGCTGGCGTGGGAACGCCAATTCCGGGGGGAATTCTTCATGACCGTCCTGTCCTTTGCCCGACGCGGCCTGTCCGCGTTGCTGGTGGCCGCTGCGTGCCTGATCGCCCAGGCCGCCACCGCCCAGACCTTCAGTGCCGCCAACTGGGAAGCCTTCGCCGCCCTCAACGGTGGCTCGCCCAATAACCAGGTGCGCGCCCTGGCCGAGTATCAGGGCGACCTGTACGTCGGCGGCACCTTCGCCCAGGTCGGCGGCCAGCAGGTCTACTACGTGGCCCGCTGGAACGGCTACCGGTGGGAGAAGCTGGGTGATGGGGTCAACAACGCGGTCTACGCCATGACCGTGTACGACGGCAAACTGATCGTCGGCGGCTCCTTCACCACCGCCAGCGGCGTCAGCGCCTTGCGCATCGCCAGCTGGGACGGCGCGCAATGGGCACCCCTGGGCGACGGGCTCAATTCCAGCGTGGTGGACCTGACCGTCTACAACGGCGAGCTGATCGCCGGTGGTATTTTCACCAGCGCTGGGGGCCAAAGCGTTAATCGCATCGCGCGCTGGGACGGTAGCAACTGGCATGCCATGGGTGGTCCCGACCACGGTACGGTTAACTCCGTATCGGAATTTAATGGCGACTTAATTGTTGTTGGCTCTTTTTATATGGTCAATGGTGAAAACCATAACTACATCACCCGTTGGGACGGTAGCTCATGGTCCAGTCTGGGTGAAGGTCTGAATACCACCGTTAACGATGCGGTTACGTTCCAAGGCAAACTCTATGCAACCGGTCAATTTACGGGCTCTGGAGGTTCTGGTCTGCCATACATAGCCGTATGGGATGGCAGCACATGGTCACCGGTGGGTGGAGGTTTATCCGATGCCGGTTATTCGCTGTATGCGGACAACGATAGGCTTTATGTTGGCGGTCAATTTGAAACGGCCGACGGCATTAGTAGCTTAGGTATTGCCGCTTGGGACGGCAGCAGTTGGCAAGCCGTTGGTGATGGTTTGGGGCTTTACGCCGGTACGGTGATTCGTCTCTACCGCATCACCAAGTTCAACAACGAAATCGTAGTGGGTGGTCTGCTCGATAAAAACGGCGCTGTTAATCTGGTGCGCCTGAACAACGGCAGCGCGTGGCAGGCGTTTCAATCGGCCTTCGTTGACGGCCCGACCCGTGTGGCGGCGGAACACGACGGCGATGTCATCGTCGGCGGTGACTTCACTCAAATCTCGGGGGTGGCGGCAAACAGGATCGCGCGCTGGGACGGTTCGCAATGGCACGCGCTGGGGGATGGCTTCAACAGTGTCGTGACCAGCATCGTCAGCTACCAGGGCGAGCTTTACGCGGCGGGGGCATTCGATCATAGCGGCAGCGACCCGATAACCGGCGTGGCGCGTTGGGATAACGACGCGCAAACCTGGCAGCCGCTGGCGGCTGGCGTTAACGGTACCGTGACTCGCCTGAAAGAGATCGGTAACGAGCTATGGGTGCTGGGCGAGTTCAGCGCCGCCGGCGGCGAGTCCGCCTCTGGCATGGCGCGCTGGGATGGCAGTCAGTGGTTAAGCGTTGATTTTCCTTATCAAGTTCACTATGGGCCAACGGATGTTGTCGAGTACCAAGATGAAGTGGTTGTCGGCGGTCGATTCTATAATCCGGAGGGTTTTCTGCTGTTTAAAGTCGTCGCATTCGATGGCGAGCAGTGGTACCCGCTGGAGCTTGATGCCGTCACCGGCATGGTCCAGAGCATGGTGGTGCACGACGACGTTCTGTATGTCACCGGCAATATCTATCGTATGAACGAAAGCATCAGTGCCAGTGGCGTCGCGGCTTGGGATGGCAGTCAATGGTCAAACGTCGGCGACAGCGACGTGGGTTCTGGAAAAACCCTGCAATCGTTTAAGGAGACGTTGTTCTTAGGTAGCGATAGCGGTTTATACGTTCTTAAAGACGGTACGTTCCAACAACCAGACACGAGTGTTAACCAGCTAATCAATGGATTGGGTATTGCTGGCGACAGCCTTTATCTGGCCGGCGCCTTTTCCTCCGCGGGCGGTCAACCCGCACAGAATCTGGCGCGCCTGATTCCGAACGTGGCACTGACCCTGGACGCCCAGGCCGGCGATCCGGCGGAGACCACCCGCTACTTCCCCGACACCACCATTCCGCTGCCCCGGCCGCAGCGGGACGGCTATCTCCTCGAGGGCTGGAACACCGCCTCCGACGGCAGCGGCACCGGCTATACCGACAGTCTGCCCCTGGGCGGCACCGACCAGACCCTGTACGCCCAGTGGCAGCTCGAGGTCTACACGGTCAGTTTCGACACCGACGGCGGCGAGGCGCTGGACGATCTGGAGCTGGCACCCGACGCGACCATCAACGCCCCGACCCCGGTACGGGAAGGCCACACCTTCCTCGGCTGGCAGCCGGCCCTGCCCGCCACCATGCCCAGGACCGATCTGGCCGTCACCGCCCAATGGCAGGTCAACCAGTACACCCTGACTTTCAACAGCAACGGCGGCAGCAGCGTCGGCGCCATTACCCAGAATTACGGCAGCGCCGTGACCGCACCCACCGCGCCTGTCCTTGAAGGGTACACTTTCGCGGGCTGGAGCCCGGCGCTGCCCGCCACCGTGCCGGCGCAGGACCTGACGCTCACCGCGCAGTGGCAGGTCAACCAGTACACCCTGACCTTCGACAGCAACGGCGGCACCGCCGTGGGCGGCATTACCCAGAATTACGGTAGCGCCGTGACCATCCCCGCCGCGCCCACCCGCGAAGGCCATACCTTCACCGGCTGGAGCCCGGCGGTGCCGGCCACCGTGCCGGCCGGCAATCTGACTCTGACCGCCCAGTGGCAGGTGAACCAGTACACCCTCACCTTCGACAGCAACGGCGGCACCGCCGTGGGCGCGCTCACCCAGGATTACGGCAGCGCCGTCAACGCCCCTGCCGCGCCCAGCCGCGAAGGCCACACCTTCACCGGCTGGAGCCCGTCCGTGCCCGCCACCGTACCGGCCCAGAACCTGACCCTCACCGCCCAGTGGCAGGTGAATCAGTACACCCTCACCTTCGACAGCAACGGCGGTACCGCCGTGGGTGCGCTGACCCAGGATTACGGCAGCGCCGTCACCGCGCCCGCCGCCCCCACCCGTGAAGGTCACACCTTCAACGGCTGGAGCCCGTCCGTGCCCGCCACCGTGCCGGCTCAGAACCTGACCCTGACCGCCCAGTGGGAAGTGAATCAATACACCATTACCTTCGACAGCAACGGCGGCAGCGCGGTGGACGCGCTGACGCTGGATTACGCCAGCGCCGTCACCGCGCCCGACGCCCCCACCCGCAAAGGGTACGCGTTCACCGGCTGGAGCCCGGCGCTGCCGGCCACCGTGCCGGCCCGGGATCTGACCGTCACCGCCCAGTGGTCCGTGAACGCCTATACCCTCACCTTCGACAGCGCCGGTGGCACCGCCGTGGCGCCGCTGACGCAGGATTACGGCACCGCCATCACCGCACCGGCGGCGCCGCAGCGGGAATTCCACGTGTTCCAGGGCTGGTCACCGGCGGTGCCCGCCACCATGCCCGCGGCAAATCAGGTGCTGACCGCGGTCTGGCAGGAGTTCACCCGCTACACCGCCGCCGTGGTGGTGCAGGGCGAGGGACAGGTCAGCCCGGCCAGCCAGACCCTGTACCAAACCCAATCCGCCCAATTCACGCTGACGCTCAACGACCCCGACGACTACGTCACCGTGAACGGCTGCGGCGCCGCCCTGGCCGGCGGCCTGATCACCACCGCGCCGCTCACCGCCAGCTGCACGGTGCAGGTGGGCATCTTCCCCTCCACCCAGCCCGAGAAAGACAAGGAAGGCCCTCTGGCCAGCGCCGAGAGCGTGCGCTTCCGCCTGCAGGGCGGTGCCGGCGAAAAAGCCTTGTCGTCCGTGTATCTGATGCGCGCCGGCGTGGACGCGCCGCTGTTCGGCGACGACATGAATACCCTGCTGACGCTCAACGAGGACGGCAGCTACACCTTCGTCGCCGAGCGCACCGGCCGCTACACCCTGCTGTTCAGCGACGCCGTATCCGGTGAAATCACCGAGGTGACCATCGATGTGTTGCCGTACCTGGCGTTCACCAGCAGCCATCGCCGCGCCCTGCGCGAGGACACCAGCGCCCTGACCCTGTGGCTCAGCGATGAACCCATCGAATACCCGGTCACCGCCACCCTGAACGGCAGCGACATGGGCTTCGAGAGCCAGTCGGTGAGCCTGTTCGAGAACGATGCGCGGCGCCTGGAACTGGCGGTGCCCACCGGCGCCGGCGACACCGCCGCCGTGGACCTGACCGATCTGGACAGCGCCCTGCCCGGCAATCCGGTCCAGCAGGCGCTGACCCTGCAAAGCGACCCGCTGCCGCTGTCGCTGGAGCTCACCGTGACCCAGGGGCTGCTCATGGACACCCGAGTGGTGGGCCGCGATAGAGGCACCGTCATCATCCACGTCGATGCCGGCGGCGCGCAGGTCGATCAGTACGACTGGCAGGCGGAGAACCTGCCACTGTCCAGCAATGGCAACCAGGCCGCCTTCAATCTGGAGACACTGGAAGCCGGCAGCTACGAGATCGCGGTAACCGCCACCACCGCCGATACCCGGGGCGTCGCCCTGGCCACCCTGCAGGTGGTGGAAACCTGCCCGACGGAAGGCTGCTATGCCCTGGCGCAGCGCGTGCCGCCGTCCGCCAACCCGTTCGCCGACGAGCCGCACCGCCTGGCGCTGTGCCCCGGCAGCCGGGTGTCACTGTGCGGCGGCGAGCAGAAGGCCTATCTGGAAACCGCCGGCCCGTTCCGCCTGGCCCTGGGCACCACCAGCAGCAACCAGTCCTGGGCCAGCGGCGAGTTCGCCCTGGGCGTCAGCGACGGCTCCCTGCCCCGGGACAACGCCTACCTGCACCAGGGCGTGGCCGTCGACTTCGAGATTCAGGCGCTCGATCAACCCGGCGAAACCGTGCCGGTGGCGATTCCGCTGGTGGGCGATACGGTGATTCCGGCCGGCGCGGTATGGCGCAAGTACCTGAACGGAGGCTGGCATTTGTTCCTCGAGGATGCGTTCAACCAGCTGCACAGCGCGCCCAAGAACGGCCTGGGCCTGTGCCCGGTGGTATCGGCGGACAGCTGGACGCCAGGCCTCACCGAAGGCGACGCCTGCGTGCGGCTGATGATCCAGGACGGTGGCCCCAACGACGCGGACGGCCAGGCCGACGGCGTGATCCGGGATCCGGGCACCCTGGCGGTGAAACGCGCCGACGAAGCCCGTCCGGAGGACCTGTGGGGCGGCGGTGGCGCCGCCGGTGGACTGATGGTGGGTCTGCTGAGCCTGCTGGCGCTGCGGCGCCGGCGGGTGGGCGCCGCGTGAAACGGAAGGCGTGATCGCGGCGAAAGCCGCGATCAGCCCGGCAGGTCCTCAAGCCGCCACAGATCGATGGCGGGTTCTTCGTAGGGATGGGCAAGACGCAGCGCGCTAAGGGCCGCCTTGAGGTGGTCGTCGGTGCAGATCATCTCGACGCGGAACTCGTCCACGGTCTCCACCTGATCCTGCTCACCAAGGTGGGGATGGCTGCCTTCGAGGGGCCGGAACTGACCCTGGCCCCGCACCTGAAAACTGCACCGGTCATAGTTGCCGATGCGACCGGCACCGGCTTCGAAAACCGCGGTCTTGACCGCCTCGGCGTGGTCTTCCGGTACGTAAAAGCAGAGCTTGTAGACGGTCATGATGGCCTCCTGTCGTTACGGTTGCCCGTGGCGTCAGGCCGGCTGGTCGGCCTCCGCCAGGTGCACGAAGCGGTCACGCAGACGGTAATCGCCCCGGGCGGAAATCCAGATGCCGGTGGCTTCCACCGTCTGGGTGTCGCCGGCGAACACCTTCGCCTCGGTGAACAGCTTACGCCCTTCCAACCGGTTCACTCGCGCCTCGAAGCGAATCTCCGTGTTCAGCGGCGTGGGCGCCAGGTAACGAATATTGAGGGTGCCGGTCATGCCCAGGCCGGTGACGAAATCCTGGGTCTTGGCCATCAACATGTCCAGGGCCAGCGCCAGCACGCCGCCGTGCACCTTGCCCGGCGGGCCCATGAACACCCGCCCGAAGGTGGCGCTGCCGCGCACCGTGTCGCCGTCCACCCACAGGGTCATGGGCGGCGACAACGGGCTGGCCGGCCCGGACAGAATCTCGAACTCGGCCATGTCCAGGGCGTCCTGGCGGCTGCCCTGGCCACTGATCAGCCGCCCCAGAATATCGCGCATGCCGCGGTGGCCGTGGCCTTCCAGCTGCTCACGCAACGCCCGGGCCTGGGCGGTGTAATCGGCCAGCGCCGCCTCGTCCGCGTCCAGCCGCACCAGCTGCTCGCTGATCGCCAGCAACTCCCGCGCCAGCGCCCGGCGCTGCTCGGACACGGGGGTGGGCTCCGGGGACTCTCCGATGGGGAGGTCGAAGTAATTGTAGGTTTGCTCTGTCATTCGGACGTCCATGCGGGAAGAAAGTGAAAAGTTTAAAGTGAAAAGTTGAAACGCGGTTGGAGGCCGTGCCGAAGGCAAGGCATTGCCCGCGCTTTTAACTTTCAACTTTTAACTTTCAACTGAATTTTCAGCCCACCCACTTACGCGCGTTGGCGAACATCCGGAACCAGGGGCCGTTTTCGAAGCGGCGCCAGTCGTCCGGGATCCAGCTGTTCTGCAGCACACGGAACACCCGCTCCGGGTGCGGCATCATGATGGTCACGCGGCCATCGCGGGTGGTGAAGCCGGTGGCGCCACGGGCGGAACCGTTGGGGTTGGCCGGGTACTGTTCCGCCGGGTTGCCCAGGGTGTCCACGAAGCGCATCGCCAGCAGGCGGTTTTCCTCGTTGCGGTTGAGGGCGTCGTCGCTGATCTCAACGCGGCCCTCGCCGTGGGCCACGGCGATGGGCAGGCGGGTGCCGGCCATGTCACGCAGCAAGATGGACGGCGAATCCTGCACTTCCACCAGGGAGGTGCGTGCCTCGAACTGCTCGCTCAGGTTGCGCACGAAGCGCGGCCAGTGCTCGGCGCCGGGGATCAGGTCCTTGAGGTTGGACAGCATCTGGCAACCGTTGCAGACGCCCAGGGCGAAGGTGTCCTCGCGGAAGAAGAAGCGGTTGAAGGCGTCGCGCAGGCTCTCGTTGTAGAGCACCGTCTTGGCCCAACCCTCGCCGGCGCCCAGCACGTCGCCGTAGGAGAAGCCGCCACAGGCCACCAGGCCCTTCATGTCGCCCAGGTCCACGCGGCCGGCCAGCAGGTCGCTCATGTGCACGTCCACGGCACGGAAGCCGGCGCGGTCGAAGGCGGCCGCCATTTCCATATGGCCGTTGACGCCCTGCTCGCGGAGCACGGCGATGGCGGGCCTCTCTCCTTTGTTCAGATAGGGCGCAGCCACGTCCTCGCTCATGTCGAAAGTCAGCCGCACGTTCAGGCCCGGATCGTTGGAGTCCGGCACGGCGTCGAATTCCTGGCGGGCGCAGTCCGGGTTGTCGCGCAGCGCCTGGATCCGATAGCTGGTTTCCGACCACAGCCGCTGCAGGCCCCAGCGCGGGCGCTCGCGCAGCACCGCGCCGCCCAGACGCAGGCGCATCACGTCGTCGTCGTTGGGGGTGCCCACCTGGTGCACGCAGCCGGCCAGGCCGGCGTCCTCGTAACGGGCGCGCACCGCGTCCACGTCCTCGGCGCGCACCTGGATCACCGCGCCGGCTTCCTCGGCGAACAGGGCCGCCACCGCTTCCGGGCCGTCGCCGGCGATGTTGTCGAGCACGATGTCGATGCCCACGCGACCGGCGAAGGCCATCTCCGCCAGGGTGGTGAACAGGCCGCCGTCGGAACGGTCGTGGTAGGCCAGCAGGCGGCCTTCGGCGAGCAGCGCCTGGGTGGTGTCGAAGAAGGCGATCAGATCCTGGGGATCATCCACATCCGGGGCCTCATCCCCCACCTGACCGTACACCTGGGCCAGCGCCGAGCCGCCCAGCCGGTCCTGGCCACGACCCAGGTCGATGAGCAGCAGCTCGCTGTCCATGCCGGTGCGGATCTGCGGCGTGGCGGTCAGGCCGATGTCGGTGACGGTGGCGAAGCCGGACACGATCAGCGAGAGCGGCGCGGTGACGCTTTTCTCGATGCCGCGCTCCTGCCACAGGGTGCGCATGGACAGGGAGTCCTTGCCCACCGGAATGGCGATACCCAGCGCCGGGCACAGTTCCATGCCCACCGCCTTGACGGTCTCGAACAGAGCCTGGTCCTCGCCGGGGTGGCCGGCGGCGGCCATCCAGTTGGCGGACAGGCGGATATTGGCCAGCGAGCCGATGTGGGCGGCGGCCAGATTGGTGAGCGTCTCGGCCACCGCCATGCGGCCGGCGGCGGGGGCGTTGACCAGGGCCGCCGGGGTGCGCTCGCCCATGGCCATGGCTTCACCGGTGCGCTGGTTGTAGCCAGTGGCGGTGACCGCGCAATCGGCCACCGGCACCTGCCAGGGCCCGACCATCTGATCGCGGTGCACCAGGCCGGTCACCGAGCGGTCACCGATGGTGATCAGGAAATTCTTGGAGGCCACCGTGGGCAGGCGCATGACCCGCTCGATGGCGTCCTTGAGCTCGATGCCGTCGGTGCTGAACGGCTGGCGCTCGAAGTCCTCGCGGTCAAAGCCGCGCTGCATTTTCGGCGGCTTGCCGAACAGCACGTCCATGGGCAGGTCCACCGGCGCGTCGCCGAAGTGCTCGTCGCCCACCCGCAGGTGTTCCTCGGTGGTGGCCTCGCCCAGTACCGCGAACGGTGCGCGCTCCCGCTCGCACAGGGCGCTGAAGCGCTCCAGGTCCTCCGGCAGTACCGCCAGCACGTAGCGTTCCTGGGCTTCGTTGCACCAGATTTCCACCGGGCTCATGCCGGGCTCGGCGCTGGGGATCTTGCGCAGATCCAGGCGCGCGCCCCGGTCGTGGTCGTGGACCAGTTCCGGCAGCGCGTTGGACAGGCCGCCGGCGCCCACGTCGTGCACCGACACGATGGGATTGTCGTCGCCCAGGGCCCAGCAGCGGTCGATCACTTCCTGCACCCGGCGCTCGATCTCCGGGTTGCCGCGCTGCACCGAGGCGAAGTCCAGGGTTTCGTCGGATTCGCCGCTGGCCATGGAACTGGCGGCGCCGCCACCCAGGCCGATCAGCATGGCCGGGCCACCCAGCACGATCACCTTGGCGCCGTCGGGGATGTCGTTCTTGTGCACATGGCCGTCGCGCACGTTGCCCAGGCCGCCGGCGATCATGATCGGCTTGTGGTAGCCACGGCGCTCGTCGCCATTGATGCCCGGCGCCTGCAGTTCCAGGGTGCGGAAGTAGCCGCACAGGTTGGGGCGGCCGAATTCGTTGTTGAAGGCGGCACCGCCCAGGGGACCGTCGATCATGATGTCCAGCGGCGAGGCGATGCGGTCGGGGCGGCCGTAGTCGTCTTCCCAGGGCTGCTCGAAGCCGGGGATGCGCAGGTTGGACACCGAGAAGCCGGTGAGCCCGGCCTTGGGCTTGCCGCCGCGACCGGTGGCGCCCTCGTCGCGGATCTCGCCGCCGGCGCCGGTGGCCGCGCCCGGGTGCGGGGCGATGGCGGTGGGATGATTGTGGGTCTCCACCTTCATCAGCATGTGCACCGGCTCATTGACGTAGCGGTATTCCTGCTCGCCGTTGTGGTCCACCGGGAAGAAGCGGTCCGCCACCGGCCCTTCCACCACCGCCGCGTTGTCGCTATAGGCGCTGAGCACGCCGTCCGGAGCGTGCTTGTGCGTGTTGCGGATCATCGCGAACAGGCTCAGCGGCTGCGCTTCACCGTCGATGGTCCAGTCGGCGTTGAAGATCTTGTGGCGGCAATGCTCGGAGTTGGCCTGGGCGAACATCATCAGCTCGGCGTCCGAGGGGTTGCGGCCCAGGGCGGTGAAACGCTCCACCAGGTAGTCGATCTCGTCGTCCGCCAGGGCCAGGCCCAGGGCGCCGTTGGCCTCGGCCAGGGCCTCGCGGCCGCCGCCGATCACATCCACCGTGGTCAGCGGCCGGGGCTGGTGGTGGGTGAACAGGCGGTCGGCGTCCTCCACCCGGTCCAGCACCGCTTCCACCATGCGGTCGTGCAGGGCGGCGGCCAGCTCCCGGCGCGGCACCTCGCCGTCCAGCCGCAGCCGGTACTCGATGCCGCGCTCCACCCGCGCCACCTTGTCCAGGCCGGCGTTGTGGCAGATGTCGGTGGCCTTGGACGACCAGGGCGACACCGTGCCCGGCCGCGGCACCACCACGAAGACGTCCCCGTCCACCGCCGTCTCTTCCAGGCTCGGGCCGTAGTGCAGCAGGCTGTCCAGCACCCGCCGTTCCCGTTCGTCGAGATCGGTGTCGACCTCGACGAAGTGCACATAGCGGGCGGACAGCGCCGCCACCTGGGGCAGGGCTTCCAGCAGTTTTTCCTTACGAAAGGCGGACAGCGCCGGGCTACCTGGGAGGATCAGCATAGGATCGGCTTTTTCCATCGGTGACTGTGGGTAAACGGGGAGACGACGGAGCCAAGGGCTCCAAGGCCCGCAATGATAAGGGATGGAGGGCGGAATTCCTATTCGCCGAACCACCGGTTGTGGAGGCGGTCAATGGGGCCAATACATCTTTGGTTACCCCTCGGCGGGGCGGATTTGCTGGATTTTTGAGCACTTGCCATGCAAAATTCCGCCCGCATAACGTGAGTGGGATCACAATCGGAGACCCTGCACGGCATGACCACACTGCTTAAACCCTCTGTTTTCCAAGGGGGCCGCCACAGTCTGGCCAGGCATTTGCTGGCGCCGCTCGCCCTGTTGGTGATCGTGGCGGCCACCATGGCCTTGCGCCCCGCCCCCACCGCCCTGGAACGCATCCAGGCGCGGGGCGAACTCGTCGTGGCCACGCGGCCCTCCCTGACCACCGTCTATCGGGACTCCAACGGCCTTACCGGCATGGAGTACGAGCTGGCCAAGGGCTTCGCCGAGCGCCTCGGCGTGGAACTGACCCTGCTCAAGGTGGACAGCACCGCCGCCCTGCGCAAGGCGGTGCGCGGTGGCCGCGCCGACCTGGCCGCCGCCGCCCTGCTGGCCGGCGAGGACGGCAGCCAGGGCCTGCGCTACAGCACCCCCTATCAGATCGTCGACACCCTGGTGATGTACCGGCTGGGCGGCGCCCGCCCCACCGCGCTCAGCGACCTGGCCGGCAAAACCGTGGTGCTGCGCGCCGGCAGCCGCCACGGTGAGATGCTCGCCCTGGCCCGCGCCGAACACCCGGATCTGGATTTCACGGTGGTGGAGAAAGGCTCCGCCGAGCAGGTGCTGACCGTGCTGGAACAGGGCGAGGCGGACTATGGCCTGGTCAATTCCAATGCCTACGCCATGCACCGGGCCCTGTTCCCGGACCTGGCCTCCGGCTTCACCCTGAACCGGGACCAGGGTCTGGCCTGGGCCTTCAACGACGGCGGCGACCGCACCCTCTATCTGGCCGCCCAGCGCTACCTGACCCAGGTGAAGGCGGACGGCACCGCCGAGCGCCTGGCCCAGCGCTTCTACGGGCAGATGGAACAGATGGATCTGTATTCCGCGCGCAGCTTTATCCGCCATCTGGACGACCGCCTGCCCAACTACACCGCCGACTTCCGCCAGGCCGCCGACAGCGCCGGTTTCGACTGGCGTCTGCTGGCCGCCATGGCCTACCAGGAGTCCCTGTGGGACGCCCAGGCGATCTCCCCCACCGGGGTCGAGGGTCTGATGATGCTGACCTCCCGCACCGCCCGGGAAATGGGCGTCAGCGACCGCACCGATCCGGCCCAGAGCATCCGCGCCGGCGCCGGCTACCTGCGCCAGCTGCACGACCGGGTGCCGGATCGCATCCAGGAACCGGACCGCACCTGGATGGCCCTGGCCGCCTACAACATGGGCATGGGCCACCTGGAAGACGCCCGCGTGCTGACCCAGCGCCAGGGCGGCGACCCGGACCGCTGGGCGGACGTGAAGACCCGCCTGACCCTGCTTGATCACCCGGCCTATGTGAACCAGCTGCGTTACGGCGCCGCCCCCGGCGGCCAGGCGGCGGTCTATGTGCGCCACATCCGCCATTACTACGACCTGCTGGTACGCGCCGACAATTCCGAGCGGCACGGGCAGACCCTGGTGGCGGCCAGCGAATAATTCTCCCCCACGGATATCGCGGCTTCAGCCGCGATCCGCGTCCCGGGCCCGCCGCTCACGAAAGAACGCCCGCAGCAATCCGGCGGCCCGTTCCGCCGCCACGCCGCTCACCACCTCCACCCGATGGTTGTAGAAGGTGCGCTCCGGCAGGCCCAGCTGGCTCTCGCAGACGCCGGCGCGGGGCTCCCGGGCGCCGTACACCAGCCGCGCGATGCGGGCGTGCATCAAGGCGCCGAAGCACATGGTGCAGGGCTCGATGGTCACGTACAGGGTGGCGCCGGGCAGCCGGTAATTGCCCTGGCGGGCGGCGGCGTCGCGCAGCGCGTTGACCTCGGCGTGGCCGGTGGGGTCGTGGGCGCCGATGGGTCGGTTCCAGCCCTCCCCCAGCACCTCGCCGTCGCGCACCACCAGCGCCCCCACCGGCACCTCGCCCTCGGCCCCGGCCCGCTCCGCCAGCGCCAACGCCCGGTCCATCCAATACTCGTCGTCGCCCATGAATTCGTTTCCTCGTTCAACGAGGGCCATAGTAGGAGCGGCTTCAGCCGCGATCAAAGCGCTTTCGCGCTTTCGCGGCTAAAGCCGCCCCTCCGGCGGCTCGAGAGCTTGTCGCTTGTCGCCCGCTTTCCGCTACAATCGTCCCTCACCCGCCGCGCGCCCGCGGCGACCCTTCGCGACATTGAGGAGCCGCCACCATGACGACTCTGGGCACCCCCCACGCCGCCGGCGCCACCCGCGTATTGCTGCTGGGCTCCGGGGAACTGGGCAAGGAAGTCACCATCGAGCTGACCCGACTGGGCTGCGAGGTGATCGCCGTGGACCGTTACGATCATGCCCCGGCCATGCAGGTGGCCCACCGCCACCACGTGATCAACATGCTCGACGCCGAGGCGGTGCGCGCCGTGGTGGAGCAGGAAAAGCCCCATTACATCGTGCCCGAGATCGAGGCGATCGCCACCGACGAGCTGATCAAGCTCGAAGAGGAAGGCTTCACGGTGGTGCCCACCGCCCGCGCCGCCCGGCTGACCATGAACCGGGAAGGCATCCGCCGGCTGGCCGCCGAGGAGCTGGGCCTGCCCACGTCCCCCTATCGCTTCGCCGGCGACAAGGACGAATACCTGGCGGCGGTGAAGGAAGTGGGCCTGCCGTGCGTGATCAAACCGGTGATGTCCTCCTCCGGCAAGGGCCAGAGCCTGGTGAAAACCGAGCACGACATCGACGCCGCCTGGGACTATGCCCAGTCCGGTGGCCGCGCCGGCCAGGGGCGCGTGATCGTGGAAGGCTTCGTGGAATTCGAGTACGAAATCACTCTGCTGACGGTGCGCCATGTGGGCGGCACCAGCTTTTGCGCGCCCATCGGTCACCGCCAGGAAGACGGCGACTACCGGGAGTCCTGGCAGCCGCAGCCGATGAACGACGCCGCCCTGGTGGAAGCCGAGCGCCAGGCGCGCGCCATCACCGACGCCCTGGGCGGGCGCGGTCTGTTCGGCGTGGAGCTGTTCATCAAGGGCGACCAGGTGTGGTTCAGCGAGGTCTCGCCGCGTCCCCACGACACCGGTCTGGTGACGCTGATGTCACAGGACCTGTCCGAATTCGCGCTGCACGCGCGGGCGATCCTGGGCCTGCCGGTGCCGCTGATCGAGCAGCGCGGCCCGAGCGCGTCGTCGGTGTTGCTGGTGAAAGGCGACTCCAAGGACATGCGCTACGGCGGCCTGGAAGAGGCACTGGCGCAGCCGGACACCGACCTGCGCCTGTTCGGCAAACCGGAGGTGAGCGGTAGCCGCCGACTGGGCGTGGGCCTGGCCCGTGCCGACAGCGTGGAACAAGCGCGCGTCAAAGCGAACCAGGTGATCGCGGCCATCAAAGTGGATCTTTGAGATCCACGTCCGGCCCGCGGTTTAACGCAAGGCCCCATGGTTTGACTTCAAGGCCCATGGTTTGACTCAAGGCCCATGGTTTAACTCAAGGAGAGGTTATTCATGTATCGGGACACCCACAGCAAGATCATCGGCTACTGCCTGTGGATCTTCGGCTTCATGGGCGCGCACCGTTTCTACTACGGCCGCCAGATCACCGGCACCATCTGGTTCTTTACCCTGGGGCTGTTCTTTATCGGCTGGATCATCGACCTGTTCCTGATCCCGGGCATGGACCGGGACGCGGACCTGCGTTACCGCTCCGGCCCCACTGACTACAACATCGCCTGGATCCTGCTGACCTTCCTGGGCATCTTCGGCCTGCACCGCTTTTACCTGGGAAAGTGGATCACCGGTATCGTCTATCTGTTCACCGCCGGCCTGTTCGGCCTGGGGGTTCTGTATGACTTCTGGACCCTGAACGGCCAGGTGAGCACCAAGAACATGATGCAGGGGTCGCTTTAGCGGCTGCGCCGCGATACAGGGTGCAGGATACAGGATTCAGGAGAAGCGCGGGCACGGCGCTCGACGTCTACACAGCCTTACCCGCGCCTGTATCCTGAATCCTGCAACCTGTATCGTCTTTTTAGCTCTTCTCAGTTTTTCATCGCATACCGGCCGGCGCCCAGGAAGCACAGCGCCACGGCGGTAAACAGGTACATGCCCTGCAGTTCGATGGCCCAGCCGCCGTTACCGCCCAGGGCAAACACCTGGCCCATGTGCGCCAGGGCGATCGCCACCAGCATATTGCCGACGATGATCGCCGCGCCGATGCGGGTCTGGTAACCGATGATCACCATGATCGGCGCGATCACCTCACCGATGAACACCCCATAGGCAAGAAAACCGGGCAGCCCCACGCCCTGCAGCATGCCGGCGATGCCACCGACGCCATGCTGCAGCTTAAAAATGCCGTGCAGCAGAATCATGATCCCCAGGGCAAGGCGCAATACCAGTTTGCCCGCGTCCGCGTTTTGCATGGTCTCTCCTTTAAGGTTCCCAACCGAAGGCTGATCGCGCTCTATTGAACGGCTTTCCTGTAAAAAAGAAAAGCCACGGGCCGGCGCTTGCGCCTTTTTATGCATGATTCCCTTGCCGCCGCCCGTCGCTTCCCACCCTGGTGGATGTCCGAATCGCCCCTTGCCCGGCCAGATCGTTTGCATGATGATCATCATCAATAAATAAATGACACCCATCATTTAACCGGGAGCGCACCATGCGCGTCAGCAGAGAGCAAGCCGCCGCCAACCGCGAGCGTATCGTCGAACAGGCGGCCCGCCTGTTCCGCGAACGAGGCTTCGACGGCATCGGCGTGGCGGAACTGATGAACAGCGCCGGCCTTACCCACGGTGGTTTTTACGGGCACTTCGAGTCCAAGGACCAGCTGATGGCGGAGGCCTGCGAGCACGCCATCGGCGTCACCGGAAAACGCTGGCGAAAGCTGCTCGCCGACGATGACGGGCCGTCCATGGACGCCCTCGCCGGTCGCTATCTGTCCCGGCGCCACCGGGATCACGCGGGCGATGGCTGCGTGCTGGCCGCCCTGGCCGGCGAAGCACCCCGGCAAAGCGCGCCGGTGCGTACCGCCTTCACCCGCAGCGTGCGCCGTTTTATCGACCTGATCGACGGCGCCCTGCCCGGCCGCCGGGCGGCCCTGCGCCGTCGCAAGGCGGTGGCCGCCACCGCCGCCATGGTGGGCGGCCTGATTCTGGCCCGGGCGGTGGACGACGACGCCCTGTCCCGGGAAATCCTCGACGCGGTGCGGGCCGAACTGCCCGGCACTACCGCGCCCCAACCCTGAACCGACTTAAAGGAATACGCCATGACCACGCTCTCCGACATGACCGGCCTGCAGGTACTGCAACACGCCCTCCAGAACGACACCCACCGGGGCATCGGCCACACCATGGAATTTTCCCTGGTGGAGCTGGAAGAAGGCCGGGTGGTGTTCGAAGGCCAGCCCACGGAAAAGGTCTACAACCCGATCGGCACCGTGCACGGCGGCTACGCCGCCACTCTGCTGGATTCCGCCTGCGGCTGCGCCGTGCACTCCACCCTGGACGCCGGCCAGGGCTACAGCACCGCCGAACTGAAGGTGGCCTACCACCGGGCCATGACCAAGGACACCGGCCCGGTGCGCGCCGAAGGCAAGGTGGTCACCAAAGGCCGGCGGCTGGCCTTCGCCGAAGCCCGGCTCACCGATGCCGCCGGCAAGCTTTACGCCAGCGCCACCTCCACCCTGATTCTTCTCTGAGGCCCACGCCATGAGCCAGGTCGCCACCGCCCCGGCCAACGCCCGCGCGCCGGCACGCACCCAGCGCATTCTGCACGGCCCGGTGCTGCCGACGCTGCTGGCCCTGGCCGCCCCCAACCTGGTGGTGATGCTGGCCCAGGCCACCGCCAACTTTCTGGAAAGCTACTATGTGGGGCTGCTGGGCGTGGACGCCCTGGCCGGCGCCGCCCTGGTGTTCCCGCTGGTGATGTTGATGATGATGATGTCCGCCGGCGGCATCGGCGGCGGCATCTCCTCGGCCATCGCCCGCGCGCTGGGCGCCGGCGACACCGAGCGCGCCGACGCCCTGGCCCTGCACGCCGCGGTGATCGCCACCGTCCTCGGCCTGCTGTGTTCGGCACTGGTGATCCTTTTCGCGCGGCCGCTGTACGCGCTGCTCGGCGGGGAAGGCGCCGCCCTGGACGCGGCGGTGGCCTACTCCACCGCGTTGTTCTCCGGCGTCACCTTTCTGTGGTTGATGAACGGCCTGTCGGCGGTGCTGCGCGGCGCCGGCAACATGCGCGCCCCCGCCTGGGTGCTGACCGGCGGCGTACCCGGGCTGCTGGTGCTGTCGCCGGCACTGATTTTCGGCGTCGGCCCGCTGCCGGCGCTGGGCATCGTCGGCGCCGGTCTGGCACTGGCGATTTACTATCTGGTCGCCACCCTGATCCTGCTGGCCGTGCTGGTGCGTGGCCACGGTGGCGTGCGCCTGCGTCGGGGGCTGGCCCTGCGGCGCGACCTGTTCGCCGCTATTCTTGGCGTCGGACTGTGGTCGTCGCTGAACACGGTGCTTTCCAATCTGTGCGTGATGGCCGCCACTTTCTTCGTGGCGCGCACCAGCATGGAGGCCCTGGCCGGCTTCGGGCTCGGCATCCGCATCGAGTACCTGCAGATTCCCATCGTGTTCGGCTTCGGCACCGCCCTGGTGGCCATGGTGGGCATGAACCTGGGGGCCGGCCAGGCCCACCGCGCGCGACGCATCGCCTGGACCGGCGCGGCGGTGGCCTTTATCGCCACCGAGGTGGTGGGGCTGGCCGCCGCTTTCTTTCCCGAACCCTGGCTGCGGCTGTTCACCGACGACGCCGAGGCCATCGCCACCGGCGCGCTCTATCTACGCACCGTGGCGCCGGCCTACGGCTTCCTGGGCGTGGGCCTGGCCCTGTACTTCGCCAGCCAGGGCGCCGGGCGCATGACCTGGCCGCTGCTCGGCAGTGCCGTGCGCCTGGGCATTCTGATCGCCGGCGGTACCCTGATGTCGTGGCTGCGCCCCGGTGATCTGGCGGCACTGTGCGCGGTCATGGTGGCGGCGCTGATCGGTATCGCCCTGGTCAACGGCCTGCCCTGGCTGCGCCAATTGCCCGGCGGCCCCTTACTGAAACTGGTCCCTTAAAACCGAGAGGCACACCATGAAAGCCGTGATCGCCGCTTACGCCCGCTCTCCGTTCCATTTCGCCAACAAAGGCCGGCTCGCCCCGGTCCGCCCGGACGACCTGGCCAGCCAGGTGGTTCGTGGCCTGCTGGCGCGCACCGACCTGGACCCGGCGCTGCTTGAGGATGTAATCCTCGGCTGTGCCTATCCGGAGGCCGCCCAGGGCAACAACCTGGCGCGCATCGTCGGCCTGCTCAGCGGCCTGCCCGAGCAGGTCGGCGGCATGACGGTAAATCGCTTTTGCGGCTCGTCCATGTCCGCCATCCACATCGCCGCCGCGCACATCGAAGCCGGCCTGGGCGACGCCTATCTGTGCGTGGGCGTGGAATCCATGACCATGGTGCCCCAAGGCGGATTCAACTTTTCCCCCAACCCCTGGCTGCGTGAGCATACCGACGCCTACATTTCCATGGGCCGGACCGCCGAGAACGTGGCGAAACGCTATTCGATCCCCCGCGCCGACCAGGAGCAAATGGCCCTGGAATCCCACCGCAAAGCCACCGCCGCCAGGGAACAGGGCCGGCTGAGCGACGAAATCGTGGGCATCGACATCGGCGATGGAAACCGGATCGCCGAGGACGGCTGCATCCGGCCCACCACCTCCCTGGAGGCCCTGGCGAAGCTGCCGCCGGCCTTCGACGAAAACGGTGTGGTCACCGCCGGCACCTCTTCACCGCTCACCGACGGCGCCTCGGCGGTACTGGTTACCAGTGAGGCGTTCGCCGCCCGTTACGGCCTGGCGCCCAGCGCCCGCATCCGCGCCATGGCCAGCGCCGGCTGTGATCCGGCCGTGATGGGCCTGGGGCCGATCCCGGCCACGCAAAAAGCCCTGGCCCGCGCCGGTCTCGGCGCCGATGATCTGGACGTGGTGGAAATCAACGAAGCCTTCGCCTCCCAGGCTCTGGCCTGCATCGGCGATCTGCGCCTGGATCCGGCCACCGTCAACCTGGACGGCGGCGGCATGGCCATCGGTCACCCGTTGGGGGCCACTGGCGCGCGCATCACCGGCAAAGCCGCCGCCCTGCTGCAACGCCACCACGGCCGCTACGCCCTGGCCACCCAGTGCATCGGCGGCGGGCAAGGCGTGGCCACGATTCTGGAAGCCCTGTAAATGTTCTCTTCCCCCCTGGCTGCCCGTTTGCAACAACGAGGCGTTCACTACGCCTGGGTGATCGCCGGCGTCACCTTTATGACCATGCTCTCCGCGTCGGCGGCGCTGGGCATGCCGGGGGCTTTTTTACGCCCGCTGGGCGACGAATTCGGTTGGAACACCGAGCAGATCTCCACGGCGCTGGCGCTGCGCTTCGTGCTGTTCGGTCTGATGGCGCCGTTCTCCGCCATGCTGATCGAGCGCTTCGGACTGCGTCGCATCATGACCAGCGCCCTGCTGCTGGTGGCCGCCGGCCTGGCGCTGTCCACGCAGATGACCCGGCTCTGGCATCTGGTGCTGCTGTGGGGCGTAGTGCTGGGCCTGGGCTCCGGTTTGATCGCCCTGGTGCTCGGCGCGGTGGTGGCCAATCGCTGGTTCGAACGGCACCGGGGCCTGGTGATCGGCATGCTCACCGCCAGTGTCGCCACCGGGCAATTGCTGTTTTTGCCGCTGGCCACCTGGCTGATCGAGCAGGCCGGCTGGCGCTGGGCGCTGATGCCGGTGGCGCTGTGCTGCGCCGGCGTGGCGGTGCTGGTGTGGCTGCTGGTGCGCGATCATCCGCACCAGCTGCGACTGCGGCCGTTCGGCGCGCCGGACGACGGCACCCCGGTGGAGACGCCGCCGGCCACCGCGCCCATGTCGTTTCTGGAACCGCTGCGGCTGCTGCGCGGCGCCCTGCGCAACCGGGTGTTCTGGGTACTGTTCGGCACTTTCTTTATCTGCGGCCTGAGCACCAACGGGCTGATCCAGACTCACTTTATCGCCTTCTGTGGCGACTTCGGTCTGTCGCCGCTGCCCGCCGCCTCGGTGCTGGCGCTGATGGGCGCCTTCGATCTGGTCGGTACCATTCTGTCCGGCTGGCTGTCGGATCGCTTCGACAATCGCAAGCTGCTGTGCTGGTACTACGGCCTGCGCGGGCTGAGTCTGTTCTGGCTGCCGTTCTCGGATTTCACGCTGTACGGCCTGTCGCTGTTCGCTCTGTTCTACGGCCTGGACTGGATCGCCACGGTGCCGCCCACGGTGAAACTGGCCGGCCGCGCCTTCGGCCCGCAACGGGCAGGCATGCTGTTCGGCTGGATCTTCGCCGGCCATCAGCTCGGCGGCGCCCTGGCCGCCTACGGCGCCGGCCTGTCGCGCACCCTGCTGCTCACCTACACACCGGCGTTCGTGGCCGCCGGTGCCGCCTGCCTGCTGGCCGCCGCGGCGGTGTTCCTGATCCGCAAGGCGGATGCCCCGACCACCGCCTGAAGCGACCTCAAAGCACCTCGAACACGTGGTACAAGGGGCCATCCGGATAGCGGTGGCCGGTGGCCACCGCCACCATCCGGTTGAGTGCGTCCAGCGCCGGCGCGGCGGTTTCAAAGCGCACCGCCGCGCGGAAGTAATACTCGGCGGGGTCCACGTCCTCGCCGCCGGCCAGCCGCGCCATCACCGCTTCCGGCCCGTGCCGGTAACCGTTGTAGTGCATGCCGATGGTCAGACCCCCGGCGGTTTCCAGCACCAGCCGCACATCCAGGGTGACCACGCCGTCGTCGCGGAAGGTCAGCCAATCGCTGCCGCCGGTCAGCACGCGACCGTTGAGCGCCGGCCGCGCGCTTTCAAACTCCCCGCCGGTGACCACCGCCACCCGACGGCGACCGAACGGCGTCTCGCCCAGTTCCTGGGGCGGCGCCACGGTCATTTTGATGGCGAACAACGGGCGGGTGTCGATACGGCCAAGGGCCGCCGGCGCGGCGTCGAGCAAAGCGGACATGGGAGGTACTCCTGTTCAGTCCTAGCGAAGAACCCTGGACAATAGCACGACGCCGGGCGAACGCTTCAGCCGGCCGCGGCGGTGAAATCCGGCTGCTGCTCGAAATACTCGATCAGCCGTTCGGTGAGCCCGTCCAGCAAACCAGTGTGATCGCCGAGCGGGGCGGGGTACTCTTTCTCCATATCACCGATGTCTTTCCCGGCCAGGAAATGACCGACCGCACCTTCATCAATACCTGGGAAGACCGCCAGGGCGCGCTGCAACGCATGGCGGCGGTCGGCGCCCACCTGATGACCTGGGTGGCCCTGGCAGCGGCATCGCCTATCTCTGGGAGCAACAACTGCTGAACACGCCGGCACCCGCGTAACCGGCCGGCAAGGAGATCACATGATAGAGATGCTGATTGAGCAGCGCCGCCGTGATCTGGGCGGCGGCCTGCAGGTGGGCCGCGTGCTGCCCTTCGCCAAGCGGCGCATGGTGGGGCCCTTTATTTTCTTCGACCATATGGGGCCGATGGACCTGGCGGCGGGCATTGATCGCGGCCTGGATGTGCGGCCCCACCCGCACATCGGCCTGTCCACCGTCACCTACCTGTTCTCCGGCGAGGTGATGCACCGCGACAGCCTGGGCTATGAGCAGGCCATCCACCCCAAGGAGGTGAACTGGATGACCGCCGGCAGCGGCATCACCCACAGCGAACGCTTCGAAAAGGCCCGCGCCAGCGGCGACCATGTGCACGGCATCCAGGCCTGGGTGGCGCTGCCCACCGCCGACGAGGAAACCGCGCCGTCGTTCTCCAACCATGCCGGTGACGATTTGCCGGCCTGGCAGGACGCCGGTGTCGCCGGGCAGCTGATCGCCGGCAGCGCCTACGGCCTGACGGCGGGCGTGCGCACCCACTCGCCGCTGTTCTACGCCCACCTGCAAATGGAGCGCGGCGCCACCGCCGAGATCCCCGTCGACTTCCGCGAGCGCGCCCTCTACGTGGCCGACGGCGCGGTGGAAGTGGGCGGCCAGCCGGTGACCGCCGGCGGCATGGCGGTGCTCAGCCCCAAGGCGTCCTCGATACGCGCGGTGGCGCCCGCCACGGTGATGGTGCTGGGCGGCGAACCGCTGGGCGAGCGCTTCCTGTTCTGGAATTTCGTGTCCTCGTCCAAGGACCGCCTCCGTCAGGCGGCGGAAGACTGGCAAGCGGGCCGCATGAAACTGCCGGACGCGGACGACCAGGAATGCATTCCGCTGCCGTCCACGGATGCCCTGAATCACTTCCGGTAATTGAATCACTTCCGATAAAGGCCCGGCCCGTTCAAAACTGATCCAGCAACCGCATCCAGATCGCCTTGGCATCGCGCTGGTAGGCGCCCATGCGTTCAATCAGGCGGTGACGGGGGCGGTTGTCGATCAGGCTATCGGGCAGTAGCGGGTCGAGCAGAATCAGACGGATGGCGGCACGACCGAGCAACAGGCTCTCGGTGGCGGCATCCGGTTCCGGGCGGCGGGCCAGCGTCTTGTGGCTGGCGGCCAGTTCACGGGTCATTTGTCGGTATTGCTGCTTAAGCGCCAGGCAATCCCAGAGGCGCCGGGCCTGCTTATCGTCCGCGCTGGACAGCTCGTCGACCGCGAACACCCGCGCCTCCCCGGCCAGGCCCAGGCCAGCCAGGTCCGTGCGCAGGCCGGCCACGCCGCCGCTCAGATTGTCCGGACGCAGCCGCAGCCCGGTGTCGCCGAGCAGACGAAAGCCGCGCAGCGCCAGCGCCCGTTCATGGTGGCGCCAGGCGGTTTTGTCGCGGCGCGCCACCGCGGTATCCAGCACCGCCGCCCAGCCGCCGTGCCACGCCTGCACACGCTGCTCGCGGCGCAGCCAGCCTTCCACCTCACCCAACAGGCCGCCGGTGGTGGTATCCAACCGATACAGTCCCCGCTCCGGGCTGACCACCCGTTGCTGGCGTTGTAGCCGGTTCAGGGCCACCCGTACATTCTGCGCGCGCAGGCCGAACAGCTCGCCGGCGTGGCAGAGCGCCGCCACCGACAATTGGTGGCGGTCGTGGGTGGCAAGCAAATCCAGCACCAGATCGGTGGCACTCAGCACGGTGTCCGAAGAAGCCGGCCCCACATTTCCTTTTTTGTCTTTCATGGACAGTACCTGAAATATATCTTAATCTGACACAAACAAACGAAATGCGTAACAAATAGGATCGGGGCCCGACCGTCCCGGCGAGGAGCTCCCTGTGTCGACATCTCCCGTGCTTACCCGGACGAACGGTGCCATCCGCACGATCATCATCAACCGCCCGGAGAAACGCAATGCGGTGGACCGTCCCACCGCCACCGCGTTACGCGCCGCTTTCGAGGCGTTCGAGGCCGATGCGGAGGCGCGGGTGGCGGTGCTGGCCGGCGCCGGCGGTACGTTCTGCGCCGGCGCCGATCTGGCGGCCCTGGGCGATCCCGAACTCCGCAACGAGGTGGAGCCCGAGGGCACCGGTCCCGGGCCCATGGGGCCCAGCCGCATGCTACTGAGCAAGCCGGTGATCGCGGCGGTGTCCGGACACGCGGTGGCCGGTGGCTTGGAGTTGTCACTGCTTTGTGATCTGCGCGTGGTGGAGCGTTCCGCGGTGTTCGGCGTGTTCTGTCGGCGCTGGGGGGTACCGCTGATCGACGGCGGCACGGTGCGCCTGCCGCGTATCGTCGGCCAGGGGCGGGCCCTGGACATGATCCTCACCGGCCGCCCGGTGGGCGCCGAGGAAGCCCTGCAAATGGGCCTGGCCAACCGGGTGGTGGACGACGGCACGGCTCTGCAGTCCGCCGAGGCCCTGGCGCGCCAGATCGCCGGCTTCCCACAGCAATGCATGAACGCGGATCGCGCCTCCGCTTACCGCCAATGGGACCACGATCTGGCCGAAGCGCTGCGCCGGGAGGGCGCCGGCGGCTACCCGATCGTGTTCGCGGAAGCCATCGCCGGCGCGGACCGCTTCGCCAAAGGCGCCGGCCGCCACGGTGAATTCGAATGAACAAGAACGATAACGGGAGAGAGACGCAATGACCACGACCTATCTGGATCTGATTCACCGCGGCGCGGGCTACAACCCGGAGCGCACCGCCATTGTGTTCGGCGACGAGAGTCTGACCTTCGGCGAGACCCAGACGCTGAGCAACCAATTGGCCCACGCCCTGATCGAGCGGGGCGTGCGGCGGGGCGACCGGGTCGCGCTGCTGCTCAACAACGGCCTGTACAGCGTGCCGGTGGATTTCGCCTGCGTGAAGGCGGGTATCAACCGCGTGCCGCTGAACGCCCGTTTGTCCATGGAGGAACATGCCCGCATGCTGGAGGAAACCGGCACCGGGGTGCTGCTGTACGGCGCCGACCTGGCGGAGCGGGCCGAGGCTCTGCGCGACGCCCGCCCCGGGCTGATCTGTCATGGCATCGGCGGCGATGCCGTGGGCGATGATCTGCTGGCCGCCGCCGCGGGCTGCAGCGAGGCGGCGCCGGACGTGGCGGTGGAACCGGACGACGTGATCCTGACCCTGTTCACCTCCGGCACCACCGGCACCCTGAAGGCGGCCCAGCACACCCAGGCGTCCTACGCGGGCATCTGCCGCAACGTGCTGCTCAACCTGGTCAATGTGCGGCGCGACGACGCCATGCTGCACGCCGCCTCCCTGATCCACGCCTCCGGCGTGTTCGTGCTGCCATTCTGGCTGCGCGGCGCGCGCACCGTGATCATGCCCGGCTTCGAGCCGGACACCTTCCTGGATCTGATCGAGAAGGAGCGCATCACCGCCGTGAACATGGTGCCCACCATGCTGCAGATGCTGCTCGGCCACCCCCGCTTCGTGACCACGGACGTCAGCCACCTGCGCCAGGTGATCTACGGCGCCTCGCCCATGCCGCGGCCGGTGATCGAGCAGGCCATGCAGCTGTGGGGCCGGGAAAAGTTCTGGCAGTACTACGGCCAGACCGAGTGCCCGCTGACCATCGCCGTACTGCGCCCGGAGGACCACGAAGACGACCTGTTGGGCGCCTGCGGCCGGCCCTCACTGGATGTGGAGATCCGCCTGGTGGACGAGGCCGGGCGCGATGTGCCCGCCGGCGAGCCCGGCGAGATCGCGGTGCGCGCGCCGTCGATGATGGCCGGTTACCACAATGCCCCGGCCCTGAACCAGGAGATGTTCATGGAGGGTGGCTGGCTGCGCACCCGGGACGTGGCGGTGTTCGATGAACGCGGTTATCTGCATCTCAAGGACCGCACCTCCGACATGATCATCACCGGCGGTTACAACGTTTATCCCCGCGAAGTGGAGGACGTGCTGATGGCGCATCCGGCGGTGGCGGAGTGCGCCGTGATCGGCGTCCAGGATGCCAAATGGGTGGAGGCGGTCACCGCCGTGGTGGCACTGAAGCCGGACCAGAGCGCGAACCAGGACACCCTGATCGCCTTCGTGACCGAAAAGGTGGCGTCCTACAAGAAACCACGCCGGGTGATCTTCACCGACGCCATTCCCAAGACCGCCGTGGGCAAGCTCAACCGCAAGGCGCTGCGCGACCAGTACGGCAAGCTGTAAGCCCGACGCGGCACCTCGCCCCGCGCCATGGTACCGTGACACCGGGTCAGCCATGGAACGAGACAATGAACATTAAGGTAATGTCCTTCGATGTGTTCGGGACGGTGGTCGATTGGTTCGGCTCCATCGAACGGGAAGCGCGGGCACTGAATCTTCCAGTGCCCGCCGATCAGTTCGCGCTCGCCTGGCGCGAGGGCTACAAGCCGGCCATGGCGCGGATCCTGTCCGGCGAGGCGCCCTGGGCACTGATCGACGACATCCACTTCTCGATTCTGGAAGAGATACTGCAACGGTTCGGGATCGATGACCTCGACGACGATCAGAAGCGGCATTTGAACCTGGCCTGGCATCGCCTGGATCCCTGGCCGGACAGTTCGCCGGCATTACACCGGCTCAAACAGCGCTTTACCACCTGCACCCTGTCCAACGGCAACCTGTCGCTGCTGGAGGACCTGGCCACGCACGGGGACCTGCCCTGGAGCCGGATTCTTTCCGCCGAGACCTTCGGCACCTTCAAACCGGATCCGAGGATGTACCTGGGCGTGGCCGAAACGTTCCAGGTCGAGCCGCAAGAGGTTCTGATGGTGGCCACCCACCAGGATGACCTGGAAGCGGCCCGCGACGCCGGCCTGCGCACCGCCTACGTCAAACGCCCGCTGGAATACGGCCCCACCGGGCCCGCCAAGCAATTTTCCGAGGAGCACGATTTCATGTTCCCGGATTTGCTGGCGATGGCGGACCGGTTCGAGCCCTAATCCACCCGCCACCAGGCCGGCAACAGCGCGCGCACCTGGCGGCGGCCGAAGCGGTCGTCGATCAGATGCACCACGCCCTGGTCGTCACCGGTGCGGATCACCCGACCGGCGGCCTGCACCACCTTGCGCAGGCCCGGGTACAAATAGGTGTAGTCGTAGCCGTCGCCGAACAGGGCGGCCAGCCGCGCCTTGAACTGTTCGTTCACCGGGTTCACCTGAGGCAATCCCAGGGTCGCCACGAAGGCGCCGATCAATCGCCGGCCGGGCAGATCGATGCCCTCGGAGAAGGCGCCGCCCAGCACCGCGAAGCCGACCCCTTCGCCCTCCTCCCGGAAGCGGTCCAGAAACGCCTGGCGGGCGGTTTCGTCCATGCGCCGCTCCTGGGCCCACACCGGAATGTCCGGCCACTGCCGGCGGAACGCCTCCAGGGCCCGGTCCAGATAGTCGTAGCTGCTGAAAAACGCCAGGTAATTGCCGGGCCGCTGCCGATACTGCTCGCCGATCAAGGTGGCGATGGGCACCAGGGACGCCTGCCGGTCCCGATAGCGGGTGGAGATGCGCCCGGCGATGCGCACCCGCAGTTGCTCGGCGCGGAACGGCGACGGCACATCCACCCAGGCGGTGCCGTCCGGCAGGCCGAGCAGGTCCGCGTAATAACGGGCCGGGCTGAGCGTGGCGGAGAACAGCACCGCCGCGGCGGCGCTTTCGAAGCGCGGCGCCAGCAGCGCCGCCGGCACCACATTGCGCAGGCACAGCCGTGAGCCCGGCCGGCCCCGAGCCGGCGTTCGTTGTTCGCTGTCGAACAGAAAGGCGTCGCCGTCGAACAGCTCGGCGATGCGATAAAAGTGCAACGCATCGAAATAAAACCGGGTCAGGTCGCCGTCCAGCGGTTCCGGGTGCTCGGCCATGTGATCGTTGATCGCCGCCAGCAGCTGCTGCAGGGCCAGCAGAAAACCCTGGGGCGGATCGTCGTGCACCCGGTAGTCCTGATCCGGCTGCGCCGCTTCCTGGTCCTTGTTGAGCGCGTTCCACTGCCGGTGGAGTCGGTCAAAGGCGCCCTTCAACGGCTTGGGCACCTGCCTCTTCACCGCCCGGAAGGCGATCTGGTCCAACTCCGCGGAATACATGCCCCGGGCCCGGTCCACCAGGTTGTGGGCCTCGTCCGCCAGCACCGCCGCCCGCCATTGGTTCTCGGTGGCGAGGCCATGCAGCAGCGCGGACAGGTCGAAGAAATAGTTGTAGTCGCCCACCACCAGGTCGCTCCAGCGGGCCATTTCCTGGCTCAGATAGTAGGGGCAGACCTGATGGTCCAGGGCCAGCTCGCGCAGCCGTGCCCGATCCAGCATCGGCTCGCCGGCGGCGGCGGCGCGGGCCGCCGGCAGCCGATCGTAGAAGCCCGCCGCCAACGGGCACGACTCGCCGTGGCAGGCCCGGTCCGGATGTTCGCAGCTTTTTTCCCGGGCGATCAGTTCCAGGGTACGCAGCGGTGGATCGCCGGGCGCGGGCGACGCCGCCCCGGTGAGGGTGGCCACCGCATCCAGGGCCAGCCGCCGGCCCGGGGTCTTGGCACTGAGAAAAAAGACTTTATCCAAGGCGCGCCCCGGCGCCGCCTTCAGCAGCGGGAACAGGGTGCCCAGGGTCTTGCCGATGCCGGTGGGGGCCTGGGCCAGCAGCGCGCGGCCGGTGCAGGCGGTCTGATAGACCGACTCCGCCAGCACCCGCTGGCCCGGCCGGAAATCCGCATGGGGAAACGACAGCGTGGCCAGCCAGGCGTCCCGGTCCCGGCGATGGGCCAGTTCCCGGTCCGCCCATTGCAGAAACCGTTCGCACTGATCCTGAAAAAACGCCTCCAGATCGGCGCCGGCGTGGGTCTCGCGCAAGGGGGTTTCCTTCTGCTTCACCACGTCGAAATAGACCAGCGCCAGCTCGATCTCTTCCAGGCCTTTTTCGCGGCACAGCAGGGCGCCGTAGATTTTCAGCTGCGCCCAGTGCAAAGCGCGGTGGTTGGCGGGTTGCCGCGCCAGATCGCCGCGAAAGGTTTTGATCTCTTCCAGCCGCCGGCGGGCCGGGTCGTAACCGTCGGCGCGGCCACGCACCGTCAGATGCCGGTGATGGCCGCTGAGCGACACCTCGCTCTGGTAGCCCTCGCCGCGCCGGCCGGTGACGGTGGCGTGGCCGGCGATGCCCTCCTGGGCAGTGGGCGACGGCGTGAAACGCAGGTCCAGATCACCGGCCTTGGCGGTGAACTCGCACAGGGCGCGCACCGCCACGGTGTAGGTGGTCGCTTCGCTCACGGTACTCACCCCGCCTCCCAGGCCACCTTGCAGACCACCGCCGGCATGCCCTGCTCGGCGAAGTAGCGCAGCCAGCGGCGCTGGTTATCCTGCAGCCGGTCACCGGGGCCCTTCACCTCGATCATCCGGTAGTCGCCGCGCTCCGGAAAAAACTGAATCAGGTCCGGCAGGCCGGCGCGGTTGGCCTTGATGTCACGCAGCAGGCGTTCGCCATGGCGGGCCAGATGAGCGGCGGGAATGCACTCCAGGGCCAGCTCCAGCAGCGGCTCGGACAGCGTGCCCCACTGCACCAGCGGCGATTGCACGCCCTGCTTGCGCTGGAAGGTATCGAGAATACGCCGCCGGTGGCGGCCGCTTTCCAGATCGGCGAAGGCGGCGGCGAACAGGTCCCGGCGCCGGGCCACGAAATCCGGCCGGTGCAGGTCCGCCGGGCCGCTCTGGAACGGGTGGAAAAAAGCCCCCGGCAGGGGCGCGAACAGCGCCTCCCAGCACAACAGACCGAACAGGCCGGTGAGCAGGGTATTCTCCACGTAGAACACCGGCGCCCGGTCGTCATGGAAATGCTCGGCCACCGCCCCCTCCACGCGACCGGCGCGCATCAGATTCAAGAGCGGCAAGGTCAGCGACCACTCCGGCGTGGTCGGGGCCGGCGCCCGGGTCGGCCGGGCGAGCCCGAGCTTGCGGTGCAGGCGGGGCCGCAACCGGTCCAGGGCCTGGCGTTCCGCTTCGCTTTCCGGGCGGGCGGCGGCCTCGTCGGCCAGGGCCAGGGCCGCCCGGTATTCGCCGCGGCGCTCCAGCACCCGCAGCCGCCGGGCGCGGGCGTCCGGGTGCTGGCAGTGCGCGTACAGAGCTTCGGCCCGTTGCAGTTGATCTTCCCGTTCCCACTGCCGGGCCAACTGGTAGCGCAGCTTGTGGCGGCGCTCCTCCACCCAGGGGTTGCCGGTGTCGTCGGCGGGCAGATCGGCGACCACCGCCGCCACCGGTTCACCGGCCTCGAACCGCTCCCGGCAGGCGTGCACCGCCAGCCAGGCGTCCAGGTCGGCACGGTGACGGTAGGGCCGTGTGCCGGCGTCCAGGCGCACCCGCTCGTAGCGGAAGGTGCCCAGCTCGGTGAGCACGAACTCGCGCCAGTCCTGGTAGAGATTGCCGAAGAACATCAGCCGCAGGCGTTCGCACAGCGGCATCACGGTGAGCCGCCAGGCCGCCGGCAGGTGGCCGCCCGGGTCCCAGGCCGGCAGCGGGCGGGGCGCCGGCGCCGGTTCCCCCAGGGCCGCCAGCCAGTCCGCCTTGCGACCGCGAGGGTCGAGGCCGGCGGCGGCCAGGCGGGGAGCCAGGGCGCGGCCCAGCTCCGCTTTGGTGTAGAGGCGGAACAGTTCTTCCAGGGTCAGGTCGCCGTCCCGGCGTACCCAACCCACCGCTTCCAGCGCCGTCAGCGCCGGCGTGGCCGGACCGATTTCCGGATAACGGAGTTTGTCGGCGCGGAACAGCTCGCCGCTGCGCATCACCATGCGCGTCAGCAGCGCCTTGGGCGCCACCGGCAGCGCCGCCATGCCGTTCAGGAAGGCCCGTTCGGCGGCGTCGAGCAGGTCCCCGTGACACTCGCTCACCCAGTCCAGCACAGCCTCGAAGTTGCGCAGGTAATAGAGCGGGTCGTCCAGGGTGGCGGGGGCGGCAATACTGTCCATTTGGCTAGTATAAACCGCGAGCCACCGGCGACAAGACGTCCCGGGCGGTTCAATCCAGAATCAGCGCCAGGGCTTCAGCAATCATCGCCTCGTCCCGGGGTCGAACCAGCCGCGCCTGTTCCTCGCCGTCGCGCAGGAAGATCAGCGTCGGCCACAGCCTGACCCGGAACGAGCGGCCCAGGGGCCGCCCCTTGCCGTCCTCCACCTTGATATGTTCCAGGTCCGGGTGGTCGGCCAGGGCCGCCTGGATCAGGGGCTGGGCGGCGTGGCAATGGCCGCACCAATTGGTGCCGAACTCCAGCACCCGGGCGCCGGTGTGGGCGTCCACGGCGGCGCGGTCCAGGGTTTCCGGAGAATAGTGGGATTGATAGGCCATGGGCGTTGCTCCGCATCGGGCGCTCGGGCCGGCAAGCATACACCGACCGGGCCGGCGCCCTTCAAGTGGCGGATGGCCGGTCAGCGTCGGCGCGCCCGCAGGGCACGCAGGGGCGCCGCCAAGGCCAGGGCGATCAAGCCGCCGAGCAGCGCCAGGGCCATGTCCTTCTGGGCGTCCCAGGGGTCCCCCTGGGTGCCCAGGAAGGCGTCGCTGCCGTCGCCGAAGGTCACCGCCGCGCCCCATTCGATCAGCTCATAGATCATCGACGAGGCCAGGATCAGGGAAAACGCGAAGACGCCGGCCCAGGCGCCGCGCAGGCCGACGCCGCGCCGGCACAGCTCACGCAGCGGCAGCACCAGCAGCACGCCATAGAGCAGATGCAGCAGACGGTCGTATTGATTGCGCTGCCAGCCGAACAGCTGGTCGATGCTGAAGCCCGCCCATTGCCGGGCCCAGGCGTCGTAGGGCACCCGCGAATAGGTGTAGTGGGCGCCGATTTCGTGGAGCACCAGGAACAGGGTGATCCATCCATAGCTGCCCGCGGAAAACCGGAACCACCGGCGCGTGCCCCACAGGGCCGCCAGGAACAGGGCCACCACGGCGTTTTCCATCAGCCAGGTTTCCCGTTCCACCGGCGCCACCGCCAGCGCCGCCATCACCACCAGCAGAATCGCGGAGCACACCGTGAAGGTCCTGCGGTCGTCCATGCCGTGCGTTCCTTGGGGGCTTCGGGGCGGGAACGGCAGCTTACCATCTACCGCCGCGCCGCCGAAGCCCCCCGGGGAAAGCCGGTGGCGGCTCAGGGCGCCACGTAGGCGGTTTTCACCGTGGTAAAGAACTCGGCGGCGTAACGGCCCTGCTCCCGGGAGCCGTAGCTGGAGCCCTTGCGCCCGCCGAAGGGCACGTGGAAGTCGACGCCGGCGGTGGGGGTGTTGACCATCACCATGCCGGCCTCCGCGTGGTGGCGGAAATGAGTGGCGTGTTTCAGGGACGAGGTGCAGATGCCCGCCGACAGGCCGAACTCGGTGTCGTTGGCCAACGCCAGGGCGTGCTCGTAATCGTCCGCCGGAATCGCGCAGGCCACCGGGCCGAAGATTTCCTCCCGGGCGATGCGCATGTCCGGTGCGGCGTCGGCGAACAGGGCCGGCGCCATGTAGAAACCGTCGCTGTCCCGTTGCAGACGTTCGCCGCCGCACACCAGACGGGCGCCTTCCTCGCGGCCGATGTCCACGTAGCCCAGGTCCTGGTCGAGCTGGCTCTGGTCCACCACCGGGCCGATGTCGGTGCCCTCGCCCAGGGCGTGGTCCACCTTCAAGCCGGCCAGGCGCTGTTGCACGGCGTCCACGAAGCGGCCGTAGATGCCCTTCTCGACGATAAACCGGGATGAGGCGGTGCAACGCTGACCGGTGGAGAAATAGGCGCCCTGCACCGCCACTTCCACGGCCCGCTCCAGCTCGGCGTCATCCAGCACCAACAGCGGGTTCTTGCCGCCCATTTCCAGCTGCAGCTTGGCGAAGCGGGCGCCGGCGGTGGCCATCACCCGGGCACCGGTGGTGCCGGAACCCGTGAAGGTGATGGCGTTGACGTCGGGGCTTTCCAGCAGGGTCTGGCCGACCACGCTGCCGCGCCCCATGGTCAGGTTGAACACGCCCTCCGGCAGACCGCTGCGGCTGATGATCTCGGCCAGCGCCCAGGCCGAGCCGGGCACCAGGTCGGCGGGCTTGAACACCACGCAGTTGCCGTACGCCAAGGCCGGCGCGATCTTCCAGGCGGGGATCGCGATCGGGAAATTCCAGGGCGTGATAATGCCCACCACGCCCACCGGTTCCCGGGTGATGTGCACGTCCATGCCCGGACGCACCGACGGCAGGGTCTCGCCGCCGGGACGCAGCACTTCGCCGGCGAAGAACCGGAAGATCTGCGCCGCCCGGTTCACCTCGGCGATGCCTTCGGGCAGGGTCTTGCCCTCCTCCCGGGCCAGCAGCCGGCCTAGCTCGTCCTTGCGGGCGGCCAGCTCCAGACCGATGAAGTCCAGCGCCTCGGCGCGGGCTTGAATGCCACCCCGGCGCCAGGCCGGAAAGGCGGCCCGGGCGGCGGCGATGGCCTGGCGGGTCTGGTCGGCGTCGGCCTGGGCGTACTCGTCGATCACATCGCGGGTATCGGACGGATTGATGTCGGGCCGGGCGCCGGCGCCCCGGGTCCAGGCGCCGGCGATAAAGTTGTTACGCATGGTCGATCAATCTCCCAGGTTGGCCGTGCGCGCGGTGCGCTTGCGGAACGCGGCCCACAGCGGCAGCACCAGGAACAGCGCGGTGAGGATCAGAAAAACGGTACTCGGAATACTGTCGAAGAAGGTCCAGTAATCGCCCCGGGACAGCAGCAGCGCGCGGCGGAAGTGCACCTCCATCATCGGCCCGAGAATGAAGCCGAGCAGCAGCGGCGCCGCCGGGAAACGCAGGCGAATCAGGAAGTAGCCGATCACCCCGAAGAACAGCGCGGTGTAGACGTCGAACACGCTGGAGCGCACCGAGAACACACCGATGCAGATAAAGAACAGCATCGCCGGGTACAGCACGTGGTAGGGAATCGACAACATGCGCACCCACACCCGGATCAGCGGCAGATTCAGCACCAGCAGCATGATGTTGCCGACGCCGAAGCTCACCACCAGGCCCCAGAACATCTCCGGATTGCTGGTCACCAGTTCCGGCCCGGGGCTGATGCCGTGCAGGATCATGGCGCCCAGCAGCACCGCCATCACCGCGTCGCCGGGAATGCCCAGGCTCAGGGTCGGAATGAACGCCGCCTGCACCGCCGCGTTGTTGGCGGATTCCGGGGAGGCCACGCCACGCAGCTCACCCTGGCCGAATTTCTCCGGGTTCCTGGCCAGTTTCTTTTCCGACGCATAGGCCATGAAGGCGGCAATCGCCGGGCCGGAACCAGGCAGCGCGCCGACGAAGGCGCCGATACCGGAACCGCGCAGGATAGTCTTCCACAGGCCGCTCCATTCGTGCCGCTTGGGCAGCATGGATTTGAAGGTCAGGCCACTGGCCTTGAGCGGGGCGCGCTTTTCCTGGCCCAGGTTGGCGAGGATCTCCCCCACCCCGAACAGCCCCATGGCCAGGGCCACCAGACTGATGCCATCGGACAAGGCCAGCACGCCGAAGGTAAAGCGCTCGGTGCCGGAGGTGTCGTCGGTGCCCACCAGGCCCAGGGCGATGCCCAGCATCACCATGGTCATGCCCTTGAGCGGCGAGCCCACCGACAGGGTGGACGCCGCCACCAGGCCCAGCAGCATGATCGAGAAATAGTCCATTGAGCCGAAGTCCATGGCGAAGGACGCGATCATGGGCGTGAACCCGAGCACCATGAAGATCGCCACGATGCCACCGCAGAACGACGAGATGGCGGCGGTGAACAGGGCCACGCCGGCGCGGCCCTGCTTGGTCATCTGGTTGCCGTCGATACAGGTCACCGCCGCCGAGGCGGTGCCCGGCAGGTTGAGCAGAATGGCGGCGATGGAGCCGCCGTACTGGGCCCCGTAGAAAATACCGGCCAGCATGATCAACGCGATCGGCGGAGACAGGTAATAAGTCATCGGCAGGGCCAGGGAGATGGCCGCCAGCGGTCCGATGCCGGGCAGCACGCCCACGAAGGTGCCCACCAGCACGCCCACGAAACAGAACAGCAGGCCCTGCCAGGAAAACGCGATCTCGGCGCCAAGCGCCAGGTTATTAAGGATATCCATCAGATCACCACTCGAACGCCGACACCGGAATGCCGAAGCCGTAAATGAATACCAGGACGCCGAGCACGCTCAGGCCCACCGCGGTGGCCACCGCCGCCACCGGCCGCACCGGTTTTTCCGCCAGCGACACCAGCAGCACCAGCGCCACCGTGGCGGGCACCAGCCCGGCCCGTTCCAGCAACGCGGCGAAGGCCACGAAGCCGGCGGTGATGGTGAGAATGGGCCGCGGAATCCAGAAATCCTTCTCTTTCTCCGAATGCCACACTTCCAGTACCAGCAGCACGGCGAACAGCACCAGTACCGAGCCGATCATGACCGGGAAGAAGCCGGGGCCCATGCGGCGCAACGACCCGATGTCGTAGCCGCTACCCTGGACAATCACGTAGAGACCAAGCAGGCCGAGCAGCAGCGCCGCGCCCACCTGCAACCAGTTAATGGAACGTGCCATTTATTATTCTCCTCCGAGGCGCAACGCGCGTTGTGAGAATAGAGTCAGTAACCGCCGGCCTGGGACGGCGACAAATGGTCCTTGAAGCGGCGCGACAGCGCGTCCGTGGCGCGGGCCAGCAGAGCGGCGTCGGCGCCCACGGCGAGAAACCGGCAGCCGGCATCGAGATGCTCGCGGGCCAGGTCCTCGTTAACGGTCAGCGCCCCGGCGGGCTTGCCCGCTGCCTGAATGCGCCGGAAGGCGTCCAGCACCGCCGCGTTCACCTGCGGGTGGCCCGGCTGGCCCAGATAACCCAGGTCGGCGCCCAGATCGGCGGCGCCGATGAACACGCCGTCGACACCGTCCACGGCGGCGATTTCATCCAGGTTGTCCAGGCCGGCACGGCTTTCCACCTGCAGCAGCACGCACAGTTGTTCGTGGCAGTGGTGCACGTAATCCGGCACCCGGCCCCAGCGCGACGCCCGCGCCAGGCCGGCGCCCACGCCCCGGCGCCCGTGGGGCGGGTAGCGGGTGGCCTCGACGATGGCCCGCGCCTGATCGGCGCTTTCCACCATCGGCACCAGCAGGGTTTGCACGCCGGCGTCCAGCAGCGGTTTCAGAGTGTCCGCGTCACCGTTCACCGGGCGCACCACCGGGTGGGTCGGGTACGGCGCCACCGCCTGCAGTTGCGCCAGGATCGAACGCACATCGTTGGGGCCGTGTTCACCGTCGATCAGCAGCCAGTCGAAACCGGCGGCGGCGCCGATCTCGGTGCCGTAGGCATCGGCCAGGGCGCACCACAGACCGATCTGGGTGCGGCCTTCGAGCAGCGCCTGTTTGAAGGTATTGACCGGAAGATCCATGACGCCTCCTGTCAGACGAAGCGCAGACCCAGCGCGCCGAGCGGGCCGTAGTCCACGTGGAAGGTATCGCCGGCGGACGCCGCCACCGGACGGGTGAAGGAACCGGCCAGCACGATCTCGCCGGCTTTCAGGGTGACACCGTGGGGGGCCAGCTTGTTGGCCAGCCAGGCGATGCCCTTGGCGGGATGGCCGAGCACCCCGGCGGCCACGCCGGTTTCTTCCACCAGGCCGTTGCGGCTGCACACCGCCGCGCTCCAGCGCAGGTCGATGTCGAACGGGCGGATGGTGCGCCCGCCCAGCACCACGCCGGCGTTGGCGGCGTTGTCGGAAATGGTGTCGAACACCTTGCGCGGCGCGCCGCTGGCCGGGTCCACCTGACGCACCCGGGCGTCGATGATCTCCAGTGCCGGGATCACGTATTCGGTGGCGCGCATCACGTCCAGCACGGTGCAATCCGGGCCACTGAGGTCCTCTTTCAGAACGAACGCCAGCTCCACTTCCAGACGCGGCACGATAAAGCGGTCCACTTCGATCTCGGCGTTGTCCTCGAAGAACATGTCGTCGAGCAGCACACCATAGTCCGGCTCATCGATGCGCGCGGACATCTGCATGGCCCGGGACGTGAGGCCAATCTTGTGGCCCATCACCCGGCGGCCACGGGCCACCTTCATGTCCACCCACTGGCGCTGGATGGCGTAGGCCTCGGGGAAGCCGATGTCCGGGTACTGCAGGGTCAGATGGTCGATCTGGGTACGTTCGCGTTCGGCGCGGTCGAGCCGCTCCGCCGCGTCACGAATAGCGGCATCATCCAGCATCAGGCCTTCCTCTCGATAATGGTGTTGTGCAGCGCGCCCACGCCTTCGATTTCGGTGACCACCTCGTCACCGGGCATCACGTTGACGGTGCCCTTGGGGGTGCCGGTGAGGATCACGTCACCCGGCTGCAGGGTCATGAAGGCGCTGAAATATTCGATCAGGAAGGGCACGTCGAAAATCATGTCCTTGGTGGACCCTTCCTGGGTGGTCTCGCCGTTGACGCGGGTGGTCAGCCGCAGGTTCATCGGGTCGGCGATGTCCGCCGCGTCCACCAGCCAGGGGCCGATGGGCGTGCAGTTGTCGCGGCTCTTGATGCGGAAGTTGGGCCGGTAGAAGCCTTCCAGGTAATTGCGCACGGCGTAATCGTTGGCCACGGTGTAGCCGGCGATGTAGTCGTAGGCATCCGCCTTGGCCACGTTGCGCGCCGGCTTGCCGATGACGATGGCCAGCTCGCACTCATAGTGCATGTTGGTGGCGTCGGTGGGGCGCGGCGTGAAGGCGCGGTGGCCCACCAGGGTGTTGGCGCCCTTGAGGAACACCATCGGTTCTTCCGGCGCCTGGGAGGCGATCTCGGCGGCGTGGTCGGCGTAGTTCAGCCCCAGAGCCAGAATCGTGCCCGGGGTCACCGGCGGCAGCCAGGTCACTTCGCTTTCGTCCAGGCGGCGGCCGTCCGCCAGCCGCACCTTGCCGTTGTCTTCCCAGGCCTGCTGAACGCGACCCTCGAAGGCGATACGTGCTTGTTTCATCGGGCGCTCTCCCCTTCGCTGATCAGCGGATTCTCAAGACGACCCAAACCGTCGATTTCCACCGCCACGGTGTCACCGGCGCCGGCCAGCGGCGCGTCCGGGGACATGCCCACCAGGATCAGATCGCCGGGATAAAGGCTGGTGAAATCGGAGATGTCGGCCAGCAGCGTGGCCACCGGGCGCACCAGTTCGGCCAGGCTCCATTGCTGACGGCATTCACCATTGACCAGGGCACGCACGGTAAGACCGTCCGGGTCCGGCAGGTCGGCGGCGTCCACCAGGCACGGGCCGATCGGGCAGAAACCGTCCCGGCACTTCTGCTTGAGCGGCTGCCGGAACAGGCTGTCGTGGGGCACGGTGAGGTCGTTGACCAGCGTATAGCCGGCGATGGCGGCGCGGGCCTGATCGGCGCTGGCGCGGGTCAGGGTGTCCTTGATCACCACGCCCAGGGTGGCCCCGACGCGCACCTGGTCCACGTCGGCGGGCAACACCACCGGGGTGCCATCGGCCACCTGGGTGTTCGGGGTTTTTACGTACATCACCGGGCCGGTGGGCGCGCCGTTGTAGGGCGCCTCATTGATGGCGTCACCGAGCCGGTCCAGTTCGTCCTGCACGTTGAGCAGGCAGCCGTAAACGGCGCCGCTCAGCAAGCGCCCTCCGGGGCGCAGGGTCACGGATGTCATGGTTTCTCCTGAAGTCGTTAACGGCGGCGGGTATGAATTTCACTGAGCCGCTGGGCAATCAGTTCGGTCTGGCGACGAATCAGCGGGACCAGAATGGCCAGGCGCTCCGGGCTCAGGCGGTCGGCCATGGCCGACACCGCCACCGACGCCACCAGCTGCTGGTCGGCGTCGAACACCGGCAGCGCCAGCGCGCGGGTGCCGGGCACCACGCCCACCTCGCTGTAGGCGTAGCCCAGGGAACGGGTTTCAGTAATACGGCGGCGCACTTCGTCCAGCTTCAGGCTATGGCTCACCAGGCGTTGCTCATTGCCCAGCAGCACTTCCTCGCTGTCATCCGGCTCGGCGAAGGCCAGCAGCACCAGACCGGACACGCTGACACCCAGCGGCCGGCGCGCGCCCACCTCGATGGACAGCACCTTGACCGGGTAATTGCCGGTCTTGCGGTCCACGCAGATGGAATCGAAGCCGCTCCGGATGGTCAGGAACACGCTGTCGCCACACTGCTCGGCAATGTGCCGCAGGTAGGGTTCGGCCACCGATTTCACCGGCACCCGGGCGGCCCGGGACAGGCCCAGCAGGGACACTTCCGGCCCGACCATGTAGCGGCGGGTGTTGGGATCCTGCTCCACCGCCTCTTCCTCGATCAGCACGCGCAGAATGCGGTGCACCGTGGGCCGGTTGAGGCCGGTCTGGTGGACGATGTCGGTGATCCGCACACCGTGCTCCTGGCCGGTGGCGAGAATACGCAGGATCGCCACCGCCCGCCGGATGCTGCGCGCGCCCAGGGTCTTGCCGCCCTCGCCGGCCTCCGCACGGGGCGGTTCCACCACGTCGGTGTCCGGTGGCAGGCCGTCGTCGCGTCTCATGATCCCGGCTCGATGATGCTCTTGGGCGTCTGCGCCACGGGTTTAAGCTGGCGGATCTCGCCCAGGGTGGCGTAGTTGGCGCCGGCGATGCGGCACACCGGTTGCAGGGCACGGGTGTCGATGCGGCCGTCCTCGTAGAGGCGGTCGCTGACGTGGATGCGGGTGACCTGGCCGACGAAGAACTCGGCGCCGGTGTTGCCGTAACCGGTGACGCTGTGCAGCTTGCACTCCAGGCTGATCGGCGCCTTCTCCAAACGCGGCGGGGTAACCGTCACCGAGGGCAGCGCCGTCAGGCCGAGATTTTCCACCTCGCTTTCATGGGCGTCGTATTCCACGGCGCTGGCGTGCACGTCCTCGACCATGGTCCAGTCGGCGATGTTGACCACGAACTGGTCCAGGGCACGGATATTGCGGGCGGTATCCTTCTCGCGACCGGCCTTGCGGCCGATATTGATGCCCACCATCAGCGGGCTGTTGGATACGAAGGTAAAGCAACTGAAAGGCGCCAGATTGACCACGCCCTCCGGAGACTGGGTGGTGATCCAGGCAATCGGCCTGGGAACCACGATGCCGCTGATCAGGCGGTAGCATTCCTGAGGCGACAGGGAATCAGTGTCGATTTGCATATTTATTCTCCTGGCAGTCGACCGGCCGCTCGATGGGGTAGCAGGAAAGCTAAGAGGGAGCCTGTGGGGAATCAACACGGCGCTGACCATAGTGTCCATCATATGGACGTTTTAATCATAACCGGTCTTCGCCATGGGCCGGTATAAGCGCATTTCCGAGTATCCTGCGTGGCACAGTCATCGGGTGATGAACGCCGGCGTCCATTATGTGGACCTTCGCGGGATTTAGCGGTTGCCGCCCCGGCGCCGGATTCAGGAAAGTACCTCTTCACCCGCACAACCACTTGAAGCCGGCGCCGCCTTTGGACGCCGAGCACAGGAAGGAGAATAAAAACCATGCGTTTATTCCAACGTTTGACCACTCTGTTGATGCTGCTCTGCCTGGGCGTGGGCGCTCAGGCCGCGAACTGGCCCTCCAAACCCGTTCACCTGGTGGTGCCCTACCCGCCCGGCGGCAACGTGGACCTGGCCGCGCGCATCGTGGCCGACGGCTTGGAAAAGGAATTCGGACAGCCGTTCGTGGTGGAGAACCGCCCCGGCGCCGGTGGCATGATCGCCGCCTCCTACGTGGTCAAGTCCGACGCGGACGGCTACACCCTGTTCGTGGCCCCCAACGGCCCGGTGCTGTTCAGCCCCATGCTGTTCCGCAAGGACAACTACTACTGGAAAGACGATTTCGCGCCGATCGGCTCGATCTCGTTCGTGCCGCTGGTGCTGCAGGCCAACCCGGAACTGGGCATGGACAGCGCCGAACAACTGTTCAAGTACGCCCAGGAGCATCCCGGTGAGCTGGCCATGGCCTCCCCCGGCGCCGGCACCCAGAACCATCTGATCAGCGAAATGATGCAGCGCCTGCTCAAAACCGAGTGGCTGACCGTGCACTACAAGGGCAATGCCCCGGCCACCACCGACCTGCTGGGCGGCCGCGTGGACTTCAACTTCGATCAGCTCACCGTGGCCAAGCAGTACGTGACCAGCGGCAAACTGACCGCCCTGGCGGTGACCTCTCCGGAGCGCCTGGATGCCCTGCCCGACGTGCCCACCCTGAAAGAGCTGGGCTACGAAGACGCGGTGTCCGAGACCTTCACCGGCCTGTTCGCCCCCGCCGGCACCCCGGACAAGATCGTCAACGAACTGAACCAGGCGCTGGAAAAAATCCTCGCCGATCCCGCGGTGGTGGAGAAGTTCGAGACCGCCGGCGCCGACGCGCGCGCCATGAGCGTGCCCGACTTCCAGTCCTTCCTGCAGAAGGAATACGACCGCTGGGGCACCCTGATCCGCGGCGCCAACATCCACCGTTAAGCCGCTTTCAACGCAGAAGGACCGCAACAATGTCACGACGCCAGAGCGTTCACAGCGCCGGCTTCTCCCACCAGAACCCGATCCCGGCGGCCAGCCGGATCGGGGATCTGATGGCCACCGGCGTGATCAACGGCACCGACCCGGCCACCGGAGAACTGGGCGCCGATCTGAAGGCGCAGTGCGCGTTCATGTTCCAGCACGTGCGCAATATCGTCGAGGCCGCCGGCGGCAGCACCGACGACATCCTGAAGATGACCGTCTGGATGCAGGACCGCTCCCAGCGCGACGTGCTCAACGAGCAATGGCTGAGCATGTTTCCCGATGCGGATTCCCGCCCGGCGCGGCATGCCATTCAGAACCCGGTGGAATCCAAATTCCTGATTCAGTGTGACGTGCTGGCGGTGATCGCCGGCGCCCGGGGCTGACAGTCCTTGATACGGGCCGCCCGCGCGGCCCTCTGATTTTCCATGGCAGGAGCCACCATGCCTGAGTATTACCCATTCAACCCGGACCCGCGGGCCCCGGTGGAAGCGCCGCCGGCCCGTACCTGCGACGCGCAGTTCCACGTGTTCGGCGACCCGGCGGTGTATCCGCCGCGGCCGGAAGCACCGTTCAAGATGCCGTCCGCCACCATCGACGCGGCGTTGAAAATGCACCGTGCGCTGGGCATCGAGCGTGGCGTGATCGTCCAGGCCACCACCTATGGCTCCGACCACAGCGTGGTGGTGGACGCGCTGAAAAAAGCCGGCCCGGACTATCGGGGCTGCGCCAACGCCATCGCGCTCAAGGAGCGCGACGACGGCTACATCGAGGAACTGCACGACGCCGGTGTGCGCGGCGCCCGCTTTACCTTCCGCAAGGAACTGGGCGTGGGCCTGTCGCCCCGGGAATTCCAGCGTGCCGCCGACCGGCTCAAGGAACTCGGCTGGTACGTGAAAATCCAGCCGGAAAAGGACGGCATCCTGGGCAGCGTGGAGCTGTACCAAAACCTGGATATCCCGGTGCTGATCGACCACCTGGGCCGCGCCGACGCCAACCTGGGCGTGGACGATCCGAACGTGCAAAAAACCATTGAGCTGCTCAAGAAGGGCAACTTCTGGGTGATGCTGTCACTGGGCGAAAAGATCTCCACCCAGGGTCATCCCTGGAACGATGTGCTGCCGATTGCCCGTGCCTACATCGACGCGGCGCCGGATCGGGTGGTGTGGGCCAGCGACTGGCCGCACCCGCTTTCCAAATCACCGCCGCCCAACGACGCCGAGCTGCTGGAACTGCTTTACCGCTACGCGCCGGACGCCGGCGAACGGCAGAAAATTCTTGTCGACAACCCGGCCAAACTGTTCGGTTACGACGACTGACGCGCTGTTTCAATCTCTCCCAAACCTCGGCCCGGCATTTTTAACCGGGCCTTTTTTTGTGCCCTTAACATTCACTCCAATCTCGGCATATACCTTATTTTTCAGGCTTTTCCGGTCGTTCAATTTCATGAACTCTTATCGTCTATATCGTGGACTTTTTCTTTTTTTTACCATTGCCCCGGATGCACCATAACGACAAAGTAACCTGCAAGGGTGCGTACTTTTAGTGCGCCTCCGAAGAAAACAATCAGGAGTCATCCACACAATAATCCGATAACGAATCCGCCCGAATCCGTTTCCAGCAACGATCTGAAAAGACGCCCTCCTCGGCGTCCCGGGGCGGTTTGTGCTTGAAAAAGGGAATCAGCAATGAAACTGAACAACAACACTCTCGCCATTCTGGCCGGCGGCCTGATGCTGTCCGGCGCCGCCAGCGCCGCCCAGCCCCAGGCCAAGTTCTACGGCCTGCTGGACCTGTGGGCCGGCAGCATCGAGAAACCGGCGGACCAGGACAACACCGCGCAACTGGCCGGCGGTGGCATGTCCACCTCCTTCCTGGGCGCCCGCGTCGATTACAAGGTGAACGATGACGTGACCTTTTTCGGCGTGGCCGAGATGTTTCTGCGTCCGGACACCGGCGAAGACGGTCGCTACAACGGCGACGAGTTCTTCGGCCGCAACGCCTACATCGGCGCGTCCAGCCAGACCTGGGGTGAACTGAAAGCGGGCCGCACCAAGTCGCCGTTCTTCATTCCCATGGTAATCACCAATTCGGTGAAAGACTCCTTCGCCTTCTCACCGATGATGCTGCACACCTACAACGGTGGTAACGGCGGCGCGGTGATGGGCGACACCACCTGGAACGACAGCATCAACTACACCACGCCGAGCGTCGGCGGCCTCAAGGCCAACCTGGTGTACGCCTTCGGCGAGGAAGAAGGCGAAAGCGGCGAAAACAAGGTCGGTGGTAACCTGATCTATCGCCAGGGCGGCCTGGTGGCGACGGTATCGGCGATGCGCGTGCGCGAGGGCACCCTGGACAACGGTGGCGGCGCCGGCGAGCGCGGCAACATTCCGGGCGCCACCGATCAGGACGCGGCCATGGCCGGGCTGTCCTACAACTTCGGCGTGGCCACGCTGTACGGCCAGTACATGACCCTGGAAACCGACACCACCGCCGGTGACGTGGACACCGACACCTGGCAGGCCGGCGTGGCGGTCCCGGTGGGCCCGGGCAACGTGCTGGCGTCCTACGCCAACTCCGACTTCAGCGGCGCCGTGGACTACCAGCGCGACACCTGGGCGGCGGGCTACGATTACGTGGTGAACAGCCAGCTCGACCTGTACGCCATGTACCTGCACGACGACATCGACGATGTGGGCACCGGCTCCACCTACGGCGTGGGCGCGCGCTTCAAGTTCTGAGTCGCCTTCTCCGGCGCGGGCTTCGCCGATCGGCGAGGCCCGCTCTCTACCAGAACGCCGCCGCCCAGGCGGACAGCAGCAACAGCAACGCCATCCCCCGATTGAAGCGCCGCATCCAGCGCGGGTCATCGATCCAACGCGCCGCGCCGGCCCCCAACCCCGCCCAGGCCAGCACGCACGGCAGCGCCACCAGCAGGAACACCCCCGCCAGCACCGTGATCGGCCACCCCTTGCCGGCGAACACACCGGTGGCGGCCAGTGCCATCATCCACGCCTTGGGATTCACCCATTGCAGCCCGGCGGTGGCGATCACCCCCAGGCGGCCGCGCCGATCCCCGTCATCGCTCCGCCGCACCGCCGGCGCCGCCCGCCACAACAGCACCGCCAGCACCGTCAACCAGGCCAGCCCGACCGCCGCCATCAGCAGGCGAACCGTGGGATGGGCCGCCAGGGGCCGGGCCAGCCCGGTGCCTACCAGCAGCAACACCGAGGCGGCGCCACCGGCGGCGCCGACCACCATGGGCAACGCCGCCGCCAGCCCATGGCGGGACGCACAGGCGAGCACCAGCACATTGGTGGGGCCGGGCGTGATCGAGGCAACGAGCGCGAACAGAACGAAGGGCAGCAGCGATTCCATGGCATTCAGAGCAGCGAAAGGAATCGCCAGTCTGACGCCGGCGCACGCGTCAGTCTGGAAGCTTTGTGCGGCGCCGGTAGTACGCCGGGGTCATGGCATAGGCACGCCGGAACCAGCGCCCCAAATGGCTTTGGTCGGCGAAGCCCACCGCCGCGGCCACCTCGGCGGGGCTGCCGCCGGCGGCCAGCAGGCGACGGGCGCGCACCAGCCGCAGCTGCACCAGGTAGGCGTGGGGCGGTACCCCGAAGGCGGCCTTGAACGACCGCGACAGCCGGAACCGATCGACGCCGGCGGCGGCGGCCAGATGGTCCATGCCGATGTCCTCGGCCAGGTGCGCGTGCAGATACTCACGGGCGCGTTGGGCGGCGGGCGCCGCCATCGGTAATCGCTCCGGCGCCGTGCGCCAGCGGGCGTGGTCGGTGAGCCGCGCCAGCAGCCGGTCCACGGCGGCCTGGCGCAGCATGCGCATCTCGCCGTCCTGCAGCGCCTCGAACGCCTCGCCAATGGCGCGGGTGACACGACGGTCGTCGCACAGGGTGGCGGCGAAACTCAGCTCGAAATGGGCGGGCACCTGTTCAAACAACCGCGACAGCTCGGCGCGCAGCCAGTGCGGGTCCAGGTACAGCAACCGGTAGGTGAAGCCGCCGGGCACCGGGCCCAGACCGTCGTGGACCTGCCCCGGCTCCAGCAGCATGGCCCTTCCGGGCACGCTCTCGTGGCGCACCCGGCCCACATGAAAACGCTGCACCCCCTGCTCGGTGACGCCCACCGCATAGGTGTCGTGCCAGTGGGGGTCGTAGGCGTGGCCCTCGAAATGGGCACGGATGGTTTCAATGCCGGTGTCCCGGTCGCGGGCGAAACGGACCCAGTTTTCACTGTTGGATGACACGGACATGGACGAGTCTCCGGCACGGAACCCGCAAGTCTACACCGGCGGCCCGGGCCGGTCTGGAACATTTGTGCGGCGCACCGCTCAACGGGGCTCCAGGTACGGCGTCATGATGCCCTGGATCCAGTCCATGAACACCGCCGTGCGGCGCGGCAAATGACGCCGTTGCGGGTACAGCAGAGTGACCGGCATCGGTTCCGCCTGCAGATCGGTGAGAATCGCCACCAGACGTCCGGCCTTCAGATGCGCCCGCAAGCCGGACTCCGGCGCCTGCACGATGCCCAACCCGGCCAGACAGGCGGCTTCGTAGCTGTCCGCGCTGTTGACGGTGAGCGCGCCGCCCATGGGCAGCGCCGCGAAGCCGTCGCCCTGGGGGTACTCGAACCCGGGCGAGCGGCCGCCCAGGCCGGGCACGTAATGAATCAAACGGTGCCCGGCCAGGTCCGCCAGGGTGCGCGGGGTGCCGTGGCGGGCCAGGTAGGCCGGACTGGCCGCGTTGATGATGGCGAAGGCGCCCAGGCTGCGGGCGAACAGACTGACATCGCCGGTTTCCCCCACCCGCATCACGCAATCAAAGCCTTCGCGCACCGGGTCCACGCGCCGATCGGTGGCACTCAGTTCCACCTCCAGCAAGGGGTGCGCCGCCAGGAACTCCGGCAGGCGCGGGATCACGAACTTGCGGGCGGTGCTGCTGGGCATGTCCACCCGCAACCGCCCGGTGAGCGTCTCGCCGCCCACTTCGAACATGGAGGTCATCTCATCCAGGTCCGCCAGCAGGTCCTTGCCGCGCTCGTAGAACGCCCGCCCTTCCGGCGTCAGCCGCACCCGCCGGGTGGTGCGCTGCAGCAGCAACACGCCGAGGCCTTCCTCCAGCCGCTTGACGGCGGTGGACACACTGGCCTTGGGCAAGCCCAGCTGATCGGCGGCGGCGGTGAAGCTGGCCAGCTCCGCCACCCGGGTGAACACGCGCAGATCCTGAAAACGGTCCATGGCCGGCCTCGTCTATTGTTCGCCATTTGTGAACAGGGATTCCGGATTTAAGCGATTTATTGGAACATTCTCAACCAATAAAGTGGACGTGTTCCTGCTTAACGTCTAATGGAGATAACCCATGACCATTGCACTGATCACCGGCGCCAGCCGCGGCCTGGGCCGCAGCGCGGCCCTGCATCTGGCCAACCAGGGCAGCGATGTAATCCTGACCTATCAGCGTAACCGGCAGGCCGCCGACCAGGTGGTCGAGGACATCCAGGCCAAGGGCCGCCGCGCCGTGGCGTTGCTGCTGGATGTGGCCGACAGCGCCACCTTCCCCGCCTTCGTGGAGCAGGTGAGCGCCGCCCTTCGGGAGACCTGGCAAACCGACCGGTTCGATCACCTGATCAACAACGCCGGCATCGGCATCAATACGCCGTTCGCGGACACCAGCGAAGAGCAGTTCGATACGCTGATGCGGATTCACCTGAAGGGGCCGTTCTTTCTGACCCAGCGGTTGCTGCCGCTGATCGCCGATGGCGGGCGCATCGTCAACATCTCCAGCGGGCTGGCACGCTTTTGCATGCCGGGCTTCGCCGCCTACGCCACCATGAAAGGCGGCATCGAGGTGCTGACCCGTTATCTGGCCAAGGAGTTGGGAGAGCGTGGCATTGCCGTCAATACCCTGGCCCCGGGCGCCATCGAAACCGATTTCGGCGGCGGCGTGATCCGTGACAACCAGGAGGCCAACGCCCAGGTGGCCGGCGCCACCGCCCTCGGCCGCGTCGGCCTGCCGGACGACATCGGCGGCGCCATCGCCGCGCTGCTGTCACCGGGCAACGGCTGGGTCAACGGCCAGCGTATCGAAGTGGCCGGCGGCGTGTTTCTGTAAACCGGGCCCGATTCAGCCGGCGCGCTCGTCAAGACCTTCGCGCCGGCGCTCCGCCCGCCCCAGCAGAAAACCGGTGCCGGCCCAGGCCAGGGCGATGCCGGCGCCGATCAGCATGGCCAGGCCGGGCAGCTCGCCGAGCAGGTCGAGGCCGCGCTTCAGCCAGCCGCTGAGGGCGTCGCCACCACGGTACACCACGGTGTCGATAAAGTTCTTGGCCTTGTACTTCTGCTCCGGTGGCACCGAGGTATAGAGCATCTCGCGACCGGGCCGCACCAACGCGTATTCACCGGCCCGGCGCGCCACCATGATCACCACGAACACGGAAAACACCGGCGACAGCGCCAGCCACACAAAACCGGCGGCGATCAGCAGCGGCACCGCGGTCAGCAACACGCCGATGCCCAACCGCTGGGCGATGCGCCCGGTCAGAAACAGCTGCGTCAGAATGGCGAGAAACTGCACCACCGTATCGATCAGGCCGAACACCTGGGTCTGGCGGGTGGGGTCCGGAAAGGTCTCCGCCACCAGCCGCGCCTGCTCGAAATACAGAAAGGTACTGACGCTGGCGAGCAGCACCACGAACAGGGCAATGCCCATCAGAAACGGCGTGCGCAGCACTTCCAGGGCGCCGTCCAAGGGGTTGCCGCCCAGCGCGCGGCCCCGTTCCGCCCGGGCCGGCTCCGCCTCCTCGTTCAGCGGATGTTGGTCGCGCCAGCGGTACAACCACAGGCCGGCCACCGCGCTGCCGGTCAGCAACAGCGCGGCCAGCAGCACCAGGCCGGCGTGGCCCGCCGGCACCACCAGCAGCGTACCCAGCCCCGGCCCCACCAGGCCGCCCAGGCTGGCGCCGCCGGCCATCATGCCGAACAGCCGCTTGCCCTGGGCGATGCTGAACACGTCCGCCAACACGCTCCAGGCCAACGACACCACCACCAGGTTGAACACCGACAGCCAGATATAAAAGGTGCGCGCCACCCAGACGTTGTCGGCGGTGCCGGCGAACAGGGCCGCGAACAGCAGCAGGTTGGCCACGAAGAACCCGTAGGCGGCGGGCAGGATGCGCCGCCGCGCCACCCGGGAGGCCAGCCAGCCGAACAGCGGCAGCACCGCCAGGGTGGCCAGAAAGGTACCGGTGAACAGCCACTGCAGATTGTCCACGCCACCGGCCACGCCCATGGTTTCGCGCACCGGACGCAGCATGAAGTAGCCGGTGAACAGCAGAAAGAACAGCGCCAGCCCGGCCAGCACCGCCGGCGCTTCCTCCACGCGGATGTTGAACAGCCGCGCCGCCAGGCGCGGCAGTGGATGCGAAGAGGCCACGGTTACCAGTCCATGGCCATCAGTTCACGCTGCCGGGCCTCGCTGAGCAGTTCGCCCCGGCCGGCATTGAGGTTGTCGCGCTGGTGCTCCGGCTTGCTGGTGGCGGGAATCACCGCGGTCACCGCCGGGTGGCTGAGGGCGAACTTGAGAAACAGCTGCGCCCAGCTTTGCGCGCCTACCTCGGCGGCCCAGTCCGGCAGCGGACGGCCTTTCACGGTGGAGAACAGCGAACCGTCGTCGAAAGCCCGATTGATCAGTACCGCCACGCCCTTGTCCCGGGCCAGCGGCAGCACTTCCTTGGCGGCCTGCGGCGCGTTCACCGAATAATTGATCTGGATGAAATCCAGCGGCTCGCTACGCAGAATGGCGGCCATCTCGTCCAGGCCCCGTTCCAGGTAGTGGGTGATGCCCACGTACCGGGTTTTGCCCTGCTCCTTCAATTCCCGGGCGTAGGGCAGCTGGGTTTTCCAGTCACGCAGATTGTGCACCTGCAGCAGTTCCACATGGTCAGTGCGCAGCGCCTCCAGCGACCGTGCCCACTGCCGTTCGGCGGCGGCGCGGCTGTCGGCGGCGATCTTGGTGGCCAGGAAGCACTGGTCCCGCCAGCCGCCCTCTTCCAGCAAGGCGCCCAGCACCCGGTCCGCGCCGCCGTAGTTCGGGCTGGTGTCGAACACGGTGGCGCCGCTGTCGAAGAAGATCGTCATCGCTTCCTTGAGCCGGCGGTACTTGTCGGAGCCGATCTCCGCCACGAAGCTGCCGGAGGTGCCGGCGCCGATCACCGGCACGGTCTCGCCGCCGGCCGGGATCGCCCGGGTACGCAGCGCGGCGGACCCGCCGGTGGCCGCCCGGGCCGTGCCCTGCAGCGCCAGCGCCAGACCCGCGCCGCCCCACAAAGCGCCATTGAGAAAATCACGACGTGAAACCATGTTGCCTCCTTTCCCCGCCGGGGATGTCCATTCTGTCGTTATCGTGTCACAGGATTGACCGCGATTTGGCGTAGAATGCTTCGCCCGGTGGTCACAGTCGCCCGATGCCCGTGCACATACCGTGATCGCCTTTCAGCAGGAGCCGTTCGATGACCCGCCCGCAACCCGCCCCCGCCGGCCGCCGTGAATGGCTGGGCCTGGCGGTCCTGATGCTGCCCACCGTGCTGCTGGCACTGGATATGACGGTGCTGCATCTGGCGGCGCCGCACCTCAGCGCGGACCTGCGCCCCACCAGCTCGCAGCTGCTGTGGATCCTGGATATCTATGGCTTCATGATCGCCGGCTTCCTGGTCACCATGGGCACCCTGGGCGACCGCATCGGCCGCCGCCGGCTGCTGCTGGGCGGCGCCACCGCCTTCGGCCTGGCCTCGGTGATGGCGGCGTTCGCGCCGAGCGCGGAAACCCTGATCCTGGCCCGTGCGCTGCTGGGCGTGGCCGGCGCCACCCTGATGCCCTCCACCCTGTCGTTACTGCGCAATATGTTCCAGGTGGACAGCGAGCGGACCCTGGCGATCACCGTATGGATGACCGGCTTTATCGTCGGCAGCGCCATCGGCCCGCTGGTGGGCGGCGCCCTGCTGGAGTTCTTTTGGTGGGGGTCGGTGTTTCTGCTTGGCGTGCCGGTGATGGCCCTGCTGCTGCTCACCGGGCCCTGGCTGCTGCCGGAGTTCCGCGACCCGCAGGCCGGTCGCCAGGACTGGACCAGCGCCCTGCTGTCGGTGGCCACGGTGGTGGCGCTGATCTTCGGCCTCAAGGACCTGGCCCGTAACGGCGCCGGCCTGTTGCCGCTGGCGGCGATCCTCGCCGGCCTGCTGCTCGGCGCCCTGTTCGTGCGCCGCCAGCGGCGTCTGGCCACGCCCATGTTCGACCTGGCCCTGTTTGCCAACCGGGATTTCAGCACCTCCGTGGGCGCCATGATGCTTACCATCCTGGCGCTCTCCGGCGCCTGGCTGATGGTGTTTCAGTATCTGCAGGGGGTGCTGGGGCTGTCGCCGTTGCACGCCGGGCTGACCATGCTGCCGCCGGCGGTGCTGCAAACCGTGTTTTCGTTACTGATTCCGCGCCTCACCCGCTATCTGCCCCGCTGGCAACTGGTCAGCGGCGGCCTGGGGGTGGCGGTGTTCGGCTTTCTGGCGATGGTCGGCGTCAGCGGTCTGGGCGACCTGTGGCTGCTGATCGCCGGCATGACGGTGATGGGGCTGGGGGTCATGCCGATGATGATTCTCGGCACCGATATGGTGGTGGGCGCGGCGCCGCCGGAAAAGGCCGGTGCCGCCTCCGCCACCTCGGAAACCGCCAGCGAGCTGGGCATGGCCCTGGGCGTGGCGGTGATCGGCAGTCTGGGAGCGGCGGTCTACCGCCGCCATATGCTGACCGCCCTGCCCGACGGGCTCGCCCCGGACCAGGCGCTGGCCGCCGGCGACACCCTGGGCGGCGCCCTGGGCGCCAGCACCACCCTGCCACCGACCCTCGCCGAGCCGCTGATGGCCGCCGCCCGGGCGGCCTTCAACGCGGCCCTGCACACCAACGCGGCGGTGGGCGCGGCGATCGTCACCGCCACCGCCCTGCTCACCGCCTGGAGGCTGCGCCCCCGATCGGACGATCAGGGCACGAAGCGGGTGGAGAAGGCGTCGTCCGGCAGTTCGTCCAGATAGCCCTTGTCCATCACCCGGTTGGCGCGCTCCGCGAACGCCTTGAGCCCGTCGATGTACTCATCGTTCCAGGTGGTGGCGTAGTCCCGGGTGACCCGCTCGGCGAGCATGTCGATGCCGGCCTGGTCGAGGCCCAGTTTTTCGCCGTAGGCCTGGAACACCTGCGGATGGCTCTTCACATAGTCCACCGATTCCACCCAGCCTTTCAGGAAGCCGGACAGCGCCTCCGGATGGGCCTCGGCGAACTCGTCGTTGGTGGCCAGAGCGATCCACAGGAAGTCGTCCCCGGTTTTCTCTTTGTAGATATCACCCAGGTTGCCGATGCTGCGGTATTTACCCGAGGCGATGGCCTTGGCGGCGAGCGGATCGAACAGCAGACCAGCTTCGATATCCCCGCTGTCCAGCAGGGTGGGAATGATGCCCGGGCCCACGTACTGCAGATTACCGTCCTTGGCCGGGTCGAACTCGTAGAAATCGTTGAGTACCACCCGCAGCAGCACCGTGGCGGTGCCGGCGGCACCGGCGTAGGAGGCCACCCGCTTGCCCTTCAGATCTTCCAGCGTCTGGATATCGGAATCCGCCGGCACCAGCACGTCCAGGCTGGTGCCACGACCCACCGGGAAGATGTTGAACACCGGGAAACCCTGGGCACGGAACTGGGCGAAGCCAGTCCAACCCCCGAAGCCCACATCCACCTGCTTGCCACGGATCGCGTTGAACAGGCCGTCCAGTGTCGGGTAGCCCTGATATTTCAGATCGACGCCGTATTTGTGGTCGAACTCCTGGTCGATCATCACGTGCGAAGCGATGCCGTTGAGCGACTGCGCCATGTCACCGATACGAATCTCGGTGTCCGCGGCCCGCGCGCTCAGCGCCAGCGCGCACAGTGTCACCACCAGCAGCGGCGCCCCCAGCAAAGACTTTTTCATCAAACCTTGAACGTTCATGGAACTCTCCTCCCAGCTTTGTCGTTATGTCATTAAACCCGTTAAGTAGTATTTCGGTGGCGGCCGGTCGTTATTGAGTCGGTACGAACCGGGTGCTGAAGGCGTCCTCGGGAACCGTCTCCAGGTAACCCTTGCCCATGACCCGCCGGGCCCGTTCGGCGAACCCCATCAGGCCGTCGATATAGCGACGATTCCAAGGCGAGGTGTCGTAATCAAGGAGGGCCCGTTCCGCCAGCAGTTCAATGCCCGTCGCGTCCAGGCCCATCTGTTCGCCGAACGCCTTGAACACCTCCGGGTGTTGGCGGACGTAAGCCAGCGCCTCCACCCAGGCCTGCAAGAAACCGGCCATGGCATCGGGGTGACGGTCCGCGAATTCCTCGTTGGTAATCATGGCGATCCAGAGAAAATCATCACCGGTTCGGTCTTTATAGAGCTCGCCCAGATTGCCGATGCTGCGGAATTTCCCGGAGGCAATGGCTTTGGCGGCCATGGGGTCGAACAGCAAGCCGGCGGCCACATCGCCGCTTTCCAACAAACCGGGAATGACGCCGGGGCCGGCGTATTGCAGGTCACCAGTTTCGGCGGGATCAAAGCCGTAGAAATCGTTGAGCAGCACTCTCAAAAGCACCGTTCCCGTGCCCGCCGCGCCAGCGAAGGACACGACCCGCTTGCCCTTCAAGTCTTCCAGGTTCTGGAGCTCGGAATCCACCGGCACCAGCACATCCAGGGTCGCGCCGCGCCCCACCGGATACACGTTCAGCACTGGATAACCCTGGGCCCGGAACTGGGCGAAGGCGGTCCAGCCACCGAACCCCACGTCCACCTGCTTGCCGCGTACCGCGTTGAACAAGCCTTCAATGGTCGGATAGGCCTGGCGGTCCACCCGAATACCGTGCTTTTCATCCAAACCCTGGTCAACGATCACCTGATAGACCACGGTAATCAGCGACTGGGGCATATCCCCCATTCGTACTTCCGGCGCGTCGGCGCGGGCACTGGTTGCCATCACCGAAATCAACACACCGAACAGCGCCCCCTTAAAGCCGTACCCCCATCTCTTTGCCTTATCCATGGTGTTCTCCTTTGTCGTTGTTGTTAGTCAGGGTGAGCCGTTCCCTCCGAACGGCCTCGCTCCGCCGCCTCGGCGGCTTCGATAAAGGTGGCGGAAACGGTCTTGCCGACCTGAAACAGGGCGGCGTCGTCATAGTCCCGGGGACGCGGCACGTCCACGGTGATCTGATTGCGGATGCCCCCTCGGGACAATACCACCACCCGGTCACCCAGAAAGGTGGCTTCGTAGCTGTTGTGGGTGATGAAAAGAATGGTCTTGCCGGTCTGCCGCCAGATATCGAGCAGGTCCACCCGCAGCCGCCGGGCGGTGAGTTCGTCCAGGCCGCTGAACGGTTCGTCCATGAACAGCACGTCCGGCTCGATGGCCAGGGCCCGCACCAGCGACAGCCGCTGGGCCATGCCACCGGACAGTTGGTGAGGGTAATAGTGACGGAACGCCTGCAGACCGGTGAGCGCGAAGTAGTGGTCCTTGATCGCCGCCCAGCGCGCCCGGGGTACCCGGGAATTCTCCAGGGCGAAATCCACATTGCGTTCGGCGGTGAGCCAGGGCAGCAGGCGCGGCTCCTGGAACAGATAGCCGATGGTCAGCGGCGGCTTGCCGCCGGGCGCCATGGCGCGGCCGCCGAAGCGCACGGTGCCCCGATAATCGCCGTCCAGGCCGGAGAGGATATTAAGCAGGGTGGATTTGCCGCAGCCGGACGGGCCCAGCAGACAGACGAACTCGCCGCTGGCGACGGTCAGGTCCAGGCCGTCGAGCACCCGCTGGCCGGGAAACTCCTTGATCAGCCCTTCCACCAGAATGCCATTGTCGGTCGCTTCTCGGCTCACAGCCTTACCTCCGGTCGCCAGGCGAACAGCCGGCGCTCCAGCCGTTGCAGAATCACCAGTTCGATAAACAGCATCACCAGGGTGAACAGCAGGGTCCAGGCCAGCACCTGCCCCATGTCCGCCAACTGATACCAGTAGAACAGCTGGAAGCCGACGCCGTCCGGGCGACCGAGCAGCTCCACCAGCACCGTGATCTTCCACACGATGCCCAGGCCGAAACGCAGGGACGCCATGATGTAGGGCAGCACCTGGGGAAACAGCACCCGGCGCACGATCACCCAGCGCGAGGCGTTGAACACCCGCGCCATTTTGAACAGGCGGGTGTCGATGTTCTTGACGCCTTCCCACAGATTGATGGCGATGGAGGGGGCCGAGGTGAGCCCGATGGCGACGATGGCGGCGGTTTCGTTGAGGCCGATCCAGATAAAGGCGAGGATCGCATAGCACAGGCTGGGCACGGTCAGCGCCACCATCACCCACACATCCAGGGTTTTCTCGGCGAACCGGTTGAGCCCCATGACGATGCCCACCGGCACGCCCACCGCCATGGCCAGCGCCAGGCCGCCGGCCACCCGCCCCAGAGTGGCCAGCAAATGCTGATGCACCTGGCCGTCGACGACATTTTCGATCAGTACGTTCAGGGTTTGCCAGGGGCCCGGCAGCACCGTGGCCGGCAGCAGCAGGGACAACCCGAACCAGGCCGCCACCACGGCCAGCATCGATCCCAGTTTTAACAGCACAGCGCTTTCCTTCTTATCATTCGCGCCGCTTGCCCCCTAGCCGGGCAGTTGGATGCCGGCCTCCCTGGCGCAGCGCCGGGCCAGATGTCCGGCCTGCTCCAACAGAGCGTCCTCATCAAGGAACCGAGCGCGGCGGTTTTCTATCAACAAACGACCGTCCACCATCACATCGCGTACGTCGGTGCCTCGGGCGCTGTACACCAGCGCGGCCTTTACATCCAGCGTCGGCGCCAGGTGCGGCTGCCGCAGGTCCAGGGTGATGATGTCCGCCTTCATGCCCGTTACCAGCGCCCCCACCTGGCCTTCACGACCGATCGCCAGCGCCCCCTCCGAGGTGGCCATCCGCAAGGCGCGGGCCGCGTCCAGGGCGTCCGGATCCCCTTTGGCGGTCTTGGCCGTGGCACAGGCGTATTTCATGCTTTCAAACAGGTCCTGACCGCAATTGGCGGCGGGCCCATTGGTGGCCAGTCCGCAGGTAACACCGGCCTCCAGGAACGGATGAATCGGCGGAAAGCCGGAGCCCCAGAACAGTCGGGTGGGCGGGTCGAGCAACACGCGGGTGTCGCTCTCGGCAAGCAACCTGACCTCATTCGGTGAGATGTCGTACACCGCGGCCAGTTGCACGTCCGGACCCAGGCAGCCGGTTTCGGCGAGCAGTTCCACCTGACGGATTTCGCGCCCGAAATGTTGGGCGATCAAGGCGTTGAATTCCTTGGTCTCGGCGCCGTGCATGTGCAGGGTGATGCCCAGATTGTCCGCCAGCGCCCGGGTCTGGCGAAACATGGTTTCGTCCATGCACCAGGGCAGCAGCGGACCCGTGGCCAGACGCAGCCGGTCGTTGTCGGCGCCGTGCCACTCGTGGGCCAGGTCGGTAATGCGTCGCGCCTGCAGGTCCAGGCTTTCCGTGTAGCTGGGCCGGAAATTACGCCCGAGAAATCCGGGCGCCAGGGTGGCGCGCACGCCGGCGTCACGCATCGCCTGCAGCACCGCTTGCTCCGGTGTATAGCCGGGCGGGTGCGGCGCCACCAGGTTTTCCACCAGGGTGGTGTTGCCGTTCTTGAGGTTTTCCAGGCAGCCGAGCAGCTGCGCCACATACATGGCTTCTTCGTCAAACGCCTCGATGATCGGCAGCTGCTGATCGAGCCACTGCATCAGTCGCTTTTCCGGGCCCAGAGTGCGGCCGAACACCATGCTTAGGTGGGTATGGCCGTTGACCAGCCCGGGCATCACCAACTTACCCCTGACATCCAGAGTGTGGTCCACGGGCTGCGCGGGTAGACCGTCGCCAGGACCCACGTATTCAATCCGGTCGTCGCGGACCAGCACGCAGCCGTCCCGGTAATCGTTGCCGTCCGCATCCAGCGTCAGGACCCGGCCCCCTTTAAACAATGTGGTGGTCATTCATCCCCCTGAGGGTCGATCTAGAACAAATCCCGGGGCTTGGCGCGATCCCACTCCCGGACGATACGGACGGCGGCGATGCGCAGATGGTCGAGTAGACCCTCTGCCGGGTGCCGGGCGCGCTCCCCCACGGAGGCCACCGCCACCACACCCAGCAGATTGTTATCGGAGCCGATGATCGGCACCGCCACACTGACCACGCTGGCCTCCAGCTCGCCGGCGCTGGTGGCGTAGCCGCGCTCACGGATTTCCCCCAGCTCGTGCTCCAGGTCTTCCACCGGACGGGGAAACTCATCCTCCGGCAGCGTGCGGCAGTACTCCAGTACGTCGCGAATGTCAGCGTCGTTCATATGGGCCAGATGCACCTTGGCCGAGGCACCCCGGTACAGAGGCGTATTGGCGGCGGGGCCGAGCCCCACCCTTACCGCCCTCGGCCCGTCCTGGAAACGCACGCAAAGCACCCGGTCGCCGGCGCGATGGGTAATCATGGCGCTTTCGCCGGTGATGCCGGCCAGCTCGCGCAGGATCGGCGCGGCGATCTCGGACATGTCGCGGCCGTATTCCTCGGTGAGCGCCACCAGGCGCACGAAGCCGGGGCTGAGCACGAACTCGCCGCTGCGCGCCATGGCGGTGATCAGGCCGCGCCGGCGCAGGCTGTGCAGGTAACGGTAGGCGGAGCTGCGCGACAGACCGAAGCGCCGTTCGATCTCCCTGCGGGTCACCACCCGGCCGTGGCCGGCGAACATCAGCATGATGTCCAGGATCCGGTCCAGCGAGGAAGTGTTGTCGTTGTTGTTCATTGTTGTGTTCCGGAAAGTGGGTCGGGCTGAAAATCCAAGCCGTCGGGACCGGCCGGGCGGGCAGGACAACCCGGACGCCGGCACACCGACCGTCCCACCATTTAAAACTCCCTGGCGCGCGGTTTCCATACCCGGGGGGCGCAAATGTGTGAAGAGGGGGCGGAAAAGGAAGGTGGGCGGAGCGCGACGGCGCTCCGCGAAGAGGGGCAGGAAGGGAGAGTGTCAGCGAGGCAGCGGCTTGTAGGCCACCGCCTTCATTTCCACCAGCAGCAGGGGATGGGGCAATTGATGGACCGCCACGGTGGTGCGAGTGGGGCCGTCGCCGTCGAAATACTCGCCCCAGACCCGGTTGAAGCCGCCGAAGTCGTTCATATTGACCAGGAAGCAGCCCACTTCCACCAGGTCTTCCAGGCCGGCGTCGACGCTCTTGAGGATGTCGGCGATGTTGTCGATCACCGCCCGGGTCTGGGCCTCGATATCGAGCCGGGTGACGCCCATGTCGTCCACCTCGGCGCCCACGAAGCTGTTGTCCGGGCGGCGCGAGCTGGTGCCGGAGACGAACAGGAAGTCGCCGGCCCGCTTCACATGGGGAAAACGGCCCCGGGGTTTGGCCTTGTGGGCCAGGGTCTTGCTCTGCGACGCCGAAGCGTCCCGGGGTTGCTCACTCATGACGCGCCTCCCGGGCCGGCCACATGGAACTCGGCGCCGCCCAGGTACTGCACCCGCAGGTCCACATGCTGCCCCGGGCGCAGCGCCTCGGCGGCGGTGGCGGCGCCGGCCAGTACCACGTCGCCGGGCTGCAGGCTCATGCCGGCCTCCGCCACCAGCCGGGCGGCGGCCACCAGGGCACGCAGCGGGTGGCCGAGAATGGCGGCGGAGGAACCGACCTGACGCACCTCGCCGTCCAGGCTCATGACCATGCCCAGATTGGCGATGTCCAGGTCGGCCCGCCGCCAGGCGCCGATCACCAGCCCGGAGGACGAGGCGTTGTCGGCGATCACACTGGGCAGGTCGAATTTGAAGTCCCGGTAGCGGGAATCGATGATCTCCATGGCCGGCGCCACCGCGCCGATGGCCGCCTGCGCCTGGGGCAGCGTCACGCGCCCGGCCAGCGGCTTGTCGATCAGGAAGGCCAGTTCCGGCTCCACCCGCGGGTGCACGTAGGCGGCCAGGTCGATCTCGCCGCCCTCCTCCACCAGCATGGCGTCGGTGAGCCGGCCCCAGATCAGGTCTTCCACGCCCATCTGTACCATCTTGGCGCGGCTGGTGAAGCCCAGCTTGATGCCGATGGGCGCCTCGCCGCGCTGGACGCGGCGCGCCACCGAGGCGGCCTGCACCGCGTAGGCGTCCTCCACGGTCAGGCTGCCGGCGGCGAACTGATCGATGGCGGCGGCGCGCCGGGCGGCGTCGTCGACCCGCTCGGCCATGGCCTGGATATCGGCGTTCTCGGGCAGTTTCTTATCCGGCATGGTCGGTCTCCGATTGACGATGTTTGAGCATGTCCAGGGCGACGTCGACGATCATGTCTTCCTGGCCACCGACCATGCGGCGGCGGCCCAGCTCCACCAGGATGTCCAC
>JAKUPL010000014.1 GCA_022449455.1 Alcanivorax sp. | reverse complement strand
CCCGGAAGGCACCCACACAGATCCGCGTCCCGGATAGAAACCCCTCGCATCGATTTCCCGCTAAAGCGCGATGAACCAAAAAAAAGCCCCGCCGGGCGGCGGGGCAGGTACTGAAGATTCAGCGCGGGCTTATTTCTCGACGAAAGCGCGCTCGATCACGTATTCGTGGGCGTGGCCGCCGCGGGACTCACGGAAGCCCCAACCGTCCAGAATGTCGGTGAGATCCTTGAGCATGGCCGGGCTGCCGCACAGCATGAAGCGGTCTTCGTCCAGATTCGGGGTCGGCAGGTTCAGATCCTCGAAGATCTTGCCGGAGGTCATCAGGTCGGTCAGGCGGCCCTTGTTGCGGTACGGCTCCCGGGTCACGGTGGGGTAGTACAGCAGCTGGTTGCGCACGTACTCGCCGAAGAATTCATTGTTCGGCAGTTCGTTCTCGATGATTTCCCGGTAGGCCAGCTCGGAGGTGTAGCGCACCCCGTGGGTGAGAATCACCTGGTCGAACTGGTCGTAGATTTCCGGGTCCTTGATGATGCTCATGAACGGCGCCAGGCCGGTGCCGGTGGACAGCAGCCACAGGCGCTTGCCGGGGCGCAGATGATCCGCCACCAGGGTGCCGGTGGGCTTGCGGCTCACGTAAATCTTGTCGCCGGGCTGAATTTTCTGCAGCTGGGAGGTGAGCGGGCCGTCCGGCACCTTGATGCTGAAGAACTCCAGCTCTTCCTCGTAATTGGCGCTGGCGATGGAATAGGCGCGCAGCAGTGGCCGGCCACCCTCCTGTTCCAGGCCGATCATGGTGAAATGACCGTTCTTGAAGCGGAAACCCGGGTCCCGACTGGTGGTGAAGCTGAACAGCGTGTCGTTCCAATGGTGCACGCTGGTGACGGTTTCGGTATTCAAATTTGACATAAGCTAATGCGCTTTTATTCCCAAATCTTCAGTTGGTGAGAATGTAACCACTTTTCCGATATCGGTAAAATGGGTAATTCCGATATTTGATATCGACGTTGTCGATATATAAACGCTAATAGTTCGCATTTGTGCGCCGCGGGCGCATATATACACGGGATCGCCGCCATGCGCTACACCCTGAGGCAGTTGGAAGTCTTTCTGGCCACCGCCCATTTCGAAAACGTGAGCCGCGCCGCCGCCCATCTCAGCATGTCCCAGTCCGCCGCCTCCGGGGCGCTCAAGGAGCTGGAATCCCAGTTCGAGGTGAAGCTGTTCGAACGCGCCGGCAAGCGGCTGCGCCTCAACGAACTGGGCCGTCAGCTCTGGCCCCGGGCCGAGGCGTTGCTGGCCCAGGCCCGGGACCTGGAGGCCGGCCTGCTGGCCCACCAGGAACTGGGTCAGCTCAAGGTGGGGGCGACCCTCACCATCGGCAACTACCTGGCGGTCAGCATCATGGCCCGCTATATGGCCGAGCAGCCCGGTGCCCGCGTGCAGCTGGAAGTGGCCAACACCCGCAACATTGTTGACCGGGTGTTGGGCTTCGACCTTGATCTGGGTCTGATCGAGGGTGAAATCAATCACCGGGACCTGGATCTGCTGCCCTGGCGGGACGACGAGCTGGTGGTGTTCTGCGCGCCGGACCATCCGCTGGCCGGACGCGAGCGCCTCGACGATGACGACCTCAAGGCCGCCACCTGGATCGTGCGCGAGCCCGGCTCCGGCACCCGCCAGACCTTCGAGCGCGGCATGCACGGCATTCTGCCGGATCTGCACCTGCTGCTGGAGCTGGAACACACCGAGGCGATCAAGCGCGCGGTGGAAACCGGGCTCGGCATCAGTTGCCTGTCACGGGTGTCCCTGCGCGAGGCGTTCCGGCGTGGTTCCCTGGTGCCGCTGCCGGTGCCAGGGCGGGACTTCAGCCGCGCGTTCTATTTCGTGCTGCACCGGGAGAAGTACCGCAGCCCGGGGGTGGAGCGCTGGCTGGAGCTGTGCCGGGCGTCCACCGCGCCGGGCTGAGGAGAATCAATACGGCCGATAGGACGGCCGGATCACGCCGTCCAGAGCGCTCCAGGGCACCGTCAGCTGCGGCTGGCCCATGGCATAGGGCGCGATGCTGTAAACGTCATAATGCAGCACCACCCCGTCCCGGGTGAGCCGGTAGGAATCGGTCTGCTGGAACGGCCAGTCTTCCCGGAAGCCATCGTCGGACGGCGCCTCTTTCTCCACCCAGCGGGCGTGGGCCTGCTCGGCGGCGTTCCAGAACGCCTCCTCCTGGCCGGATGCGATCAGCCGGCCCAGGGGCACGGCGTGGTTCTCCGCCAGATCCCAGTTCAGCCATTGAGTGATCGGCATGCCGTGGGCGCCGCCGGTGAATTCGTAGCTGTTGATGGCCACGGTAACCAGGTCGTGCCAGCGGCCGATCTGCTTGGTGTCGCCGGACAGTTCCCAACCGTGGCTGCCTTCGGCGGCGACGCCGGCGGCGGTGGCCAGGAACTGGTCGGCGGCGGCCTCCAGGCTGTCCGGGGTGGTCGGGTTCTCGCCGGTCACCACCAGCTGGCCGGTCAGTTGCCGGCGTACGGCGGCGTTCAATGCCGGTTGCCCGTCGTAAACCTGCAGATGCACTTCGAACACCGGGCAATCGTCCCCGTCACAGCCTTGCGGACGCCGTTCCAGGGTTTCCATTTGGTGGGTCAGCTTGGCCGGCACCGGTCGGGCCGCCTGTTCGCCGCTGTCGCCGGTGTCATCGGATTTGGCGGGCTGCCCGCCGTCCGTGGCCGGGCCGGCCTCCTCCTTGGGCGGCGTGTCGGTGCTGTTGTCGCAGGCGGCCAGGGACAAGGCCAGGGCCAGGGCGGAGGCGATCAGAAGGGGCGATTGCCCGGAGCGGCGCATCATGGCGGGTTCCCGTCGGTTCCATCGAAAAAAGCGGCGCGGGCGAGCCGCGCCATGGTTCGGGAGCATGCCTTGATTGCCTGCCATCGGGCAAGTTCGGCCGCCCTCAGTCCATTTTTTCGAAGTAGCCGAGAATGCGCAGCGCCGCGACCTTGCCGCCACGGATATCCAGATCGCTGCCGGCCAACGCCATGGCCGGATTGCGCTGGCCGGCGGCGATCTGCTTCCAGACCGGCTCGCGGGCGACCAGCACCGCCGCGGTGTCGTCGTCCAGGCCCTCGTGCACCACCGCCACGCCGTGGCGGATCACCAGGGTGAAGGCACGGCCGGAATCGCTGAACTCGAAGCCCAGCTTCTCCTCCGCGTCCAGGGTCTCCTCGGCCTTCAGGAAGGCGGGCATGGCGTGCAGGAAATTGTCGATGGGCAGCGTCGCCAGAAAGCCGTCCGGCGGGGGGGCGCGGAAACCGGGCTTGAGGCCGTCGGCGGCCTCCCGGGCCACGGTGAAATAATAGTTGCGGGCGTTGGGGTTGGCCTCGCCCTCGGCCAGCCGGCGCAGGGCGGCGGCGCGCAGGTCGGCCACCTGATCGTCGTCCGGGCGCAGCACCGCGAGATCGTCACTCAGGCTCAGGGCCCACTGGGCGTCACCCTGCTCCAGCGCCTCGCGGGCCTTGTCCAGCAGGGCGGCATCGCCGCCGGCCAGGTCCGCCATATGACGGGCCCGCTCACCTTCGGGCAGGGGTTGCAGGGTGCTCGGGTTGCCGTCGAACCAGCCCAGGTAACCGTCGAACACGGAACGGATCGACCAGCTGACCTTGCCATAGAACGGTTGCAGCCAGGGGTGCTCGGCCAGATGCGGCGGCAGGTGCACCCGCTCGACGATCTGGTCCGGCGTGTAGCCTTTGTTCATGTAGCGCAGGGTCTGGTCGTGCACGTACTGGATGGCGTCCCGGTAGGCGGTCAGGGTGTCGTCGATGGTGTCGGCGCCGGTGAGCGGCCGGGTATGGCTGGGCACCAGGTATTCGGCACCCAGGGCGCGAATCTTGTCGAGGCTGGCCACCCATTGGCCGGTGTCCCGGTAAGGGGTGCCGCGAATGGTGTACAGGTTCGGGAACGCCTGATAGATGTTGTCGCCGGACAGCACCACTTTCTTGTCCGGCAGCCACACGAACAGCTGGTCGTTGGTCTCCCCCGGGGCGTGCACCAGTTGCAGGCGCAGGCCGGCGATGGTCACTTCCAGCCGCTCATCCACGGTATGGTCCGGCGGCAGCGCGAACAGCTCGCTGTCCTCGGCGACCCCCAGGAACGGACCGATGCCGTCGTTGATCAGCTCCCCTTCCGGCAGATGGTGGCCGAACATGCGCATGGAGCGGGCGGTGATGATCGGGCGGATCTGGTTGACCACCCGGTTGATGTAGTAGCCGGTGCTTTCGTGGGCGTACACCGGCACCTCGCCGGGGGCGGCGAAGGCGCGCGCGCCGAACACATGGTCGGCGTGGTTGTGGGTGTAGATCAGCGCCTTGATCGGCTTGTCGGTGATCTCGCGGAATTCCGCCAGCACCCGGCGCCCTTCCGCCACCGTTTCCATGGTGTCGACGATGATGATGCCGTCGTCCCCTTCCAGCATAATGGAGTTCGCCAGGCCGTAGCCGATCGCCACATACACGCCGTCGGTGACTTCCACCACGCCTTGCTTGAACACCTGGGTGTGCGCTTTCAGGGCGTCCGGAGCGGGGGCTTCGGGGGCGGCGATGGTGGTCTCGTCGTCGCCGCAGGCGGCCAGCGCCAGCGTCATTAAAAGAAACAGGTATCGCATGGAATCTTGTCCTTATTGGAATGCCTGGCAGCAGGCTAGCCCCGTGCCCGGGCCACACCAAGGTGGCAAACGGCCAGCGGGTGGTGGCCGGTGACCACCGCCACCACCGTGGCCGCCTGGCCGCTGGCGCTGGTAGGCACCCTGGAGCGTGGCGGCGTGTCGGCGGCGGCGCTGCTGGAGGCCGCCGGCCTGGAGCCGGCCCTGCTCGGCACCGAACCCGGCGGTCGGGTGCCGGTGGACGCCATGAGCCGGCTGTGGACGGCGGCGGAGCGGCTCAGTGGCGACCCGGCCATCGGCCTGCGCGTGGGCCAGGTGGCGCAGCCCATGCACCTGCGGCTGCTGGGCCTGCTGGTGCAGACCGCCCCGAGCCTGGACCGGGTGCTGGATCTGGTGGTGCGATTCCAGGCGCTGATTTCCACCAGCGTCACGGTGTCCCGGCTGCACCGGCCCGGCGCCGAGGGCCTGGCGATCCAGGCCCTGCCTGGCGAGCCGGTGCACGCCTGCGCCCTGGACGCCTTTGTCGCCGTGCACGTGAAGCATCTGCAGCGGGTGGCGCGCCCTGGCGTGGTCCGCGATATCGAACTCAGCCGCCCGCGGCCCCCGGCGGCCACCCTGTGGCGGGAGCGCCTGGGCGTGGAAGTGCGTTTCGGCGCCGAGCGCAATGTGATCTGGCACGATGCCGGTGGCCTGCGTGATCCGCTGCCTCTGGGCGACGCGGCGCTGTGCCGCCAGCACGAGCAACTGGCGGAGCAGGCCCTGGCGGAACTGGACCGGGCGCCGCCGCTGATCCGCACCCTGCGCGGGCTGCTGCGGCTGCGCGCGGACAACCCGCCCTCCCTGGCCGAACTGGCCGCCTCCGTGAATCTCAGCGAGCGCTCACTGCGCCGTCATCTGGCGGACGCCGGCAGCGGCTATCGCAAGCTGATCGAGGAGCAACGGGCGGAGCAGGCCGCCGCCTGGCTGCGCCGCGACGGCCTGCCGGTGGGCGAAGTGGCGCGGCGGCTCGGCTTCTCCGATGCCAGCAATTTCGGCAAGGCCTTCAAACGCTGGTATGGCGTGAGTCCCGACCGTTTCCGACAAGATCGTTGAACTAACCCCTTGTTTTTCAGTGTTTTGCACCCATATAGGACGGGTCAATCAATAATAGAGGAGTGTTAGTGCCTAATTCTCGGAGTGAACCGATGCGACGACCGTCCCTTCTTCTTGCCGCGGCCCTCATGATGGCCACCACCGCCAGCAGCTGGGCGCAGGACGCCACCGAAGGCGTGCCCAATGTGAAGCAGCCCGAGCAGGAAAACGTTCAGACCCAGATGCGCGATACCTGGGAAGCCATCAAGCAGTTTTCCGCCGAACAGAAGGATCAGGCGTTGGCCGCCCTGAGCCAGGCGATGACCGCGTTGGATGAAGACATCGACCAGGCCCGCGCCAATATCGACGAAAACTGGCAGGACATGTCCCAGGAAGCCCGCCTGCAGAAGCAGGAAGCGCTCGCCGACATGAAGGACAAGCGCCAGGACCTGGGCGAGCAATACCAGGAACTGAAAGCCGCTTCAGCGGATAATTGGGAAGTGGCCAAGGCCCGTTTTGGCGGTGCCTGGGAAGAGACCAAGGACGCCTGGGCGGAACTGACCGCGCCCCAGCCGAAAGCCGCCGATTAAGGCGCCTCCCCGCCGGCGCCCGAGCTAGCGGGTAGAACGTCACTGCACGAGGTGACGGCCCGGGGCGTCAGGCTGAAGCGGGCCACGAACCGTTGTGCCGCGGCTTCATCACCTCTCAGCTCGATCACGTTCTCGCGCACCAGCGATGCCACCGTTTCCGACCCATAAACCGCCCGTGCCAGCGCATTGCCAGTGCCTGCCAGCGTAAAAGGCGTCGCCGGTCGTGAAACCTGGCGGGTGGCCGTCCGGCCGTCCCGCAGGTGCATCTCGAACGCTTCCTTGCCGAAATCGAATCCGGCCGCCGAGCAGGTCGGCTCGCCGTCGGTGTCCTCAATCCGGTTCACGCCCATGGAGATCATCAATGCCGATGGGCTGATGAACCGATTGGGGTCGTGCCCGGGAGCCGTCAACGCCCACCGACACAAGCCCTCCAGCACCGGCAGCAAGCCCCGGCCGGATTCCGTCAATGCGTAGATGCCCAGGCGCGTGTCGTGCGTGAGCAGACCCGCCTCGCGCATCTGAGCCAGTCGCCCGGTCAGCACGCTGGCGGTGATGCCGGGTAGCCCGGCGCGAATCATCTGGAAGCGTTTCGGTGCGAACATCAATTCGCGCACCACCAGGAGTGCCCAGCGATCCCCCATCAGATTGAGGGCGTGGGCGGCCAGACAGCCCTCGTCGTAGCGGGGGCGGGGTGTGGGCTTTTTGGCGCGATCAGTCATGTTTAAATACTATTAGTTGTTTTTTGCTACTTCAAGTGCGATGCTGATTTCGCCACGGGGAGGGACGGCCCGGGCGACACGTTTCGAGAGTGTATTTGTCGAGGGTGTATTTGACGACGTCCCGGGAGGCATGGAAATGACCTATTACACGAGCTCCATCGCGGCGGTGCCGAGCAAGAACAAACGCCAATACGAAGAACACCTGGTGGCCGCATGGGCCATGCTGGAGCCCCTGGGCGCCACGCGAATGGTCGAGGGCTGGGGCGTTGATGTCCAGAGGGGCAAGGTCAACGACCTGTTCGGCGCGGTGCGGGCCGAGGGCGACGAAAGCATCGTCTATGGCTGGATCGAATGGCCGGATCAGGCCACCGCGGACGCCGCTTGGCAAAGGATGCAGGAGGACCCGGCGTCGCACCCCATGCCGGACATGCCGTTCGATGGCAGCCGGGCCATCTTCGGCGGCTTCGCCCCCATCCTGGTGGCCGGCACGGACCGGGGGGCGGGCTACATCCAGGGCTTCGCGCTGGCGGTTCCGGAGCACAACAAAACCCTCTATGTGGAGATGGCCCGGCAAGCCTGGGACGGTGCCTTCCAACCCCGTGGTTGCCTGGGCATGGTGGAGGCCTGGGGCGTGGAGGTGCCACGCGGAAAGCAGACCGATTTCTATCGCGCCAGTCTGGCCGAGGACGGCGAGGTACCGGTGGTGGGGTGGACCCTCTGGCCGGACAAGGCTACCTGTGACGCCGCGGCCCGGGCCATGGAAGCGGAGATGGAAGGCCAGGAATTCCCGGAGATGCCCTTTGACGGCATGCGGATGATGTGGGGCGGATTCGAGCTGCTCTTCGACTCGGAGCATTGAGCGGCTTTCAGACGTCGGCGAAATCCTCGCCGCCGCGCAGCCAGCGCCGCAGTAGCCGCTCCACTTGGTGCGGATGGTGCGCCAGCAGCTCGGCGGCCACCTGCCGCGCCGGCGCCATCAACGCCTCGTCGCGGACCAGATCGGCGATGCGGAATGCCAGATCCCCGGTCTGGCGGGTACCCAGCCATTCGCCGGGCCCGCGCAGCTTCAGATCCTCCTCGGCGATCACGAAGCCGTCGCTGGTGTCGCGCATCACCGCCAGCCGCTTCTTGGCGGTCTGTGACAGCGGCGTCTGGTAGAGCAGCAGGCAGTAGCTCTGCGCGCCGCCCCGGCCCACCCGGCCGCGCAGCTGGTGTAGTTGCGCCAGCCCCAGCCGTTCCGCGTTTTCCATCACCATCAGGGTGGCGTTGGGCACGTCCACGCCCACCTCGATCACCGTGGTGGCCACCAGCAGCTGCGCCTCGCCCCGGGAGAAGCGCCCCATCCGTTCCTGCTTTTCCTTTGCCTTCATGCGTCCGTGCACCAGCTCCACGGTCAGTTCCGGCAGCGCCTCGCGCAGGGTCTCGAAGGTGGCCTCGGCGGCCTGGGCCTGCAGCTCGTCGGATTCCTCGATCAGGGTGCACACCCAATAGGCCTGGGTGCCCTCCAGGCAGGCGGCGCGGATGCGCGCCACCACGTCGTCGCGGCGCGAGGTGGGCAGCGCCAGGGTCTGGATCGGCTTGCGCCCGGGGGGCATTTCGTCGATCACCGAGGTGTCCAGGTCGCCGTAGACGCTCATCGCCAGGGTGCGCGGAATCGGCGTGGCGGTGAGTGTCAGCTGGTGCGGCACCTGGTTGCCGAAGCGGCCCTTTTCGCGCAACGCCAGGCGCTGCTGCACGCCGAAGCGGTGCTGTTCGTCGATGATGATCAGGCCCAGGCGCTGGAACGCCACCGCCTCCTGGAACAGGGCATGGGTGCCCACCACCAGAGCGCCGCCGCCGTCGGCCAGGGCGGCCAGGGTCTCGCGCCGGGCCTTGGCGCCGACGCTGCCCGCCAGCCAGTGCACCTGGATGCCCAGGGGCGTCAGCCATTGGCGGAAATTGTTCAGATGCTGCTCGGCGAGCAGCTCAGTGGGCGCCATCAGCGCCACCTGATAGCCGGACTCCATGGCGACCAGGGCGGCGGCGGCGGCCACCAGGGTTTTGCCGGAGCCCACGTCGCCCTGGATCAGCCGCAGCATGGGGTGGTGGCGGCGCAGGTCGGCGCGGATTTCGCCGATCACCCGCTGTTGGGCGCCGGTGAGCGCGAACGGCAGGCTCTTCAGCAACTGGCCGGTGAGCCGTTCCCCTTGCAGGGTGGGGGCTTCCAGGGCCTTCTGGCCGGCGCGCTTGGCCAGCATGCCGAGCTGGTGGGCCACCATTTCCTCCATCACCAGCCGTTTCACCGCCGGATGATTGCCGTCCAGCAGCAGATCCACCGGATCGTCGGGCTGCGGGTGGTGGAGCTTGCTGAGCGCTTCCGCCAGACCGGGCAGGCCGCTCCGGTCCAGCAGGCTGGCGGGGATCAATTCCTCCGGCTCGTGGGTGCGCAGCCATTGCAGGGCCTGGCCGGCCAGATTGCGCAGCAGCTTCTGGCTGACGCCGTCGGTGGTGGGGTAGACCGGGGTCAGGGATTTTTCCAGCGGCGGCAGGTCCGGGCCGGTCTGGTATTCCGGGTGGTAGAACTCCAGGCCGGCGGCGCCGGGCCGGGGCTCGCCGTAGACGCGAATCGCCCGGCCCTTCTCCAGGGCGTTCTTCTGGGCGGCGCTGAAATGGTAGAAGCGCAGTACCACCAGGCCGGTGCCGTCGCCCACCTTGCACAGCAGCGAGCGGCGCTTGCCGAACACCACGTCCGCGGCCAGTACCTCGCCCTCGATCACCACCCCCTGTTCCGGGCGCAGGCCGCCGATGGGGGTGATGCGGGTGCGGTCCTCGTAGCGGAACGGCAGGTGGAAGAGCACGTCTTCCAGGGTGTGCAGGCCCAATTTGGCGAGCCGCTCCGCCGCCCGGGGGCCGACCCCCTTGAGGCGGGTGATGTCGATGCGTTCCGGCGCGTCGGGCCGGCTCATACCGTGGCGCTCATCAGGATCGGATCAGGCCGCCAACCCTTCACGGGGCACCGAGTGGCGCAGAACTTCGATGGCCTTCGGCCGTGGGAAGCTGTCGCGCCACACCAGGGCGATGGTGCGCGACGGCACCGGCGGCGCGAACGGGCGCACCGCGAAGGTGGATTTGTCGTAGCCGTGTTGGTGCAGGGCGGAGTCCGGCAGCACCGTGATGCCCAGGCCGGAGGCCACCATGTGCCGCAGGGTCTCCAGGGAGCCGCCCTCGATCTGCACCAGGTTGCGTTGCCGCTCGGAATCGATGGCCGGGCACAGCTCCAGCACCTGATCGCGGAAGCAGTGGCCCTCGCCGAGCAGCAGCAGGGTTTCTTCCAGCAGCTGCTCCGGGCGGATGTGCTTCTGTTTGGTCCAGGGGTGGTCGCCGGGCAGCAGCACCGAGAAGGATTCCTCGTACATTTTGGCGCGCACCAGGCCGCCGCCGGAGAACGGCAGCGCCACGATGATGGCGTCCAGCTCACCCCGGTCGAGCTTGCCGCGCAGCACGTGGGTGTAGTTCTCCTCGATGAACAGCGGCATCTCCGGCGCTTCCGCGCGCACCCGCGGCACCATGGTCGGAAACAGGTAGGGGGCCACGGTGAAGATGGCGCCCACCCGCAGCGGCGAGCCGAGCTGGTCGCGCTGGCTCATGGCCATCTGCTCCAGCAGGTCGGCCTGCTCCAGCACGCGCTGGGCCTGGGCGACGATGGGCTCGGCCTGGGGCGTGACCACCACCTCCCGGGGGCGTCGCTCGAACAGCGGCATGCCGAGCTGCTCTTCCAGTTTCTTGATCGCCGCGCTGAGCGTCGGCTGGCTCACGTTGCAGACCTGGGCGGCGTGCCCGAAATGGCGTTCACGGGCGAGAGCGACCAGATAGCGAAGTTCTGTTAGGGTCATAAGCGTCAGAAGTTTTTTCGATGATGCACCATTCTGCCGGACTGATACCCAATGAGCCATATTCTGATTGCCGGTCTCGGTGACCTGGGCACCGGCCTGGCCGCGCGGCTGGGCGCCGACGGCCACCGCATCAGCGGCATTCGCCGCGGCCACACCGCCCCCGCCGGGGTCGATCTGTACAGCCAGGACCTGCTCGACGGCGCGCCGCGCCTGCCGCCGGACCCGCTGGATCTGGTGGTGGTGATCATGACGCCGTCGCGCTACGACGAGGAAGGCTACCTGCAAGCCTATGTGCGGGCGCCGCTGAACCTGCTCGATGGGCTGGCGGCGCGGCAGCCGCTGCCGCCGGTGCTGTTCGTGTCGAGCACCGCGGTGTTCGGCGACCAGGACGGCGACGTGGACGAGGCCACCCCGCCCCGCCCGAGCCGCTACAACGGCAAGGTGGTGCTGGCGGCGGAAGAGGAAATCAGCGCCCGGGGCCTGGCCACGGCGGTGCGCTTCTCCGGGATTTACGGGCCCGGGCGGCATCGTTTGCTGAGCAAGGTGGAAAAGCTGGCGCGCGGTGAGGAGGCGCTGCCGGAGGCCGCCTGGAGCAACCGCATTCACCGGGACGACTGCGTCGGCCTGCTGCACGCCCTGGCGACGCGCTGGCTGGCCGGGGAGACGATGCCGCCGCTGGTGGTGGGCACCGACAACCATCCGGCCAGCAATCTGGAGGTGTACGCCTGGCTGGCGGAACGCATGGGGTTATCGCTGGCGGTGCCGGATACGGCCCCCACCGGCAAGCGTATCCACAGCCGCTTTATCGCCGAGGGCGGTTACACCCCGCGCTACGGCGATTATCGGGCGGGCTACGAAACGGTGCTGGCGGAGCGCCGGGCGGGGTGACCGGCGCTCGCGGAGAGAGTCAGGCCACCCGCTGGTACCGGGTGGAACAGGAGGACACCGCATCGGCGATGCGCTGATCGCGGCGGCCGGCCTCGGCGATATCTGACAGCGAGATCATGCCCACCAGGCTTTTGCTGTCGCGATCATCCAGCACCACCAGGCGCTGCACCTGCTGCTCTTCCATGTTGGCGGCCACGTCGGTGACGTCGTCGTCCTGGAAGCAGTACAACACCAAGCCGGTCATGCAGTCCTTCACCGGGGTGTCCGGCCCCTTGCCTTCGGACAGAGCGCGGACCACCAGATCCCGGTCGGTGGTGACGCCGACCAGGCGGTCGTGCTCGGCGATCGGTGCCAGGCCGATGTGATGCTCGCGCATCAAGCGCGCGGCTTCCTCGATGGTGGCGTCCGCGTTCACGTAGCGCGGGGACCCGGTCATGACATCCTGTACATTCATTTCGAAACTCCTTTCGTTGCTTGCGCGACAGGCGCCCTTAAAGGGTCACAAAAGAAGCGGAGATCGACCACCGGTTTCTGAGAACGATTCGGGATATTAAGCGCTTGCAGATAGTGAGTGCTTATAAACATTCTTTTACGGCCCTGGGCCTCGCCGGTGTGCTGCGGTATCTTTAGCGCCCTTGGCCGGGCTTGTGCCCGGGCCTGGAATCGGTACAGTGTGCGCCTTTCAGATCGGGCGCCGAGGGCGCGACCGCCCAAGTGGAGAATCAAGCGATGACGATACCGGTAGCCGTGGTAATGGGGTCCCAGTCCGATTGGGAGACCATGAAGGAAGCCTGTGACGCCCTCAGCCAGTTCGGCGTGGGCTGGAAGGCCGAGGTGGTGTCCGCCCACCGCACGCCGAAACGGCTGGTGGAATTCGCCGAGCAGGCGGTGGACGAGGGCTACCAGATCATCGTCGCGGGCGCCGGCGGCGCCGCTCACCTGCCCGGCATGATCGCGTCCCTGACGCCGCTGCCGGTGCTGGGCGTGCCGGTGAAAAGCCGCGCCCTGTCCGGCCTGGACAGCCTGCTGTCCATCGTGCAGATGCCCAAGGGCGTGGCCGTGGGCACCCTGGCCATCGGCGCCTCCGGGGCCTGGAACGCGGGCCTGCTGGCCGCGCAGATGCTGGCCACCCGGGACCCGGACCTGCTCAAGCGCATCGCCGACTGGAAAGCCTCCCGCGCCGACGAGGTGCTGGCGGACGCCCAACTGGGCCAGGAAAGCTTCGAATGAACCGGGTGCTGGTGCTCGGCGGCGGCCAGCTCGGCCTGATGATGGCGGAAGCGGCGGCCCGGCTCGGTCTGGTGGTGGATCGCTACGACCCGGAACGGGCGGTATTGTTGCCCGGCACCTCCGATCTGGCGGTACCGATCACCTGGGAAGAATGCCTGGAGCGCTACCCGGTGATCACCGTGGAGCGGGAGGCCTTTCCGGACACCGGCCTGTCCGCGCAACTGGCGGCCAGTGATCGCTGCGTGGCGCGCGGCGCCCTGGCCACCATTCCCGACCGCTTCGACCAGAAATCCATGCTCGACCGTCTGGGCATCCCCACCGCGCCCTGGCGCTTGCTGGACCGGGCCGACGACCTGGCGGCGGCGGTGGCGGACTTCGGCGGCGTGGTGGTCAAGGCACGCAGCGGCGGCTACGACGGCCGGGGCACCTGGATCGTCGGCGAAGGCGGCGACCTGGGCGCGGTGCCCGTCGACGAGCTGGCCGGTCGCGCCATCGTCGAGAAGAAGATTCCGTTCCGCCGCGAGCTGTCCATCGTCGGCGCCCGGGCGCTGTCCGGCGAGACCCTGTTCTACCCGCTGACCCGCAACTGGCACGTGGACGGCATCCTGCGCCTGAGCCTGGCGCCGGCCAATGCCAGCGCCGCGCTGCAGCCCCACGCCGAGAACACCCTGCGCCGCATCATGGAAGAACTGGACTTCGCCGGCGTGATGGCGGTGGAGTTCTTCGAGCAGGACGGCGAGCTGCTGGTCAACGAGATCGCCCCGCGGGTGCACAACTCCGGCCACTGGACCCACGAGGGCGCCGACTGGTCGCAGTTCGACCTGCACGTGCACGCCCTGGCCGGCGTGCCCCTGCATTCGCTCAACGTGCACGGCCCCACCGCCATGGTGAACCTGATCGGCACGCCCTTTGATCAGGCCTGGCTGCAGCATCCCGGCGTGGTGCACTGGTACGGCAAGTCGGTGCGCCCGGGCCGCAAGGTGGGCCACGCCAACCTGACCGCGTCGACCCTGGACACGCTGCGCGAGGACCTGCGCGCCTGGGCCGACGTGCTGCCGAAGGGGTTCGAGAAGGTGCTGGATTCGGAGCTGGACCTGGATCGCGGTTGAAGCGATCCCGCCCAATAAAAACGCCCCGCTCAGCGGGGCGTTTTCGTTTCCGGTCGATGGAACCCGCCGGTTACGGAGGGGTACAGGACGGCAGACCGGCGCGGTCGCTGCTGAACTGACAACCGAAGTCGTCGTTGGCCACCGTGGCCGGGTCCAGGAAGTCGTCGCCGTCGGGCATGATCGAGTTCTGTTCCCAGTTGATCATGTCGTCGAAGGCGGTTTCCTGCTCTTCCAGGGTGTAGTCGCAGTGGCCGGGCGAGCGGATCGCCCGCTGCACCAGCCAGCCGCCGTTGCCGTTGGCTTCCGCCCGTTCGCGGTAGAGCTGGCCGTGGCGGAAGGGCACGTAGAGATCGCCCAGCCCCTGCAGGCTCACCACCGGAATATTGAACTCACCGTTGATCACCGGAATCCAGCGCAGGCCATCGTCGCGCAGGCCATTGGCCGCCGGATTGCCCTCCACGCGCAGGATGGTGTCGTTGAACGCCTGCTCCTCGGTGGTCAGCGGCGGGAAGTTGTCGAACTGGTAGGTGACTCCGGCGTTGCCGGTCAGATTGCCGGCGAGGATGCCGTTGACGTCGCCGCCCCGGCCGCCGGTGCCCATCACCACGCCCCAGTAATAGGTGCGGAAACCGATATCGGCGATCGGCCGCTGGCCGCCGGACAGGTTACGCACCAGGGCCTGCATCTTCTCGCCTTCCTCGGTGAGTACCCCGAGCCCGGCGCCGGGCACGGTTTCCCAGACCACGTCGTTGATGGCATTCACGTCGAAGTTGGTGGCCGGAATGGCGGTCAGTGGCGGTGCCTCCGGGTTAACCATATGGGCGAAGTGCTGGGCGGCCATGGTGACCTGTGCCAGGTACTGGAACTCGAAGGTGTCGCCGACCACGCCGCACATGGGCACGGCACCGTTGTACTGCACCTTGTTGTTGGCGGTCTGGTAGGTCTCTTCCTCGATGGCGGCGGCGGTCACATGCCCGCCCATCGAATGGCCGGTGATGTAAATCTTGGTGGGCGGCAGCAGGTCGCGACCATTGGCCTCGGCGATGTCGTTGAACGCCAGCGCCAGCTCGTTGGTGTCCTCCACGCCGGTGCGCACATCGTAGTAGTTGGTGGAGTAGCTGGAGGCGGCCCAGGCATAGCCCTCGTCGAGCAGATGCTGACGGATGCTCGGGTTGCCCACCGCCAGTTCCTGGCCCTCGCCCCGGTAGCCGTGGGCGTACATCACCAGCCGACCGTTCCAGGTCTCCGGCACCTCGATGCGGTAGCCGGCGCCGCTGGGGCGCACGCCCCACCAGCGGCTGGCGTTGGCGTGGCCGGTGACACCGCTCTCATCGAACGGCAGGGTCGCCTCGTCCACCGCGAACGTGCGGCTGTCCTGCTGGCGTTGGGGCTCGGAGGGGCTTTCGGTGTAGTCGTTGTCGCTGTCGCCGCCGCAGGCGGTCAGCAGCCCGGCGGCCAGCAGGCCGGCGAGCAGGGATCGGGTGCGTATTCCGGATGGAAAATCCACGATAAGTCTCCCGTTATTCTTGGCGTTATGGGTTGGTTGTTCTTGCTGTCTTATCTGGTATTCCGCTCTGCGAAATAGCGTTTTCACAAAGCGTGGAGCTAATATCCGGCTCGGTCGGAGAGGGTGTCAAGGGGAGAAATGCGTTTTTGGCGGGGTGTTTCGCTGTGCGAAATAAAAACGCCCCGGGCGGGGCGTTTTTGTGAACCGGTCGGACGTGGGGCCGACTCAGGCGATGTCCATGATGCCGTCCATTTCCACGCCGGCGCCCTTCGGCAGGGCCGCCACGCCGATGGCGGCGCGGGCCGGGTAGGGCTCCTGCAGGTAGCTGGCCATCACCTCGTTGACCAGGGCGAAGTGGCTCAGGTCGGTGAGGAAGATATTCAGTTTGACGATGTCCTTGAGGCCGCCGCCGGCCGCTTCGCAGACCGCGGTGAGATTATCGAAAACCTGACGAATCTGGGCCTCCATGTCGCCGTCCACCAGCGTCATGGTGGCCGGATCCAGGGGGATTTGCCCGGACAGGTAGACGGTGGCGCCGGCCTTGATGGCCTGGGAATAGGTGCCGATGGCGGCGGGCGCCCGGTCGGTGTTGATCACGGAACGATTGGACATGATTGTGCTTTCCTGCTGAATGAATGGCACCGGCCCGGCGGGCTCAGGCGCTGATACGGTGAATCCTCACAACATTATCCAGCGTACGCAAACGTTTGATGATGCGGGCCAGATGAATGCGGTCCTTGACGGTGAGGGTGACGTTGATGACCGAGAGCGTGGGGTCCTTCTCGGCCATGTCGATGGTGTCGATGTTGGAGCCCAGCTCGGAGACGCTGTTCGCCAGGGTGGCCAGCACGCCGCGCTTGTTGACCAGCTCGATGCGCAGGGCGGCGGTGAATTCCTGGCCCACTTCCTTATCCCAATCCAGCGAGATGCATTTTTCCGGGGCGCTGCGCATTTCCGCCAGCAGGTTCTTGCAGGTGTCGCGGTGCACCACGATGCCGCGGCCGGCGCTCAGATGGCCGAGGATGGTGTCGCCGGGCAGCGGATAGCAGCATTTGGCGTAGGTCACCATCAGCCCTTCGCTGCCACGGATGGCCAGCGGGCGGCGGTCCCGGTCGCGGCTTTCCTCTTCATCCTCGCGGGCGCCGGCCAGTTTGCGCGCCACCAGCGGCGCCAACCGGTTGCCCATGCCGATGTCCTCGAGCAGGTCCTCGAAGCTGGCGTAGTTGTTGTCCGCCAGTTCCACCGCCAGGGTCGCCTCGGACAGTCGGCTCAGTTCCATCTCATAGCCGCTCAGGGCTTTTTCCAGCAGGCGGCGGCCCAGCTCGGCGGCGTCCTCGCGGCGCTGCTGCTTGAGGAAATGGCGGATGTTGGAGCGTGCCTTGCCGGTCACCACGAAGTTGAGCCAGCCCGGGTTCGGCGTGGCGCTGGGGGCGGTGATGATCTTCACGGTCTGGCCGGACTCCAGCGGCGTGGAGAGCGCCGCCAGCTTGCCGTCGATGCGCGCCGCCACGCAGCGGTTGCCCACCTTGGTGTGCACCGCGTAGGCGAAGTCCACCGGGGTGGCGCCGGCGGGCAGTTCCTTGATGTCGCCCTTGGGCGTGAACACGTAGGCCTCGTCCGGGAACAGGTCCACCTTCACGTTTTCCAGGAACTCCATGGAGTTGCCCGCCTTCTGCTGGATTTCCAGCAGGCGCTGCATCCAGGACTGGGCGCGGGTGTGGGTGGGCGAGCCGGAGTCGTCGCTGGCCTTGTACAGCCAGTGGGCGGCGATGCCGTTGTTGGCCATCGCCTCCATTTCCTCGGTGCGGATCTGGATCTCCAGCGGAATGCCGGAGTGGGCCTTCAGGGTGGTGTGCAGCGACTGGTAGCCGTTGGCCTTGGGAATCGCCACGTAGTCCTTGAAGCGCCCGGGAATCGGAATGAAGTGGTTGTGCACCGCTCCCAGCGCCCGGTAGCAGGTGTCCACCCGGTCGACGATGATGCGGAAGCCGAACACGTCCATGATTTCCGAGAACGGCTTATGCTGTTCCTTCATCTTCTGGTAGATGCTGTAGAGGTGCTTCTCGCGGCCCAGCACCCGCGCCTCGATGCCCTCCTCCCTGAGGCTGTGCTCGATGCTCGCCTTGATCGAGGAGAGGATTTCCTTGCGGTTACCACGGGCCGCCTGCACCGCCTTGCCGATGCGCCGGGCGCGCATCGGGTAAATGTTGTGGAAGGCCAGGTCCTCGTATTCCACCCGCATGTTGTACATGCCCAGCCGGAAGGCGATGGGGGCGTAGATTTCCAGGGTCTCGGTGGCGATGCGGCGGCGTTTCTCCGGCTTCATCACATGCAGGGTGCGCATGTTGTGGAGCCGGTCGGCCAGTTTCACCAGAATCACGCGGATGTCGCGGGTCATGGCCAGCATCATCTTGCGCAGGTTCTCGGCCTGCTGCTCGGCCTTGGACTCGAACTTGATCTGGGCGATCTTGGAGACGCCGTCCACCAGCTCGGCCACCTCCTCGCTGAATTCCTCGGCGATCTGCTCCTTGCTGTAGCCGGTGTCCTCGATCACGTCGTGCAACATGGCCGCCATCAGCGAGGCGTAGTCCATGTGCATGTCCACCAGGATGTTGGCCACCGCCAGCGGATGGGTGATGTAGGGGTCGCCGGTACGCCGGTACTGGCCCTGGTGAGCCTGCTCGGCGAAACGGTAGGCGCGCGTGACCTGGGCGATCTGGTCGTCCGTCAGGTAGCTGCGCAGCCGTTTTTCCAGGTTACGAATGGAGGGCAAGGGGCCTCGCCGTGCCGCCAGGGCGTTGAAGGTTAACGTTGATTCCTAGCTTAGGAGTGGCGTGACAATTTGTCTACGATGAGGCTCGTGAGTGCTTGATAAAGCAGGGATTTCCCCGGCGGGGCCACCACGAAAAAGCCCGCCTCGATGGGCGGGCTTGTCCGAACGGCGCCAGCGCCGGCGATTATTCGCCGAACGACTGGGTCAGCAGCGCCAGATCGTCCACCTCGGCGCCCTGGTCGGCCATCGGGTTTTCCACCGATTCGGCGGTCACGTGGCCTTCGGCGATCTCGCGCAGCGCCACCACGGTGGGCTTGTCGTTTTCCCAGGCCACCCGCGGCTCCTTGCCGCCGGTCTGCAGCTGGCGCGCGCGCCGGCTGGATACCAGAACCAGCTCGAAACGGTTGTCCAGTTTTTCCAGGCAGTCTTCTACGGTTACACGGGCCATGGAGGTTCTCCTGTTGCGGGAGCGGGATTTTACTGGGTTTCCGTGCCCGACAACAAGTCGGCCAGCGTGGCGGCCTGGCGGACCGCCTGGCGGGTGGTCCGCAGCCGGTCGGCCTCGACGATGCAGGCCATCTCGTGCAGGGCCCGCTCGAAGTTGTCGTTGACCACCAGATAGTCGAACTCGGCGTAGTGGCTCATCTCTTCCCGGGCGCCGGCCAGGCGCTTCTCGATCACATGGTCGTGGTCGGAGGCACGGCCGCGCAGGCGCTGCGCCAGGGTCTTCAGGCACGGCGGCAGGATAAACAGGCTGACCGCGTCCGGCATCAGATGGCGGATCTGCGAGGCGCCCTGCCAATCGATCTCCAGGATCACGTCCTCGCCGTCGCGCAGGGTGTCCGCCACCCAGTCGGCGCTGGTGCCATAGAGATTGCCGAATACCTCGGCGTGCTCCAGAAAGCGGCCTTCCTCGATCATGCGCACGAAGTGCTCGCGGCCGGTGAAGTGGTAGTTCACCCCTTCCACTTCACCTTCCCGGCGCGTCCGGGTGGTGTGTGACACGGAAATCCGCAGCCGTGGCAGCTTCTCGACCAGCGCGGCCACCAGCGATGTCTTGCCGGCGCCGGAGGGGGCCGACACGATATAAAGGGTGCCTTTGTCGGTCATGGGGGCGTCCTGTATGGCGGAGGGCGCGGCCGGGCCGCGAAAACCGGCATTATAGGCACAAAGGCCCGGTCCGTCATGGCCACCGGCGCCCTGCCTCGCGGGGCTCGTAGAGGGGCGCGCCGGCAGGCTATATTGGCCTGCCCCGCCCGGACCCGAACCGCGCTGATCGCCAGGAGACCCCATGCAGGACAGCCCGACGCCGGACAGCCCGATCACCGCCACCGTGGACTACCACCGCGACGGCGTGCAGCACGGCTTCCTCAAGCTGCCCCACTCCCACGACGACTCGGCCTGGGGCAGCCTGATGATCCCGATCACCGTGGTGCGCAACGGCGAGGGCCCCACCGCCCTGCTCACCGGCGGCAACCACGGCGATGAATACGAGGGCATCACCGCCCTGCTGAAGCTGGCCCGGCGCCTGCGCGCCGAGGACGTCACCGGCCGGGTGATCATCGTGCCGATGATGAACCACCCCGCCGCCCTCAACGGCACCCGCACCTCGCCCATCGACAAGGGCAACCTGAACCGGGCCTTTCCGGGCAGCCCCACCGGCACCCTGACCCAGCGCATCGCCGACTACTTCACCCGTTACCTGGTGCCGCTGTGCGACCTGGCTCTGGACATTCACTCCGGCGGCCGCACCCTGGACCTGCTGCCCTTCGCCGCCACCCACCGGCTCGACGACGACGAGCTGGCCCGCCGCTGCCTGGACGGCGCCCTGGCGTTCGGCGCCCCCAACACCCTGTTGATGGCGGAGCTGGAAGGCGCCGCCCTCTACGACACCGTGGTGGAGGCGCAGGGCAAGGTGTTCATCAGCACCGAGCTGCGCGGCGGCGGCACCTCCACCCCGGAAAGCGTGGCCCTGGCCGAGCAGGGCGTCGAAAACGTGCTGCGCCACGCCGGCATCCTGGCCGGCGCGCCCCAGGCCGGCCCCACCCGCCTGCTGGAAATTCCGGATGCCGCTCACTATTTGCAGAGCGAACACGCCGGCCTGCTGGAATTCGCCGTCAACCTGGGCGACCCGGTGCGCGCCGGCGACCTGATCGCCCGGGTGCACAGCCTGGAGCGCACCGGCGTCGACCCGGCGGAATACCGGGCCCCGGTGGACGGCCTGCTGATCGGCCGCCGCCACCCGGCGCGGGTCAGCCTGGGCGACACCTTCGCGGTGCTGGCGGTACCGCTTTGAAGCTGACTCCGTGGGGGCTGCTTGCAGGGTCGTTAGGCAGCGCTTAAAATATCGGCAACAAAACCCGCCAAGGCTATGCCGACCCCTGTCCCGATGAGTCATATCGTAAGGCAGGAACGGTATCCTCAAACCGGCGGGTTACTTATGTCTGGGGGGTTGAAATGGATTTCAACAAGCCAGCCAGGACGCTGGATGAGCAGGTAACGTTATTGCGCGAGCGGGGCCTGCGCATTGATGACCGCCAGCGAGCCAGGCACTACCTGAAGCATCTGAATTACTATCGATTGACCGCCTATTGGCTTCCCTTTGAAGCCGAGCATCAGACCCACCAATTTGAAGACGGTGCTTGTTTCGAGGACGTACTGAATCTTTACGTCTTTGACCGTGAATTCAGGCTGCTGTTGCTGGATGCAATAGAACGGGTGGAAGTTTCCCTGAGAACGATTTGGGCCTACCAGTTGGCACACCTATATGGCCCTCATGCTTACCTGGAACGAGAACACGCCAGCCGGGCCGATTGGCATCAATCCAATCTTCGAAGCCTGAAAAAAGAAATACATCGATCCGATGAAATTTTCATTCAGCACTATCTTGGCACCTATAAAAATCCGGAACTTCCTCCTATCTGGTCGGCTTGCGAAGTGATGTCTTTTGGGCTGTTATCGCGCTGGCTCACGCAGCTTAAGCCGTCGGATGCCAATGTCATCGCAAAGCAATGGGGCTTTGATCAACGCGTTTTGAAAGGTTTTGTACGCCACCTTACCTATATTCGGAACCTGTGTGCGCACCATAGTCGTGTGTGGAATCGCAGCTTGACGGTGACGATGCCCTTGCCGCGCAGTAAGCCGGAAGCGTTGGCGTCGAGTGTCAATCCTGATGCGGAGCGGAGAATCTATAACACCATCGTCACTCTTGTTTTTCTGCTTGATCGGATCAGTCCCGGGAGTGGATGGAAAGAGCGCCTGCTGAAATTACTGGAGCGCCATGAGGTCAAAGTGGAGAGAATGGGGTTTCCCCCAAGTTTTGGAAGCCTGGCGATTTGGCGGATGTCCTGATTGAGGTCAAAATCAGTGTGAAGAGGAATCCACCCGCCAGGAGCTGAAATGTCATCCTTCGATATCTACGAAGACCTTGGCCACGACATTACCCGCATCGACACCGCCATGCTCCGCGAGGAACTGGCGGCCTGCTACCTGCTGCGCGGCGGCGACGAGTTCGCCATTATCGAGACCGGCACCCACCACACGGTGCCGATCATTCTCGACCTGCTGGCGGAGCGGGGCATCGACCGGCGGCAGGTCAAGTATGTGATTCCCACCCATGTGCACCTGGACCACGCCGGCGGCGTGGGCGGGCTGATGGCGGCGCTGCCCGAAGCGACCTTGCTGGTGCACCCGCGCGGGGCGCGGCACATGATCGAGCCGGCGAAGCTGGTGGCGGGCGCCACCGCCGTGTACGGCGAGGCGGCGTTCCGCGAAACCTATGGCGAGATCCTGCCCGTGCCGGCGTCCCGGGTGCACACCCCCGGGGACGGCGACGAGGTGACGGTGGGGGATCGCCGGCTGGTGTTCCTGGATACGCCGGGCCACGCCAGGCACCATTTCTGCGTGTACGATCCGGCTTCCGCCGGGGTCTTCACCGGCGATACCTTCGGGCTCTCCTATCCACCGCTGACCACGGAGAAAGGCCCGTTCATTTTGCCCACCACCACGCCGGTACAGTTCGATCCGCCGGCACTGCAGGCCTCCATCGGTAAGCTGATGGCATTGGACGCCGAGCGCATGTACCTCACTCACTATGGGCCGGTGGAAAACCCCGGCACCCTGGGCGAACGCCTGCGCGGCCAGGTGGACGACTACGTGGATCTGGCCGAGCGGGTGGCGGGCGAGGTTGGGGATGACGAGCTGGAGGCGGCCCTGCGCACCGCCCTGCGCGACTACCTGTTCCGCCAGGTGCGCGAGCACGGCGTCCGGATGGACGACGACCGGCTCGACGCGGTGCTGGGCATGGACCTGACGCTCAACAGCCAGGGGCTGGCGGTGTGGTTGCGCTCCCGGCGGGCGGCCTGAGCCGCGCGCCGATCAGCCCAGCACGCGGGGCAGGAACAGAATGATGTCCGGGAACGCCATCAGCACCGCCAGCACCAGAATGTCCATCACCAGGAACCAGAGCACGCCCTTGAAGATGGCGCCGGTGGCGACCAGATCCCCCACCACGCTTTTGATCACGAAGATGTTCATGCCGATGGGGGGCGTCACCATGCCGATCTCCAGCAGTTTGGTGAGCACCACCCCGAACCAGATCAGGCTGAGATCGACGCTGTCGATGATCGGCAGCACGATGGGTAGTGTCAGCAGCATGGCGCCAATGGGCTCCAGGAACATGCCCAGCAGCAGATAGATCAGCACGATGATCAGCAGTATCGCCAGGGTGCTGGCGCCGGCGTCGATCACCATCGACGACAGGAAATCGCCGGCGCCGGACAGCGACAGGAAGCGGGTCAGCAGGCTGGCGCCCATGGCGATGATCAGCAAGGTGCCGGTGGTGAGCAGGGTTTCCAGCACCGCGTCGCGGAAGCGGCCCCAGGTGAGTGTGCGTTTGCACAGCGCCACCACGCAGGCCAGAGCGGCGCCCACGGCGCCCGCTTCGGTGGGCGTGAACAGCCCGGCGAACAGACCGCCAAAGATGCCGACCATGATCGCCACCACCGGCCACACTTCCCACAGAGCTTTCCATTTCTCGGCGCGGTCGATGTGCTCCGTGGTGGAGGGCGCCAGGGCCGGATTCAGTTTCACCCGGGTCACCACCACGATGATGTAACCGAGCACCGTGATCAGGCCGGCGGCGATGCCGCCCAGGAACAGTTTGGTGATCGACTCCTGGGCGATGATGCCGTACAGAATCATGATGATCGACGGCGGCAGCAGCGCGCCCACCGTGCCGGCAATGGCCACGGTGCTGGTGGCGAGACCGGGCTGGTAACGGTGCTCGATCATCTCCGGCACGGCTACCCGGCCCATGGCGGCGGAGCAGGCCACCGACGAACCGCACACCGCGGCGAAGCCGGTGGTGCCGAAAATGGACGCCACCGCCAGCCCGCCGGGAATACGGGTCAGCCACAGGCGCGCCGCCCGGAACAGGCCCTGGGTCAACTGTGCGTGGTAGCACACGTAGCCGAGCAACAGGAACATGGGCACCGAGCTCAGCACCCAGTTGGCGGAGAACTGATAGGGAATCAGCCCCAGGGACCCCCAGGCGATGCCCCAGCCCATCATGTACCAGAGGCCGGCGAAGGAGACGCCGATCAGTGCCAGGGCCACCGGCAAACGCAGGGCGATCAACACGAACAGCACCGCCAGCCCGGACAGGCCGATTTGAACGTCACTCATGGGGCGCGCCCTCCCCGCTGGCCTGGGGGCGCACGTCCGCCTCGCGGCGGCGCTCTTCGTCGCTGACACGCAGCCCGCTGCGGGCGCCGGTCAGATACACCAGGAATTTATAGGCCAGCACCAGCACCATCAGGCCCAGGCCAAGCGGCAGCATAAAGTAGCCCGGCCAGGTGATGATGGTGGTACCCCCTTCCACCAGGGCGGCGCCGCTTTGGTATTTGGTGACGGCTTCGTCCCAGGTCTTGACGGTCATGAAGCCGACCACGATGGCGCTCACCGGCAGCAGCCAGTGCGCCAGATGGCGCTGCAGCTTATCGGGCAGGCGCTCCACCACCACTTCCACGCTGACATGGGCATCCAGCTTTTCCGCGTAGGCCAGCGGCACGAAGGCGGCGATCACCATGTAGTAGTTGGACACATAGGTGATGGTGCCGGGAGGCGGTGACGAAAACAGAAAGCGCAGCACCACATCGGCGGTGATGTGCAGCATCATCAGCGCGATGGCAAGCCCGCCGATCAGGGTGGTGAAATCCGTCAGGCCCGAAAGCCAACGTCCTAGCCGGTATATCATGTTTTCTCCCGCATGCCCACGGGCCGGTTCAGGCGCGCGCCTGGAAGCGCACCCGGGAGGTGGCCACGGTGGTGGTTTTATCGTTCTGATTGTTCAGCGTCAGGCTGAGGGTGGCGCCCTGTTCATCGCACTCGGTGACCTGGCCGGCGCCGGTCAGCACGTCGCCGAGATAGGCGGCCAGCCGGTTGCTGTAGGTAAACGAGACCAGCACGCCATGCTCGCCGAGCCACTCCTCCACCATCTGTGTCAGCCAGTCGCCTTGCAAAGGGCCGTCGATCAGCAATTGTGGATGACCTTCGGCTTGCTGCGTGTAGGGCAGATCGTAATGAATGCGGTGCGGATTCCAGATCGCCGCGTTATAAAGAAAAAGCTGCACGCTGTCCGCTTCGAAGCGGCGCGTTTCCAGAGTGTCGCCAACGGCGATCGAAGGTCTGGACATGGCGGTTACCTCGCGATCCGGGTGAGATATTCGGTGACCACGGGTTCGCCGTCCCGGGTTTCGAAACGGTTTTCGAACACCATGAAAATCAGCGGTCCGGAGCCGCCTTGCTTTTCGTAAAGATCCGACAGCTTTTGCCGGCAGACCAGCACCTGGCCGGGCAGGATCCGGCCGTGAACGCGGTATTCGCTGCCGCCGGCCATGATGCGTTTCAATGGCAGCTCGGGAATCAGCGGGCTGTCCGGCTGGCGCCCGTCCGGCAGCAGCTCGGACAACGGAATCACCGGCATCATGGCGCTGAACAGGAACAACAACGGTGCCTCGTCACCGTTCAGATAGCGCTGCTGGCGCTGGCCGGTGGCCACCGCGTACTTACGGATGTCGTTGCGGCTGATCTCGAACTCGAACGGCGCCACCTCGGTGCCGATCAGCGCGCGCAGCTCGTCGGTCAGAATGCTCATGTCTTTATCGCCATAACGGTGGCCGCCACGGGTGGCGGGCCACAAAAAAAGGGCGCGGCGAAAGGGGGCCGCGCCGTACTCTTAAAGACCGTGCTGGCTGACGTCCACTTTGGAGAAAATCTCCTGCCAGTAGAGGTCGGCCAGCGCTTCTTCGCTGTCCACGTCCTGGACCAGGCCGGTCCACTTTTCCAGCAGCGCGCGGAATTCCTTGATCAGGGCCTCGCCGTTCTCGACGCCATAGCGCGCTTTGTAATCCTCGGCGATATGTTGCATGTCCTGTTCGATAAAGGCACGGTTCTTCTCGATCAGCGCCGCGTCGGCATGGTGGATTTTGACGCCACGCTCCTCGGCCTCGGACAGAATGCGATCTTCATGCTGGTGGTAGATCCAGGGCACACCGGCGGAGAACACGCTGGCGGCGCGCAGCATCACGGTACGCTGTTCCTCGGACAGATCCTTCCAGGTATCGGCGTTGATATTGGTGCCGGCGATCGGCATCGGGCCGCCGGGTACGTCCATGTTGATGTCGGTAACCACATCGGTGAGGCCGAAGTTATGGATTTCCGGTGATGCCAGCACGATGCAGGACACCACGCCCTGGCTCAGGGCCTCGAACATTTCGTTGGCGGACATGGTCACCGGCGAGGCGCCCACCGCCTCCGCCCAGCGTGACCAGTTGGCGGCGCCGACGCGCAGGCGCATGCCTTTCAGGTCCGCTTCGGTTTCCACCGGCTTATTACACACCAGACCGTAGGAGGTGCCGCCGGTGCTGCCGGTGTACACCTGGTTCTGCTTCTTGAACTCCTGGTTGCACTCCGAGCATTTGAAGAAGGTGAACTCGGAAAGCGCGCCCATGAAGATCATGCCCTCCCGGCCGCGTGCTTTTTCACCCAGCAGGCCCACCAGCATGGAGGCTTCCACCGCCACGTTGCTGTGCGGAAATTCGGACGGGAAATAGGAGGTCAGCACGAAACCGATGTCGGCCATGCCGTCGCGCACGCCGCCGGAGGTTTCCGCGAAGTTCAGCAGCGACATGGGAAAGACACGCACCTTGAGATCACCGTCCGACTGTTCCTCGACGGTCTCGGCGTACTGCTTGGCCACATCGACCACGAAGGAACTGGGCGGATGACCGATGGCGTAGCGCAGGGTGCGGGCGTCGGCGGCGCCGCTCAGGGTGCCGAACAGGACGGTGCAGACCAGCGCCAGGCTGGCGAAATGTTTACCGTTCATAGCGATACCTTATTTTGTTGTTTAATGGTTTCTTGCTCAGGAATACTTTCTTGCTCAGGAATAAAAGGCGGGCGCGGCGTTACACCACACCGTCCCGCCGCAGTGCTTCCAACTCTTGCTCGGAGCGGCCCAGCCAGCCCTGGTACACCGCCTGGTTGGACTCGCCCACCATGGGTGCGCGGGCGCCCTGCTCGTTGGTGCCGCCGGACATCTTTACCGGGTTGCCGAACACCTCGAAGCGGGCGCCGCGGTAGTCCACCGGGATCACCATGTTGCGCTCGCGCACATGGGGATCCTCGACCACCTCGTCGATGGTCTTGATCGGCGAAAGCGGGAATCGGGACCCGGTCATCTCTTCCAGCTCCGCCTTGGTGTAGGCGGCGCACCAGCGCTCCACCACCGGATGCACGCGGCGCTGGTACACCTCGTGGTCGAAACGCTTGGCCATGGTGTCGATTTCGGGGTCGCTGATCAGGGCTTCGTCGCCGAACACCAGGCAGGCTTCGCGCCAGAATTTGTCCGTGTAGGCGCCGAAGAACACGTAGCCGTCCTTGCAGGCGAAGCGGCCGTAGGGTTTGACGAACGGATGGCCGTTGCCTTCCGGCACCGCCACCTTGCCGGTGGCGGTGTAGTTGACCAGGGCGTTCTCGGTCAGCGAAATGATCGAGTCCTGCTGGGAAATATCCACGTGCTGGCCCTGCCCGCCGCGCTCCGCCTCGCGCAAGGCGCCCAGGGTGCCGATGGCGCCGTACAGCGCGGCGCTCAGATCGCCGAGCACCGTGCCCACGCGCATCGGCTCTTCCACGGTGCCGTTCATGGACCAGAGCCCGCCGGACGCCTGGGCGCTGCTGTCGAAAGCGGGGCGCGGCGCGTTGGGTCCGTTTTGCCCGAAGCCGCTGATCGAGGTCATCACGATGGCCGGGTTGGTGGCCTTGAGTACCTCATAACCCAGGTCCAGTTTGTCCATGGTGCCGGGCCGGAAATTCTCCAGAACGATGTGCGCCTTGCCCACCATTTCCAGGAACAGGTCGCGGCCGGCGGCCGCTTTCAGGTCGAGGCTGATCGCCATCTTGTTTCTGTTGTATTGCGCGAAGAAGCCGCTGATGGCTTCTTCGCTTCCGCCGAGGGCCGGAGGAAAAGCGCGGGTCAGGTCCGGGTCGCGAGGATGCTCGATCTTGATCACGGTGGCGCCCATGTCGGCCAGCAGCATGGCGCAGTACGGGCCGGCGACGACGCGCGTCAGGTCCAGAACGATAACGTCCTTGAGCGCGCCCTTGGGGGGCAGGGGCAGGCCGGTGTTTTCGATCATCTCTCCTCCGGATTTTTTGTCGTATTGTTGGCGCGCTGGGCGCGGGCCACCCGGGATTGGGTGGCGCGACCCAGGTGCTGGTCCACGAAGCCGCCGGCGGCCACCAGCCGGTCCAGGTCCACGCCGGTGTCCAGGCCGAGGCCTTCGAACAGGTACACCAGCTCCTCGCTGGCCACGTTGCCGGTGGCGCCGGGCGAGTAGGGGCAGCCGCCCAGGCCGGACACCGAGCTGTCGAACACGCGCACGCCTTGTTCCAGGGCGGTCAGACAGTTGGCCACCGCCATGCCCCGGGTGTCATGAAAGTGCACCGCCAGCCGTTGCACCGGTATGTCCGTGGCGCAGGCGGTCAGCAGCGCTTTCACCGCCGACGGCACGCCGGCGCCGATGGTGTCGCCCAGGCTGATTTCATGGCAGCCCAGCCGCGCCAGCGCCGAGGCGGTACGCACCACCTGGGCCACCGGCACCGCGCCGTCGTACGGGCAGCCGAGCACGCAGGATACATAACCCCGCACCGGCACACCGTGCTCGCGGGCCTGCGCCAGCACCGGTTCGAAGCGGGCCAGGCTGTCGGCGATGGAGCAATTGATATTGCGTTGGTTGAACGTTTCCGAGGCGGCGGTGAACACCGCCACCTCATCGGCGCCGGCGGCCAGCGCCGCGCTCATGCCGCGCTCGTTGGGCACCAGCACGCTGTAGGTCAGATCCGGCCGCTTCGGTAGCCGCGCCAGCACCTCGTCGGTGCTGGCCATTTGCGGCACCCAGCGCGGCGATACGAAGGCGCCGGCCTCGATATGCCGCAGCCCCGCCTCGACCAGACGCCCGATCAGCTCGGCGCGCACCGCCGGTGTCAGCGTGCGGGCTTCGTTCTGCAGCCCGTCGCGGGCGCCGACCTCCACCAGCCGGACCGCCTCGCTCATTGCTCGCGCAACGCTTTCAGCAGGGCTTCCGCGCGGTCCGCGCGCACGTCGTGGTTCTCCACCATTTGCCGCACCAGCTGATCCACCTCGGCGCCCCGGGCGCCGGCGGACAGCGCGATATTGCGGGCATGCAGCGCCATATGACCGCGCTGAATGCCCTCGGTGGCGAGCGCGCGCAGGGCGCCCAGGTTCTGCGCCAGGCCCACCGCCACGGCGATCTCCGACAGCTCCTGGGAGGTCTTCACGCCCAGCAGCCGCAGGGACAATTGCGCCAGCGGATGGGTCTTGGTGGCGCCGCCCACCAGGCCCACCGGCATCGGCATCTCGATGGTGCCCACCAGGTGGCCGCGGGCGTCCTTCTCCCAGGTGGTCAGCGAGCCGTAATGGCCCTTGCGGCAGGCCCAGGCGTGGGCGCCGGCTTCCACCGCCCGCCAGTCGTTGCCGGTGGCGACGATCAGCGGATCGATGCCGTTCATGATGCCCTTATTGTGCGTGGCCGCGCGGTACGGATCGATGGCGGCGAACGTGTAGGCGTCGATGATACGGTCGATCACGTCCGCGCCACCAAAGGCATCTGTTTCAAAGTGTTCGGGAGCGATGGACACCTGGGCGCGGGCCAGCCGCAGGTCGGCCAGGTTGGACAGAATACGCAGGCGCACCTTGCCGCCGGTGATCTCCTCCATCAGCGGTGCCACCGCTTCGGCCATGGTGTTAACGGTGTTGGCGCCCATCGCGTCGCGCACGTCCACCACCAGGTGGGCCACCACCATGGGGCCGCGCGGGCTGTCGGTGAACAGATGCACCTCCAGGTCACGGCAGCCGCCACCCAGCTTGTTGAGCAGGGCGTCCTTGCTGTTCGCCAGCTCGATGATGCGCTGGCGATGGCGCAGCAGGCTCAGGCGGGCGTGGGCCGGATCGTCCAGGCCGATGATCTGAATCTGCGCGCGCATCAAGGGCGCGCTGCTGGAGGTCAGGAAGCCGCCCGCGGGGCGCGCCAGTTTGGCCATGTAGGACGCCGCCGCCACCACCGAGGGCTCTTCCACCGCCATCGGCACCACCACCTCGCGACCGTTGATCATAAAGTTGCCGGCCAGCCCCAGGGGCAGCTCGAACTTGCCGATCACGTTCTCGATCATGCCGTCGGCGATTTCCATGGGCAGCGCGCCCTGGTCGCGCAGCAGGGCGGTGTCCTTCTCGCTCAGCCCGAACTGTCGGCGCAGCACCTCCAGGCGCTCGGACGGAGAAAGATTGCGGAAACCGGGGAGTTGGGAACTGGCAGTCACTGAAGACCCCTTCTGGGCAGCGTTGTTGTTAGAGGGCGCGTGTGATCGCGCCGGTTTCGATCTAACATATCGGCGCCTGTACCCATGAAAAAGGTACAGTTAGCACAAACAGTGGGGCGGACCAAAAGGACATCGTGACGATGCGGAGAATCACCCTGACACAACGGATCGCGTCCGATATCGCGGGACAGATTGCCGAGGGTATCCTCCGCGAAGGGGACAAGCTGCCGTCTCTGCGGGAGTACATGCGGCTGCACGGTTACTCCAAGAACACCGTGATCACCGCCTACGAATACCTGGCCGCCGAGGGTCTGGTGGAGGCCCGCCACGGACGTGGCTTTTTCGTGCGCGCGGTGCCCGCCGCCGGCGACGGAGACCAGACGCCGCCGCCCTATGCCCGGGCTCTGGACACCATCTGGATGATGCGGCAGCAACTGGTGCGGGAGCCGGGGCACTCCCATCTGGGCGAAGGCTTTCCGCCGGTGGATTGGCTGATGGACATGCGTCTGGACAAGTTTCATCGCCAGGTGGTGCGCGGTGGCGTCACTACCCTGTTCCGTTACGGCAACCGCTACGGCAACGCCAGCCTGCGCGAGCAACTGGTGAAAAAGCTGGCCGGCTACGGCATCAACGCCGGCCCCGGCCAGATGCTGACCACCTTCGGCGCCAACCACGGCATGGACCTGATCATCCGTCGCTTCGTCAAACCCGGCGACCCGGTGCTGGTGGAAAGCCCCGGCTATTACCCCCTGTTCGGCAAGCTGCAGCTGCACGGCGCGCGTATGCTGCCGGTGCCCCGTCGCATTGATGGCCCGGACCTGAACGCGCTGCAACGCTGGCTGGAACGGGAAAAGCCGGCCCTGTTCTTCATGCAATCGGTGGGGCACAACCCCACCGGCACCGACCTGTCCGAGGAAAAGGCCCGGCGCATTCTGGAACTGGCGGAGAAGCACAAACTGCTGGTGGTGGAAAACGACGCCATGGCCGACTTCAAGCTCAACACCTGCACCCGGCTGTCCACCCTGGACCAGTTTCGGCGCACCCTCTACGTGGGCAGCTTTTCAAAGCCGATCTCCGCGGCCCTGCGGGTGGGTTTTCTGGCCGGTGACGAAGGCCTGATCAGCGAGCTGGCGGACGTGAAAATGCTGCTGCACATCGGCGGCACCGAATACGCCGAACGCACCGTGGACGTGATTCTTCGGGAGGGGAACTATCTGCGCCATCTGTCCCGGCTGCAGGAAAAACTGCGCGCCGCCACCGTCACCGGCCTGCGCGTGCTCGACGAACTGGGCGCCGACGTCTTCCACCGCCCCGAGCAGAGCCTCTATCTCTGGGCTCGCTTCCCCGGCATCGGCGACGCCAACGACCTGACCCGCCGCTGCCTGGAACGGGGCGTCATGCTCGCCCCGGGTTCGATCTTCTCGGTGGACCGCCGCGACCGGGTGCCCTGGACCCGGCTCAACGTGGCCTATCTGGACGACCCGGCATTCCGCGCCAGCTTGCGGACCTGAGCGGCGGCTGGCGCCGTCAATCGATGGGGTGATTCCTCGCGGCAGGAAAGTTCGAGCAGTTCAGTTAGAAACGCCTTCCAGACCCTGTAGATCATAAAACGTCCCTGGCTCGGGAAACTGCGAAAGCTGACGTTGGGCAGGCCAGCGGCCAGGCCACGGGCGCTGCCGATGGAGATGATGCGGTCCTCCTCCCCGTGCCAGTAGGTGATAGGCACGCTGATCTGGCTGAGATCCACATGCCAGGGGTGCTGCATACGCAGATACTCATCAATGATGATGCGGGCGCCTTGGAAATGACTGAGCTTCATGCGCTCGATCAGCCGGGCCAGCAGGTCCGGGTCTCCGAGTACGGCCTGGTCTTCGGGGCACAGGGATTTGGCCAGCCGTGAGAAATACTTTTCCGGCGAGCGCTGCATTCCGCGCAGGGCGAGCCGTCCGACCAAGACGAACAGACGTGGATCCTTACGGAAGATACGCAGCAGCATGGCGTGGATAGGGTCAAGCTTGTCCAGCTCGAAGTGTTCGATCGGAACAGTACTGGATAGCAGCCCCAGTCGATCAAACAGATCCGGATCCATAGCGGCGGAGCACAGTGCATAGGGACCGCCGCCGCAATAGGCCGCCATCGGTGGTCGTTCGATGTCGAGATGGCGGCATAGCGCGCGGATATCCGGACTGAAATCCCGGAACTCCATCTCCGGCCTTGCGGTTGAAAGGCCGTAACCGGGCCTTACGATCAGGATCATGCGCAGACCCTGTTCGCGATACCAGGTTTCGAACAGGCGGTGGTCTGGGAGTGCGCCACCGAGGTTATCCAATGTCAGGACCGGCCGCCCGGCTGGATCACCGTACTCGAACCAGCTCAATACCCGGCCGTCGGCCAGAGTCATGGTGCGCTCCGGTACCGGTGAGGTCGTCCCGGGCGGAGCGGTCTGCACCAGAGCATGCCCCATTGCCTGGCTTACCAGTTGTACCTGGCTGTTGACGTCCAGCTTTGCCATGGCGGACTTGATTTGAGCGCGAGCGGTATGAACGCTGATCGACAGCAATGCCGCGCTTTGATTGAGATTTCCGATCTTACACAGCAGGTGAAGAAGGCGGGATTCCGCATGAGTGATGGGGAAGATGGCTTTCAAGGATTCGGGAGAGGGAGTCACCACATTCTGACCCGCCAATACCCAGATAATAGTCCGCACCCGGCTAATGGTCCCCGCGGCGTCGGACTTCTTCACTGGCAGACAGAGCAGGGTCACCGCGGCGTGTCGTGAAGTGAGCAGTTGGGTATGCCGGCCGGCCGCGCGGTTATTGACCCGCTTCAATGACTGCTTCAATTCCCGGTCGGCGATGCGTAGTTGCCCATCGGGGAGCAAGGTTACCGGCTCGCGGGTGAGCGTCTGACGCGCCGCCAGGTTGCATTCCACTACATGCATTTCCTGGTCGAGCATCAGCATTGGCCAGGGCATTTGGTCATACATGGTATTGAGGAGCTGTGTGCGGTCCTCAAGAGCATGTATATAGGAGCTGCCGCGTACCGCCCGCTCAAGGTGGCCGATCAAGCGTTCCACATGAACGGGCGCATCGGGGGTATCCCTTGACGGCGTGGTGTAGGTCCAGCCGGTAATGGTGTCCAGCAGTTCCACCCAATCGCCGGGGGACAAGGCTGTTTCATAGATCTTGCCAATCAGATCGTCATTATCATTCTGCAAGACAGAGGCCCCGGGCTCGGCGAAATATGACCTTGATCATAGAAAGCGTTTGCCGGGGGTGCAACGAAAACGGCCCCGACGGAGCGGGGCCGGAATTGGCCTGCGGATTTTTTACTGTATGTCGGGAGTGTCTTCCGTAACATCGACCAGCACCACCAGGCCGAGTTCATTGGGATCGCCATCATCCGGTACCCAACGGGTGGTGAACACCCCCAGGCTGGCATCCTGGTTGAAGAACCCTTCCATGAGGTTATGACCGTCTTCGTCGTTGAGGGTCAGTGTTGTGGCGCCCTGGGCGTCGACGCTCACGGCCACGGGTTGATTGACGCTGTCCTGCTCCACGGAAAGATCACCGCCGAGACCGCGTTTTTCCACCACGGTAAAGTTGCCGTCCAGGGTGCCGGCGGTGGCACTGCTCAGATTGATGTAGCTGTTGAACCGGCTGTTGATCATCTCAATATCACTGGTGCCGTTACCGACGCCTTCCAGTGACACGGACAACAACATCAAACGGTATCGCTTACCGGCGATATCCGGGGTGCTTTCCGGTAATTTCACCATCAGAGTTTTGTTGAATTCCGCCCAGAGAGTGTCGTTGTTTTCGGTTTCCGCGAAGGCGATGAAGTCGAAGTCGTCGTTGATGAACCCATCGGTGGCCGTCGGCTGCCCTTGTTCGCTGCCCGCCGAAACAATATCCCCTTGGGCGGAAGTGACAATAGGCTCTCCCGTGGAGCCGTTTTCGGATAGGGCCATATAGGTGGCGCCGCTGCTTTCCAGTCCGACCCGGTGCCCGGTGCCGCCGCCTTGGTCGAAGGTGCCGTCGCCGTTAAAAGTGACGCGGCTGACTTCAGTCTGCAGCTCGATAACACCGGACTGCACGTAGGTCTCCATGAAAACCCGCCCGAAAGTGCCGTTAAGATCGGAGCTCTCCATGGACGAGGGGGTGCGTGCGAAGACCTCCAGGGCCCGAAACGCCTCGTCTCCTTTCCGGTCATTGGGGTTCAACGCATCCGGTTGCTGATCACCATTGGTGTCGGTGGTGCCATAGCGTACCGCGGCTTCCTGGGAAAGCAGGAAAAACAGGCCTTTCTCTTTCACTTTCTGCAGGTTGTAGACCATTGCGGGGTAGCGAAAGGCGTAATCACCGTTCACGCTTTCTTCGAAGGGGCCCTCTATGGTGAGGAGGCCGGAATCACTCAAGGTACCCGAAAGGACTTCACTATCCTCGATGCCGGTTTCATAGAACAGTGAAGCGGTTGCCACACTGGGGCCGGAGAAGTTGGAATAGGCATTCTCTTCGGTCTCCAGCGTGATTGACACGACATTGTCACCGCCGTCGGCGAAACGGAATTCGCTTAACCAGAGATCATTGGCGAAGGTGCCGAAGTTTTCGTTGTCGCTGTCATGCAAGCCCAGGCCGAAGGCGGAGCTACGATAGTTGCCGGCAACGCCGCTGGCATCGCCCGGTTGACTATTGATGGCCGCGACCTGCTGTTCCACAAACTCACCCACTTCCAGGTCCAGTTTGGAAAGCATGTCACTGAGATCGTTGCCTGCGGTGAGGTCGAACGTATCCACCTTGCCTTTTAATGTCACCACTTCGGAGACGGTCAACTGGTCAAGATCCGCCCCTTGTTCAATAAATTTTCGCAGCACGAATTCGGATGCCGGATTGATGTCCACTGTCTGGTCGACCACCTGGGCGCGCATCTGAGCACCGGACCCGGTGATACGCACGAGCAGATTGCCCGCCAGGTTCACATCTTGTGGCAGGGGCAAAGTATAATCCCCGCTGATCGAGGTAACCGTTTCCGCAAGCACATCGCCCACCGGGTTGCCTTCGTCATCGACTCGCAGAAGTTGGACGGTGGCACCCGCCACCGGATCGAGACCGGTGATCGCCGCATTGGCGGAGGAAATCAGCAGGTTCAGGGCGATCTCCAGAAAGCCCGGTTGAGGGTGAATGGCCACCGCCCCGGCTGGAGCGGTGGCGGTACCGTTGATGCTCAGGCCGGCATCGCCATCCTCGGCGCCGCCGCCGGAAGAGGAGGAGCCGCCGCACCCGGAAAGAAGTGTGGCCGATGCCACCGAAGCAATGAGGAGTAAGGCCGTTTTTTTCATCGTCGTTCCACCAGTCCCAAATCAAAGTTTCTTGAGTGTAGGGAGTAGGTAGAACGCGGACATACCCCATATGGGCTATCCGTGGATTCCACCGGGGCCAGAGCCTGTGCCCCGGGCCTTTCTTTTCTTTATTACTTCGGCTTGAAATCGGGCCTGGATGCCCACCAGGTTGCCCACCTTTTATGGTGGGCAGTGGTGGATATGCTCGGACTGGCTGGTAAGGGAATTCGTGCGAAAGTGCAGCTAAAAACAGGGATTTAAGGATTGATTGAAATATCCTGAGACTTTATTCGATATTCTGAACCTGCTCAAAGAATAATAAATTAAAATCCTTTAAAAACAGATGTTTACATTATTTTTGCATCGATATTCGACCAGCACTACCCATTTTACTACCCATGGATAGAAACTTTATCTCTGATTGGCCCAATCGGTTACTACCCACGATTATAAACTGGGATAAGTGGGAAACTGGGAATTTCTGATCCTTTTCCGATTTACCAACACCTTGTCTCAACCGAAAAAACCTGCTGGCAAGTCTAGCAAGATCGGCACTCCCGATGCACCACTGCTGATACATCGAAGTTTGTACTGAAAGTACAAACCATTGATTATATTGAATATTTTTTGATTTTCCTCTTGCGTATTTGAAACTTCGTGCAAGTATTTTAGAAAACGCAGGAGTTCAAAATGACCAAGTTGAAGACCATTTGTTTTGCTGTAACTACAGCCGCGCTCGCGGGTTGCGCTGCCACGCCTCGACACTATGACGACGAATCATCCCGCGCACTGAATCTGGCCCGTGCCGGCGGCGTCTACGATCAGGACCTGCGGGATTCACCAGACGGGACGCGCTCGTATCGAAAGGGTTTGTTGGTAAGCGCCCTTAACCTGGCCAGTCTGGCTACTTCACTAGATGCGCCGCTTCGTCATCTTACTGGCACCCAGACGCTGCTCTTCAATGCCACTGACATCATGATGACGCCGGACAACCCTTCGGCACGACCCAGCCTGATGGGCTGGATGCCGGAATCACTGGCGGCGAACGAGGATGACGCCTATGACCACTATATTGCCGTCGTGGATGAGGCCATCACCCAGGCCGCTAAATCGATGGCAATTACGGCAACGAAACTCACAAACGTGAAGACGCCGGAGATTGACGGGCACCCGCTCATGCTGTGGTCAGTAAAAGCCGAGCGATATGGCTGTACCGGCGATAACTGCGTCATCGCCTACAACATCCAACAGCCGAATCACTGGAAGACGCCAAGCTATGTCATCGGCGGTGAAGCTGCCAGTTACAACATCGCTGCCAACCACCCCGAGAAATACTCCCGACTGGTATTTCGGCAGTCCGGCCATGAACTCACCTTTCCTGTAGATGAATTCTATGGCGCTGTCAGCGCCGGCATGCCTCCTTGGATAGTGATGTACTTTCCACCGAACACCGTGATCCAGGACGGCGAGCCACTCCCCTATCCGGTGTTGTATGAACAGGGTCAACAGCTGATGTTCAGGGAGCCCGGCCATGAGTGACTGGCACGATGAACTTGAGTTGGCACTGCTGCCGCTGGAGGACCTGAGAGTCGATAGCGTCTACATGACTTTTGTGATCAGCAATGCCCTGAGCGAGCGAGGCATCTTCCATCAATGCCGGATCGGATACGCGGAGGACCGGCTGAGCCGCATGACCACTTCACCCCATTGCTGGGTCGAGCTCGAACAGGGCTGGTGTATCGACCTTCGGCTCAGACAGTGGCTGGGTGATGAGGACGACCTCCCTCATGGCGTATTCCAGCCATCCGACTACCCGCGAGTTCGATATCAAGGCACGGCGTTGCTGGTTCCACGCCTGGACGTGGAAGATTTGAAGGCGATGACGAATGAGGTCTACAGCAAGGTGAAACTGCCGTGGCTGCCCGGGCAAGCCGCAGCGGCCTGATCCCGGGCAAAACTTGCATTTTCTCAGGTTCTGGTAGCTTCGAAGTAAAGAACTATCGAGGACAAAGCCATGGTGAGAGTGGCAAAAATCGCAGCAGTGGGGCTCACCGGGATCGGCGTTGTGGAGCTCGCCTTTAGGGGTACCGAGGCAGCCCTTTACGCATGGTATCTATTGTTCGTGCTGTGGGTGGTCGTACTGTTCATTCGCTTCGCACTGGCCATAGTCGGTGCATACAAGACGTTTTTCGCCAAGGGACCCGATGGGGAAATGACGTTTCCTGAATTCGAGGAAAAGATGGCGTCGTTCAGTCGAGGCACTGGTGAGGCCGCAACCGGCGCGAGCAACAAGGCAACTTCCGGCAATGGGAGCAATGGCGGTACAGAGGGTTTCATCGATGACGACAGAATCAACCAGATTTATCGAGCGGACGATCCGTTCGGGGAGTTTTTCGATTACTGAAGTGGTTCTTTATGGGTACAGATCAGAGAAACCAGAGGTTCGAACCCGGTAACGGCCAACAGAACCACCTAAACCAGACCGGCCAGAGAGAACCACTTATAACAGACTGAGGAACCGACGATGTTTATTCGAGCCTACCTGCGGGCATCCACGCAGGAACAGAACGCGGAGCGAGCCCGGGAGTTACTGGTACAGTTCGCAGCCAACCACGGTCAGCGTATTGCCGCTTTCTACGTGGAGAATGTGTCCGGCGCTACCCTGCACCGCCCCGAGCTGATGAAACTAATCGCAGATTCTGGCGAGGGCGACATCGTTCTGGTCGAACAAATTGATCGGCTGGCTCGCCTCAAACAGAGTGACTGGGACTCCCTCAAGCAAAAGCTGGCCGCCAAGCGGTTAGCCATCGTCTCCCCGGAATTACCGACCAGTTGGCTCGCCCTGGAAAAGAAGGACGACACCGGTTTCACCGACTCCATTCTACGAGCGGTCAACGCCATGATGCTCGACATGCTGGCTGCCGTGGCCCGCAAAGATTACGAAGACCGTCGGCGCCGGCAGTTCCAGGGCATCCATAAAGCAAAAACGGAGGGTAAGTACCAGGGGCGGCAGCCAGACCTGAAGCGCAGGCAACACATCGCCAGTCTTCTCAAGAGCGGCCACAGCTACAGCGAAATACAGGAGATTCTGAGCTGCTCCCGGCACTTGATTGCGTCTGTCGCCAAAGAACAAAGACAGGCCGATGCTGCGGCCTGAACCAACAAAGTGCCCTGAAAGGGCCATCAACTATTGGAGACCTGAATATGCTGAATCTATCTGCCACCCTGATTGCATTCCTGAGCTTTGTCGCGGTTGTGCTTTTTATCTGCGTTGTGGCCTACCGAAACGCGGACCGTCTGGAAGCGTTCGTAGAGCGTAAGTTCCGAAAAAGATCACCCCGCCACAATGGCGATCTGAAATAAATTCGGGGCAAACCGGTGTTCTTGCCCTAAACGGGCAGTTTGAGAGCCGTGCCTCCCGAGTCGTACATGGCAGCATAATCGTGAGGTCGATATGAGGTTTTGCACATGACGAACAAAACAGCCAGGCTTCCCGAAAACTTTCTATTTTTGCTGGAACAGGAAGAAAAGCGGAGGCAAGAGCGGGAGGACGAGGGGCTTCCGGCTCTCACAATACTGATCGACGCCGCTCATAGTGGAGGCGGCCAGGCCCGGCATATCCGGCGATTCCTGCTTGGTCTTTATAACGCCAGTCACTGGCCATTCGAGCTGAACCGACTGAGGGCATTGGATACCGAACTGCAACAGGCTGCGTTGCAGGTTCTGGCGCTGGATTGGAATGGCCGGGAGGTTCACACCTATTTGCCGCATGGTGATGAGTTATTTCAGTCCTGGTGGGAGCGGGAATCGGAAACTTGATAGCTGCTGGCCTACGTGGTTTGAAATTTACCCAACCAAACAATAGGCGTTACCTCACGGCACTGGGCTGAGCGCAGAGAAACTGGAAGGGGTTTCTCCCTAGTCGTCGCGACGTGGCGGTTGAAACTGAGGGTGTCGGGACGGCGACTACGCAAGCCTTTCGCGGTGCGTTCGCCACGAGAACACTATTTCTAGGTATCGATTGCCAAGTTGCTTTTCCATCATACGGAACATGGCATTATGTCCGTCAGTATAGGCCCCGATCAGGATCAAGGACGCAGAGCGGTACTGGCTCAGCCCGCTCATACTCTACGGCACTACCATTGCCGGTGGATGACCTTCACTCCAGCTGATCAACTCAGAGCTTTCCGAAATGTTATCCTGGGTGTTTGGGGTATCGCCTGTTGATTCATTTTCAAGTTAACCTGCCTCTACGGCCCGTTCCGTAGCGCTCAACCCGCTGCATCCCGGCCCCGATATCTGGCTTCTGCCTCCCGTCTGAGGCGTTACCTGGATCTGCGTACTGATGCGCTCCTTTAAAGCAGGCACGTGTGAAATAACACCGATCAGCTTGCCGTCCTGCTGCAGGCCTCCAAGAGTTTCCAGGGCGGTATCGAGGGCTTCATCGTCCAGCGTGCCAAAACCTTCATCCAGGAACAGCGAGTCCACACGGACATTCTTGCTGGCCATATGGGACAGACCCAGAGCCAGGGAGAGACTGACGATAAAACTTTCGCCGCCGGAAAGATTCTTCGTGGGCCGAATCTCTCCGGCCTGGTAGTTGTCAACCACATTGAGCTCCAAAGGCTGAGCGTCGTGACGGACCAGCAGGTAGCGATCGGTCATCTTCTGTAGCTGTCTGTTGGCATGGCCAATCATCATTTCAAAGGTCAACCCCTGGGCAAAGTTCCTATACTTCTTGCCGTCTGCAGAGCCAATCAGTTCGTGCAGATTTTCCCAACGGCGGCACTCTTTGCTCTGGGCCTCGATAGCCGCCTGCTTCTCCTTTATCCGCTCCTTGGCGGCCGTATTTTCACTCAGCTTGTGCTTGAGACCGGCAATGATCTCCCGCAATTCCCTCAGAGACTCCTCATACTCCTTGAATTGGGGTTCGAGCTCTTCCAGAGATTTGTCGGTCACTTTTCGGGCCATTTCTGTGGCCAAGCGCGTCTCCCGATCCTTTTGCCTGGCTTTCAGATCTGTTTGACGCTCATCCAATTCATTGGCCTTAACCGTCAGCTCACCTCTCCGCTCAGAGGTCAATCTGGCTCTCAGAAACTGTTCTTCATCTGAAAAACCAACTGGCGTAAGTGCTGCGGAGAAATCAGTTTCCATCCTTCCCAGTTCCGGCTCTCGCTGGTCGATCCGCTTTCTCAGGGACTCGACATGTGCCTTTGCGGTATGCCACCTTTGCTGTAGTTGATTATGCTGATCTCTGGCCTGCCTCTCGGCACCTTCGGCGTCAAATACCGCCTTATTCAAACCGCGCTCTTCTTCGTCGGGATTCTTGTCGTCGTAAAGTGCTTTGCGCTCATCATTTCCTGCGGCAAATTCCGTTTTCAGTGTTTCCAGGCGCTCCCGTTTTTCGGCCAGGGCAGTGCTTTGGGTTTCGATAACCGCATCCAGTCTCTTGATCTCACTGTCGAGGTCGGCAACCTGTTTCTCGATGTCTGCCTTCTTCTTGACTTGGGCCTGCCATTCCTTCAGCCGTGCTTTGAGGGTCTCGAGCAGCGATGAAATGTCCGTTTCAGGGATGTTCTCAATACCAAGCGGCAGGAGCCTGGAGGAAACGGCGTGCCTGCGTTCGGCAAAGTCTGCACGGAGCTTTTCCAAGCTGCCCTTTACCTCGGCAAGTGTTCTTTCGGCTGCCTTTTTGTCATTAGCCGCCGCTGACTCCAGCTTTTCAGCCTCCGTCAAGTTTTTACGGGCCAAGTTTTCAGCTACTTCGAGCTTCTTGATGACGGCTTCCTGATCCTCGGCTTTGTTGATCAGTTTGGTCAGCGCTTCAATCTTCTGTTCGGTTTCATCAGAGGCAGGCACATTCCCTTCCGCGAAGGGATGCTCGGTGGCCCCACAAAGTGGGCAGGGCTTGCCGTCTTCCAGTTTCGCCCGGTGATCTTCAAGCTCCGCTATTTTCGTCAGGAAGGCCATTTCACGCAGCAGAGTTTCCTTCTCCGTGCGATATTCGCGCAGCAAGCGGCCCCCCAGTAGCTGGCTCAAAACATCTTTGCCTTGCTGAAGCTGCTTTGATGCGTCCTCCAGCTCCTGCTTCCGAATGCCGGATTGCTTCTGACGGTCGTCGAGTGACGTTGTCGCCTGTTTCAAAGCGTTCTCGGCCGTTTCTTGATCGCTCTCTTTTTGAAGGGCTTCGCTTTGCCTAAAGAGCAGGCCTCTCAACTGCTCTTCAACACCAGCCAGGCCGCCGATCAGCCATTCATCCCGGGCATGCTCCTTGAGATACCCTTCAACAAGCTCCAATGCCTGTTGGGCCTTAATACGCTTCTCCTGTTCCTTGAGCCGGGTTTGTGTATCTGCGTCAATCTTTGCCGAATCCTTCTTGCAGGCCTCATCACCCGCCGTAACTGCCTTTTCCTGATCGGCAAGCTTCTGATCGAGGGAGCGAACCTTTTGCAATATCGGTGCGGCCGCTTTCAGCTCTTCTTTGGCCCGAGCGGTTTGTTGCTCAGCCGCGCTCATCGTCTCGGCTTGCTCCTTGGCGGAGGATTCCAATCCAGGGAGCGCCTCCTCCTCAGTTTTCAATGCCTCTCTGTCATCTGCCTGCTGTTTGCGGGTGGCCATAAGCGTTGCATATACGCCATCAAGCGAGGAGGCACTCAAAGCCCGGTTGAGCCTTTCACGATCGGGCTTGAACGCCCTAATATCAACATGCAGCTTGCTATCCTCATCGGCAAGATTGACGATTTCCTTCTTTAATCCATCGATGATGGAGAGCCAGGCAATGGCCTTTCCGGCCTCGGCGGACTTGGCGGCGAGGTCTGTTTCCTCCTTCTGCCTTGTCTCGAGTGTCTGCGCAATCTCTTGTTCCTGCTCCGGCTCGAGAATCGCGATGCCTGCTGTTTCAGCCTGCAGTAGGCTCAGCTTTTCTCGCTCTTCTCGCTGTCGCTCATGGACGCGAACGGATATCTGGCTGTAGATCTCTGTGCCCGTGATCTGCTCCAGGATCGGAGCCCGATCATCCGGTGCCGCCTGAAGGAACGCGGCGAAGCCGCCCTGGGCAAGCAACATGGAACGGGTAAAACGATCAAAGTCCATACCGGTAGCCGACTCGATCTGGTCGGCTACACCTCTCATCTTGGATTCGAAGATCTCGCCGGAATCAGCATTGGCAATTTCATGTTTCGGAGCCTGGAGCTCGCCATCCGGCTTCTTGCGTGCCCGATGTTGGCTCCAATGACAGCGGTAACGCCCACTCTGGGTTTCGAAGGTCACCTCGGCAAAACATTCGCCGGTCTGCCGGGACATGATTTCGTTTCCGCTCTTGGTAACCTTGTTCAGGCGAGGCGTCCGCCCATAGAGGGCAAGACAGATAGCATCGAGGATCGTAGTCTTACCCGCGCCGGTCGGGCCGGTAATGGCGAAGATGCCGTCAGACGCGAAGGCTGGGTGCATCAGGTCGATTTCCCACTCGCCTACCAGGGAGTTCAGGTTTTTGAAGCGTACCTGCAGTATTCTCATCGACAGCCCCTCTATTCCGCTTTCACGTCGTCTTCATAGAGAGACGAAACAGTTTCCTGGTAGGCCCGTAGCAGTTCAGGCCGCTGGTCTTCAGGCACTTCATGAACGGCTAGGCAGCGCTCGAACACGTCGTTCACATCCAGGTCGTCGAGTGTCTCCTCTTCATGGATTTGTCCCAGCACGTGGTCGATGATGCGGTTGTTTTTGATCCGGAGGATCTCCACTCCAGTGCCAGAGACGGCGGTCTCCAGACGTTCGCGCAAGTCGCCAATGACCTCCTCACCTTCGTAGATGACTTCGACCCAGCCTTGAAAGTCTGTTGCCGACAGCTCGAGCATACGGCTTGAGATGCTCTCCCAGTCTCCCTTAACGCGCTCCAGCTTTTGAAACACTGGCACGTCGATCAGTTGCACGGATGGCGGCTTGCCCTGGCCCTCTTCATGATTAAAAACAACCAGGCAAACGCTCTTTTGCTGTTTTGCCTCCCCGAACCCCATGGGCAGAGGGGAGCCACTGTACCTGATGGTCTCTAGGCCATTCACCTTCTGAGGGACGTGGAGGTGTCCAAGCGCCAGATAGTCAAAGCTCGCTGGAAAAATCCCGGCCGTCACATGAGCCAGGGAGCCAACGTAGAGTTCGCGTACACCATCACCATCGATGGTTTGTCCGCCGGCAGTAAACAGGTGCCCCATGGCCACAATGGGAATATCCACTCCGAGTTCCTCACGTTTCTGCTCAGCGAAGGCGGCGACTTCGGCGTAATGAGACCGGATCCCCGCAAGTAGTTTCCGCTCCTTGTCCTCGACACTCTCACCCGCCTCCGCCACCCGGATATCCCTGTCCCGGAGGTAGGGCACGGCGCAAACAATCAGCTCCGGAGCGTTCAGCTCACTGCGGAGCACCAGCACTTCGTCTTCCAGGGACTCAGAGCTACTGCCGACCACGTGGACATTCAGCGCTTTGAGCAGCTCCCTGGGGGCATTGAGGAAGGAAGGCGAATCGTGGTTGCCCGCGATGACGACAACATGCCGGCAGGATGAGGCAGCCACCCGGCACAGGAACCGATAATAGAGCTCCTGGGCACGATTGCTCGGAGCGCTGGTGTCAAAGACATCACCTGCCACCAGAAGAGCATCGATTTCATTCTGCTGAATCGTCTCCGCCAGCCAGGTCAGAAAGGAATCGAACTCCTCGTAACGTTTTCTGCCGTAAAGAGTTCGGCCGATATGCCAGTCGGATGTGTGGAGGATTTTCATACTGCTACCCCGCCACCGCAGAGGCGAGGCGCTTCGCGTATTCTTCACGCCAGCTTTTCAATGAAGTCATGTCGGCCAAAAGATCATCTGGCTTCGGCAGCTCCACAGGTGATTCTGTCGGCTGCGAGTGTTCAAACCCGGAGTACTTGGTCATGAGCGAATCAAGGAGATTGCAATCCGCGTCCTTCAATTTGGCCAGATCCTTGAGCTTTAACGTATGGACCGGTCGTTGGAATCTTTGAACCACCCCACACAGCAGATCATTTTCAATAGAGCGCTCCACCAACGTCCTGAAGTCGCTGCATATCGACTTCAGCAAGATTTCGGCATGTTCAAATTCGCCGTTCTCACTTGCCTTCTTTGCATCCTGATACCGCTGATTCATGAGTGTGTTCAGGGCGGATTTGATGTCACCCTGTGAAAGTGGAATGGGGGCTGGCTCTCCGGTACCCCAGTCCGCAGTGCGAATGCTCACCACATCGGGCTTAATGGTCTTTTTCTCGGCAAAATGCCTGACCGTTCCCAGCAGGGACAGGCGGTGAGTAAAGACAATGACCTGTTTATCCTGAGACAACTCGATCAGCCTTTGAACCACGGCCTCCTCATAGCTTTGGTCAAGCGAGGATATTGGATCGTCGAAGATAAACGGGGCTTGGTTGCTCTTGCCGGTGACGTCGGCCAAAAATGCCGCAATGGAAACGATCCGATTTTCTCCCTCGCTCAGGACATCGGCGAGCCCATTCTGAGAGGCCCCTCGAAGCTGGAGCTTATGAAGGACGCGGCCCTTGGAGACTTTTGATTTCACGAGCTCAACTTTAACCTGAGACGCGCCCAGGGCCTTGAGCTCCGCGTTGAACCTTTGCACGAACGCATCCGTGATCAAGGCTTCTGCCAGCTCCCCTTTCTTTTGGGACAGGGCTTTGGTGTTGGTCGACTTCTTGGCTTCCTGAATCTGGTTCAGTAGCTTCAATCGTGTGACTTCTTCATCAATGGCGGCGCGGTGCTCAGACAACCACTTTCTGGCCTGCAGGCTGTTTAGCTTTTTCTTGATCTCCTCTCGATTGTCGTTTTTGGCGTCTTCGTCATATTTTGCCGCGAGTTCACCGAGGCTTTGCGACTGGGCGCTGGCTTCTTCGATCCAGTTCGGTGAGAGCAAAGGATCGGGAATGGCTTCTTCGGAATCGATTTCAGCCAGCTGGTCTTTCCTGGTCTGCAATTGAGCAAAGAAATCCGTAACCTGGTTGGCGACTTCATCCTGTGGAATGCCAGCCGCATCGATACGCGTCTTAAGCGTCTCCGATGTCGGTAGCGCCTCGATAGTTTGACTGGCGGTTTCATATTCCTTGGCCGCATCCGTTGCGGCTTTCTGCATTTCGCCTTTCACGAAGTTTTCGAAGGAGATCAATCGGTCCTTGGCCTCCTGGGTCAAAGTCTGATGGCACAGGACGCAACGGGAACCATCAGATACATTAGGGTACTCAGCTTCTTTGTAGGCAGCCGATACGGAGTAGTTCCGGGCCGCTTCCCATAGCTCTTTCCAGACATTAGAGCCAATGCCTTCCAACTCGCTGCCGGAGAATACCTTTTCCGCCGCCGTATCTGCTGCTGTTTTCTTGAGGATCGACTTCTTCTTGGCAGCAATGATCCGTCGGTAATTCTCGTCCGATAGTTGCTCCAGATACTTTTGGGCATCCTGAACCAGAGTGTCGATATGCTGTTTCTGTTTTCTTAGCTGCTTCGCTTTTTCCGCTGGTGCCTGTTCAGCAAGGCGCTGTTGCAGCGTTTGCATCTCGGTCTCGTCAGCGCCACCAAATGCGCAATGTTTGTCGATGTCTTGGATGGTGGTCTTGGCGCTGATGGCCTCGTACCAGATGCCTTCAGGAGTTACCTTCTTGTCAGCGGGGATATTCGGCTTTTTGGACTGGTGCCGGTTGGCCTCAGTGTCCAAGGCCGATGCGACCTTTTCGCATGCGAGGATGAGCGAGCTGAAAAACGATAATACCGGCGGCTCATAGCTCACCTCGTCTTCGCTGCTGACAAAGAACTTGCCAAACGAGGTGTCGAAAATATCAACGCTCTTGAGGTCATCGCAGACACCTTGTCCTGACCAGGTATGAGTCTTCAGTACGCCGTCCTGCTCAAACGAAATGCAGGCTTTCTGTGCGGCAGCTCCGGGCTTATAGACATTGCGGTGAAGGGTACCCGTCTCGCGGGCACCGCATACATGCTTGAGAAGCCTGACGTAACCGGATTTGCCTGACCCGTTGTTGCCATAAACAATCGTGATATTGCCCTTACCAAACTCAAGTGGTTTTTTCGGGGCAAGGGCGTTTACTCCTTCGACATCACTGATTGAACACAAACGCAAGGTGCCTGCTGTGCCCTGGGAGAACGCGGTAGCGGGAAAGGAACAGGTCGTTTTGGGCAATGTCCCGTTAGCCTCCTGCTGGCACAGAGTTGCGAGGTCAGAGACGTCTTTGTCAGTAAGCTCAGACTGCTGGAGTAGCCGAGTAGCCGCAATCTGGAGCCACTGGGGGCGCCCTGAAAACCATTTGGTCAGTGATGCCGTTACGCTGCTCATGTTACTCCCCCTCAGTTCCATTCGGCTTTTGTTTAATAAACGTCACCTCAAAGGCCTTGCTAGACCGAAACTGCTGCAACCGGTTGGCAAACGCGAAGGCTTCATTCATCTCGTAGTGCTGGAAGATATCCAGCCCTCGATCCAGTGATATCTTCCAGCCGTGGTCCGTGACGATATGGCGGGCGTGAATGGTGCCGCTTTCATCAAACTCCCAGGTGAAGTCGATGCCCACAGTGCGAGCGGATTCCTGGATCTTTTCAAAACTCTCGTCTTGCAGGTCACCCTTGAACTCGTCCCGGACGGTGACGAGGTGAACCGCCACTTCATCCTCTTCGGCCTTGTTCTTTACGATGGCCTCGAGAAACTCCATGAAATTGCGGATCTGGTAGAAAAGCCGGATGTAGGGGTCTGTGACGGTGATCCTGCTGGCGCCTTTCAGGTAGGCGCCAAACAAGCCGTCGAATGAGATACCCTTTTGGTTCTCCTGGAAAGTCAGGTGCTTTTCCTCCAGTACGGGTTCGGAGGCGCGGGGCTCTTTGGGCTCGCCACCTTTGTCTGCTGCTGGCTCGGGCTCTAACCCCCCGTCATCAGGAGTAGACACTGTCTGATGGTAGTAACCCGGGTACTCTTCTTCCTCAAGTGTCGTGACCAGTATTTCCTGGCCTTGTTGGTCCTGATAGGAAAAGCGTACTTCGCCGTAGGTGGTATCAATCCGCTGTAACTGGTCCTTGACCCGCTTGCGCCCCTCGATGGCAAAACGCAGCACTTCTTCAACCTCATCCCTGGTTGCTCCGCCCTGGGGAAACAGGATCTTCATCAAGCCGGAAAAGGTCTTGTTGATACCGTCCCGGTCACGGGTCGAGATATCCGAAGAAAGGGTAAAGTGCTCCCGGTACTGATCGGAATAATCGTAGTTCCGCATCGAGCGCAGGATTTCTGCAAGGTAGTCCACCACGAAGCCATAGCCGTCGGAGAACATCTCGCCCCGGATGATATCGACCTCCCACCCGGGGATGTAGAAGTGGATTCGGTCCAGAAAGGCAGAATCGTAGAACTTGTCCGGCAGCTCATCGAACAGGTCCGAATGCTTCAGCATGTAAGGCACGGTATGCCGGGTGTTCCCCACGAACACCATGGACGCCTCGGCGCCCAGGGTTTCCACGCCCCTGGAGAAGGACTTGTTGGCCATGTAGTTCTTCATGATGTCGACCAGTGCTTTATCGACGCGTTTCTGCTTGCCGGCGAACTCGTCGAAGGCCACGCAATCCCAGTAGCCCACCAGGCCGATCTTGCCGCTGGAGTTATTCACAAACAGCTTGGGTACGGTGACTTCACCGCCGGATACCAGGATCCCATGGGGTGAGAACTCAGAGTAAACGTGGGATTTACCCGTCCCCTTGGGGCCAAGTTCAATAAGGTTGTAGTTCCGCTCGCAGAACGGAATCAATCGGACCAGTTGCGTCAGCTTGCTGCGCCGTCCGAACATCTCCGGGTTAAAGCCGATACTCTGTATCAGCAGGTCAATCCACTCATCGGTGCTGAACTGCTGCCGCGCGGCAACGTAGGCGTCGTAGTCGAAGTGCGATAGCTGAATCGGCTTGAGGGTGGACAGGATCCAGGGGCTGACGTTCTGGTCTTCAGAAAATACGTATTCGATGTCCGCGATGCACCAGACACCGCTCACCAACAGTTTGGGGTGGGCCTTCACGGTTCCCGAGTCCACCAATACCTTCTTGATCCCCAGGTTGGAAAACTGCGCTTCATAGGCGTCCGTCTTCTCATTCAGGGCCACACTGATCTTGTCGATGACCTTGTAGCGCCCTTTTTCCTTGATATTCGAGCGCACCAACCCGGCCTCGTTCCGGTGGACATAGTGCTTGGCCAGAATCTCCTTGACCGTCTCGATACCAGTCTGAATCGTGGCCTCGTCGTTGGTGGCGCAGTACTGGCCGAGCAGATACTCCAGCACATATGAGGGGACAATGGCGTTGCCCTTGACCGTTTTCACCAGGTCTTTGCGCACCACCAACCCGGGGAAGTGTTCGTTGATCTTTTGGTCAAGCGTACTCATTGGCTATAACCCTCAGAAATCAAAATCGCTGGTAAAGGACCGCCGCATCAAATACCTGAGCGACTTGTATTCCTTGTAGTGAGAGGTGCCGGCGTGCTGTTCTTCCAGCTTTAAGAAGACTTCCTGGCCGTTTGCCTCGTCCGCCTTGCGGCTCAGCACAAAGCGTACCTGAAGCTCCCGCTCGCGGGGGTTCTCCGAGGTCAGGTCAAACGACAGTTCGTGACTGTCCGAAATCAACTCCCCTGACTGGGTGTAAATTCCGGCCCGCAGGTGGCGAGGCTGTACTTTCTCGGTAACCGGTCCGGACTGATACAAGGTGACGGCCAGTTGGCCGGAAGTGATCACCGAGCTGGCCCCACGCAGGATGTCCACTTCAACGGCACTGACATCACTCTGGCGCTTCTTGTTGACCTTCAGGACCGGAATCACAACTTCCTGAAGGGATGCGCCGCCATGCACAAAGCGGCTACCAGAGCCTTTAAGGCGCAGTCGGTTGATGGACTTGGGAATCTGCACTTCCATATCGCCATCCAGCCCAAGCTGCTCAGACGAGAAGTGATGGAACGCCGGAGAGGCGGACAACCCCTTACCCAGCACGAACCGACGGTCCCGGTAGCGAATATCATCGCCAGAAACGGCGTCGCCCAGGAAGTCACTCTCATCCAGCTCACGGTTCTGGTAAATAAAGCCATGGTCAGCGGTGATCAGCAGGTTATTGGCGTTGGCCGCCGTGAGCTTCTTGATCAGACGAATCAGGTCATCCAGGGTTTGTTCTGCGGCTTCAAAGGCCTGCCCCTCTGAGTGCATCTTGTCGCCAGTGTGATCGATGCGGTTGTGGTAGATGTACAGCACATCATTACCCTTGAGCAGCTCACGGCTGTCTTCCCGGTTGAGCTGCATAAAATCCTCCGCCTTGACGGCCTGGCCCCGCCCATCCAGGGCCGCCTGCAGGATTTTGGTACGATTGACCGTACCCTGTGAGCTTTGGCCATCCAACAGTACCGTGCCGGTATCATTGTCGGCGATCGCCAAGGACTTGTTGGGCAGCAGCGCCGCCATACCGAGCTGGGTATAGCTGGGGAGGGTCGAGAGTGCCGGCTCAAGCTCCGCGCTGTAGCGATCTTCCTGCCGGATAAGGCCCAGCAGCTCGTCACCAATCTCGTAGCGCATGGCGTCGGAAATGATCACGCAGATCCGTTTATCCTTGCGCAGGTACGGGCGAACCCAGTGCTCGAAAAAGGCCTTTTGCTGAACGACCGGATAGGCCTCCCAGCGCGGCGCGGCGTCCACGTGGACCTGGAAGCCGTCGCCCAGCTTGAGCAGATAGTTGTTGGAATACAGGTTCTCCACCTGCTCACTGAGCTCGCCCATTAACGATGCCTGGCCGGACATACGCACATGGTAGGTAAACTTGCGGTAGAGCTGATCCAACTGATACCAGGAGCGGCTGTATCTCTGAACACCGTCGGAGACGCTGTCCATGGTGAGACGAGCCTCACCCAGCATCTGGACAAAACGGGCCGCAAACTCAATAGCCTCGTACAGGTGGCGGAACTCTCCGTACCAGTGGCCCTGGCGCCGCTGCCGCACCCACAGTGCCACATCGCCGCTAGTGACCGTGCGGTCTACCACCGCCCGCACCAGGTCACTGATAATCTTCTGGTCGATTAGCCGGAAGTAATCCAGCTCAACCAGGTCCCGGAAGTCCCGTTTACCGAGATCCTGCTCAATACCCAGCACCTCGGCACATTCGGCAGACAGGGTTTCAAACCCCTGCTCGAACTGCCGGCTGTCTTTCCAGCGCTTGAGGAACACCAGGGCATCGCCGGTCAGTTTGACCTCGCCATCGGTACCCATGGCGTAGCAGGATTTGAACAGCTCGATCACAAAGTCGCGCAGGCTAGGTTCACTGGCCTCGTAGCCGTAGAAACGGGTCAGTTGTTCCCACAGGAAGCTGTCCAGACCACAACGCTCAATCAGCCGAATACCATCATCACGGTCTTCCGCCAGTTGCTGCAGCAGGGTTTCCACCACCGAGTCCATACGGGGCTCACTACCGGCACACACGGCCAGCATCTTCAGGCGCAGCTGCCCGGCGGTATCGTCCGGCTTCAGTAATTTCTTCAACGCCTCCTTGCGCTTGATCGCCTGGAAAAACTCCGCGTGAGCCTGGGCCACCTCGGCAAACTCCAGACCCAACTCGAGTTCGGATAGCCAGATGGCCACCTGGTCGGTCCGGAACTCGCCGTGGGCCAGCTGTACGTCCAGCAGCCAGTTGTGCAGATCCTCCGGTTGTGGCCCCTCCTTGTACAGCAAGAATTTCTGTTCCGGTGACTCCCGCAGGATGCGATATTTCAGGCCGTACTCGTTGTTGGCGATTTCCAGCTTTTCGACGTTCGGAATGGAAACAGCTTCAAAGTCACCGCGTAGCTCTTGCTTGGCGTCGTACCAAAACACGATTCGGTGCTTATCGAACAGTCGGCTCAAAGCCTGGCTAATACGGTCACTCATTGGCTTAACCCGGTAATCTTCTTTAAAGCTTCGCCGAATTTCGGATAATTGGCCTTCACCCCGTCATCGAGATCTATTTCCACCTGCTCGGTAGCCAGGGGATAAAGTACATCCCGCTCGTAGTCATCCAACTCGGCTAGGATCTTGTTGATCTTCTCGATCTCTTTCAGGGCCTTGGTCTTATCACCCTGGGAGGCCCCGGCGCTGATACTGACGGCCTCCAGATGGTTTTTCCGGGCTTTCAGCTTCTCGTCTTTGAAATCCCGCAGGTACTCCAACACCGTGCCCACGGTGTGAGGCTGGTAGCGGTGCATGTAGATCAGCGCGTTGAATGAGCCCTTGGGTGAAGAGAACAGCCAATAGATGGGGCGCTTCTTGTAACGGCGCACGTGGTCGTTGTAGAAGTCCTTCAGGAAGTACTTGCGAATGTCTTTACCCAGCGCCTCCTCGACAAAGCGGAGGTTTTCTTCGTAGTGTTCTTCGCCAAAGGCGATGCGTAGGAATTCACGAAAACGCTCGGTGATGTCATCGGTGAACCAGTCGCCATCGAGCATAGGGATGACATTGTCATCATCCGCCGGGAAGCTCGGCTCTGGGATCTGCTTCAGGTAGTCCGCGATAGTCTCACCCTGATTGGCGAGAATCAGGCCCGGCTTGTCCAGAGCGTAGCGACCGAACATACATCCAACGGCGTAGGAGACCAGTTCGCGCATGGTATCGGCCAGAAGAAGGGCCTCCATCTCCTTCTCACTTTTGTTGTTCCCGTAACGGTAGTGGGGGTTACAGGTTAGAGTGACTTCCTCCAGCGGTACATCTGGTGTCAGCTCATCCTGCAGACCGTAGGCCTCGATAAAGATACGGTTGTTCTCTTCTTCCAACCGCTGCATCTCCAGGGTCACCTCTCGCCAGTGGGTACGGAGGGTGGCATAGCTGGCTTCCAGCATTTCGCTCCGCTGGTCAGGCGAGAGCAGCGGGAGCGTGGTGAAATCCCAAGAGGTCTCGTAGGCGTCCCAGTCGGATTTGGCTAGATTGACAAGCGATGAGACAGCAGAATCAATTGCCGCCTCAATATTGGAGGTAACTTCAGGCCAAGGAATACGACCAACCGGGCCTTGATTATAATCCATGGTCGGGGCCAGAAGCTTTAAAAAGAGATTTGAGCAAGAAGAGTTCAACAGTCCAGTCAATAGACGTAGGTCACCTTCTCGCTTAGGCTTCGCCATAGGGCCTTTGGCATCGTAAATGAAACCTCCAGCACAAATTCTGGCATTAAACGAGCCGACGGTAAGTGATGTCCATGTAACGGCCGGGAGGAAAAAATACTCTATATTCTGCGGTCGCGACCTTAACTTTCCTTTTTCATCGAAAAAATTCCGTATTCTTGAACCATCATCTTCCCAATCCACCAAATGTTCGTGATTGCCGTACCATTTTCTGAACGCACCGCCTTTATGGTGGGGGAACCAGCGGCAACCTGATGATGAGGCCTCACTCCTTGATCTGGCATTCAGAAACACCCGTTCGTTTGACACTTCAGGCCACTGTCTTAGAAATCTCTCATTGTCTCCCGTAATAAGTCCCTGCCTAGGTTCGGCGAACAAAGACAAGCTCGGATTTTTCTCAAAGATACGTAAGGATTCGCTGGAGAGCCAATATGCAATTGGAGTACCGGGTACTTTTTGAAAATCAGACGAAGAACCCGTAAAGCGCCAAGGCACAGACGGGTCTTTGATGGCCTCCCTGAAGTAATGTGGCTGAATGCTCGCTCCTACAAATTCGTTAAGATCGACAAATACACCTGGGATATCTGAGGCAGGAGACTTTTGTATTGAAAAGGCACAAATAGGAACATATGCCGACTCAAAAAATGCATGGTACTCTGGTCTCACCAAGCTCGTAATACGCGCTTTATTAGTTAAATGTCTTCGTAATTCTATGTAAGAACTAATAAACATCCAAGTGAAAGGAGTCATCAACCCAATCACTCCGCCCTTTTTTGTGGCATCCATAATCTTTTTTACAAATGCAGCGTACAAATCTGAGCTGTAATCCCGGTAATGGTCGTAAAGCCAGGTGGATAACTTTTTATTCAATCCCTTCCTGCCAGCGTATGGGGGATTCGCAACGACGACATGATAGGTGGAGGATAAGAACTCAGCCTGTTTGATTGATTGTAATACTTTGTCATGCGTGCCACTCAGGAACAGCTGGCCAGAGAGGTCTTTGGATTCAAGTGACCTAAGTAGTTCGCCCCACTCATTGGCGTCAGGCTGGATTAGAGACCCAAAATTTTTGGCTTCCGTGAACTGACGCAAGGTGGCTATTAGGGAGTCGGTAAATAGGTCCCGCCCGACAAAATCGATGTACTCGGAAAGTTCGCCTTCGTCGAGGTAGATATTCTCCAGCACACAAACATTCGGCTGGACTGGAACTCGAAAAAACCGGCGCTGCTTGGCTCGTGCTTTCATGGTTAGTGCAAAGGCGGCCAGCTCGCCAGCACGCTCGTCGATCTCAATGCCATACAGGTTATGAGTCAGAATCTTGACCGGAATATCGGTAGGTTCGCAACCTTCCTCCTCGTATATGGCATAAAGAAGATCGAATGCATAAGTCAGCATATGCCCCGAGCCACAGGCTGGATCGCAGATCTTAATTTCTTCGGGGCTGCCAACTCGTAGGAAATCCGTCTCGGGCTCTTCCGGCTTGATGTAGTAATCCATTTTCTCCGCCAAGCTAGAATTTGGCCGGTTGAGCATCCAAAGGCGTCCCAGTGAATTTTCCACCAAATAACGCACAATCCAGTGCGGCGTGAACAGCTGGGTGGCAGCGGGAATATTGTCCGGAGTTATCTTCTTGTTTTTCTTGAGGTCAGCGAATACCTGGTCTTTCTTCTCGGAGATATAGAACTGATACAGCCAGCCGATCACCTCGACATCCTCACAGGCGTCCGGCGTCATGGCTTCGCGGGTATAGGCCAGGATCGAGTTTCCAGATAGCAGGTCATCTGGCATCAAAAGCTCGGTGTAATCGTCAATGCGCTCGAACAGGAAGGGCATCGCGATGTACCAATAGTTACAGGCGGCTACGACCAGTAGGCTATAGGCCTCCCCTTGCGGATCCTGACTGGGTGTTTTGCCATCCAGCAGGGCGAAGATCTTTTGGCGGGTTGGCTCCGACACCATTTCTTCATCGATATGGCCCATTTTGGCATCAGCCAGGATCTCGGGCTGGAACTGCCCCTCAGCAGGTGAAACAATGCCAATGCGGTTGTAACGATTCACGTCCATAAAACGCAGGGCGCAGAAGCGGTTGAACCAGATATAGGCCACCCGTTCGATAATCTGCTCTTTGCCTTGGTCGGTTACCGACTCTTCCAGCTTTTTAATCGCTTGTGGCCTTTCTCTCCGGGCGGGACTCTCATCGGCGAGTACTAGTTTGAGCTTGGCTGTAACCTGTTCGAGGAGGCTGCGGCGAGCGAATTGGGCGAATTTTTTAAGTTTCGATGTTTCCATCTGATTATGCTCCTTCAGCATCCGCCAAGCGTGTAACAGGCCATTTGGGAAAGTTTTCGTTCCACTTCTGCAGGTTGACGACATGACAGCTGGTGGCCAGTGACTGAACCCAGCGCGAGGAAGCTTTCCCCACAGGTAGCTCCTGCTTCAATGACTTTTGCATATGGCCATTTAAGGCATTCTCAAAAGTGAGAAGACAGACATAATGGACGGGTTTATCCACTTTCTGTTCGGCGTGTCTATAGAGATAAGAATCTCGGAATTTATATTTGAGGTAGTTTTTTAGCCATTTAAAACTATCTTGCCTTGCTTTCTTCTGCTCATCGTTTGCCGCATTGCGGACATCATAGATGGACGGATCGTCATAGTCTTTCAACTCCACATAGACATAGGCCTCTTCAAACTCGGCGACTATGTCGACCCCTTTCATGGGAGCGCCATGAAATGTAGGTTTTGAACGATCTTTTTCATCGAACACAAACGCATCCAGTGCATCAGTGAACTGGAACTCAAAGCCGTCAGCAGCTACAACCTTCATTTACCAAGCCCCCCCATATCATTTTCAATTTCTTGGTTGATGAGAAAGCCGAAAGCCTCATCAATGGGATTGGGAGAGATGTCATGGTAATCGTCAGTGGACGAGACCTTAATTTCTGAAGTATCAGGATCTCGATACAGGCTATGGAACCGGACATGATCTTCTTTGCCTTGATCCGCTAGAAGGTCGAACCACTTGAGCAACACATAATCGTGAGTCGCTAAAATTATCTGCTGGCCGTTACGGGAAAGCTCCAACAGAATCTGAACAAGGATCCTCAACAGCTTGGGGTTCAGATTAGATTCAGGCTCATCCCAGAACAGTGGACCGCTAACACCGGGCTGGATTGTTCCGGTTTCCAGGAGGCGTGAGAGCATTCCTGCTTTACGAAAGCCCTCCGCAATGGAGTTGGCAGAGTACTCCGTATGCTCAGTCTTAAAAGTAACCTTTCCTCCTCCATAAAAAACAAAACGACCACCGCATATTTTCTCAATTTCGGCCATAGCCCATTTTGCTTTCTCGTGCAGTAACTGGGAGCGCACTTCAGGGAGGTCCAGTGAGAGACAAATGTCCTGGTAAGTTTGATCGAAAGAGAGCCCATATTTCTCATACAGGCTGTTGAACCCCTTCATAAAGGAGAGGACTTCTTTGGTGGGAATAAATACCGCTTCAGCCAAGTGTTTTTCGTAGTTTGTACGATCCTGAATGGCTAATGCTTTAGAGTTGTTAAAGAAGGTTGCGGCGACTTTTTTCTCATGGGCAAATTGGGCCAAAAGGTACGCCTGATCAGTCACGCCTTGGCCGTGCAGCTTTCCAAACCTGTCATCAAGAGGCATAAATAGGCGAAGGAATTTGGTGGTCAGCGCCACTTCGAGCTCATTCTGACCGAGGTCAGGTTGATTCTTAAACAGTGGAGCGCCGGAACACAGCCCATATGCTGCCTTAAGCAAATGGGTTTTGCCGGTCCCGTTTTCGCCAATGATCACGTTGATTCTTGGCGAAAAATTGATCTCCAGCTTTCTGAATGACGTGAAGTTTCTGAGCTCAAGGCGTTCTATCATCGTTACTTCCCAATATTTTGTTACTGAGCTGGCCTAATGCGGGATCGGCTGCGGCATAGCATGTCTGCTTGGCTGCACACGGAAATACGCGCGCCGCTCGTATCCGCTCGCATTTTTCGTGCGTCGCACGTATTTTATCAACTTCGCTCATATCGAGTCCCCTTCCCCTGACCCACCGGGCGTATCACGCCCTTGTCTTTCAAGCGGTTGAGCAGCCGAGTGGCCTGGAAAGGGCTGATATGGCACAGATCGGCGGCATCCGCTCGTTTGATGCTGCCGTGGGTATCGATGAAGTTCAGCACCATCTGCTCTTGCTGGATGGCATCGAAGCCCGCCTGGCGCACATAGGCGGCCTTTTGCCCCGCCCCCTGGTACACCTTGGCGCTCAGGGTGTAGGTGCGGCCCTTGCCGGTGCCGTGGGCTTCCACCATGCCCGCTTCCACCAGTTTCTCCAGGGTGCCCCGGACCACGGTTTCGGGCTTTTGTACGGATTTGGCCAAGTCCGCCGTTCTTAAGCGCCGCTCATTACGCAGTCGGGACAGAATAATCAGGCTGTCGATGGGCATGGCTGCACCGCTCTGTTCCTCGCGCTCGACGATCATGCGCAGGAATTCGGCGTCCGCGTCTGCTGCGCTCATGCGCACGGAGACGGTGTGAGCGGATGACATGGAGTAGTCAGGGGCGGTACGCCCGTAGCGGAGCATGCCCTCGAAGATGCGGTCGATGCCCCGGCCCGTGCGTTCGGCCAGGCCGATGCGCTTGATGATGTCGGCCAGTAATGGGTTACGGGAGCGGGGGTCGGCCACCAGCAGGTTGTCCAGGTTGACGCCTTCCACAAATCCACCCGGGTTGCTGATGCTCAGGCCGTCGTCGTCCAGTTTGACGTGTACGGCGCCCAGGGCACTGTAATCGCGGTGAACCAGGGCGTTCACAAAGGCTTCCCGGAAGGCCCGGCGGTCGAAGTTGGGGATGGGCACGCGAAACAGCCCGACCTGAATCTCCTCTTCTTCCACCCGGGCCCGGAACAGCACTTCGACCTCTTCAAAGGTCTCCAGCAGCGGTTTGCGGTAGAACTCATTGACCAGGACATCGGTACCGCGCAGGACCTGGAAGGCTACCTCGTGGGAGGGTAGGTGTTGCCGGAGCTGCATTTCGTTCCCCAGCAGCAGCAAACCCGCCACGGTGGGGTGGCGCTGGCCTCCCACGCTCACAGTCAGCCCCAGGGCGCCGTCCAGCTCATCGTCCGCCAGGGGCATCAGGCTCTGGTCGCCGCCGTACTTCTTGATGGCGTTGCGGATTCGGATGCGCTGAATCGGGTCCAGGTCTTCAACCGCCAGGTTTTCCACCGGCAAGGCCGAGGGGTCGGTTACCCCCAGGCTGGATTGGCGCTGAACAAACTCATGGGGGTAGAAAGGCACGGCCTCTGGAGTGCCGTCCATTCTCAGGCGCCGACGTTGCAGCAGGCCATCCGAGGTGGACACCAGCTGCCGGGACTTGGGCACCTGAATTCTGGCAATAGGTTGCCCTTCCAGCTCCACGGCCTCAACGCGCACTGCCAGCGAGGGAATGGTCTTGTTGGCAATCAGAGCGGGCAGGCCGGCGAGGTTGCGGTGATTGGCATGCAGCCCGGTCGGGGTTCCATCGTCTTCAACGCCCAGGAACAGGTCACCGCCCTCGGTGTTTGCAAGGGCCACCACCGAGGCTACCAGATCCCGGTCCGGCAGGCTTTTGACGTCGCTCTTGAACTCGACGGCAAGGCTTTCGCCACCGCGAATGAGCGCCCGGATTTCCTGTTCGGCTTCGTGCATGGCTATCCCCAACATCGACCGGTTAGACGGTTCGGCATGCTTAAATCTGGACCTTGCGGCCTTGCTGGATTTCAACCAGAAGGGCCTCACGCAGGGCATTCAGGTACCGGTCCACATCCCCCTCGTCGGCCAGCCAGGCCTTGTCGAACGTGACACGGAGGTTGCGGGTGTGAACGTAGTCGGCGGGCGATTCCTTGACCTCGTGAGACTGCTCCCCTTTCTGGCCCTTATTCTGACTACCTGAGGGCTGCTCGGGATCATCTGACGGTGCTGATTTCTGATTGGCCAGCGCCACCATTCTGGAGAGCACTTTCTGATACTCTTCGTCTTCAAAAAAACGGAGACGGTCATTTATGGCCGCAATCAAATGCCGCTGCTCAATGTGATCTATAAGGTCCAGGAAGGGCTTGTCTAGCTCTTTTCGACGAGGTTCCGGCAGGGACTGATATTCGTCCATGCTTTGCATGCGCTCCTGCATGACCTTAAGAGACGTTATCGCCCGGGACCGGGTCTGCTGTACTTTTTCATCGATGCACTCTTTTAGGCTGTCTAGTTGCCCTTTGAGCTGCTGAATACGGTCACCTCTGAAACAGGCGGGATCATTGAGTATGGATTTAATTTCGGGAATTTCTTCTCCGGTCACATAAATAAAGTTGTCTTCCTGATCCCGAAGGAGCGAGCGCGCCTCTTTGTAAATTTCTTTTTGTGAACCGCCCATAAACTTGCGAATGGGGTCGATGACATCCTCTTTCAGGTCCAGAAGTTGGTCTTCCTGCTTGCCCAATTCCGTCAGGTGCCAGGTGTAGGGCTTTCCGGCGACTTCTTTCAGCGTCACCAGGGCAGGTTTCAAGGCATTGAGAAACGGGTACTGGTCGACCTGCGCTATCCGCCGGTCCAGGTCGTGGTACATGTCCTGGAAGGCTTCGCCGGCCTCTTTGCCCAGGGCCTTGGCTTCGCTGCTGCGGGGCGGGCTATCGAAGAAGTCCTCGTAGAACGATTTCAGGGCTCGGACCTGAGAGGCGGTGAACTCAATCTGAGGTTCCAGCACCACGTTGCCGTGGCCGTGTGTGTTACGCAGGGCGCGCTCCAGCTCGCTGTCCTCCAGGATATTACCGTCGAGACGAACCTCCACCTTGCCGCGGGCACACAGGTTGGCCAGGGTGCAGAGAATCGCGGCGTAATACCAGCCGTAGGGTTTGCGTTCGAACTTTTCCAGCAGGCTCTTCAAGGTGGTGCGGACACCGCCCCGGTTGTTGCTCTGAATGAACGCCAGCACCTCCTGCTCGGATTCCGCCAGGGCTGTGGCGTCGTTACCGAAAAGGCCATCGTCTGTACGGTTGAGGCAATTGCTGATGTCGTTTTCCGTGTAGGAAACGCCGCGCAACATGCGGAGGTTGGGGTAAGCCCGTGAAATCAGCTCATGGAAGCCCCGAATAATGCGGGTCTGGGGGTCCTCATTCGCCACTTCCACATCGGCGCCGCCAATGAGCAACTTGGACTTGCCAATGAGGGTCTGAACCTGCTGCCGGAGCCTGGCCTCGCGCTCACGGTTCTGGAAGCCCTTGTCATTCAGGATCCGCTTAACCGCTTCCTGCTGGGTAACGGAAATGTTCTGCTTGATGTACTTCTCGGTGCGCTTGAACATGAGCAGATCCCGCACCAGGCGCTCGTCCGACGGCATGAGCACGAACAGCTCGTCCGCCTTATAGGTTGAGGCTGTACGGAGCATTTGCTCGTTGTCAGTATGCTCGTGGAACGGGCTGATGACATTGATCGAGAGCTCGTATTCACGTCCATGCAGACGATCATCCAGTTTGCGCGAAAAAGAGTAGTCCTGCCCCTGGTTCTGGGAAGAGCCGGCGTCATAGCGGATTTTGCGCTGCTTTATAACAAAGTCGAAAACGATCTTTTCCAGCTCGTCCGCAACGTCCGATGACTCAACCTCTGTGTTCTTAATCTCCTGCTCGACGTCTTTTTCCTCATCCGTCAGGTACTCGTACTGGTCGCCGTTGCGCTGTATGTAGGTCTGTTGCTCCAGAAGGCTCAGGGCTTCTTCGACCTTGGTGCGAAGTGCCGGCAGATCCTGATCGAAGGCATCCAGCATCAGCACGCACAGGTTGCGCACCGTGGGCTTGAATTCCTTGACATATTTGACCAGGAACAGGGCCTTCAGCAACCGGATAGCGAAGGCATTATCGAGGTGGTTTTCGGCCTGAATAATCGCCCGCTGTATTTGTGATTTCAGTGCGGAGCGGATGCCTTCAAACATCAGGTCAAAGGTGGCCAGCTGGCCCACCTCATGGTTGCCGATGTGGATGGCCACCTGCTGGAAAACCCCTAGCATGGAGCGCTCACCGACGGAACTGTGCTTACCCTCGAAGGCGTTGTGCTGCGACAGGTTCTGGATCGCCGATTGAAACAGCGCGAACTGGTAGGGGACGAAGGGGTAGCTGTGGATGAAGTGGTCCCTGTCCCGGAAGTTCCGGTAGGTAGCCGATCCATCCGCGAAGTCAAAGAGGGTTTTGAAGTTGTTCGCCTGTGCGTGGTAGACGTCCGACAGCTGATTGACGCCTTCTTCGGTCTTGGTTAGCAGGCGCTTCTGGATAACCTCCGCCACGTCCGCGCTGGACAGCTTCATGCGGTTATTGAACCGTGCCTGAATTTTCGAGAAGTCGTTGCCCTGCTGCTTGCCCATTTCGCCAACCACGTTTTTCATTTCTTCCTGGGCGGTGACGATAATCCAGGCCCGGCCCCGACACTTGGTGGCGAGGCTCTCGGCAATGGTTTGCAGGTTGGTCATCAGCTTGGTGTTGTCGGCAATGTACTGGCCGACCTCGTCCACAAAGAAGTTCAGGCGGAACTCTTTGTGGCCACCCTCTTTTGCCTGCTTCTCGATATAGGCATTCACATTGTCCGCGAAGTCTTCAATTGAAACGCGGTATTCGCTGCGGTACTTGTCCAGAATGCCCGCTGCCGACTGCGGGTCGCCACCGGTCACAGCGGCGTAGGCTTTGGCAATATTCGGGCCTTCCAGAAGGGCTTGCTCCCGGCCTTTCTGCCAGGGGCGACCGGCGATGGCCTCGTACTCGCCTTTGAATTGTTCGTACAGGCCACGGCCGTCCAGATCGCGCTCAAACTGGGCGATGTGCCCTTGTTTGCCGTAGTAGCCGCACATTTCGTCGAAGACTTTAACGAACACGGCCAGAAGCGCATCGATTTGGGTTTTGCTGATGACATCGGCTTTCTGGTCGATGTTGAACAGAATGCTCTTCGCCGGAATTGAGACAGCTCGCTTCAGGTCGCCCCGGAGAATTTCATTCTCACTGCACTTGGGAAGGAACAGGTCCAGGGTAGTAGCACCGTCCATCTCCCGGTTTTCAAGCAGAAGGGCCAGCATCTTGAGGAGGTGCGACTTACCTGAGCCGAAGAAGCCGGAGACCCAGACTCCGTTCGCCCCTTCGTAGTTATTGTAGGCGTCCAGGAACTCTTCGAGGCGTTTCTCGACTTCGTTGGTCAGTACGTATTCTTCAATTTCGAGGCGAAGACTGGCTTCATCGTCGGCTTTGATAACGCCTTCAATGGGGCGATCAACGGGTTTTAGAAAAATATTCTTCAATGTCATTGTACTTTCCCTTAATGATTACGCCTCGAATCGTATCGTCCGCTCAGGCTTCGTAATGAAAGATGTTGAACGCACGGTAGTACTTGTCGTCATGCAGCCTGCCGAACAGATCCAGCGATGCACCGGTTTCCAGCGAGTGGGTATAGGACCCCGGAAAGAACATCACCGTTGGCTGGTCTTTGGCGGTGCTCTGCAAGTTGTTGAGCACGTTATGGGAGCGTATGTAGGGGAAAACCTCGCCCACCCCTGAGAGAAACAGCACGTCAAACTCAACGGACTGGAGTTTTGCCGCAATAGCGGGCACCAAATGGGCTTCCGGGTCCAGCACTCCCTGTAGCAGTTCTTTCAGCTGATCCTTTGAAACCGTAGGCTCGAGCTCCAACACCTGCTCCCAGATGTCTCTTTCTTTCAAAATATCGACGGCCAGGTCGTACAGATTGATACTCAGGATCCGGATGCCCGCCTGCGCCAGCCGGTTAACCAACTGCCGCTGAAGACGCTCCATCTCGACCGCTTCTTCAGGCCGGTAGGGACAGATGAAGAAAGGCACTTCATTACCCAGTCCCTGTTTGTTCAGGAACCGCTGGCCGGAAACCACGCTAAACAGGTGCTGTAGTCGCTCCTGCATCGGCATTTTGGCAATGTCCTTTTTCAAGCTGACATCCCCCTGATATCGGATTCATAGACTGGGAAGTAGAAAAACTCGTCAGGATTGTTCTGACGCAGCAACTCAACCAGCCTGGGGCTTAGCAGAACTGCGTTTATGGTTTTGTCCTTAGCTAACAACCCTGCCTCCCGCAGCATTCTGAACAGGACCTGCCGCAATTTATCGCGCGTTGAGGCGCTGGCATTATCCAGTTCGTCATGCCATTCCGATTTACGGTTGTAGAAGGCATCGAAATCCTCAAAACTGAGATCCAGCTTCATCGCGACAAACCGTTCGTGTAGCACTTCCACCGCAAAGTCCGCGATAAAGCGGTACAGGCGGCACACGGCAACCCACAGAAGGTGAGCCTGGTCCTGGTGGTTTGCCTCGGCCAGGAAAGTCAGTTCGCTTTCGGTCAACGTCTTCAGGCGTGCAATCGCCTCTCTACAGGTGCGCTTTGCCGTGCTTTCTGTTCTGGCCTGTAGCAGGTTGTCATGTAGAGCTTGAGTCCGCACATCTTCCCAGTCACGGAGCGACAGGTACAGCTCGGCCAACTTCACCGATTCGCGGTGATACAGGCTGCCGGACGTGAAGGAGATGCGATACCGGCCTTGGGTCATTCGGAACGCTCACCTTTGCTCGTCTCGGCGGCTCCACCGCCCTTGACCCACTCATCCACTTCGACTTTTTTGAACTTCCAAAATCGCCCCATGCGGTGGGCGGGCATTGCGTGCTTGTCGATCCAGCGGTACACGGTGTCATTGCTGACACCGAGGTGCTTGCCAATTTCGTCTACGGATAACCAGCGATCTTCCATCTCGGCCATGTTTTCGCTTCCTATGGGCGATGGTGTTGCCTCCTCGTCTGAGGCGGCACGGTCTCGTGGGCGGAGCAGCCCTTAATTACATTAACCGGTCAATATATAGAGGTATCACGCCTCTTACAACCGGTTTGGTCCGGATAGACCGGCAAAGGACAGCATCCATAGCCACCGTAAATTTAGGCGAGCCCAGCAATAGCTCATCACAATAAGCGGCTTCGGCGTGAACGGGCAGGCTTTTAGCGCCCATAGCTCTCATCCCTCCTCGTTGGAGGGGTGTGCGCACCCGCTGGTAGCCTCCTTCAGTCCACCGAGGTGCTCCTCCAGATCTCTCAGAAGGCGCTCGCTTTTCCGTACGATTCGACAAAGCTCCGCCTGATTGGCATTGAGCCTTCGCAACATTTCAAAACCGTCCTCAGTTTCCGTGATGAGCGGTTGCTCCCAGTCCTGGGCCCGCGTGAAGGCTGGTTTGTGATAGCGGAACCGACCTTCTTTGCGGATGTACTCACTGAACACTGATCGTCCCTCGCCGCTCTTCTTCTGGACGAAGCGATTGTAGTACCAGGACAACTCCAACTTTCTTTTCCGGAGTCGGACGCGGCAGCCGAAATGCCCGGGATATCCGGGTGTCTTATCGGTACGGTGCGCGACGTTGTGTGACCAGAAGTGATCACAGAGACGCTGCGCCAGATAGCGGTACCTGGCTTGCTCCACGTCTGCTTGCTGGTGAATCGCCGTCAGAAATTGCCGGCATTGCGTGATGGCCGCTTTGGTACCACGCTGGTGGTTCACATTTTTTGCTCGGCTGACCGCCTCCCACTCTTCGCAGATTTCCTGGTGAGTCATTCGTTTGCTCATGGCTGGCTCCTCGCTATGGATTTGCCAACAATCGTAATCAGTCGAGTGCTTTGAGCTGCCATGTGCTTTTGTCCTTTTTGGACACAAAGGCGGGGGCGGAGGTAGATTCCTTCCTCCAAGCCATGGGACCTTTCCAATTCCTGTCCACGTGACTACCTGATTTGGGACTTTGCCGCTGCGCTCCCACGCGCCATGAAATAGCTCGCATGGACTGAAGGGTCCGCGCTCCATTATTTATTTGGGACCCTGGCTTCCCACCTCAGTGACAACACCGGTATCCGGTGGCTTGATGTAACCGGGCTGACTGTCGTCGCTACAACAATTCCCGCTACTTGCGCAGGGTTCTTATAAAGGGCTTGTAAGAGACCTTTTGGAGCCCCGGTGTGATACGGGCATGCCCCGTAAAATAACAGGGCCTCGAAAAGGCTCTTTAAGAGGCTGTTTTGATCACGTCCAGCATTGACTTTCACATGTGAAAGTCAGCGGGAGTTACCGCTTCATAAAATGATGCCGTGATGATGGCGGCTAGCGGAGACTGTTCACATTTTCGCCAGAATTTATCCAAAAACCGATGGCCGCCACATAGAAAGCGCCTAAACCCTAAAATTTATCCTTTAAATTCAGCGTTTTAATATCTTTTTCTCTTTGCGCCCAAATTGGCCAATTCCACGGTTCTGGTGTGAATTCAGGACTATTCATAATCACTCCTGACCGTTAAACAACGAATCAGGAGTGGATTATGCAACGACAGTATTTCAACGAGACGAACGAGCGTTTGCTCACCTATGAAGAGGTTTGTGCGGTCACCCAGCTTTCGCAAGCCACGCTTCGACGGTACGTGAAAGCCGGTCGTTTCCCTGCCCCCATAAAGCCAAGCCCGCAAGGAAGGGCCGTCAGGTTCCGGATTCAGGATGTTCGTGACTGGCTAGACCGGCTGTGACGGAGGCGCGAATGAAATATCAATTGAGAGACTCAGGGCTGTACTGCTACAGCTCTGAAGAGTGGCAGAGGGTTGGCGGGTGGATAGAGGTTGTTGCCCGAACCCGCCTCTCCAATAAAAAACACGGCCACGGCGCGCTGCTGCAGTGGAAAAATATGGACAACGTCCTGCTCCGCGAGGTGGTGTATGCGCGCAACCTGAACGGCGATAACGCCCGACAGATACGGGAGCTGTTGGTGGACACCGGCTATCCGCTCGAACCCGGCAATATTAGCTGGACACGACTGCAGCGGTATTTGCTGGAGGAAATGGCAAAGGCGCCTCCGGCCACAACCGTCGACCGCAGCGGCTGGCATGGGCCTATTTTCGCGACGAGCAGCTGGACGGCAGGTCAGGCGGATGAGCAGCACCACTTTGTAGGGCAGCTATCGACCTCACCGTTGCTCCAGGAAAGCGGGTCTCTTCAAGACTGGCAGAATCAAGTGGGGAAGCTCTGTGGCGGCAACCCGCTGGCGATCCTCAGCGTCGGGGTGGCACTCGCGGCGCCCCTGCTAAAGCATGCGGAGCTTGAAAATGGGGCCTTTCACTTGGTTGGTAATAGCTCCACCGGGAAAACGACGTTGCTGCAGGTGGCCGCGAGTGTTTGTGGAGCACCAACGTTCGTGAGGAACTGGGTAGCGACTGCCAATGGCTTGGCAGCCGTCGCTGCTGAGCACAACGACATGTTGTTAGCGTTGGACGAGATTGGCCTGGCTCGGCCGGAAGATGTCGATGTGGCGACGTATCACATAATGACCGGTGCCAGTAAGCTGCGCGCGAATATCTCAGGGGATCTTGCTGAACAAACGCACTGGCGAACGCTGGCGTTAAGTACTGGTGAGGTATGGCTGTCGGAAGTGTTTCAGGAAATAGGAAAGTCGGTTAAAGCCGGCCAAGAGAATCGTCTTGTCGAGATCCCCGTTTTTGGAAAATTTGGAGCCTTTGACGAGGTGCATGGCTTCAGCAGCCCCCAAGAGTTCGTGGACGCGTTGAAAAGCCGCACCAGGCACTACCATGGCACGCTGTTCCGGCACTGGCTTGAGCGTCTCACAGAAGATGTGGATGACTTGCCCGGCTATATCCAGAATGAGGTCGCCCGGTTGACGGACCAATGGAAGACCTCTCATATGGCTTCGCAAGTCCTCCGGGTGATCAGGCGGTTCGCACTGATCACCGCTGCTCTGTGCCTAGCCTGCCGGAACTACCTACTCCCCTGGTCGGAAGCGGAGTCAGTTCGAGCGGTACACCAAGCAGTTGGAGCCTGGCTTCGGAGCCGAGGTCACATCTTCAATTCGGAGGAGCACCGCATTTTGGCTCGCCTTCGCGATGCGATTTACAAATGGAATCACCGCCTTGTTGACATAGAGCGGGGGGATTACGGAAGAGCAATTGGTCTGCGACGCAAAGTGGCCGGTGAGACGCAGTGGCTGATACCCAAAAATACTCTGATCAAGGAGCTTGGCCTTCGTAGTCGATACACTCGGGAAATTGAGCCGCTTATCCAGAGAGATTTCATGGAAACCAATGAGCAGAGCCGTGGCACCATGAAAATCAAGCTGCGGGATCGATCGGAGCGTTTTTTCGCCCTGTGGCCTGATCGCATCAAGGCGTATTGGGAAGCGCTACCGGATGGAGATGGACTTTCCCAGTTTCCCACTATTCCCACTGGTGATTCGGAGGTAGAGGAGGATGATTGATAAAACCTTCAGTCCGCCTTCGGAAGAGGTGCGCACCAAGCTTCTGGCTCGTTCTGGACAGTGTGAGCGGCTGGTTCGGGAGTCGGACCGTCGAACGATTACGGGTGTCAGTCGGACGCAGTGGTGGACTTTGGAAAGAAAGCGAGTGGCTCCGGCACGGCTCAAGTTGGGCTGCAACTCGGTGGCGTGGCGACTATCGGATCTGTTGGCTTGGATCGAACAGCAAGGGGCTTGATTTGGCCCCTTTTACTCTCCAGAACTAACTTCACCTCTCACGATGGGCGCTAACCATTCGCAGAGCGCCTCGTGAGCCTCTTTTCGTTCTTCAAAATACGCATGCTTGTTATAGACCCGGTCAGTCCGGTTGCCGGGCAGCTGATTCAGGCAGCGCTGGGCCAGATTGTCATCAAAGCCGAGCTTACCCAGTTTCGTACGGGCCGTGCCGCGAAGATCGTGGACGCGGCGCTTGTCAAATGAGAAGAGCTTTTTCTCAAAGAGCTTCTTGAGCGCATGGTTGAGCGTATTCTCGCATACGTGCGGAGTCCGTGCTTTTTTGCTGATCCTGCGAGCTGGGAAGACCCACTCACTCCCACAGGAGCGTACTTTCAGTTCATTCAACCATTCCACGGCGGGTTCCGCCAACGGGATATCGATGGCCCTTCTCTTTTTGGTCCTTTCCTCGGGCAGGTACCAGATACGGTTCTCCAGATCGAATTCCGACCAAGGCGCGGCCAAAAGCTCCATCTTTCTCGTACAAGTCGCTATCAGCAACGCGCAGGCCAAGTAGTTCTCTCGACTGAACTGCGCCGGAATCACCCTAAGTTTGGTAAAGAACTCGGTGACTTCATCTTCATTCATTGGGTAGTTGGCGGCCTTCTCCTCCCCGCCGGCGTCCCTGGGACGGAATGGCGAGGCTGGATTGAACCTGGTGACGTCCAGTTTGATGCCATGATCAAACAGGTTCCTCAGCAGGCGCATCAAATCATTTGATAGGGTTGGGCGGGGCTTATTGTCGTCATAGCCAGTGGCCACGTCCCGCAGGATTTCACTGATATCCACTGGTCGGATCTTTTCCAGCTCCACCTTTCCGATGCGCCAGGCGACCTCACGCTCGTACAGGCTCTTCTCTTTATGGTGGGACGCGATTTCTCGTTTGCGAAGCTCGTAGTAGTCCGCGTACAGGTCATTGAGCGTTTTGAAGGGGTTTTGGTTGACCTTCTGCCGCTCCTGAACCGGGTCAGCACCCTCACGCTTGATCGCCAACCTCAGCTTCGCCGCCTCATCACGGGCGTCGGCCAATGACCAGTCGTCCACCTTGCCGATGGTGTATTCGCGCCGGAGCTTGGTAGCTGGGGTGGTATAGCGCAGCATCCAGTAGGCATCGCCGCGCTTCGGGGTCATGAGGTAGAGACCATTGCCATCGGCATGCCGCACGGATGGCTTCTCTTTGATCAGTTTCTTGACGGTCTTGTCGTGTAGCTTGCCCACTTTCCTGCCTTAAAAAAATTGGGGAGTACAATCTCGCCGATACAATATAGCGAGAAAATACTCCCCAATCTACTACCCATCACTACCCAAACTTGGCAGAACTTACACGAACATTATGAGCGTCAAAATTACATAACTATTTGATTTATAATGCCATAAAGAACAACGTCGAACCCCCAAGAACATCACTCAATATTCTGCACCTGCTCGCGCATCTGCTCGATCAGCACCTTCAGTTCCACCGCGGCGGCGGTGGTTTCCGCGTCCACGGATTTGGAGGCCAGGGTGTTGGCTTCCCGGTTCAGTTCCTGCATCAGGAAGTCCAGGCGCCGGCCCACCGGGCCGCCCTTGGTGACCACCCGGCGCACCTCGGCCACGTGGGTCACCAGGCGGTCCAGTTCCTCGTCCACATCCATCTTCTGGGCGGCCAGCACCAGCTCCTGTTCCAGGCGGTCCGGGTCGGGGCTGTCCACCGCGTCCTGGACGCGCTGTTTGAGGCGCTCGCGCAGGGCGTCCCGGATCGCCGGCAGCGCCTGACGGACCCGCTCCACTTCCTGTTCCACCCGGTCGAGGCGGTCGAGGATCATTTTGCCCAGTTGTTCGCCTTCCCGTTCGCGGGTTTCGAGCAGGGCGTTCAAGGCCTGGTCCAGCAGTTCCAGGGCGGCGGCTTCCAGGGCGTCGCCGTCGATCTGGCGGGCGCTGAGCACGCCGGGGAACTGCAGCACTTCCAGGGGGTTCACCTGACCGGCGTGCAGCACCAGGTCGCCGACCCGGCGGGCGGCCTCGGAGAGGCGCTTGACCAGGGGCTCGTTGAGTTCCAGCTCGGCGTCGGTGGCGTCGGGCTGGTAGCGCAGGGTGATATCGACCTTGCCGCGGCCGAGGCGCTGGCGGCAGCGTTCCCGGGTGGCGTTCTCCAGGCCGCGCAGGGCGTCGGGCAGCCGTGGCATCAGTTCCAGGTAGCGGTGGTTCACCGAGCGGAGTTCCCAGGCCAGTTCGGCGCCCTGGAGGTGGCGGTCGGCGCGGGCAAAGGCGGTCATGCTGCGGATCATGGGCGTCCCCGTGGGTGGTTGCCTGTGGCGGGTGGCGTGCGACGAAGGTCGAATGAGCCCGACAGTGTACCGGTTCACACCGCCGCTGACATGGCCCGCCGGCCGCGCCGCCTCGCACAGATCGGTGGGGGTTCGCTACAATGGACCGCCTTTTCACCCATCAAGGAGTTTTCATGCGCCCTTCCGGCCGACAGCCCGACCAGATGCGCGAGGTTTCCTTCGTGCGCGATTTCACCATGCACGCCGAAGGGTCCGTGCTGGTGACCTTCGGTAACACCAAGGTGCTGTGCACCGCGTCCGTGGAGGACGGTGTGCCGCGCTTCCTGAAAGGCAAGGGTCAGGGCTGGATCACCGCCGAGTACGGCATGTTGCCCCGGGCCACCCACACCCGGTCCGGCCGGGAGGCGGCGCGCGGCAAGCAGGGCGGGCGCACCCTGGAGATCCAGCGTCTGATCGGCCGCTCCCTGCGCGCGGCGGTGGACCTGAAGAAGCTGGGCGAGAACACCATCTACCTGGATTGCGACGTGCTGCAGGCCGACGGTGGTACCCGCACGGCGGCAATTTCCGGGGCCTGCGTGGCGCTGGTGGATGCCTTTACCCGGCTGCTGGAGCGAAAGCGCATCAAGGAAGACCCGCTCAACGGCCTGATCGCCTCGGTGTCGGTGGGCCTGTACAAGGGCGAGCCGGTGCTGGATCTGGATTATGATGAAGATTCCAACGCCGACACGGACATGAACGTGGTGATGACCCAACATGGCGGTTTCGTGGAGATTCAGGGCACCGCCGAGGGCGATGAGCCGTTCACCCGTCAGCAGTCCGATACCCTGCTGGGGCTGGCCGAGAAGGGCATCGGGGAGATCGTTCAGAAGCAACAGGCCGTGCTCGGCTGGTGAGTCGGGGGGGAGACACCCATGAAGAACTACAAGAAGCACTTTCTGCGCTTCGCCGAGGAGCGTCAGGCACTGAAGTTCGGTGAGTTCACGCTCAAGTCGGGGCGCATCAGTCCCTACTTCTTCAATGCCGGCACCTTCCACACCGGCGAGGCGCTGGCGCGCCTTGGCCGCTACTACGCCGACGCCATCGTCGAGTCCGGCATCGAGTTCGACATGCTGTTCGGGCCCGCCTACAAGGGCATCCCGCTGGTGGCGGCGGTGTCCGTGGCGCTGGCGGAACACCATGGCCGCGACCTGCCCTGGGCCTTTAACCGCAAGGAGGCCAAGGATCATGGCGAGGGGGGCTGGCTGGTGGGCGCGCCCCTGCGTGGCCGGGCCCTGGTGATCGACGACGTGATCACCGCCGGCACCGCCATCCGCGAGGTGGCGGGCCTGTTCGAGAAGACCGAGGCCAGCATCGCCGGGGTGTTCGTGGCGGTGGACCGCCAGGAGCGCGGCCGGGGTGAGCTGTCCGCCATCCAGGAGGTGCAGGACACGCTGGGCGTGCCGGTGCGCAGCATCGTCAGCATGACCGACGTCATCGGTTGGTTGGAGGAGCAGCCCGATCGCGAGGCGGACCAGTCGGCCATGCAGGCCTACCGGGACGAATACGGAGTGGCCGGCGCGTGAAACGGGCGGCGCTGCTGTTGCTGCTGCCGGTACTGTGGTGGCCGGCCCTGGCGCCGGCCGCCCCGGCCCGTGCGGACGCGGATGCCGGCACGGTGATGTACCGCCACACCACGCCGGACGGCAACATCGCCATCAGCGCCACCCTCAGCCAGCAGGCGATCTTCGCCGGTTATCAGGTGCTCGATCACCACGGGAGGGTGGTCAAGGAAGTGGCGCCGGCTCCGCCGGAGGAACAGGCGCGCCGGCGCCAGGAGCTGGCCGCCCGGCAGCAGGCCGCCCGGCAGGCGGAGCAGGACGAGTCATTGCGGCGTCTGTACGCCGGTCCGGAGGACGCGGTGCGCGCCCGCGAGCGGCAGGTGGACGCCCTGGAGCTGAACATCGGCTACGCCCGCAACACCCTGGTGCAGCTGGAAAACAAGCGCGACGAGGAAATCCGCAACGCGGCGCGGGCGGAGCGGGCCGGCCGCGACGTGCCGGACGGCACCCGCGAGGCCATCGAGCGCTATAACCGTCGGATGGCCGAGACCCGCGAGGAGATCGCCGCCCACCACAAGGACATCGAGGCGGTACGCGCCCAGTACGAGCCGATCATCGAGCGGCTGCGCCAGCTGGAGCGACAGGGCGCCCGTTAATCCCGCTCGCGGAACACGGTGGGCGCCAGCAGCGCCCATTGCTCCGGCCAGTCCTGGCCCGGGCGAATGCGAAAACCGGACCGCACGAACTGGGCGATGCGCCCTTCCACCACCGCCATCAGCAGGTTGGCGGTCACCGTGGGCGTGGCCCGGGTGCGTTTGTCTTCCTTGAACTCGGCGTCGCGCACCACCTGTTTGATCTGACTCTCCACCCGGTCGTAGAACTGCTGGATGCGGCGGTGCAGCCGCTCGTTCTCGCCGGTCAGGGCGTCGCCGGTGAGCAGCCGGGTGATGCCCGGATTGCGCTCGGTGAAGCCCAGGATCAGGGTCAGGATCTGCTCCACCTGCATCAGCGCGTGGCCTTCGCCGGTGATGCGGTTGATGCGCGAGAAGATCGCGTCCTCGATAAAGTCGATCAGTCCCTCGAACATCTTCGCCTTGCTGGGAAAATGCCGATACAGGGCGGCTTCCGATACCCCCACTTCCCGCGCCAGCCCGGCGGTGGTGATGCGCCCGCCGGGCTCGGCCTCCAGCATGTGTGCCAGGGCCTGCAGGATTTGCTCCTTTCTGGATGGTTTGTTCTCGGTCATTGGGTCCCCGTTGTCCGTTCGTTCCCCCGAAAAATCAGTCCTTGCTGATCAGCGTCCCCACGCCTTTGTCGGTCAGGATTTCCAGCAGCACCGCGTGGGCCACGCGGCCGTCGATGATGTGCGAGGTGCGCACGCCGTTTTCCACCGCCTCCAGGGCACAGCGGATCTTCGGCAGCATGCCACCGTGGATGGTGCCGTCCTTGATCAGGGCGTTGACCCGTTCGGCGGTGAGGCCGGTGAGCACCTGGCCTTCCTTGTCCTTGAGCCCGGCCACGTTGGTGAGCAGGATCAGTTTTTCGGCGCGCAGAACCTCGGCCACCTTGCCGGCCACCAGGTCGGCGTTGATGTTGTAGCTGACGCCCTGGTCGTCCACGCCGATCGGCGCGATCACCGGAATGAAGTCACTGCCGCCGAGCAGGTCCAGCACCTTGGTGTCGATGCCGCGTACCTCGCCCACGTGGCCGATGTCGATGATCTCGGTGGTGTTCAGTTCCGGGTCGTCGGCGTCCAGGTTCTTGAGCACCATCTTGCTGGCCCGGATCAGGCGTCCGTCCTTGCCGGTCAGGCCCACCGCCTGCCCGCCGTTGTGCTGGATCAGGTTGACGATGTCCTTGTTGACCAGGCCGCCCAGCACCATTTGCACCACGTCCATGGTTTCCTGGTCGGTGACGCGCATGCCCTGCACGAACGTGCTTTCCTTGCCAAGGCGGGCCAGCAGGTCGCCGATCTGCGGGCCGCCACCATGGACGATCACCGGATTGATACCGACCTGCTTCATCATCACCACGTCGCGGGCGAAGCTGTTCTTGAGTTCGTCGTTTTCCATGGCGTTGCCGCCGTACTTGATCACGACGGTGGTGCCGGAGAAGCGCTGAATATAGGGCAGGGCTTCAATCAGAACGCGGGCGGTTTCCTGGGCGCTCTTGGTGTCCATGTGGTTTCTCCAACCATCCAATCAAAAAGGCAGTTCCGGGGCGGCGAAGGCCCGGGCGCTGTCGCCGCTCCGCAGCGACAGAATCTCCAGCAACCGGGCGGCGGCATAGAAGCCGTCGTCGAACCCGAACCAGCGATCGGCGAAGCATATATGCCCGTCGCCGTCGCCGGCCAGCGGTGCCCCGCTTTCCCGCAGCCGTGCCTTGAGTGCCGTGATACCGGCGTCCGGCGTGACCACCGGCCGGCCGCCCAGTTGGCGCACCGGCGTCGACAGGGCACCGCTGCATTCTACGTCGAACAGCACGTCGCTGCCCGGATTCCGGCTCAGTACGTCCCGGGCCAGCAGCAACAGCACCCGGCGCGGGTCCACGATGGCGCCGTCCGCGGCCACCACCGTCAGGCGGGTACCGTCGGCGCTCCAGGCCAGGCCCAGGTCCGCGCCGGCGGCGGGCACCGCCGCCGCCAGCCCGGCGTCGTCGGCCTGGTGCACCGTGCAGCCCAGTTCCTGGAACAGTGCCACGGCGCCCGGGTCCGGCGCTTCGATCACCACCTTCATGGGGCGCGCCAGCACGATGTCGTCGCCCAGGTCGCGCCAATAGCGCGGCCCGGGGTCGCGGGCTTGCCGTTCGCCGTGGCCCTGGTCCAGGCGGCCTTCGCGCAGGCGCTGGCCGAGGGCGGTGAGGGCGTCGCCGGTCAGGGTGGCGCCTTCCAGCCGGACTTCCAGGGTGGCGCCGTCGGCGTCGTCGGCCAGATACAGGCCGCTCTGCGACTCCAGCACCTCGGTGGCGTAGTACAGCACGGGCCGGGGGGCGACGCCCAGGTCCAGGACCTGCCGGCCGCTGGCCAGCACGCCCGCCGCCAGTGCCTCGTACAGGGCATCACCGGACCCATCCGAAGGGCGCGGCGCCCGGGCCAGGAACAGCGCGTGCTGGCCCGCCGCCCCGGCCTCGGTGCCGATGGCCCGGCCCAGGTGGCGCAGGGCCTCGGCGTCCAGCGCCGGGCCGCCCAGACGATCGGCGTGGAACAGGGCCTCGTCGAGTTCCGGGCCTGGCGGAGGGGCCGGCGCGCCGGCGGGGGCGGCCCTGTGGGCGGCCCTGTTGGCGGCCATGGGGGGCGGGCCGGACGGTTTTGCCGGGGCCGGTGTCGCGGTGGGCTTGCCGGCGGGCGCCGCCGGCGGGGCGGTGCGGCGGCGTCGTCGCACCACCAGCGCCAGGGCCGTGCCCAACAGAATCAGCGAGACGAGGCCGCCCGCCGGCAGCAGCAGGTCGGCCCAGGGCGGCGTGGACGGGGGCACCGCCACGGCCAGACGGAACGGGCCGCTTTGCGCGCGCGCCTGGGGCACGGACTCACCGGCATCGACACCGTGGCGGAGCACGGTGAGGCCGTCCTGTTCCAGGGTCAGGGTGGCGCCGGTGGGGAGCCGGCGGACGCTGTCGGCAAGCCAGCGGTCCAGGGCCTGCTCCAGAATCAGTGCGCCACCGGGCCCGGCGCGGGCCAGCAACAGGGCCGGTTGGCCGCCGCCCCGGGACGACAGGGTGGTGTCGCCCTGCTCCGCCAGCTGACGCAGCAGGTCCTGCAATACATAGGAAAGGCCCGGGTCCAGAACGGCGTCCGCCGGCACCAGCAGCAGGCGGCGGCCCTGGTCGTCGGGGGCGCCCTCGACCAGAACGTCTCCGGCCAGGGCGTCACGGACCCGGGGTGTGTCCGCCTGTTGATCCAGGTGGCGCTGGTCCCGCGCGATCAGACCGCCCAGCGACGCGGCGCGCTCCCGCGCCTGGGCGCCGGCGGCGTCGGCGGCCTGCTGATGGGCCCGCAGCTGAAGATAGTGGTCCAGCCCCCCGGCGGCGGCACCGATCAACAGCGCCGCGACCAACAGCAGCGGCGCCGGCCCGCTGAACGGGTTCTTGCTGTGCGCCATGCTCCCCCCTTTTTTGTTTCGCGGTTTCAGCCGCGATGGACGCCCCCGCGTCCCTTCAGTGCCGGCCGCTGTGGCCGAAGCCGCCCTCGCCCCGTTCGGTGTCGGTAAAGGCTTCCACCTGACGCAGGGCCACCTGCATCACCGGCACCACCACCAGTTGGGCGATGCGCTCGCCGGGCTCCACGGTGAAGCTGTCCCGGCCCCGATTCCAGCAGGAGACCATCAACTGGCCCTGATAGTCGGAATCGATCAGACCCACCAGGTTGCCCAGCACGATGCCGTGCTTATGGCCCAGCCCGGAGCGCGGCAGAATCAGGCCGGCGTACGCCGGATCGGCGATATAAATGGCCAGGCCGGTGGGCAGCAGGGTGGTGTCGCCGGGTTCCAGGGTCAGCGGGGCCTCCACCATGGCGCGCAGGTCGAGACCGGCGGAACCGGTGGTGGCGTATTCGGGCAGCGGAAAATCCCGGCCCAGGCGCGGGTCGAGCAGGCGGTATTGCAGTTCCACGGTGTCGGGGCACTCCGGTTCGAATGGCAAGGCCGGCGGCGCCGGCGCGTGAAGACGCTACTTTACCACCGGGTGCCCGGGTTTGCAGAGGTGGAGAGCCTCAGCTGTGGCGGATGGCGATCAACTCGATCAGCTGCTTGGCGATCTGCGCCTTGGACGCCAGCGGCAGCACCTTGTGACCATTGGGCCAGATCACGGTGAGGGCGTTGTTGTCGCTGTTGAAGCCCACGTCGCTGCCGGACACATCGTTGGTGGCGATCATGTCCAGGTTCTTGTTGACCAGTTTGCCCTGAGCGTACTCGATCACGTCCTGGGTCTCGGCGGCGAAACCCACGGTAAAGGGGCGTTTGGCGTGGCCGGCCACGGCGGCGATGATGTCCGGGTTCTTCACCAGGGTGAGGTGAATCTCCTCGGTGGACTTCTTGATCTTGTGGTCGGCGGTGACGGTGGGGCGGTAGTCGGCCACGGCGGCGGTGGCGATAAAGATGTCGCAGCCGTTTTCCACCGCGTCCAGGCTGGCCTGGTGCATCTCCTCGGCGCGCACCACGTCGATGCGCTCCACCCGGTTGGGAGTGTCCAGCACCACCGGTCCGGCGATCAGGGTCACCCGGGCGCCGGCCTCGGCGGCGGCGGCGGCCAGGGCGAAGCCCATCTTCCCGGAGCTCTTGTTGGTCAGGTAGCGCACCGGATCGATGGGCTCGCGGGTGGGCCCGGCGGTGATCACCACATGGCGGCCGGTGAGCAGCTCATAATCGAACACATCCGCCGCCTGGTGAATGATCTCCTCCGGTTCCTGCATACGGCCCGGGCCCACTTCGCCACAGGCCTGGCCGCCGCTGCCGGGACCGAAAATGTGCACGCCTTTTTCCTGCAGGATCAGCTGGTTTTTCTGGGTGGCCGGGTCCGCCCACATTTGCTGGTTCATGGCCGGTGCCACCGCCACGGGCGCCCCGGTGGCCAGGCACAGGGTGCTGAGCAGGTCATTGCCGTGGCCGTAGGCCAGCCGGGCCAGGAAGTCGGCGGACGCCGGGGCGATCAGCACCAGGTCGGCCCAGCGGGCCAGCTCGATGTGGCCCATGGCCGCCTCGGCGCGGGGATCCAGCAGGTCGGTATGCACCGGGTGTCCGGACAGGGCCTGCATGGTGAGCGGCGTGATGAACTCGCAGGCGCCCTGGGTCATGACCACGCGCACTTCGGCGCCGGCGTCCTGCAGGCGGCGCACCAGGTCGGCGCTCTTGTAGGCGGCGATGCCGCCGGTCACGCCGAGGAGGATTCGCTTGTTGACCAGTCGCTGCATGCTGTTATTCCGTACAGTATTTTAAGATTTGGCTTACACGGTGGGTAGCCGATGTCGTCTGCCGTGGGGGCGGCGGCTTTGGTGTAATGGGTGCCGCGGCGGTCGGAAACGGGCCGCGGCGTTCGGCAACCAGGGCCGCGGCGTTCAGAAACAGGGCAATAGAGTAGCACCAGCGTTGGCGGGCCGCATCAGGGTACCGGCGGGCGAGCCGGGGAAGGGAGGCAAGATGGCGATTAGTGATTGGCCCAAGGACGAGCGGCCCAGGGAAAAGCTGCTGGAAAAAGGCGCGGCGTCGCTGAGCGACGCGGAACTGCTGGCCATTTTCCTGCGCAGCGGCTCCCGTGGCCGCACCGCGGTGGACGTGGGCCGCGATATGTTGAAGCGTACCGGCAGCCTGCGGGGTCTGCTGGATCTGCCGCCGGCGAGACTGGCGCAACTGCCGGGGATGCGTTCGGTGAACCGGCGGGCGCTGGTGCTGGGGGCGCTGGAGTTGGGCAAGCGCTATCTGGCCACGGAATTGAAGCGCGGCTTCAGCCTGGACAATCCGGAGCCGGCGGCGCGGCTGCTCACCGCGGAATTGCGTGGCGAGCCTCGGGAGGTGTTCGCGGTGTTGTTTCTGGACAACAAGCACCGGGTGATCGGCTTCGAGAAGATGTTCTACGGCACCGTGGACGGCGCCGCCGTCTACCCCCGGGAGGTGGTGCGCCGGGCCCTGGAGTTCAACGCGGCCAGCGTGATCGTGGGGCACAATCATCCGTCCGGCGTGGCCGAGCCCAGTCAGGCGGACCGGGACGTCACCGACCGGCTGCGCCGGGCCCTGGAACTGGTGGACGTGCGGGTGCTCGACCATCTGGTGATCGGCGACGGCCACTGGGAGTCGTTCAGCCGCCGGGGCTGGGTGTGAAAGCACTGTCGGGCTTGATCATTGGCCGGGGGGATGGTATAAAACGCGCCCTTTACGGGGCTGCCCCGCCCCACAAGTTTGCATCACGGGAGCAAGATCATGTCCAAGGTTTGCCAGGTGACCGGCAAGCGGCCGGTGACGGGCCACAATGTGTCCCACTCCAACATCAAGACCAAGCGCCGCTTTGAGCCGAACCTTCACTACCACCGCTTCTGGGTGGAAAGCGAAAAGCGCTTCGTGCGCCTGCGGGTGTCCTCCAAGGGCATGCGCATCATCGACAAGAAAGGTATCGACACCGTACTGGCCGATATCCGCGCCCGTGGCGCACTGTAAGGAGAGCTGACAGATGGCATCCGGTCCGATTCGCGAAAAGATTCGTCTGGTGTCCTCCGAGGGCACTGGTCACTTTTACACCACCACCAAGAACAAGCGTCTGCATCCCGAGAAGATGGAGACCAAGAAGTTCGATCCGGTGGTACGTAAGCACGTGATCTACAAGGAAGCGAAGATCAAGTAACGCTTCCTGCTTCCCGCTGCCAGCCTGGCAAGGGGCATCTGAAAAAACCCGCCGTGGGGATCCGCGGCGGGTTTTTTCGTGTGTCCCGGATTCCGGTGCCCTGTCCCGTGGGCGCCCGGATGGGCCGTCACTTTGTGGCCCGCATCGCGAAAGAAACAATAAATTTCATAACGTCACAAAGTGACGCTTCCCGTTTTTACCAAATTTCCGCATATTGAGATTGACGTTAGGCCACCGATGGTGGGTGGTGAGCGTTTTTTGTCCGGCATTTTCGGACGGGGTTAACAACCGGTTATCGCTCTAAAGGTACCGGTCATCGTTTGTTTATAACGGGTAACTCGTTGATTTATTGGGGGAGTGAAATATCCATGCAATTCCATCCTGTTGTGATCAGCATCACAAACTGCCTAGTATCCCTAAGGGAAGCGTCATTGATCGCACAAGAAAGTGCCAAGGAGAGCTCACTATGAAACCGATCACCCAACTTCACTTCGGTCTCCAGAAACTGGCGGTACGGCTGTTCGGCGGGGCCTCCACCCGCGCCGACAAGCAGCGTGGGGCCAGCGCGCTGGAGTACATCGTTCTGGCTGCGGCGATCATTGTGATCGTTGGTGTGTTGGCTGGTACAGACGTGGGTGCGCAGTTTAAGCAGGCGTTCACAAGTCTGTTTACCGATGCAACCAGCCCAACTCCCCCGGCCAACTAGAAAGCTGCTCACGTGGGCGTGAAAAATCACCAAGGGGCGGTGGCATTGGAATTCCTGATGCTCTTCCCCTTCGTGGTGGCCATGCTCTACGCGGCCGCCGTCTACGGCATCGTGTTCTTCAGCCAGTACCGGCTGCAGGCCGCCGTGGACCGGGCGGTGACCGCCGCACTGTATGTGGACCGTTCGGCATATGACGCCAATACACTTAAGGGAAAGGTGGAGGAGCGCGCACTATCCGTTCTGACGGGTTTGCTGGAGAACCAGTCGGGCGCCTTGAGTGCCGCGGCTGAGAATGCCAGTTGCGTCATCGAGCCCTCGGGTATGGGGCTGCTGGAATGCAAGGTGTCCTATAACTATAAGGACAGGCCCCTCGTGCCGTTGATGAGCTTTGGCATGCTGGGTACTTTCCCGCCGGTACCGGACACGCTCGACGCGGAAGCGCGCGCGGCTTTCTGATCTTCCCGATACGCTGTCGATGGACAGGGATGTTTTCGGAGGGGATATGGGATCGAAACTGCTGTACACCCTGCCGGCCCTGGGGTTGGCGCTGCTGGCCCTGGTGTTGGCACTGATTGGCCTGAGCCGGGAACCAGACGCCGGGGCCTCGCAGACGATGGCCAAGAGCCCGCCGGCCAGCGCGCCGGCGCCGGCGCATAAATATTGGGTGGTCCGCCAGCCGGTGCCGGTGGGCGAGACGCTGACCGAGGACAACCTGGGTGTGGTGTCCTCGTCCACGCCGATCCCGGAAGCGCTGGCCGCCGACCAGCCCGTGGCCGGCAAGGAAGTGAAACGCTTCGCCCGCGCCGGTGAACTCCTGGGACCTCATCATCTGGCCGCCGGCGGCAACCTGCCGGCCAGCCTTCCCGAGGGCCACCGCGCCATCGCCATCGCCGTGGACAACGTGGTCAGCGCCGGTGGCCTGCTGCACCCCGGCGACCGGGTGGACGTGGTCACCGCCTTCCGACGTTCCGACAAGGACAATCCCGTGGCGCTGGTGATGCTGCGCGGGATCACGGTGCTGGCGGTGAAAGGGGCGCTCTCCGGCGCCGAACAGAGCGACGACAACCGCCGTAACGACACCGTGGTGCTGTCCGTCCCTGAAGAAAAAGTGTCCGCGCTGATGCTGGCCTCCTCTCAGGGCCAGGTGCGGCTGGCGGTGGTGGCCGGCGATGAAGAGCCCGCCATCACGCCTGAACAGCCCGTAGGGGCGGCGTTAGCCGCGAAAAGCCAGAGCGAGTCCGCGACGCGGGACGACACCGCCGCCCCCCAACCCTTCTACTTCGACGACTTCTTCCCCGAAACGCCCAAGGCGGCGGCACCGGCGGCGCCCCGTGCCTCGCCGGGCCGCCGCGTCCAGGTGTTCGAGGGCGCGGAATCAAGGAGCACCTATGTTCGCTAGCCGCGTATTGATCGCCGCCGTGGCGCTGCTCTGCGGCCTGGCGGCACAGGCCGAGCCGCTCACCGGCTCCACCCGCCTGGCACCGGGCGACCAGAAGGTGCTCACCTTCCCCGCCCCGGTGACCAAGATCGCCACCTCCAACCCGGAGGTCGCCCGGTTGACGGTCAGTGGCAACCAGGAGGTGCTGCTTACCGCCATGGCGGAAGGCGCTTCGGAACTGACCATCTGGCTGCGCAATCGCGAAGCGCCCCTGCGCAGCAGCGTGGCGGTGGCCACCACCCTGGGTGGCAGCCTGCCGTTCGGCACCCAGGTGCAGACCGACATCCGCGTGCTGGAGGTGAGCCGTTCGGAGCTCAACAGCCTGGGTGTCTACTACGCCAACCTGTTTAACGGCGGAGAGTCCGCCGTGGGCATCGCACCCCCGGGCTCCGGTTTCCGGGGCTTCTCTGGCGCCAGTGGCACTCAGGCGCCGCTTAGCAGCGATGGCTTCAATCTGTTTGGTATCGGCAGCAACTCCCTGACCATCATCAACGCCCTGGAAAGCGGCGGCTTCGCCTACACCCTGGCGGAGCCCTCCCTGACCAGCCTGAGCGGCCAGAGCGCGTCGTTTCTGTCCGGCGGCGAATTCCCGGTGCCGACCCGCAATGACAACAACGGCGTGCAGGTGGAATTCAAGGAATTCGGGGTGGGTCTGAGCCTCACGCCCACCGTGATCAGCGGCGAACAGATCATCCTCAAGGTGGCGCCGGAGGTCAGTGAACTGGATTTCTCCGCCGGCGTGGAAACCGGTGGCGTGGCGGTGCCCGGGCTGCGCGTGCGCCGCGCCGAAACCACCGTGTCCCTGGCGCCGGGGGAAACCTTCATCATCAGCGGGCTGGTCAGCCGCAGCACCATCAACAGCAGCGACCGGGTGCCCGGGCTGGGCAACCTGCCGGTGTTGGGAGCCTTCTTCCGCTCCAGCCGCATTTCCCGGGACGACAAGGAGCTGGTGATGGTGGTGACGCCGCACCTGGTGACGCCGCGCAAAGCCGGCCGGCCGCCGGTCACCCTGCCCGGTGGCGCCTACCACGAGAGCAGCACCGGCTGGCTGGACATGGCCACGGAACCAAGACGCGGCTCGCAACCCATTCGCCACGGAGTGAGCTGGTAGCCATGAGCGACAACGATATTGTTCTCTCGGTGATCGACGATCCGGGCATCAAAAGCTGGCTGGAGCGGGCCGTGGACGATCCCTTCCGGGTGGAGTTCGTGAGCCGGTCCGACGTCACCCGGGTGCTGCGCCTGCTGGAGGCCACCACCGCCCACCTGGTGCTGGTGGAGATGGATGACTGCGATATGGATCAGTCGCTTGCCATTATCACGGCACTGACCAGCGCCCGGCCCTGGGTTACGGTGATCGCCGTGTGCGGCTACGCCAATCAGGATCTGTTGCTGCAAAGCATGCGCGCGGGCGCGAGGGATTGCTTCCTGGCCGGCAACGACGCTTCTGAAATCCGTGAGCGTCTGCGCCGGCATCAGCTGGTGCGCACCGGGCACTACGGCGACGAGGCCCGCTCCTCGGTGAACAATCTGACCCTGGTGGCCGGCGCCGACGCCACCGTGGATACCCGCTTTCTGACCCAGAATCTGGCCATCGGCATGAACCGCCGACATCCGCAGTGGCGCTGCCTGGCCATCGACGCCCAGCCCCGGGACCGGGGCGTCTTCTATCTGGAAGCAAGCAACGAGTTCACCCTGGAGAACCTGCTGGCCAGCCCGGAAACCCTGGACGAGACCCTGATCGAAACCGCCTTGGAAGAATACCGCCCGGGCCTGCGGTTGCTGTCCGGTGGCGGCGTGGTCGGTGAGCCCGCCGGTGACCGCAGCGCGGATCTGTTTATCGCTCTGAACCGCCTGATGCAGATGTTCGACCATGTGGTGGTCAACGTGGGCGTCATGCAGAGCCGCTACTGGGTGCGCGCCCTGGGCGTGCACACCCGGCATTTGCTGGTCGGCATGCAGCCGCTGGTGGACCACGTGCACGCCGCCCGCACCCTGGTGCAGGACTGGCGCTCCCACCTGGGCAAAGGCGGCGAACTGGGTCTGGTGGTGGACGGCTACGACAGCGCCGTGCCGCCCGACAAGAACGAAATCAGCGAGACCGTCCGGGCGCCGGTGCTGGCCACCTTGCCGATGGACTGGCGCCACCGGCTGATGGCGGTGAATTCAGGCCGGCCGATACTCGAACAGGCGCCGCGCTGCGCCTACAGCCGCCATCTCGGTGGTCTGCTCAATACCATGGACGGTGACGCGGACGCTTCGCGAGGGTCAGGCCTGCTGACTCGCGTCCTGGGGAGATAAGCCGTGCCGGGCCGTATCGACCAGGAGTACCAGCAGTTGAAGGAGCGCGCGCACCGCTGGGTGGTGGAGCGCCTCGACGAGGAAGGTATCGAAGTCGGCCGTGCCGAACGGGACGTGCTGGCGGACTTCGTGAACCATCAGGTCGGGCAGTACATAACGCAGAACCGGGTGCCCCTGTCGACGCAGGACCTGAAGCAGCTGTCGCGGGACACTCTCTTTGAAGTGGTGGGTTTCGGCCCGCTGGAGCCGCTGCTGATGGACGAGCGCGTCAACGACATTCTGGTCAACGGGCCCGAGCATGTGTTCGTGGAAGTGGCCGGTATTCTTCAAAGAGCGCATACGCGTTTTATCAACGACGAACACGTGATCCGCGTGATCCGCCGCATGCTGGCGCCCCTGGGCCGGCGCCTGGACGAAGCGAGCCCCATGGTGGACGCCCGGCTGCCGGACGGCTCCCGGGTCAACGCCATCATTCCGCCGCTGGCGCTGGATGGCCCGTCCATCAGTATTCGTAAGTTCACCGGCAACCATCTGACCGCCCGACAGTTGATCGAGGGCGGTTCCATGACCCAGGCCTGCCTGGACGTGCTGATCCGCGCCGTGGAGTCCCGCCGCAACATCATTATCAGTGGCGGTACCGGCACGGGTAAGACCACCATGCTGAACCTGATCAGCCAGTACATCCCCCGTACCGAACGCATCCTCACCATCGAGGACTCCGCCGAGCTGGTGCTGCACCACCCGCACGTGGTGCGCCTGGAAACCCGCCCGGCCAACACCGAAGGCAAGGGCCGCATTTCGCCCCGGGAGCTGGTGGTCAATGCGCTGCGAATGCGCCCGGACCGGATTATTCTCGGTGAGGTGCGCTCCGCGGAAATCATCGAGCTGTTGCAGGCCATGAACACCGGCCACGAAGGGTCGATGAGCACCATCCACGCCAACAATACCCGCGATGCGCTGGTGCGCATCGAGACGCTGCTGGCGGTGAGCGGCTACGACGCCAGCGAGAAAGCCATCGGCCGGCTGATCGGTTCGGCGCTGGACATCATCATCCAACTGGTGCGCCGGCCGGACGGTAAGCGGGCGGTGAGCGAGGTGGTCTCGCTCAGCCCCACCGATACCGACCCCTACCACATGGATTACCTCTACCGGAGCCAGCAGGATGAGTAGCGTCGCGCTGCTCGGCGCCGCCCGGGCCCTGGCGATTCTGGCGGTGCTGTTGCTGGCGGCTCAGCTGCTGTGGGTGCGGTTCCGGGAGCGGCGCTATCTCAATGAGCGGGTGCGGCAGCGGATGAGCGTGGCGGCCACCGCCGCCGATGGTGCCGCGCGGGTTAAGCTGACGCCGCTGGAGAGCACCCTGCTGCGCGCCGACATCCGGCTGTCGCGACCCCAGCTGATGTTGATCGGCCTGCTGATTCTCACCTTCCTGGTGATGGTGGCGGCGATCAAGGGCACCTTGGTGGCGTTGATCAGCGGCGTGCTTATCGCCATCACGCTTTGGATGTACTGGCGTATGCGTTTTCAGCAGCAACGCCGTCGTATCTACGAAGAACTGCCGGGCATCATCGACTCCGTGCTGCGTTACATGAGCGCCGGCCGTTCCCTGGAAAGTGCGCTGGTGGAAGCGTTCCGGGAGAGCTCCGCGGTGTTCGACACCTTGCAGTTCCGCCTGCGCAGCGCCGTGGAGGCGGGCCGTGACTACACCAGCCTGTTCGAGGATTACGCCGCGCTTTACCGGGTACCGTCGCTGGTGCTGGTGTCCATCGCGTTGCGCACTTCGGCGCGTTTCGGGTCCTCCATCCAGCCGGTGTTCAGGCAGGTAGCCGGTTCCCTGCGCTCACAGCAGGAACTGCGCCGGGAATTTCTCGCCGCCACCGCCGAAATCCGCTTCACCGCCCTGGCCTTCGCGCTGTTGCCGCTGGGGCTGGCCGCCTACATGATCCTTATGAACGAAGGCTATTCGGACGTGCTGCTGAGCAGCGACACCGGCCACTGGATGCTGGGCATCGCCGGTGGATTGCAGGCCCTCGGCATGATCCTCATCGGGCGCATGATCCAGGGGGTGGGCCGTGACTGAAGTGTTTTTCCTGCTGGCCTTGCTGTTGGCCCTGTTGGCCACCTGGGTGGGGCTCTATATGACGCCGCGCTGGATCCGCCGGGGGCGGGTGCTGCGGCGGCTGGATCCGGGCGCCGCCGACACCGACGACGACGCCCAGTTCTGGCTGTCGCGTTGGGCCCGTCGGCTCACCGAATCCTCGCTGGCGCGGGAGGATTACCGGGAGATCGGCGAGGCCTTCCTCGTCACCGGCCGCTCCCCGGAACGGGCCCAGGTGTTGTACCTGCTGTATTGCTGGCTGGTGCCGGCGCTGGTGATCGTGGCCGGGTTCATGGCGTTCGGCGTTCTGCCCGGCATGCTGATCGCCGCCGCCGCCTTTCTGGTGCCACGGCGCACCATTCGTTCCCTGGGCCACAAGGCCGAACAGCAACAGAACCTGGAAGCCATCGAGCTGTGCCACCTGACCCGCATGTTGATGGAAGCGGGCCTGTCCCTGGAGCGGGTGCTCCGGCTGATCGCGGTGCAGGGCCGACCGTTGCTGCCGGCCCTGTCGGTGCGGCTGGACCGCTTCAACCGGCTGATGGAGTCCGGCGCCGAGCGCAGCCTGGCGCTGGATGAGCTGGGCGAGAACCGCAATATTCCGGTACTGCGCAGCTATGTGATCCTGATGAAGCAAAGCAGCCAGGTCGGCGCGGCGGTATCGGAGAGCCTGGACCAGATTATCGACGAGGCGCAGAACGTGGAGCGCCATCGCATCAGCGAACAGACCAATAAAATCGGCGCGAAGATGACCGTCATCATGATGGCCTTCATGTTGCCCGCGCTGTTCATTCTCATTGGCGGCCCGGCGATGATTTCCATCGCCGACTCACTGAGCCGATAAAGACCGGAAGGGAGTAAAGGGATGCGTTCAACGATTCTCGGACTGACGGTGGCGGTGCTGGCCGCCGGCTGTGTTCACCAGCCGCCGCCCTCCGACACCACGCATCGCACGGCGCCGGAGAACCTGACCTGCAATGCAAGGATACAGCCGGAAGAGCAGGTGCAGCTGGACCGGGTGGACAGCCTGATGGCCCGCGATCATGACCACGCCGCCCTGGCGCAGCTGGAGGCGCGTCCGCTGTCGACCGTGGACCACTGGGTGCGTTATGGGCAACTGAAGGCGGCCACCGGCCAGCTCGATGAAGCCGAGCGCGTCTTCCAGGGCCTGGTGGATCAGTGCGGTACCGGACGCAGCCACCATGGCCTGGGCATGGTGCTGCTCAAGAAAGACGAAGTACTGGCGGCCCTGGATCACCTCAAGGTGGCCCGGGAGAAAACGCCGGCCTCCGCCCAGGTGCGCAACGACTACGGCTATGTGCTGTTGATGATGGGCGAGTACGACCAGGCGGCCTACGAACTGCGTACCGCCATGGAACTGGGCGACGGCCAGGGGCCGGTGCGTCAGAACCTGGCGGTGGCCTACCTGCTCACCGAAAACTGGGCCGGCCTGCAATGGATGACCCAGGAATACAACTTCACCGGCAAGGAGCGGGATTACGCCGAACGCCTTGCGCAAACCTTCAGGAGCGTGCAATGAAAGCCTGGCTCGCGCTACTTATCTCGCTGCCGCTGACGGCAATGGCCGACCAACCGCCGGCCCATGGCCTGTCCGGCGATATCGCCGCCGACCGCCTGCCCACCGCCACCGAACGGGCGCTGGAACAGCAACGCCGGTCGCCGCCGGCCACGCACAGCGAAATCGCCAACGGTATCTATGTGGACTCCCAGCGCCGGCTGAGCGACAGCTTCCGCCAGCCGATCCCGAAAAGTTTCGGCAACCAGACCCGCGACGAGAACTGACATGAACCGGCAGCGCGGCGCCCTCACCTTTATCGTCCCGCTGATCATGGTGACCATCGTGCTGTTCGGCACCCTGGCCATCGATGGCGCGCGCCTGTATTCCCTGCGCCAGGAGATGCAGAGTCAGGTCAATGCCGCTGCAACCGCCGCGGCCGACGCCGCTCAGGCATGTGGCGGGGAGAACGTCACTGCGGAGACTATTCATCAGCGCGGACTAGCGGCGGCGCGGGCTCAGGGCTTTTCCGGCGAGGACAACGAGCTTGTAATACAGCCAGGGCTGATAGAAAGCGATGCCAGCAAAGTCTTGTCTTTCCAACCTGTGACGAATTTGCTCCGCAGCAACGGGGTGGCTGTTTCCTACCAGAAGCAAGAACCTGTATCTCTACTCTTGCCAGCGGATGTGTTTGGCACGATCACGATCAACGCTAAGGCGGCAGCACGAAAGGAGCTGGTGGCAACCCTAAGTGGCGCGGGTAGCACGGCGGTTCTGGGTGGGACTCAGCAGACCGCCAATCTTCTCAATACGTTGCTCGGCGATATCTTGAATGGTGGTGTGCCTTTTTCGATAGATCCTACGGAGTTTTCCAGTTTGGCTCAGACCACCGCAAAGCTGGGTGATGTCCTGAATGGCCTGGGGGTGGATTCGCTTGAAGAAATGCTGTCTACAGATGTTTTGGTTGGCGATCTTCTCGGGGTGTTGGGAGATGCCGCCGAGCCGTTGGGTGACATTGGAGGGGCTCTGGACCAGTTGATTGGCGCAGCCGGGGTCGAAACGGTGAAGCTTTCCGATGTCATTGAGGTGGTAGGAACATCGGAAATTCCGTCGAACAGCCGCTTGCCACTCTACGACACGGTAATCGCTTTGGCTTTGAATTTGGTCGAAGGTCAGGTGATAGAAGGAAAACTGCCTGATACCGACATCAATATCCCAGGAATCACTGAAACAAACATAGAATTATTTATCGGCAAGGCGCCGACGGTTGTTACCGGGCCTGCACGTCTGGATGAAAACTCTGAATGGGTGACGCGATTCCACTCTCCGGATATTGGACTCAGTCTTACTAGTGATCTAAACATCCTGGATCTGCTTACGGTCCGTCTACCGCTTGCGGTGCAAGCCGGCGGCGGCACCGGCGAATTGGTTTGGGCGTCTTGTGCCAGGGGGGTAAGCACGAATCTGGTGACAGTGGGGGTGGATGTGGCCGGGCAGGTTGCCAGGGTTGCAACGGGAACGATCGCCAGCGATGGGAATTTGGATCAGGAAACAATATCGCTTACTGTTTTGAACAATTACCTTCCGGGGAGTATCAGTCTGGCCAATATTCTGGTCGACCTCGACTTGGTTTTGAGCGGTGGGGTGGAACAAGTCGAACTGGACTACACCTTGGATGAAGATGACCCATCTTCAGTGTATACAGAAGGCGGGCTGTCGGAAGCCGACTTCGGTGACCTGGATATAACGATAGACTTGCTGTCGGAAGAAGAGGAGTGCAGCGGGCTTCTTGGTTGTCTTCTCGATGGTGTCGGTGATCTTCTTAGCGAATTGGTGGAAGGTATCACAGACCTTATAGGCCTTGAAGATTTGCTTAAAGAAACAGTCGAAGGCTTGGTTGAAGCCTTGGGAACGACGTTGATTGATCCGTTGCTGAACGCGCTAGGGGTGTCGTTGGGTACTATGCAGGTACAGATAACCGGAGCGAGCCAGAATAATGTTCAGCTGCTTGAGTATTGTGGCCCCGAGGGCTGTTAGAAACAGATAACGCAATTAAGGCGTGTATCAGGGTTGTTGAGTAAACGCCATTCGGCGAGCCCGGGCGGTTCGGCCAGGACATCCAGCATATCGGCGGAGCCACGGCTTTTCTCGGGCTGCGGATTGTCTGCAGGCGCGGGCAGGTTCCTGGGCGAACAGCGGCTTGATTACCACGCGGCGGTACTGCGCCATGGTCTGACAGCGGTGCTGATCAGGGCGGTGTTGTGTTGCTGAACTGCTCGGCGAACGAGTGCGACGTTATCGAATGAAGCCCGGGTTAAACGGGTAACCCGACTCGCCCCGGGGGCCGGGTCGATTGGATAGGCATCAAGCGCCTCGCCCTCCCCGGGCGAGCATCGTCAGATAAAGTCCCGCTTTTCTCGTTTGGCGGCGCGCAGATCGCGCGCCACCGAGACGCTCAGTACCACCAGAACGGCCAGGCTGAGAGCCGGCCAGACAAGTACGTAGGCGGCGAATATCCAGGTTCCCATGCTTGCTCCTTGAGGCCACGGACGCCGCCGTGGCCGATGTGGGTTACTTGGCGGTGACGGTGCCGTCGGGCAGGTCGGTCACGTCCTTATCGTCATAGTTGCCGACGCGTTTCCCGATCTGATCGAAATCGAACCGTTGATTGCTGGCCAGGCTGATGGCGACGCACACCAGGGTGCTGACGCCGTAGGCGGTGAGCGAGGCCAGCAAGACGGTGTAGTCACGCAGGAAGTGAGTGCCGAACCAGGCGGTGGCCAGGAAGGCGATAAAGCCGGCGACCAGGCCGGTTCGGGTACCGAAGAAGCCGAAGGCCATCAGGCCGATCACCACGCCACCGCCGATGGCGGCGAGAAACTCAAACAGCAGCGCCGTCACGCCTTGCATGGGCAGCAGATCAAAGCGCGCCACGCAGAACAGGATGAGCGCGGCCACCACCGCCCAGGTGAACGCGGCGTTGGTGATCCGGTTCCAGTAGCAGCTGGCGATCACCGGGAACACGATGGCACCCCAGAGCGCGCCGACGAACACCAGCATCACCAGAATATCCAGGGCGAAGCTGGCGAACACCAGACCGCAGACGGTGGCGACGATCATGGTGACGCGGCCGATCAGCAGCATTTTTTTCGGATCGGCGTTGTCCTTGGCGATGTTCTTGCCGTACACGTCGGCCATGACAATGGCGGATAGCGCGGACAGGTCGGAGTCGGCGGTGGATGACAGCGAGCCGATCACCAGGATAAAGAACAGAGCGATGAACACCGGCGGCAGATAGGTGGACACCACCTGCGGGATCAGATTGTTCATGTCGCCGTTGACCGGCTCGATGCCGGCGGACAACGCCATCAGGCCGATCATGCCCAGCCCGATCACAATCGCCGCGTAGCCCACGGTGGCGGTCACGAAGGTGCGTTTGATGTGCTGTTCGTTGACCGCGAACAGACGTTGCGAAATGGTCTGGTTGCCGATGGCGTAGGCCAGCACGGCCACGAAGTAGGGCGCGCCCTGGTTCAGGATGGCGTCCATGGAAAACAGATTCTGCTGCTCGGCGGTCAGGGTGCTCATGCCGTCCAGAATGGTGCCGGGGCCGCCCATGGCGAACAGCACCGCGGGGATGATCACCACGGCGATGGCCATCAACGCCACCAGCTGTGCGAAATCGGTGAACACCGAAGCGCGAAAGCCGGAGGTCAGGGTGTAGCTGAGCACACCAATGCCGGCGATGACCACACCGGTTTGAAAGGACAGCGGTGACAGAACGGACACCAGAGCGCCGGCTGCGGTGAAGTTCACCATCAGGCTGATCAGGCTGCCCAGCACGTTGGAGAACGCCAGAATCAACTGGCTGGAGGCACCGTGTCGGGCATGGATCAGTTCGCCCAGCGTGTGGCCGTTGGGCGCCAGCTTCCGGAACCGCTGGCCGAAGGGATAGATGAACAGAATCATCAGCGCGCCCCACAAGCCGTAATGGAGCGGGCCGGACAGGCCATAGGTATAGCCGGAGGTGGCGGCGGCGTAAAAAGACGCCGCCCAGATCCAGGTGGCGGTCATGCTGGCCGCGCCCATGCCGAAGCCGACGCGGTGATTGGCGACCATGAACGCATCGGTACCCTGGCGGTCGCTCTTGATCAGTAAGGTCAGCAGATAAGTGCCGCCGTAGAACGCGGCCAATAACAAAAGAATCGTAACGGGGGAAAATTGGTAAAAGCTGGTTTCAGTCAAACGTGTCTCCCAGTAAATGCAATGGTGACTCGTTTCGGAACGGAAGGCGCCTGTTGCGGACGCAGGGGAACGGGCCGAGCAGACCGCGGCCAGTCATTCGAAAAAAGTCTCCGATTACAATACAAAGCGGCCTGCAAGGGCAGGCCGCGAAGGGAGGCTACTGTAGAGCTTATCGACCGGAGTTGCCAGTCCGGGCGCTGCAACAGGTCCGGTCAGGCGCGGGCTGACTGCACCCGGTAGCCCTTGAGCGTTGTCACGAAATCCTGCAGAGCGTGGATGCCGGACGCTTCCGCGTCGCGGCACCATTGTGCCAGGGCTTCCAGCATATGCGCGGAATCACGGCTCTTCTGGCTCCAGATTTCCTGCAGGCGCACGCGGTAGTCGTAGATCGTCGCCAGGGTATGGTTGTGCTCGGTGAGCCGGGTCAGGTGGTGGGTGTGGCGTTTCTTGAAGAAACGCTGGTCCCGGTGCAGCAGGGCGCTGGCGCGATGATAAAGGTCGCGGGTGGCGTCGCAGGCGCGGGCGCGTTCCTGGGCGAACACCGGCTTGATCACCGCCCGGCGGTATTGGGCCATCACCTGGAAGCGATGCTGGATCAGCGCGCGCAGGGTGTCCAGGTCCACGCTGTGCCGGGGGCGGGCCAGCACCGGCTTGGGCGCCACTTTCTTCACCTTGGCGAGACGCAGGATCTCGAACAGGCGGATCCAGGCCCAGCCCATGTCGAACTCGAAGCGCCGCACGGACAGCTTGGCGGAGTTCGGGTAGGTGTGGTGGTTGTTGTGCAGCTCTTCGCCGCCGATCAGGATGCCCCAGGGCAGCACGTTACGGGAGGCGTCGGCGCACTCGAAATTGCGGTAGCCCCAGTAGTGGCCGATGCCATTGATGACGCCGGCGGCGAACAGGGGAATCCAGATCATCTGTACCGCCCAGACGGTGATGCCGACCACGCCGAACAGGGCCAGGTCGATGGCGCCCATCAGGGCGATGCCCAGAAAGCTGTAGCGGCTATAGACGTGGCGCTCGACCCAGTCGTCCGGGCAGCCGGCGCCGTATTTGTCCAGGGTTTCCTGGTTGGCGGCTTCCGCCTGGTACAGTTCGGCGCCTTCGCTGAACACCTTGCGAATGCCCAGGACCTGCGGGCTGTGCGGGTCTTCCTCGGTGTCGCAGCGGGCGTGGTGCTTGCGGTGGATGGCGGTCCAGGCGCGGGTGTTCTGGCCGGTGGTCAGCCACAGCCAGAAGCGGAAAAAGTGCTTCAGGGCCGGGTGCAGCTCCAGGCTGCGGTGGGCCGAGTAGCGGTGCAGATAGACCGTCACGCTGACGATGGTCACGTGGGTGAGGGCCAGGGTGATCAGCAGCAGGGTCCAGGGGCCGGGAGCGAGCAGGCCTCCGGAAAGGAAATTCAGTACATCATTCATGGGAAGTAACACGGTTGCGGGACGCGCGGCCCCTGATGGTAATCGATATTTTCCGTGGCTAAGGGCCTCACTCCGAGGCGCTCCGGATCATCAGCAGATGACCCAGGGAGTGTACCCGAGCCCGCCAGCCGGGTGCCAGATAAACCGTGCCGACGGGCTCGAAGATCAGCGCCGGGCCTTCCAGGGTCTGGTCCGGGGCAAGATCCTCCCTGTCATAGACCGGAATCGGCGCCGACAGTTCCGGAAGCCGGGCGTGCCAGGCCGGCGCGCCCTCGCCGCCGGCCAGCCGCGCCGGCGCCGGGGCGCGGGCGGCGGCCTGGCAGCGCACGCGCACGTTGCCGCGGCGCACCGGCAGGGCCAGCCGGTGGCCGTAGCGGCGCTCATGGAGGGCATGGAAAGCCTGCTCACAGGCCGCCGGGTCGCCGGCCCAGTCCAGGGCCAGGATGGACGATTGGCCCTGATAGCACAGATCCAGGCTGACCTCGGTGTGAATGTCGCCCTCCGCCACGCCCTCGGCGGTGAGCTCGGCGCGGCCACGCCGGTCCAGGGTGGCCGCCAGGGCGTCCACGGCGTCGGCGCCGGCTCCGGCGGGCAGCGCCTGGATCAGTTCCCGCTTGCGGGGCGCATGGACCAGGCCCTCGGCGGACAGCACCCCGGCGCGCACCGGCACCACCGCCCGCGCCATGCCCAGGTTCTCCGCCAGGGCGCACACGTGCAGCCCGCCGGCGCCGCCGAAGCTGACCAGGGTGAAATCCGCCGGATCGAAGCCTTTCTGAATGGAGATCACCCGCAGCGCCTGGCTCATGTGCTCGTTGGCCAGGTCGATAATGCCCCGCGCCGCCGCGTCAGGGGCCAGCCCCAACGGCTTCGCCAGCCGCGCCACCGCTGTCCGGGCGGCGTCCACGTCCAGGCGCAGGCTGCCGCCCAGGGCGAACTCCGGCTGCAGGCGGCCCAGCACCACATTGGCGTCGGTGACGGTGGGCGCCTGGCCGCCGCGCCCATAGCAGGCCGGGCCCGGGTCGGCGCCGGCGGATTGTGGCCCCACGTGCAACAGGCCGGCCTCATCCACCCGCGCCAGGGAACCGCCGCCGGCGCCGATGGTGTGCATGTCCACCATCGGCACCGCTACCGGATAGGGACCGATGTGGCCGTCCCGGGTCAGGCGCACATCGCCGTCCAGCAACGCCACGTCGGTGGAAGTGCCCCCCATGTCGAAGGTCATCAGGTGGTCCCGGTCCAGGTCGCGGGCCAGCCGACGCGCCGCGTTGAGGCCGCCGGCGGGGCCGGAGAGCAGCAGATTGACGGCGCGGTCGGCGGCCTGATCGGCGGCCACGGTGCCACCGTGGGATTGCATGATGGCCAGCGGCGCCGGGCGGGTGTGCTCGGCCAGCCGGTTCAGATATTGCCGCAGGCGGGGCGCCAGCCAGGCGTTCAGCCAGGTGGCCAGGCCGCGCTCGTACTCGCCCCGGGTGGGCAGTACCTGGCTGGACAGGCTGACCGGCAAGCCGGCGGCCTCCAGGGCCCGGCCCAGGCGGTCTTCATGCTCATCGTTCAGGTAAGAGAACAGCAGACTGACCGCCACGGATTCGGGTTTGTGGGCACTTACACGCTCCACAAGCTCCTGAATAGCTGATTCTTCCAGCGGTGTTACGGTCTCACCGCCGGCGTCGAAACGGGCGTCCACGCCCTCCGTCGGGGTGTCGTGCAGGGCGGTGCGGGGCGCCGCCGGCGTCAGGTTGTACAGTTCCGGGCGATTCTGCCGGCCGATCAGGGGCACGTCCTCCAGGCCCCGGTTGGTGACCAGCACGGTGCGCGCGCCCTTGCCTTCCAGGGCCGCGTTGGTGGCCACGGTGGTGCCGTGCACGATGATCAGCTCGCCGGCGGCCAGGGCCGGCCCCAGGCCCAGCTCATGAATACCGCGCAGGATCGCGTCTTCCGGCGCGGACGGCGTGGACAGCACCTTGTGAATGCGCGGCGGTTCGCCCTCCCCCAGCAGCACGAAATCGGTGAAGGTGCCGCCGGTGTCCACGCCCAACCAGTACGCCATGGTGTCTCCGTGTTCCCTGTCCACTACAATGCGCACTCATACTAATGTGCCCGGCGGGTGCATTGCACTCGCCCCGACCCCGGATGCCTTGTCCGACCATGCCTGAACTGCCCGAAGTGGAAACCACCCGGCGCGGCATCGAGCCCTATGTGGCCGGCCGCGTGCTGACCGCCGTCACCGTCCGTGAACCGCGCCTGCGCTGGCCGGTGGACGCCCGGGTGGGCGACCTGCGTGACCGGCCGATCCGCGCCCTGCGCCGCCGCGCCAAGTACCTGCTGATGGACCTGGGGGATCTGGAACTGGGGATCCATCTGGGCATGTCCGGCACCCTGCGGGTGGTGGAGGCGGACACGCCCCTGCGCAAGCACGACCACGTGGACCTGCATCTGGATTCCGGCCGGCTGCTGCGGCTCAACGACCCGCGCCGCTTCGGCGCGGTGCTCTATCTGGCCGAGGGGCTGAGCCACCCGCTATTGGCCAATCTGGGCCCGGAGCCCCTGGACGAAGCGTTCTCCGGGGACGGGCTGTACCGCCGCAGCCGGGGCCGCAAGGTATCGGTGAAAAGCTTCATCATGGACAACGCCACGGTGGTCGGGGTGGGCAATATCTACGCCCAGGAAAGCCTGTTCCTGGCCGGCATCCATCCGTCCCGCCCGGCCGGGCGCATCAGTCTGGCCCGCTACGAGCGCCTGGCCCTGTCGATCCGCGCGGTGCTGGCCAAGGCCATCGAGGCCGGCGGCACCACCTTGCGGGACTTCACCCGGGCCGACGGTCAGCCGGGCTACTTCGCCCAGCAACTGCTGGTCTACGGGCGCGCCGGCCAGCCCTGCCCGCAGTGCGGCGCGCCGTTGCGCGGCGGCCGTCACGGCCAGCGCAGTACCGTGTTCTGCGCCGCCTGCCAGCGTTGAGGGCCCGCCGGCGCCCATATTGCCGCTCTCAGAACAAAGCTGTAGATTGTGAAGTGCTTGTCGGAAGAAGAATGTATTAGAAACGACAATAGGTTCGGAACGACCATTGGAAGTGTGAAAAATAAGTGCGAACGCTAAGCGCAAAAGAATAAGCGCGAAAAATGAGAGGGGAATCACCATGAAGCGAGCTTTGCGCCTGATCGCCGCCACGGCCTTCGTCTCGACGTTGTCACTCGGCGGGCCGGCCCAGGCCCGCGAGATGGAGTTGGACGATGCCCGTCCGTCGGCGCTGGCCATGTTCGGCGATGCCTTGATCGTCCGCCCGGTGATGACCGTGGCCACGGTGGGCGGCGCCGCCGTCTGGCTGGTGACACTGCCGTTCAGCGCGATCGGCGGCAATACCGGCGAGGCCGCCGAGACCCTGGTGAAAGACCCCGCCGCCACCGCCTTCGTGCGTTGCCTGGGCTGCACCCCGCAGCAGCACGACCGGCTGCGTGCCGACAAACGGGTGGCGCAAGCCAACGAGGAGTGATCGGATCGCGGCCATCGCCCCCGCCGTTCCGACAAAAAAGCCCCGCCTTGTTCCTTCAAGGCGGGGCTTTTTTATGATCGCCGCTCCGGTCAGTGGGTGGTCGCCTGATGCTCGCTGTCGTCGTGGCCTTCGTCGCGGCCCAGCAGCATGTACATGGCCGGCACCACGAACAGGGTAAACAGAGTGCCGATGGTCATGCCGGCGGCCACCACCAGGCCGATGGCGAAGCGGGCGCCGCCGCCGGGGCCACTGGCGATCAGCAGCGGCACCATGGCCAGCACCAGCGCCGCGGTGGTCATCAGCACCGGCCGCAGCCGCACGGCGGCGGCGTGCTCGATGGCGCGGCGCTTGCTCATGCCCTCGTCCTGCATCTTGTTGGCGAACTCCACGATCAGAATGCCGTGTTTCGAGATCACCCCGATCAGGGTCACCAGACCCACCTGGGTGTAGATGTTCAGGGTGGTCAGGCCCAGGCTCACGAAGATCATGGCGCCGCACACCGACATCGGCACGGTAATCAGCATGATGATCGGGTCACGCCAGGACTCGAACTGGGCCGCCAGCACCAGGTAGATCACGATCAGCGCGAAGAAGAAGGTAATGATAAGGTCGCTGCCTTCCTTCTTGAACTGGCGGGACTGGCCGGAGTAGTCCACCGAGTAGCCCGGCGGCAGGGTTTCGGCGGCGGCCTGCTCCAGGGTGCCCAGGGCCTCGCCCAGCGTCACGCCGGGCCGTTGCACGCCGGAGATGGTCACCGCGTTCAGCTGCTGGAAGCGCTTGAGCTGCTGCGGCTGCACGGTTTCCTCCAGGCTGATCACCGTGGCCAGGGGGACCAGGTCGCCGGCGCCGGTGCGCACGTAATACTGCTTGAGTTGCTCGGGGGTCAGCCGGCCGCTGCGCTCCACCTGGGGAATCACCTTGTAGGAACGGTTCTCCAGGGAGAAGCGGTTGGCGTAGCCCCCGGCCAGCATGGCGCCCATCTCCTGGGCCAGCTGCTGCATGGTGATGCCCAGGCTGGCCGCTTTTTCCCGGTCGATGACAATGTTGTAGCGCGGCTTGTCGATCTTCAGGTCCGAGTCCATGAAGATGAACTTGTTGCTGGCCCGGGCCTTCGCCAGTACTTCGTTGGCGAACTCCTGCAGGTTCTCGGTGGGCTCGGTGGTGCCGATCACGAATTCCACCGGCAACATGCCGCCGGCGGTGGGCAGCGAGGGCGGCACGAACGACGCCACCTGCAGCCCGGCGATGCCGTTGATCTTCTCGGACAGCTCGGTGTTGGCTTCCGCGGTGGTCTGGTCGCGCTCGTTCCAGCTTTTCAGCACGAAGCCGGCCAGCGCCGTGTTGGAAGCGGCGGTGCCGGCGCCCCCGCCGATGCCGTTGAGCAGGAACACATTGCCCACCGACGGCATGCTGTCGGCGATCTTATTGAATTCCCGGGTGAAGGGCTCCAGGTAATCCAGCGTCACGTAGGGGTCGGCGGTGGACGAGGTCAGCACGAAGCCCTGGTCCTCCGCCGGCTCCAGCTCGCTGGGCGAGGTGACGAACAGGAAGTAGCAGGACACCAGGATCACCAGACCGAACACATAGATCACCGGCCGGTCGTCGAGCGCGCCGTGCAGGCGCCGCTCATAGCCTTTCTCCAGCTTCTCGAAATTGCGGTTCAGCCAGGCCTCGAAGCGGTTGCCACGGTGTTCCGGATCGTGGGGCTTGAGAATCTTGGCCGCCATCATCGGTGACAGGGTCAGCGCCACGATGCCGGAGAGCAGCACGGCGCCGGCCAGGGAGAAGGCGAACTCCACGAACAGGGTGCCGGTGAGCCCGCCCATGAAACCAATGGGCAGGTACACCGCCACCAGGGTGGTGGTCATCGCCACCACCGGCCAGGCCAACTCCCGCGCGCCCTTGATGGCCGCGTCGAACGGCGACAGGCCCTCTTCCACGTGCCGGTGCACGTTCTCCAGCACGATGATGGCGTCGTCCACCACGATGCCGATGGCCAGCACCATGGCCAGCAGGGTCAGCAGGTTGATGGAGAAACCCATCAGCAACATCAGGAACAGGGCGCCCACCATGGACAGCGGCACCGCGATGGCCGGAATCAGCACCGAGCGCAGGGAGCCCAGGAACAGGTAGATCACCAGAATCACGATCAGCACCGCTTCCACCAGGGTCTTCACCACTTCATCGATGGAGTCCTGAATGTACTCGGTGCCGTCGTAGGGAATGTCGCCGCTCATGCCTTCCGGCAGCTGCGGGAAAACTTGGTTTTCCAGGACGTCGCGTACTTCGGCGATCACGTCCAGGGCGTTGGCGTCGGTGGCCACTTCCACGCCGATAAAGGTGGCCTGCTTGCCGTTGAAGGTCACCGACGACTGATAGGACTCCGAGCCCAGCTCCACATCGGCCACATCGCCGAGCCGCACGATGGCGTTGCCCTCCGAGCGGATGATCAGCCTCTCGAACTGCTGCGCGGAATTCAGATCGGTGCCGGCCTTCAGATCCAGGGCCACGTTGGTGCCCTTGGTGCTGCCCACCGCGGCCAGCACGTTCTGTTGTTGCAGGGCGCCGTACACGTCCGACGGCGTCACGCCCAGGGCGGCCATGCGCTCCGCCTTGAGCCAGGCGCGCATGGCGAAGGTGCGGTCGCCGAGCACGCGGGCGCGCTGCACGCCGGGGATGGTGGCCAGCTTGGGCTGGATCTCGCGCACGATGTAATCGGTGATCTGATTGTTGTCGAGAATCTCCGATGAGAACGACAGGTACATGGACGCGATGTCCTCGCCCACCGCCAGTTCGATGGTCGGGTCCTCGGATTCCTCCGGCAGCTCGCTGCGCATCTTGTTGACCTTGGCCACGATCTGCGTGAGCGCCTCGTTGGGGTCGGCGCCCAGGCTGATGTAGGCCTGGATCGAGGACGCCCCCTGCAGCGAGGTGGAGACCAGGTAATCGATGCCCTCGGCGGACGCGATTTCCTGCTCCAGGGGCGTGGTAATAAAACCCTGGATCAGATCCGCGTCGGCGCCGGTGTACACCGTGGTCACGGTGACCACGGCGTTTTCCATTTCCGGATACTGGCGAACGTTCAGTTCCGTGGCGGCGCGCAAACCGAGCAGGAAGATGAACAGGCTGACCACGCTGGCCAGCACCGGTTTATTGATGAAAATGTCCGTGAATTTCATGGGCGGCCTCAGCTGTTGCCCGGCGTCGGCGTCGGGTCGGCGGAAGGCTGCACATCATTCTCGATGGTCACCTTGGCGTCGTTACGCAGTTTCAGCAGCCCGCTGGTGGCCACCACCTCGCCGGGTTTGAGCCCGTCCACCACGGCCACCAGGTCGCCGCGTTGGCGGCCCAGCTTCACGAAGCGCTTCTTAACGACTTTCTGTGGTTCGGCTTCTTCGTTGTTTTCCTGATTTTTCGCCTCGGTGTTGCTGTCCTGAAGCACGAACACCGCGTTGCCGTAGGGGGCGTAGCTGATCGCGGTGCGTGGCACCACCACCACCTCTTCCGCCTGGGGCAGCTGGATGTCCACCTTGGCGAACATCCCCGGGCGCAGCTTGCGGTCCGCGTTCTCGAAGCGGGCCTGGATGTTCACATTGCGAGTGGCCGGATCCACGCCCGGCTCGATGGCGCTGATTTCGCCTTCGAAGGTCTGCTCCGGGAAGGCGTCCAGCCGCACCCGCACCTTGAACCCCTGGTCCACCTTGCTGAGTTCCTGCTCCGGGAGCGAGAAGTCGACGAAAATGGGTTCCAGCTGGGTCAGGCTCACCACCGGGGTGCCGGGCTGCAGATACTGGCCCAGATCCACCTGGCGAATGCCGAGGCGGCCGTCGAAGGGCGCGCGTACGGTTTTGTAATTGAGCTGTTCCTGCTGGGCCTGGGCCTGGGCCATGGCCTGGTCGCGCTGGGCGCGGCGATTGTCCAGTTCGGATTTGGAAATGCTGCCCTGCTTGTAGAGTCGCTCGTAACGATCGAATTCCTGCCGGGACAGCCGGGCGGTGGCCTGCAGCGCGTTCAACTGGGCGCGATCGGCGGCGGATTCCAGGGTCACCAGCACATCGCCTTTTTTGACCGTGTCGCCGGACTCGAACTCGATTTTCTGCACTTCACCGGCCACCTGGCTGGTCACGTCCACGCCGTTCACCGCGTTGACCGTGCCCACCGCTTCCAGCATCAGCGCCCAGCTGTCGGGGCGCGCTTCATAGGTGGACACCGCGGCGGCGGGCTGCGGCATGTTGTCGAAGAACTCGTTCATCTTCATGCCGACGAAGGCCTTGAAGCCGAAGATCAGCCCGAACACGACGGCCAGGATGATCAGCATGATCACCATGCGCTTGCTGATAATGCGCTTACTCATTGATCTGGACCCCTGATGAAAGGCGGTATTTTTAATGGTTGTGCCTGTAAGGGTGCTGCTTGGGTGCCTGCCGGTGGGGGGACGTCGTTCCCTGGAGGTCGGTGTTATTCCCTTACAACGTAAAATCTGACCGCGAGCATACGACAGCGTGGCGGGATATTAAACCAGCCATTCGAACAGGCGTTCCAGAACGGTATCCAGGTGGCGCAGGCCCAGCGCCGTGCACGCGGCCCGATCGCTATTCTCGACCAGCAACCCTTGCGCCCGGAATGGCGCCAGCGCGTCCTGAATGGTCGCCGCCGCCACGCCGCCGCGGGCCGCCAGGGTGTCGACGCGGACGCCGTCGAGCAACCGCAAGCCGTTGAGCAGTGCTTCCTGAAGCGGCGCTTCGATGTCCGTTTCGTGACGGCGGGCCGCCGCCGGCTCGGCCAGGTAGTGGGCCGGGAGGCGGGTTTTTTGATAACGCAGCCGACGATCCGGCAGGGTCAGTTTGCCGTGGGCGCCGGCGCCGATGCCGAGATAATCGCCGAAGCGCCAGTAGTTGAGATTATGGCGGCACTCCCTGCCGGGCCGGGCGAACGCCGATACCTCATAACGCCGGAACCCGGCCTCGGCGAGCAAGGCGAAGCCGGCCTCCTCGGTATCGGCCCGGTCGTCGCCGTCGGGCTGCGTCGGCGGCGCCCGGTAAAAGGCGGTGTTGGGTTCGATGGTGAGCTCGTACCAGCTCAAATGGGTGGGCGCCAATTCCAGCGCGGCGCGCAGATCGTCCAGGGCCTGCGCGGTGGTCTGGCCGGGCAGGGCGTGCATCAGGTCCAGATTGAAATTGTCGAAGCCGGCGGCCCGCGCCTCGCGCACCGCCGCCCGTGCCTCGTCGGGACCGTGAATGCGCCCCAGTGCTTGCAGGTGGGCCGGCTGAAAGCTCTGCACGCCGATGGACAGACGGTTGATGCCGGCTTCGCGGAAGCCGGCGAAGCGGCCCGCCTCCAGGGTGCCGGGGTTGGCTTCCAGGGTGATTTCCGCGTCGTCGGCCAGCGGCAGGCGCTCACGCAGGCCTGCGAACAGATCCCGGTAAAAGCGCGCACTCATCAGGCTCGGCGTGCCGCCGCCGATAAACACCGTTTCCACCGGCCGGCCCGCTAATCGGAACCGGGCCAGGTCCTGGTCCAGGTCGGCCAGCAGGGCGTTCAGATACGCCGGCTCCGGCGGGTCCCCCTCGTGGGAATTGAAGTCGCAATAGGGGCATTTGCGCACGCACCAGGGCACATGGATATAGAGACTGAGTGGTGGTGCTGCGGCCATGGTGTTTCCGGGTTACGTGCGGTGGTCGGCGCCGGTCGAACGACCGCTCCTACGGGGTCGGTAGAAAAGCGTTCAGGCGGGCAATCAGTTCCGCCATGGCCCGGCCACGATGGCTGACGCGGTTTTTCTCCGCCGGGTCCAGCTCGGCGGCGGTCTTGCCCAGGTCGGGCAGCAGAAAGTACGGATCGTAGCCGAAGCCGTGTTCGCCGCGGGGCTCCAGGACGATCTCGCCGTCCCAGCTGCCCTGGCAGATCAGCGGCGTGGGGTCCTCGGCGTGCCGCATCAGCACCAGCACCGCCTGGTAGCGGGCGGTGCGTGGCGCCTGTGGCAGGTCGCCCAGCATCTCCACCAGCAGGGCGTTGTTCTTGGCGTCGCTGGCGTCGGCGCCGGAGAAGCGGGCGGAATAAATGCCCGGGGCGCCGTTGAGGGCGTCCACTTCCAGGCCGGAGTCGTCGGCGATGGCCGGCAGGCCGGTGACGCGGGCGGCGTTGCGCGCCTTGAGGATGGCGTTCTCCACGAAGGTGAGGCCGGTTTCCTCGGCCTCGGGCACGTCGAAATCGCTCTGCGGCACGATTTCATGGTCCAGCGGCGCGAGCAGGGCGCGCATCTCTTCGAGTTTCTTGCGGTTACCGGAAGCCAGTACCAGGGTAGCCATGATGCTCTCTCCGCGATCAGCGGGTGACACGGTACACGGCGATCTCGCCGAACAGATTGGGCCAGGCCCGGGTCAGCGCGCCGCTGCGGTGGTGCCGGTTGACCACGGTGCGCTCGATGATACGAATATCGTTGCGCTGACAATGCACCTGGAAATCCTTCACCGTGCACAGGTGAATGTTGGGGGTGTCGTACCATTCGTAGGGCAGCGCCGAGGACACCGGCATGCGGCCCTTGAAGCCCAGATAGGCGCGTACCCGCCAATGGCCGAAATTGGGGAAGGTGATGATCGCCTCGCGGCCGACGCGCAGCATTTCGTCGAGAATCGCGTCCGGGCGCAGCACCGCCTGCAGGGCCTGGGTCATGATCACATAGTCGAAGCGCTCGCTCTGGAAGTTGCCCAGGCCCTTGTCCAGATCCTGCTCGATCACGTTGACGCCTTTTTCGAAGCAAGCGGCGATGTTGTCCTGGTCGATCTCCAGGCCATAGCCGTTGACGTCGCGCTCCTGGCGCAGGGAGGCCAGCAGGGAGCCGTCCCCGCAGCCCAGGTCTAGCACCGTGGCGCCGCGTGGAATCCAGTCGCTGATCAGGCGCAGGTCGTCCCGGCGGGCCGCCGCGCCACGGGCATTGGCATCAAGCAGGGCTTCAGGCATGGGCGCTCACCTCGTCCGCCACCCGGCCCAGATAGGCGCCGAACAGCTTGGTGTATTCCGGAATCGGCAGCAGGAAGGCGTCGTGGCCCTTGGGCGTGTCGATCTCCGCGTAGCTCACGTCGCGGCCGGCCTGCACCAGGGCGTTGACGATCTCGCGGCTGCGCTCAGGGGCGAAACGCCAGTCGGAGTTGAACGACATCACCAGGAACTTGCAGCGGGTCCGCTCCATGGCCTTTTCCAGGGAGTGTTCGTAATCCCGGGCCGGGTCGAAGTAATCCAGGGCCTTGGTCATCAGCAGATAGGTGTTGGCGTCGAAGTTGCGCGAAAAGGTCTCGCCCTGATGGCGCAGATAGGACTCCACCTGGAACTCCACGTCGAAGCCGAAATGAAAACGCCCGGAGCGCAGATCCCGCCCGAACTTCATGCGCATGGCGTCGTCGCTGAGATAGGTGATGTGGCCGACCATGCGCGCCAGGATCAGCCCCTGGCGGGGGTAGGTGTCGTGCAGATAGTAGCGCCCGCCGTGGAAGTTCGGGTCGGTGAGGATCGACTGCCGCGCCACCTCGTTGAAGGCGATGTTCTGCGCCGACAGCTTGGGCGCGCCGGCGATCACCACGGAATGGCGCAGGCGATCCGGAAAGTCGATGGCCCACTGCATCGCCTGCATGCCGCCCAGGCTGCCGCCCACCACCGCCGCCCACTGCCGGATGCGCAGGGCGTCCGCCAGGCGGGTCTGGCTTTTTACCCAGTCCTTCACCGTCATCATCGGGAAATCCGGGCCCCACAGCTCGCCGGTCTCCGGATTGCGGGACAGCGGGCCGCTGGAGCCGTGGCAGCCGCCCAGATTGTTCGGGCACACCACGAAGAAGCGATCGGTGTCGATGGGCTTGCCCGGGCCGATGCAGCTGTCCCACCAGCCGGGCCGCTTGTCGTCGGCGCCGTGATAGCCGGCGGCGTGGTGATGGCCGGACAGGGCGTGGCAGATCAGGATGGCGTTGGACGCCTCCGCGTTGAGGGTGCCGTAGGTTTCGTACACCAGGTCATAGGCGGGCAGCACGCGCCCGCATTCCAGCTCCAGCGGCTGGTCCACATGCAGGGTCTGGGGTTCGACCAGGCCCACGGAGTCCGGGGGAATCGATTCGGGCATTTCGGCTAACCATCCAAAGGTGGGCAAAGTCTATCGGCCGCCCCCCGACCGTGCAACGCGGACGACCTGTTCGGCGTGGTGCGTCTTTTGCAGTTTTTTAGGCGTCGTTGCCGTGCCGGCGCCCCGGAAAGGTCTAGCATGGGGCCTCATGCACGCAACAGGAGTACGTCATGAACACCCAAGCCTTGAACGGTAAGCGGGTGGCGATTCTCGCCACCGACGGTTTCGAGGAATCCGAATTGTCCGTGCCCAAGGCCTCCCTGGCCGGTCACGGTGTCGATGTGGACGTGGTGGCGCCGGAAGGGAAGGCCGACGGCATCCGCGCCTGGGCGGAAACCGACTGGGGCGACACCTACGAGGTGTCGCGCACCCTGGATCAGGCCAAGGCCGCCGATTACCACGCCCTGGTGCTGCCCGGAGGCCTGTTCAATCCGGACGCCCTGCGGCTCGACGAGGACGCGCTCAAGTTCGTGCGCGCCTTCTTCGAAAGCGGCAAGCCGGTGGCGGCCATCTGTCACGCGCCCTGGATACTGATCAACGCCGGCGTGGTGGAAGGTCGCAAGATGACCTCGGTGCCGTCCGTGTCCCAGGACCTGAAGAACGCCGGTGCCCACTGGGAAGACAGTGAAGTGGTGGTGGACAACGGCTTGGTCACCAGCCGTACACCCAAGGATCTGGACGCCTTTTGCAAGCGTCTGGAAGAAGAACTGGCGGAAGGCCGCCACTCCGGTCAGCACGGCTGAACCGGTCCGCCGGACCGGGGCCCCGCCCCGGCCCGCGCGCCCGGCCGCTCAGAAAAAAGGACTGAAGGAACGCTCGTCGTCCCGCCGCTCGGCCCGCACGCTGGCATCCAGTACCCGGTGAACGCGCTCACGATCAGGTTCCGAGTCCACGTCCACCATCAGCAGATAGAAGCCGCGGCGAATGTCCTTCATGTAGGGTTTGAGGTGCCGGTTGTTCTGGGAAATGCCCCACATGCCGCCGGTCCAGGCGCCGTGGGCGCCGAAGAACAGCACGCACAGCACCACGCCGAGGAAGCCGATCTGCACGCCCCACGGATCGATGCCACTGAGCGCCCAACCCACCAGCAGCCCCAGACCGCCGCCGATCAGCGCGCCGTAGAAGCCGTTGGTCATCAGATTGGTGTCTTCCCAGGGCGTGGTGGCGTGGATGCCCTCGGCCCGTAGCTGGCCGTTGTCGCGGGCGATCACATGGGTGCGGTTGTCGCCGATGTCGGCGCGTTTGAGACCATTCAGAGCAACCTTCACCTGATCCAGGCTGCGCACGAGGTAATACACTCTGTACATGGTGATATCCTCCTTGAGGGCCTCTGACCTCCTGCCTACCACGATGGTCTTCGGAGTGGAGGGGAACAAGGGGATTTTTCAAGGTTTTAAGAGGGAAGGATTCAAGGGGAAACGATGAGCAACCCGACGACCCGGGTGCGGGCCGGCGAGGACCGGGCCACGCTGTCCCGGCTGTATGCCCTGGTGGCCAACGACGAGGACGCGCGCACCTGTACCGACATCAGCGAGGAGGCCTGCCGGGAAGTGCCCGGCAACTTCTTCAAAATTATTCTGGCCAACCTGCTTTCCAAAATCGGCGACCTGCTGATCAACCCGAAAACGGTACTGGCCTGGCTGATCGGCGCGGTGGGCGCGCCCGCCGCCCTGGCCGGCGCCCTGGTGCCGATCCGCGAATCCGGCTCGCTGATTCCGCAGCTGCTGATCGGCGCCTGGGTACGCCGCCACCCGGTGCGCAAGGGGTTCTGGGCCCTGGGGGCGGTGCTGCAGGGGCTGTGCGTGCTGGGCATGGCGCTGGCGGTCTGGCACTGGCAGGGGTTGGCCGCCGGGTTGGCCATCGTCGGCCTGCTGGTGATCTTCAGCTTGGGGCGGGGCTTCTGCTCGGTGGCCATGAAGGATGTGCAGGGCAAGTGTATTCCCAAGTCCCGCCGTGGCCGCCTGACCGGCCTGGCCTCCACCCTGTCCGGGCTGGCTACCCTGTTGGTGGGCGTGCTGCTGTTCGGGCGGGACCAGGAGCCGGGCCTGCTGTTCTATACCGTGCTGCTGGCGTCGGCGGGGCTGGCCTGGTGGCTGGCGGCGGCGGTGTTCGCCAGCGTCGATGAATTCAAGGGTGAAACCGCCGGTGGAGGACACGCCCTGCGGGAGGCGCTGGCCAGCCTCAATCTGCTGGTTTCCGATCGGCCTTTCCGCGATTTCGTGATCGCCCGGGCTCTGCTGATGGCCTCCGCCCTGGGCTCGCCGTTTCTGGTGGTGCTGGCCCAGAAGCAGGGTCAGGGCGCGGCGCTGCTGGGCGGGTTCCTGGTGGCTTCCAGCCTGGCCAGTACCCTCAGCGCCAGTGTCTGGGGCTACATGGCCGACGCCTCCAGCCGTCAGGTGATGATGCGCGGCGGCGGCCTGGCGGCGCTGGTCTGTCTGGGGGTGGCGGCGGTGGCGCTGTTGGCGCCGCAAGCCGGATGGCTGGCGGGGTTTTATCCGGTGGCGTTCTTCGTGCTGTCGGTGGCCCACTCCGGGGTGCGCATCGGCCGCAAGACCTATCTGGTGGACATGGCCGGCGGCACCAAGCGCACCGACTACACGGCGGTCAGCAACACGGTGATCGGCGTGCTGCTGCTGGTGGTGGGCGGCATCAGCACCGGCGTATCGGTGGTCGGCGCCCAATGGGCGCTGGGATTCCTGGGCGTCATGGGCGCCCTCGGTACCTTCTGGTCCTGGCGGCTGAAAGAGGTTTGAACGCTCTTTGCCAATAGGCGAGGTTTTAACCGCGGGCCAATTGTCAATTGGCCCGCGCACCGGCGCATCCGGAAAATCGGATTTACCTTTTATAACGTTTTTGTGTAGATTCCATCCCTCTATTAATAAAAAGCCATATTGGAGGGATCCCAATGAAAAAATCACTGTTGCTTGCCACCACCGCCGCCCTGGCCTTCTCGCCGCTGGCGGCACAGGCCGAATCAAGCTTTCTGGTAGGGGGCGCCATTGCCCGCGATCAAAGCAATGCGGATGACTTTTTCGAGGACGCGGTGAGCGGCGTGGTCGACGCCGACTCGCCGGATGCGGAAATGGGCGGGGATGTTTACGTGGGCCTGGCGGCCAGCGAGATCTTCACGTTCCGGTTTGGTTACCGGAAATTCGGCGATGCGGAAGCCGATGTTCTGGGCGGTATCGGTGAATTCGAGGTGGAGGCCGACGGCTTCTACGTGGCCGCCGACGCCATGTTCCCGCTGACCCCGTCGTTCTACCTGGGCGGTACCCTGGGTATCCAGAACGCGGACATCACCTTCCGGGTGCGCGGGCCTGGCGGCTCCGACAGCATGGACGACGATGCCCGGGACTTCTTCTACGGTCTGCGGGCGGCCTGGTTGCTGAGCGAACAGGCCGGCGTGACCGCGTCCTACAGCCGCTATGCCTTCGAGGCGGACGACGTCAGCGAGGACCTGGAATACGACAGCCTGGCCGTGGGCCTGGAATACCGTTTCTAAATCCCGGCCTTCTCGAACAGAAGGTCCCAAACGCCGTGGCCCAGACCGGCGCCACGGCGTTCGAATTTGGTTTCCGGGCGCCATTCGGGGCGCTCGGCGAACCGCCCAGCCCCGGCGCGGTTTTCAAAACCCGGTGCCCCGGCCATCACTTCCATCATGTATTCCGCGTAGTTTTCCCAATCCGTGGCCATGTGCAGCACCCCGCCGGGGCGCAGCTTGCGGCCCACCAGCGCCACCCAGTCCGGCTGCACGATGCGCCGCTTGTGGTGCTTCTTCTTGTGCCAGGGGTCGGGGAAGTACAGCTGCACCCGCTCCAGGCTGTCGTCGGGAATGCACAGCTTGAGAATATCCACCGCGTCGTCGCAGTAGCTGCGCACATTGGCCAGCCCGCGCTGCTCGATCTCGATCAGCAGCGCGCCCACGCCGGGGCGGTGCACCTCGATGCCGATAAAATCCTTGTCCGGTTCCGCCTCGGCCATGGCCGCCAGGGAGGCGCCCATGCCGTAGCCGATCTCCAGCACCCGGGGGGCGTCCCGGCCGAACACCGCCACCGGGTCCAGCTCACCCTGGCCCCGTTCCAGACCGAAACGCGGCCACTGGGTGTCCAGGGCACGGCGCTGGCCGGCGGTGAGGCGGCCCTCGCGCAGCACGAAGCTGCGCACCCGGCGCATCACCTTGCCGGTTTCCGGGTCCTTGTCCTGGTGCAGAAAATCGAGCATGTCGGGCGAATCCTTGGTTCGAGGCTCAGGACACCAGGCCTTCGGAGGGCGAGGACGGGTTGGCGAAGGCGCGCTTGGGCATGCGGCCGGCCAGCAGGCCCTCGCGGCCGGCTTCGATGGCTTTTTTCATGGCGCTGGCCATCAGCACCGGGTTGCGGGCATGGGCGATGGCGGAGTTCATCAGGATGCCGTCGCAGCCCAGTTCCATGGCCAGGGTGGCGTCGCTGGGCGTGCCCACGCCAGCGTCGACGATGATCGGCACCTTGGCCTCTTCCATGATCAGCAGAATGTTGTGCGGGTTGAGCACGCCCAGACCGGAACCGATCAGCGAGCCCAGCGGCATCACCGATACGCAGCCCATGTCTTCCAGCTCGCGGGCCACGATCGGGTCGTCGTTGGTGTAGACCATCACGTCGAAGCCGTCGTCCACCAGCTGTTGGGCGGCGCGCACGGTGTGGGCGATGTTCGGGTACAGGGTTTTCTGGTCGCCCAGCACCTCCAGTTTCACCAGCTTGTGGCCGTCCAGCAGTTCCCGGGCCAGCTTGCAGGTGCGCACCGCGTCCTCGGCGTTAAAGCAGCCGGCGGTATTGGGCAGGATGGTGTACTTGTCCGGGGTGACGAAGTCGAGCAGATTGGGCTCGCCGGGCTCCTGGCCCAGGTTGGTGCGGCGCACCGCCACGGTGACGATCTCCGCGCCGCTGGCCTCCACGGCCTGGCGGGTTTCCTCGAAGTCCTTGTATTTGCCGGTGCCGATCAGCAGCCGGGACTGGTAGGTTTTGCCTGCGATGTGAAGCGGGTCGGACATGGTGGTTTCCAGCGTTGGGTCGGTGATTCGGTGGTGTTCATTGTGGCGGGCGCGCGCCCGGTGTTCCCGGCGTTGTGGTTGTCCATTCTATCAGGCCGTGCCCGCCATCCCTGGCGCGGCGCCGTGCCAATCCGAGCGCCCGGCCCGGACTTCCTGTCCGGTCGTTCGCACGCTGCGAAGCGGTGCTTCGGTCGTGCTCACCCACCCCCGATGGCGTGCACGATTTCCACCACGTCGCCGTCGTTGAGGCGGTGCTGGTCGTGTTCGCTCTTGGGCACGATGTCCCGGTTCACCTCCACCGCCAGCCTGCGGCCCTGCAGCTGCAGTTGGGCCACCAGGTCCGCGACAGTGGTGCCTTCCAGGGTCATGGGGTCGCCGTTGACGGTCAGGGAAGTCATGGTCGTGCTCGCTATCCGTGGGTGAAGGTCAGCGTGGGTGCGTGTCAGCCGTGGGCGCGCCACAGGGACCAGGCCAGCCACAGCCAGCCCACGATCAGGGCGGTGCCGCCCAGCGGTGTGATCGCGCCGAGCCATTTCTGGCCGCTCAGCACCAGCGCGTAAAGGCTGCCGCTGAACACCAGGGTGCCGGCGAACAGAATCCAGCCGGCGGTCACCGCGCCGGCGCCGGCCTGGCGCGCCAGCAGGCCCACCAGCAGCAGTGCCAGCGCGTGATAGAAATGATACTGGCTGGCGGTGCTCCAGACGTCGAGCATGGCCGCGTCGACGCGGTTTTTCAGCCCGTGGGCGCCGAACGCCCCGAGCGTGACCGCCAGGGCGCCATTCAGGGCACCCAGCACAAGCAGGTATTTCATGGTCACCGGTGTGTTGGTCCGTGGAGACCCGATTGTACTGGAAATCGGTCCACGACGGGCGCCCTTCAACCCCGGGTTCGCGGATAAAAAAAGGTTCATCGCGCTTTAGCGGGAAATCGATGCGAGGGGTTTCTATCCGGGACGCGGATCTGTGTGGGTGCCTTCCGGG
>JAKUPL010000013.1 GCA_022449455.1 Alcanivorax sp. | reverse complement strand
GTACTAATTGCCCGTGCGGCTTGACCATATAACGCCAAAGCGGTTTGCCTTCCTTGCTGGGCAAGGAACGGACAGGCAGCGAGCGGCGACGATCAATGATCGTGCTGAATAGATCAACGAGCGAAAGCGCGTAGCAGGTGTTGGATAACCCTGACGCTGGACTTCTCAATCCTGGAATTGGCTTTGCCTGTCCATCAACAGGCAAGGCAACCCTATTTGGCGAAAGCCAAACCGGTTTGCCTGACGACCATAGCGAGTGGGAACCACCTGAACCCATGCCGAACTCAGAAGTGAAACCACTCAGCGCCGATGGTAGTGTGGGGTCTCCCCATGTGAGAGTAGGTCATCGTCAGGCTCTTAAATACAAAAGACCCCCGTCACGACAGTGCCGGGGGTTTTTTGTATTTAGAATTTGATGCCGTCTTTCCCTACAAAGGCCCATGTGAGCGACCCGGTTCCGAAGGAACGGGGAGCAGGCGCCGCAGGCGTCGCGAAGCGATGGCGAGCACCGCTCGCCACCTAAGTAGGTCAGCCCCAACGCTCGCGAAACCCGTGCCGCTCCGCCCCCATGTGAGGGCCCTGCCACTGGCCGACGTTGGGAAAAACCAAAGGCCCCCTCGGGGTCGGACCCCGGTAACGTCCTGTTTTCCCTGATCTTGCCCCTGAAAATCGCCCTTCCAAAACAGCTTGGCGCCCCTTTTCCCGTCCGGAATCCGGCTCTAAGCCGTCGCTTGCCGCTTCTTATCGTTCATTTCCAGGGCCGGAAAGGGCTTCCTAACCCCTCCACGGACGACGCTGGAGGCGCAAACCCACACCAAATCAATGCCTTCCGGTGGTCCGACCCCGGAATAGGCGCTACAGTCCTCCGAACCACCAACGATTCCCTGCCAAGAGCCATCAATGACCCTGACCACTCCGGCGCTGTTGTTCCCCGCCATCTCCCTGCTGCTGCTGGCCTATACCAACCGTTTTCTGGTGCTGTCGCAGATCATCCGCAAGCTGGCGGATGAGGAAAAGACACACCATCAGGAGGTGGCGTCGCGTCAGATCGCGCTGTTGCATCGGCGGGTGGTGCTGACCAAGTACATGCAGGTGGCCGGGGTGCTGAGCTTTCTGCTGTGTACCCTGTCCATGTTCGGGCTGTACCTGCATTTGGAGCTGACCGGGGTGGTGCTGTTCGGGGCCAGTTTGATCAGCCTGTCCCTGTCGCTGATCTTTTCGCTATGGGAGGTGCTGATTTCCACCAACGCGCTGAACGTGCAAGTGGCGGTGCTGGCCCGGAAAAGTCCTGACGGGGAAGGTTGAGCAGGGGCCCGGCGGCGGCCGCCGGGGGATCAGGCCAGCAGTTCGCTGTCGTCGGGCAGCACCAGCTTCAGGGCCCGGGGCAGCACCCGCAGCTCGAAGCGAGTGTCTTCCAGCGGCTCGCCGTCCAGGTTCAGATGCATGGGTTCCGGGGTGGTGATGGTCAGGCGGTCCAGGCGGGCGCGTTCGAACAGCCCTTCCTTGCCGCCGCTCTCGCCGCTGCGGAACAGGCCGCGCACGCCGGCCAGCAGGTCCATGCTGGAGGGCAGAATCGCCACGTCCATCAGACCGTCATTGATCAGTGCCTCCGGACACAGGCGTTGGCCGCCGCCGGCTTGGCGGCTGTTGCCGATGCCCAGCGCCAGGAACTCCCCTTGCCAGTGGAAGTCCGGACCTTCGAATTCGCCCTCGGCGGCGCGCACCTCGGTGAAGCGGGTGAGGCCGGTGAGCAGGTAGGCGGCGCCGCCCAGCATCTGCTTCAGGTCCTCGGAGGTTTCGGTGGTCACCTCGGTGCCGAAGCCGCCGGTGGCCATGTTCAGAAAGTAGCTGTCGTTCACCTGGATCACATCCACCGGGATCGCCGGCCGGTCGAGCAGGGCCAGAGCGTCGGCCGGGGCTTCCGGCACCCCGGCGGCGGTGGCCAGGTCGTTGGCGGTGCCCAGCGGGATCACCGCCAGCGTCAGATCGTCGCGGCCGGAGGCCATCATCGCCTGGGTGATGTCCCGTACCGAACCGTCACCGCCGCCGGCGATCACCGTGCGGTAGCCCAGTTGCAGTGCCTCATCCACATAACGCTCGGCGTCGCCGCCTTCCCAGGTGACCCTGACGGCCAGGTCCCAGCCGTCGTCCCGGCGGGCCATTACCGCTTCGCGCACGTCCCCGTTGGCAGCCTGTTTGCCATGCAAAATCAGAAGGGCTTTACGGTCGTCCATAGAAGATCCTTGTCCATTCGCTGGCGGGGCGCCCGCCGGTACCGGCTCAGAGTAAGCGGAAGGGCGGCGGCGCGCATCGTCGACATGGTCCCCTTTACAACAATTAACGGCCGGTAATAGGGCGGGCCTATTAAAAAAATAGTTCGGCAAGGTGTTTATCTATGTGTGAGAATGGATATCATTTACCTGTATTGGGTGGCGCGGCAAACAGTGAGGAGGTGCCCCATGATCAAGACAATGAGTTTCGGCGTGATGCACATCAGCGTGGCCTTTCTGGTGGTCTGGGCGATGACCGGCGACTGGCGCATCGGCGGCGCCACCGCCCTGGTGGAGCCCTGTGTGAACACCGTGGCCTACCACTTCCATGAAAAAGTCTGGAAGCGGCTGAGAAACCGTAAGGCGGGCCCGGGCGGCCCAGACGGTCAGCCACTGGCGGCCTGATAAACTCCTTGTTTACGCCCCGCCCGGCCTTGGTTAAGCTAGCGGCCGGGTAAACAAAAACAGGGGATAAGTCACGTGCAACGCGGACCCGACGATCTCGACGCCATACGCCAGGTGGTGAATCAGGTTCTGGAAGCTCACGCCGAGGAAGAGGGCGGCCAGCGCTCCCAGGCCCGCGCCGAGATTCTGATCCATTCCATGCACGTGTTCGCCCAGCGCGGCCTGGCCCGCACCACCGTCCAGCACCTGCTCGACGCGGCCAAGGTGTCGCGCCGCACCTTCTATAAGTATTTCCGCAACAAGATGGACGTGCTGGAGCACATCTATCGCATCTTCATCGACAACATGCTGCTGCATTTCCACCAGGAAATGCGCCAGGCCCGGTCGGTGCGCGCCATCATCCATAACACCACCAAGGTGTATTTCGATTACCACCTCAGCATGGGGCCGGTGATCAACCTGATGATGGAAGAGGCCCGTTCCTCCGGCTCCGCCCTGGCGCCGCACCGGGAGCGTGCCCAGCGCATCGCCGCCCAGGTGGTGACCGCGGAAATCGGTCGTCTCACCGGCCGCCAGTTGGACCCGCTGGTACTGCGCACCATGCTGTGGATCCTCGAGAACTATTCGCTGTACATCTTCGAGAACGGGGCGTTTTCCGCCGAGCGGCTGGAAGAATGTCAGCGGGTGATGATCGGCATCGCCGAAGCAGTGGTGCTGGGCGGCGACGCTTCCCCGGAATTGCTGGAAGCGCAACCGAGCTGACCGGGCCGGCAATAGACGGTGGTCACGGGGCGTCGCGCAGGCCCCGTATCAGCACGCGCATATAGGTGACCGCCTGACGTTCCGGCTCGCCTTCTCCGGTAAGCACCCAGGTATAGGTGGTGCCCACCAGCAGGTTGACCATCATCAGCACGATGTCGCGGGTGGGCAGAGCGGTGAAGTAGCCCTGGCCGCGCAATTCCTCGAAGAACGCCTCCGCCACGGGCAAGTTGTCGTCCACCAGTTGCAGATAGCGCTGCTGTATGGCGCCGAGAAACTCGCCAGCCTCCTGGATCAGCAGTCGGGAGAAATCCGCTTCCCGTTCGAGAAAGCGGGCCACCGCACGGCATACCCGTTCCAGCCGTTCCAACGGCGGCGCTCCGGAGAGCAGCTCGCGCAGCACCAGGTCGCGGATGACGGTGAGGTTTTCCTCCACCACCGTCAGCAGCAGCGCGTCCTTGGACGGAAAGAATTGATAGATGGTCGCCTTGCCCACGCCGGCGTCCTCGGCGATGGCCTTCACCTCCGCCCGGCGGAAGCCCTGCCGGGCGAACCGGTCTCGGGCGGCGGCGAGGATGCGCGCGCGGCGCGGGTCGTGGGCGTCCATCGACTCAGAGGTACTTGATCTTCTCGAGCTGTTCTTCCAGGCGCGCCTGCTGGGAGCGGTAATCGTCGAGCTTCTCGCGCTCCTTGGCGACCACCGCGTCCGGGGCCTTGTCCACGAAGTTGGGGTTGCGCAGCTTGGCGTCGCCGCGGGCCACTTCCTTGCGCAGCTTGTCGATTTCCTTGCCCAGCCGCTCAATCTCCGCGTTCTTGTCGATCAGGCCGGCCATCGGCACCAGAATCTCCATGTCGCCCACCAGCCCGGTTGCGGAGGCCGGCGCCGAGTCTTCCGGGCTCAGCCAGGTGATCGCCTCCAGCCGGGCCAGGCGGCACAGGAAGTTGTGGTTGGCGTCCAGGCGCGCCCGGTCGCTGTCCTTGCCATTGTGCAGGTACACGTCCAGGGCCTTGCCCGGGGGAATGCGCATTTCGCCGCGGATATTGCGGATCGCCGTGATCACCGCCTTGATCCATTCGATGTCCTGCTCGGCGGCCTCATCGAGGCGGTCGTCGTCGGCGGCCGGGTAGGGCTGGCGCATGATGGTGCCGGACGCGGCGTCTTCGCCGGCCCCTTTACCGGCCAGCGGCGCCACTTTTTGCCAGATTTCCTCGGTGATGAACGGCATGAACGGATGCGACAGGCGCAGAATGGCTTCCAGCACCCGCACCAGCGTACGACGGGTGCCGCGCTTTTCCGCTTCGCTGTAATCGTCGCTGTAGAGCACCGGCTTGGACAGTTCCAGGTACCAGTCGCAGTACTCGTTCCAGATGAACTCGTAGGCGGCCTGGGAGGCCACGTCGAAGCGGAACTGATCCAGCGCCTCGCTCACTTCCCGCTCGGCCCGCTGCAGGGCGCTGGTGATCCAGCGATCCGCCAGGGACAGGCTGACCTCGCCACCGTTGGGGTCCAGGCCGCAGTCCTGGCCCTCGGTGTTCATCAGCACGTAGCGGGCCGCGTTCCAGATCTTGTTGCAGAAGTTGCGATAGCCCTCGATGCGGCCCATGTCCCATTTGATGTCACGACCGGTGGAGGCCAGCGACAGGAAGGTGAAGCGCAGCGCGTCGGTACCGTAGGCGTTGATGCCGTCCGGAAACTCCTTGCGGGTGCGCTTGGCGATCTGCTTTTCCTTCTGGGGCTGCATCAGGCCGCGGGTGCGTTTGTCGACCAGATCCTCCAGCTGGATGCCGTCGATCAGATCCAGCGGGTCGAGCACATTGCCCTTGGACTTGGACATCTTCTGACCTTCCGCGTCCCGCACCAGGCCGTGCACGTACACGGTCTTGAAGGGCACCTGGTCGGTGAACTTCAGGGTCATCATGATCATCCGCGCGACCCAGAAGAAGATGATGTCGAAGCCGGTGACCAGAACGTCGGTGGGGTGGAAGGTCTTCAATTCCTCGGTCTGTTCCGGCCAGCCCAGGGTGGAGAAGGTCCACAGCGCGGAACTGAACCAGGTGTCCAGCACGTCCTCGTCCTGGCGCAGGGGGCGGTCACCCAGGTCGTGCTCGGCGCGCACCTCCGCCTCGTCGCGGCCCACGTAGATGTTGCCGTCGTCGTCGTACCAGGCCGGGATGCGATGGCCCCACCACAGCTGCCGGGAGATGCACCAGTCTTCCAGGTCTCGCATCCAGGAGAAGTACATGTTCTCGTAGTTCTTCGGCACAAAGCGGATATCGCCGTTCTCCACCGCCTCGATGGACGGTTTGGCCAGCGCCTCCACCGCCACGAACCACTGGTCGGTGAGATAGGGCTCGATGACCACGCCGGAGCGGTCGCCGCGCGGCACCTGCAGGGTATGGTCGGCCACCTTCTCCAGCAGGCCGAGGGCGTCCAGATCGTCCACCACCTTCTTGCGCGCCTCGAAACGCTCCAGGCCCCGGTAGGCGGCCGGCACTTCGTCATTCAGGTGGGCGTCGTCGGTGAGGATATTGATCATCGGCAGGTCGTGCCGCTTGCCCATTTCATAGTCGTTGAAGTCATGGGCCGGGGTGATCTTCACGCAGCCGGAGCCGAAGTCCGGATCCACGTAATCGTCGGCGATGATCGGGATGTCCCGGTCGGTGAGCGGCAGGCGGATACTCTGGCCCACCAGATCCTTGTAGCGCGGATCGTCCGGGTGCACCGCCACGGCGGTGTCACCGAGCATGGTTTCCGGGCGGGTGGTGGCCACCACCAGATGGCCGGAACCGTCGGACAGGGGATAACGGAAGTGCCAGAGATGGCCCTGTTCCTCCCGGTTTTCCACTTCCAGATCGGAGATCGCGGTGTGCAGGGCCGGGTCCCAGTTGACCAGCCGCTTGCCGCGATAGATCAGGCCTTCCTGGTGCAGGCGCACGAACACCTCGCGCACCGCCCGGGACAGGCTTTCGTCCATGGTGAAGCGCTCACGGCTCCAGTCCACGCTGGCGCCCATGCGGCGCAGCTGGCGGGTGATGGTGCCGCCGGACTCCGCCTTCCATTCCCACACCTTCTCCAGGAATTTCTCGCGGCCCAGCTCATGGCGGCTGGTGCCCTCGGCGGCCAGCCGCCGTTCCACCACCATCTGGGTGGCGATGCCGGCGTGGTCGGTGCCCACCTGCCACAGGGTGTTGCGGCCCTGCATGCGCCGGTAGCGCACCAGGGTGTCCATGATGGTGTCCTGGAAAGCGTGGCCCATGTGCAGGCTGCCGGTCACGTTGGGCGGCGGAATCACGATGGTGAACGGGTCGCCCTCGCCGGACGGACGGAAATGCCCCGCCTCTTCCCAGGTCTCGTACCAGGCCTGCTCGATGCGCTCGGGTTGGTAGGTCTTGTCCATGATCTCCGCTGTCTTCACCGTCAAAAAACGAAGGGCGAATTATAGCGGACGGGGCGGCCCCCGTCGCCCACCGTGGCGGGAACGGGTGCGGTCCGTGAAGGGGGTCAGAGCCGGTGGCTCTGGATGTCGAAGCCCCGTTCCCGATAGAAACGGAAACGGGCGCGACCGGCCTCGCGCAGGTCGGGATCACCGGTGATCATCTCCGCCACCCGCTGGAAGCGGGTGGCGAAGTCCGGCACTTCGGCGGCCAGATTGATCATCACGTCATGGTGGCCGGCCGGGTCGTCCCCGTGGCCCACCAGCACCGGCGACGCCGCGTCCGGGCCGGCCGGCTCGTGGGGCAGAAAGCCGGTGGCCGGATGCGACCAGAACGCCGCGTCCACGCCCCGGGCCTGGGCGGCGTCACCGCAATGCACATAAATGCGTCGCCCCTGGCGCCACGCCTTCTCGGCGATGCGCCAGGCCAGCGCGGTTTGCACCCCGTCGCCGGCCCGGTCGGTGATGTAGAACAGGATTTCGGTCAACGCCTCAGCCCTTGTTCGCCAGGTTCATCAGGTAGCGGGTCAGCATGGGGACAGGGCGGCCGGTGCCGCCTTTCTCCTTGCCGCCGCTCACCCAGGCGGTGCCGGCGATGTCCAGATGGGCCCAGTTCACATCGCGGGCGAAGCGATGCAGGAAGCAGGCGGCGGTGATCGAGCCGGCCTTGGGCCCGCCGATGTTCTGCATGTCCGCGAATGGGCTGTCCAACTGACTCTGGTAGTCCTCCCACAGCGGCATCGGCCAGCCCCGGTCGCCGGTGTCCTGGCCGGCGGCCAGCAGTGCCTCGCTGAGCGCGTCGTCATTGCTGTAGACCGCCTGGGCGTGGGCGCCCAGGGCCACCACGCAGGCGCCGGTGAGGGTGGCGATGTCGATCACCGTGTGCGGCTTGTGCTTCTGTTGCACGTAGGTGAGGGCGTCGCACAGCACCAGCCGCCCCTCGGCGTCGGTGTTGAGAATTTCCACGGTCTGGCCGGACAGGGTTTTGACGATGTCGCCGGGACGGGTGGCCTCGCCGTCGGGCATGTTCTCGGCGGCCGCCACCACCGCCACCAGGTGGATCGGCAGGCCCAGCTCGCACACCGTCTTGACGCTGCCGAACACGCTGGCCGCGCCGCCCATGTCGTATTTCATCTCGTCCATGGTGGCGCCGGGTTTCAGGGAAATGCCGCCGGTGTCGAAGGTGATGCCCTTGCCCACCAGGGACACCGGTTTGCCGGCGGCGCCCTTGTAATCCATGACGATCAGGCAGCCCTTGCGGGCGCTGCCCCGCGCCACCGCGCAGAAGGCGCCCATGCCCATTTTTTCCGCCTGGGCGTAGCTGATCACCTTCACCGACAGCTTGTCGTAGTCCTTGCCCAGGTCGCGGGCGCGCTGGGCCAGGTAGTCCGGATGGCAGTCGTTGGGGGCCATATTGCCCAGGTCCTTGGCCAGGGCGGTGCCGGCGGCCACCGCGCGGCCCACGTCGGCGGCCTTGCGCAGGCCGTTGTTGCGCTCGGCCAGCCAGAAGGTCCACTTGGCCAGGGTCGCCGGCTTGGGCGGTTTGCTGCGGTACAGGTCGAACCGGTAAGCGGCCTCCTCGGCCACCCGGGTGCCTTCACGGACCTGCCAGTCCAGATCCTTGTCCACCTCCAGGCCGCCCAGCATCCAGGCGGCGTGCTTCACCGGACCGCTCTGCAGGGCGCGGCTGGTCTGCTGCACCAGTTTGAGAAAGCCACGTCCGTCCAGCGCTTTATCGCCGGCGCCCACCAGCAGCAGGCGGGCGGCGTTGATGCCGGCGGGTTGATGCAGCCACGCCATCTGGCCCTTGCCGCCGGAAAAATCACCGGCTTTCATGAACGCCTGCACCGCTTTGCGGGTCTCATCGGGCAGACTTTCCGGCAGGGCCGTTTTGCCGCCCAAGGGTAAAATCAGGCAATCCACTTTCAATTTCGGCAGGGCCGAATGACTGATGGCGTACTCCATGCTCTCTCCTGAGTTACAATGCCGCACTCATTTCAGTGCAGGATAGGCGGGGCCAACGTTGATATTACACCGCTATATCAATCGTCAGATCTTCATGACCACGGTGATGGTGACCTTCATTTTGGTGATGGTGCTGGTCAGTGGGCGCTTTATCAAGTACCTGGCCGAGGCCGCCGCCGGCCAGATCGCCGCCGACGCGCTGTTCATGGTGATGGCATTCCGGCTGCCCGAGTTCCTGCAGATGATTCTGCCGCTGAGCCTGTACATCGCCATTCTGCTGGTGCTCGGCCGCATGCACATGGACAACGAAATGGTGGTGCTGCGCGCCGGCGGTCAGGGCGACGGGCGGGTGGTGCGCTCGATCATCATCCCGGTACTGGTGGCCATGGGCGTGATCGCGCTGTTCTCTCTGTACGTGACCCCCAACGGTGACGCGGAGGTCAACCGCATCTTCGAGGAACAGAAGGACCGCTCGGCGCTGGAACTGCTGACGCCGGGGCGCTTCCACGTGAAGGGCGACGGCGACGCCCAGCGCGCCACCTACGCGGAGAGCCTTAACCGGGAAGAAGGTTATCTGGAAAACGTGTTCGTGGCCGACGCCAGCTTCGACGACCAGGAGGCCGGCCGGCTGCTCACCGTCTGGGCGCGCAGTGGCCGGCTGGAGCAGCAGGACGGCATCAGCTATCTGCTGCTTGAGGACGGCTACCAGTACCAGGGCAAGCCCGGCGAAGCGGATTATCGGGAGGTGGCGTTCGAGCAGGCGCGGGTACGCATCGGCGAGGAACGCTCCAGCAGCCGGCCGCCCAAGGTGCGCGGGCGCACCACCGCGGAACTGCTGGACGAGGGCACCAACCAAGCCTGGGCCGAGCTGCAGTGGCGTATCTCCCTGGTGCTGACGGTGCCGATCATGTGCCTGGCGGCGATCCCGCTGGCCCGGGTCAATCCGCGCCAGGGGCGCTTTCTGCGCATGATCCCGGCGGTGCTTGGCTACATGCTCTATGTCGGCATGCTGCTTACCATGCGCAGCTGGATCGCCGACGTGCCCGGCAGTGACCGGCCCTGGTTCTATTCCATGCTATGGATTCATCTGATCGCTTTGATGGCGGTGTTCATGCTGTATTTCGGCGGCCGGCTGTTCTCCCGGAGGGCGCGCGCATGAAATTGCTCAATCGGTATTTCTGGCGGGCGGTGCTGATTCCTTCGGTGGCCATCGTCGCCATTATCGTGGCGCTGGACTGTCTGTTCGGCTTTATTTACGAGCTGGAATTCCTGCGCGGCGACTATCAGATCCTGCAGGCGCTGCAGTTCATCCTCACCACGGTGCCGCGCCGGGTGCACGAATATCTGCCCATGGCGATCCTGCTCGGCACCCTGATCGGGCTGGGCCTGATGGCCAACAACGGCGAGCTGTCGGTGATTCGCGCCGCCGGCCTGTCGACCCTGCGGGTCAGCGCCATGGTGCTGCGCCCGGTGATCTTCCTGATGGTGATTTCGCTGCTGATCGGCGAATACCTGGCGCCCTATTCGGAGCAGGTGGCGCAGAGCAACCGCTCCCTGCAGGAAGGCGGCGGCGAGGCGCTACGCTCGGACTACGGCTTCTGGCATCGGGAAGGCGATGAGTTCATCCACATCAATACGGTGCAGCCCAACGGCGTGCTTTACGGCCTGACCCGATACCGCTTCACCGACAACCACACCCTGGCGGAAAGCCAGTTCGTGGAGCGCGCCATCTATCAGGACGACCATTGGTCGCTGGAGCATATCCAGGGCACCCGCTTCACCGACGGTGGCACCGACACCTACACCGAACGGGGCGGCGAATGGCGCACCAGCCTGACCCCGCAACTGCTCAGCGTGGTGGTGCTGGAGCCGGGCCGGCTGGCGATGAGCAAACTGTGGAGTTACTCCGCCTACCTCAAGAAGCAGGGCCTGGAGACCGCCGACTATATGCTGGCCTTCTGGCAGAAGCTGCTGATGCCGGCGGCCACCATCGGCATGGTGCTGATCGCCATTTCCTTCGTGTTCGGCCCGTTGCGGGAAGTGACCATGGGGTTGCGCATGGCGGCGGGCATCGTCGCCGGTCTCACCTTCCATTACGGGCAGCAGTTCTTCGGCCATTTGTCGCTGGTGTTCCACACCGATCCGCTGATCGCCGCGGCGCTGCCGCCGGCGCTGTGCGTGATTGTCGGTATCTGGTTGTTGGCCCGGGTCCGCTGAGCAGCCGGATCGGCTGGCATTGTGGCCGCAGCTTGGTATACTCGCGCCCCTGGAGAACCCGCGCGGGCGGGTCTCCGCCAAAGCCAGAGTGGTGGAATTGGTAGACACGACGGATTCAAAATCCGTTGCCCGCGAGGGCGTGCCGGTTCAAGTCCGGCCTCTGGTACCAAACATTATGTCGGGAATGGACTTCCGACGCAGCGTCGTCACTGGGATTTCCCTTTCTGGATTCGTTAGGACGCCCGTTCAACTTGCTCCTTCGACTAGCCAGTTGGGGCTGCTGCAAACATCCCCCTCTTCATCTGGTTGCAAGCCGGGCAGCCCTAATCGGTGGTTGCCCTCTCTCTTCCCTTGAACCGCACGACTACCTTGTCAAACGAAGAATCTGATTCCGCGGAGGTTTCGGCGCCCCACCGTGTGCGCTGCTGCTTCAAACGGCAGTGTCCTGTCACGGCAAAAGATAAATTAGCTTTAAGAAAAAGTTCTTATTGAGTTTTGGTTGGTTAACCAATAGCATCTTTGTAAACGTATACTTCATGCTGTAGTTCTCTAGAGGAGGTTCTGATGAGTGCAATCTCAATTCAGCCCCGTAAAGTAGATTTTGATGTGTCCTCTGTGCCGCGCCACTGGAATGGCGGTGATCCTGTGGTAACCCGTTTTTTTGACGCCTTGTCGGTGCATTTTCCCGAGGGTGAGCGGTTTTTTATCCAGTCGGTGCGCCATTTCCAGGATCAGGTGACGGACCAGCGCTTGCGTGAAGATATCCGCCATTTCATTCGTCAGGAGGGCCAGCACGGTATCGTCCATGATCGTTTCAATGACGTGATGGAGGCGCAGGGAATCGATGTCGATCAGATTACCCGCAACCTGCGTCGTTTTATTCGTACGACACAGAAATACATGCCGGAAAAGTATCAACTGGCGATGACCGCGGCTTTCGAGCATTTTACCGCCACTCTGGGCGAGGCGATGCTCAAGGATGAAACGGATATGTTCCGAGATGCGGATCCGGTAATGCGGGCGATGTTTCTCTGGCATGGTGTGGAAGAGGTTGAGCACAAGGCAGTGGCGTACGATGTATACCGAACCGCGGCAGGCGGAGGTTATTTGACTCGCGCTTCGGCCCTGGTGGTTGCCATGCTGATGGTGCACCTGGTCGTCGGACCGGTGTTCGTGAATATGTTGCGTCTTGACGGTGCGATGCGACGGCCGACGGTAGTGCTGCGTGGTCTAAACCGGCTCTACGGTCGTCGCGGTATTCTGACCCGCATGTTGCCCGAGTTTGTTGCGTGGTTCCGTCCGGGATTCCACCCCTGGGAAACGGGCATGCCGGAGAAAGTCGCGGCATGGTTGAAGGAGTACGGAGAGCATGGTGATCCGATGCGGGCATCGGCCGCCGTATATGAAACCGAGCCGGTGAGCGAGGCCGCCTGAATGGTCGGCGGAGAAGTGTCTGAAACGGCTGTAAGGCCAAAGATCGGGGCGCGTCACTGCCACAGGCCGGGCAGGCACTGTGGCAGTTCGGCCATCCGGGACTTGCTTGAGTTCCACGGCTTGGTGATGAGCGAGGCTTGCTGTTTTGGTCTTGGGGCCGGACTCGGCATTACCTATGTGGAGACTGCAGCCTCCAATACCCCTTTCATCGTGCATGTGCGTTCAATGGAATTCGAGGAAAAGGTATTCAATACTTTGGATGTTCCCTTTTCCTGGCGCAGCTATCGCGATCAACGGTCCGCCAATACGGATCTCAAACGGGTGCTGAATGAAAATCGACCCGCACTGTTGTTAACTGACATTTTCCATTTGCCCTACTTCCAAAGCAGCACACATTTTGCAGGGCACGCCATCGTGGCATGGTTATATGACGAGGAGCGGGACGAGGTGTTGGTCAGTGATACCGAACGCCCGGGATTGATCGCGGTATCTACGGCTGATTTGGCCGACGCACGCTTCTCCACTGCGCCCCCTTTCATTCATAACGGAAACCTGTTTGCCCCCGAAGCTATCAAAGCCAGCGTAACTCCGGAACGTATTCGGAGGGCTATCTTTGACAATGCCTATGCTCTGGCGAACGGCGATCGTTTTAGCGGTCTCGCGGCGCTGGATACTTGGATTGACCGGCTGTCACATTGGGCGGCTGACGAAAACTGGCGCTGGTCGTTGCGTTTTGCTTACCAGGTGATCGAAAAGCGCGGTACTGGGGGAGCCGGATTTCGTACCCTGTACGCCGATTTTTTGGAAGAGGCCAGTGCACGGCTTACCGTGGTGAGAGATGCGAAGTTAGTGGAGCTCATGCGAGGCGCGGCAGCGGCTTGGTCCGGCTTGGCGGCTGTTTTGAAAATGGCTTCCGAGGCAACGACATTTCCTTCCGGCGATATCGAGTTGGCTATTAATCGGGTTAAATCACACGAGTCGCGTTATGTGAAGTGTGTACTAGATGCTCTGGGCTGATTAGATAAAAGCGACCGGACCCGGAGCGATACACTGGCTCTTGGGTGAGCCAGGCCAATGGAAAGGGGGAAGCGATTCGATGTCAGATCGTTATTTAACCATGGCCAAGACCTTCTTTGGCACATCCCATCCCTTGTTCAACGCCTTCGGCGTGGAAGTGGAGGAAGTTGGCAAAGGGCGTGCCGCCATGAGCCTCTCCTGCCGTCCAGCGCTTTGCGATCGACACGGGGGGCTTCACCGAGGAGTTGTTGTCACGCTATTGGATACCAATTGCGGGTTGGCAATATTTTCCCGACTTGGTGACATGCGTCCGATTGCGACCATCGATCTGCGTGTGGATTTCATTCGCCCCGTACCCGCGGGGGAGGGAATCTACAGCGAGGTGGAGTGTTACGCGGTACGAGGTGATATCGCCTATGTGCGCGGACAAGGTTGCGCTTATTCCGATCATAACTTGCTGGCAACGGTATTCGGTTCGTTTGCCGTCGGTACTCTCGGGCCTGCATTCGATTCAGCCATGAAAGGGGAGGGGAAAGTATGAAAGAGCGATCGCTTTTGAATCGCCAGATGACGGGTTGGCCGACATGGCTCTGAATAAAGCGCAAAAAGAAATGCTTGAAAATACTCCATTTGTGGAGTTTCTAGGTCTTGAGGCGCTGACCTCTGATGAGGGGTTCTCTTGCCGGTTGTGCTTTCGAGAACAGCATATCGGTAACCCTCTGTTGCGTACCTTTCATGGCGGAATCCTCGCCAGTTTTGCCGAAATAACGGCAGCTCTCTATTTGATGGAATCGCTTAATCTAGTCGAAGAGCCGTTATGCAGTAGTATGACCTTTGATTATTTACGGCCCGCGTTTGCGGGCACAATTCGTGCCGAGCCTTGTATTGTCCGTGCAGGAAGACGTTTCGTAGTCGTTTCCGTCGACGTTTATCTGGATAAAACGCTTGTGTCAATCGGGCGCTTTATCTATAGCCGCTAAGTATTTTCAACTGGGGGCTGATGCTTTTTGAACCACCTGGGAAAATACCATGATCATATCGCAAACATTACGTCGTGCGGTCCAGCAAAATCCTGACGGCATCGCCACGATTTACAAAGATAGAAAGCGGTCATGGCGCGCTTTTGAGAATCGTGTTGCGCGCCTGGCCGCGGGCCTTCGCGCCTTGGGAGCGGAAAGAGGGAATCGCGTCGCGATCTTGTCACTCAATAGCGACCGCTACCTAGAATATTTTTACGCCGTGCCATGGGCCGGCGGGGCTCTTAATCCCGTCAATATCCGCCTGGCACCGCCGGAGATCGCGTACAGTCTGAACGATTCCGCATCGTCCATCCTGTTTGTCGATGATGCATTCAGCGACATGCTGTCAAAACTGCGGCCGCTGCTTGAGACCGTTCAACATGTGGTTTTCATGGGCGACGGTAGTTTACCGGACGGTTGTGTCGACTATGAGTCGCTTATCGCTGAATCCGATCCGATGCGGGATATCAGCGAAGGAGGGAGCGAGCTTGCCGGACTGTTCTATACCGGGGGGACCACCGGGCGGTCGAAAGGCGTGATGCTGAGCCATGACAACCTTGTCTTCAATGCGCTTAATGTGGTGCCGGAAATGGATTATGGGTCCGGCACGATCTACATGCATGCGGCTCCGATGTTTCATTTGGCCGATATGGCAAGCACTTTTGCCGTGACGCTAGCTGGTGGCACGCACGGCATCGTACCTCGTTTCGACATAGACGATGTGCTCTCTTTTATTGAGCGTGAAAGAGTTACACATGCCTTACTCGTGCCAACGATGATCAATCTGCTGGTGTCCTCCGGAAGAATAAAGGAATTCGACGTAAGTAGCGTCAAGCGCATGCTCTACGGAGCGTCGGCCATGCCTGAGTCAGTATTGATCAGCGCCATGAAGCAGATGCCGGACGCTCTGTTCGCTCAAGGGTATGGACAGACGGAGGCGTCACCCATCATCACCGCCTTGCCACCCGATTTCCATGTCCCTGGAGGCGACAAACTTCGAAGCGCGGGCAGAGCCGCGCTGGGAGTCGAGGTTGCCATTTTTGACAAGGATGATACCGAGCGGCCGAGATGCGAAGTTGGCGAGATCTGCGCCAGAGGTCCGAACGTCATGCTGGGTTATTGGGGAATGGAGGAAGCCTCCGCTGAGGCCCTGCGTAACGGCTGGTTGCATACCGGCGATCTCGGTTATATGGATGAAGACGGGTTTGTCTTCATCGTCGATCGCGTCAAGGACATGATCATCAGTGGTGGGGAGAATATATTCTCGGTCGAAGTTGAGAGTGCTATCTATAGTCATCCCGCGGTACAGGAATGCGCGGTGGTGGGGATTCCCCACGATGAATGGGTTGAAACGGTGCATGCAATCGTCGTGCCTCGCCAAGGCCATGTGCTCACGGAAGACGAGCTGTTGAGTCATTGCCGGGAGTTGATTGCCGGTTACAAACTTCCACGTAGTATCGAGTTCCGTAGTGAACCATTGCCGATAAGTGGCGCCGGCAAGATTCTCAAGAATGAGCTGCGTGCACCCTACTGGGAGCGGATGGGCCGATCGGTTACCTGATTTATCATTCTTGTCAAAACCACTTGCTTGGATGAGGAAAATTATGAACTTGCAATTTACGCAGGAAGAGCAGGAGTTTCAAAAGACGATACGCGCATGGATGCGGGAAAATATTCCTGAAGAGATTAGTCGTATTTCCGCGCTTGGCGAAATGCCGGAAAAATCGCAGCAACAGCAATGGGAGAAACGGCTCGGTAAACAGGGTTGGCTGGCGGTAACTTGGCCTGAACAATACGGAGGTCCGGGATGGACCGCGACACAGCGTTATCTTTTTGATCTTGAGAGGGCCATGGCTGGGGCGCCTCCGGTAAGTCCCTTCGGTGTCGCCATGGTAGGCCCTGTGATCTACACGTTCGGATCCGCGGAACAAAAAGAGCGATGGCTGCCCGGGATAGCCAGCGGCGAGACGCTTTGGTGCCAGGGTTATTCCGAGCCCAATGCCGGATCGGACCTCGCATCCCTTAAAACCCGCGCCGAGCGCAAACGGGACCATTACCTGGTCAATGGCCAGAAGATTTGGACCACCCAAGCGCATTGGGCGGACATGATGTTCTGTCTTGTCAGAACCGACCCCGATGCCAAGAAGCAACAGGGCATCTCTTTCCTGCTAATAGATATGAACACGCCGGGTATCGAGGTTCGTCCCATTTATACCATTGATGGGCACCATCACCTCAACGAAGTGTATTTCACCGATGTCAAGGTGCCGCTGGACAATCTGGTGGGGAAGGAGGGTATGGGGTGGACGATCGCCAAGTTTTTGTTAACGCATGAGCGCACAACGATCGCCGGCGTTGCCGACAGTCACTATGCATTGGCGCGCATGAAGATGGCTATTGACGAAGCTCCGTATTACATCGATAAGCAACAGGCGCGACGACGTGTGGCCGAGCTGGAAGTCGAACTGATGGCGTTGGAGTACACCAACTTTAGGACCGTTGCCGCGACAGACGAGGGCCGACCTTTTGGACCGGAGTCTTCCGGTCTCAAGATCAAGGGTACCGAGCTACAGCAGAAAATGTCCCAAGCGATGGTCGAGATGGGCGGGTTGATGTCGCTTGTCTGGGATAGTTCATCAGCGGTGGGTAATGAAAGCTTTAATCATTCCCCTCGTCGGTACAATTTTCTTCGTGCCTGCACGATTTATGGCGGATCGAACGAGATTCAGAAGAACGTGCTTGCCAAGATGCTGTTAGGTTTATGAGAGGTCATAATGGAATTCAATCTTTCCGATAACACGACCATGGTTGCCGATACGGCGCGGCGGTATCTCAAGGATCACTATGGTTTTGATACCTACATGCAACAACTCAACCAACTCAATCATTGTGATCCATCACGATGGGAGTTGATGCGCGAGCTAGGCTGGTTTGGTCTGCCGTTTCCTGAGTCGGTCGGAGGCTATGGCGGCGATCTGATCGACGTGGCGATGATTGTTAGGGAAGCCGGCGCCGTCTTGTGTCTGGATCCCTATGTCGATCTGGTGATCGGTCCTGGAAAACTTCTCGAGTATCTGGGTACTGAGCGGGCATTGAAGGTATTGCAATCCATTGTCGATGATGATGAGAGAGTGGCATGCGCGCTCTATGACTATCACGCCGGATACAATATTTTGAAGCCATCCCTGTCGATTAACGGTAGCAAATTGTCTGGACGGAAGAATTTCGTTCCTGATGGTGGCTGCGCGAATAGGGTGCTGACGACGGCGATGCTTGGAGATGAGCTGACCTTGGTCCTTGTGCCGCTTGAAGGCTGCGAGGTGACCCGCTATCGGGGCTTGGACGGTAGCCGGCTTGCCGATGTACTGTTCGATGACGTGGTGATTGACGAGGAGATGATTCTTTCTCGTGGCGTGAAGGTGGAGCGCGCCGTCAGCAAGACGGTCGCCTGGCTGCAGGCGCTCGATTGCGCGCGCATGTATGGCGCCGCCAGCGCGCTTTATCAGCGCACTCTTGATTACGCAAAGACGCGGAAGCAGTTCGGTGCGCCGATCGGCAGCTTCCAGGTAATCCAACATTACCTTGTGGATATGTTCACGGATCTTCAACAGTTGGAGTCGATGCTGTTCATGGTTTCCGTCAAAGCGGATCTAGACGATACGCTCGAGCGGGAACACGCTTGTTCGGCCACCAAGGCGTACTACGCCGACAAGGGGGTAAAGATCGCGCAACAGGCGATCCAGATTCACGGCGGTATCGGGGTCACCGAAGAGCTTGATATAGGCCATTACTTTCGTCTCATGACGTACTGCTCCCTAACACACGGCCATGGTGACTACCATCTTGATCGTATCGCCGCCCTCGGAGAGGAGTGCGATCGTGGATGAATATGATTTCATCGTAGTCGGAGCGGGATCCGCCGGTTGTGTCCTGGCCAACCGACTAAGCGAGTCCGGCCGATTCTCTGTTTGCTTGCTGGAGGCGGGTCCGCACGACAACAGCGGGTTTGTGAACGTGCCGTTCGGGGTGATCGGTTTGATCAGGGAGGGCAAGCGTAACTGGGGTTATCAAACAGTGGCTCAACGAGCGCTTGACAGTAGGCAGCTCTATTGGCCCCGTGGAAAAACTCTCGGTGGCAGTAGCTCAATCAACGCCATGGTTTATATTCGTGGACAACCTGAGGATTACGATGCCTGGCGGGACAGCGGGCTGAAGGGTTGGGGGTGGGATGATGTCCGGCCCATCTTCAACGCGCATGAGCACAATGAGGAGTATCCGCCGGACGCCTGGCACGGTAACGGAGGACCGCTGAACGTCACTCGGGTCAGGGATCCTAATCCGCTGACTGAGTTGTTCATTCGCGCCGGGGAAGAACTAGGCGAAAAGCGTAACGATGATTTCAACGGTGAATCGCAGCGCGGCTTCGGCCAATTCCAAGTGACGCAAAAAGATGGGCGACGCTGGAGCGCCGCGAGGGCGTTTCTCGATCCGGCGAGGAGCCGCGGTAATTTGACCATTCTGACTAATGCAATGGTTTCCCGGGTAGTGATCGAAAATGGACGTGCGGTAGCCGTCGAGTATAGCGATACGGCCGGCTCATCTCACACCGTTCGGGCAAATCGGGAAGTCGTACTTTCGGGTGGGGCAATCAACTCGCCCCATTTGCTGATGCTTTCAGGCATTGGTGACCGTGACCATTTACAAAGTGTTGGCGTTGATTGTCTGGTGGACTGTCCAGAGGTGGGGTGTAATCTTCAAGACCATCTGGATATGACTATTTCGATTCACGATCGTAGCAAACAGTCAATTGGCTTCTCCCCTTACTTTCTACCGCGTTTGATGCGAGCGTTCTATCAGTACTTCCGCCATCGGCGCGGCTTTCTAGCCAGCAATGCGGCTGAGGCGGGGGCGTTTATTAATGTCGGCGAAGGGACGCGCCCGGATGTGCAGATGCATTTTCTGCCCGCATTTTTGCGCGATCATGGCAGGGAATTCACGTCAGGCTTTGGCTGCACCATTCATGTATGCCAGTTGCGGCCTAAAAGCCGCGGTTGGATTCGTCTCGCCGATAGCAACCCTCTCAGCGCCCCGCTCATCGATCCCTGTTATCTTTCCGATGCTGACGATCTTGGCGTCCTGAGAGAGGGCGTCAAACTGGCTCGGCGGGTGTTCCAGACAAAAGCTTTCGCCGAGGTTTTTGGAGGAGAAGATCTACCGGCGAGCGATGTGGTAACCGATACCCAAATTGAGGACGATATCAGGCAGCGCGCTGAAACTATTTATCATCCGGTGGGCACTTGCCGTATGGGGGTGGATGATCTGGCCGTAGTGGATGATCGGTTAAGAGTCAGGGGCGTGTTAGGATTGCGCGTTGCTGATGCGTCCGTCATGCCTTCTTTGATCAGTGGCAACACTAACGCGGCAAGCATGATGATCGGCGAGAAAGCGGCTGGTTATATCATTCAGGATCAACGATGAGACGACATTAGCGCCACCAAACGGTAGTGCTAATGTCGTCCCCAGGTCTTTTGGGGCGGCGGAATTCGGATATTAGGCCATCTTGACTTGGTCGCTGTCGGGACGGTTTCTGTAAGCTCGGTATAGTGATCCATTTTCAGCGAACAGGCGTTGTCGCCACGTATCTTCCAGTGCCCGCGTGTCGTGATTGTCAGGATGGTAACGTCGATCAACGAACTCCGGAAGGCGGCGCATAATCCCGGAGACAAATCCCTTTGGACCGAACAGTACGTTCAATCCAATGGCATTGTCCTTGACGCTGCCCAGCTTCCCGTCCTTGGCGAGCATCCATGCCCAAGTGATCCCCAACATCGGCAAGAGCACAACCAGGGATGCCGCCGTCGCTGCGATCCGCTCACCGTGACTATTGCCGATGATTTCGTAAACGTTATAAGCAACAGATTTGTGTTCAAGCTCCTCAAGAGCATGCCATTGCCATATCTTTATCATCTCCGGGTCGGCCAGACTTTGAAACGTCTCGTCTTCCAATAGCTGCTCCGCAAGCAAGGCGGTAAAATGTTCCATGAAAGTAGTGGCGGCAAGCTGGGTTCTCTTCGGTAACATTTTCAGAATGCGGAGGCCGAATTTTACGAAGCGGTCCGGAGTGTCCATGTCGAAGCCCCTCTCGGCAAGCAATTCGTTAAGGCGGTCATGCTCGCGACCATGAATGGCTTCTTGCCCCATGAATCCGGAAATGGCCGCTCGCTGCTGCGTGTCGGTGACATGGCTTCGAAAATAACGCACCGAATCCATGAAGTAGCGCTCGCCGGGTGGAAAGAACCCCGACAGCATGGCAAAGAATGTGGTTGCCGTAGCGTTGTCCGCATAGAAGTACTTTGGTGTTGTGTCCGGAAACTGGAAGTCTATGTGACGGGGAGGGATGCCCACTGACGCACCGTTCAGGACATTGGACGTCTTTGCACTAGTTCTCTTCTTTAAACCCATGACTCGGCCCTCTTTTTGAAGTTTGATCCTGCTTATTGCGATGATTGACTAGACATTTTTTGCCGCCCCTGTCGCATTCGAAAGAGCGCTTCGAGGGGCCGCTGATAGCCCGCCGGCATCAGGCGTTGGCCGGCGTCCAGTATCGTTGCGTCATTACCTATCAACACGCGACGCCGGTTCTTGCGAACCGCGTGGAGGATAGCGTTGGCTGCCTGTTCCGGCGTGGACCGGGCGATGCGATCGAAAAGTTCCGTAATTTCCTCCTTGCTGCCCGGGGCTATGTTCCCCATATCACCCATTCGGCTATTACGCGCAATGTTGGTCTTGACGCCGCCCGGGTGCACGCAGGTTGCACTGACACAGCTTCGCTCAATGTCCAGTTCTTCGCGCAGCGACTCGGTGAACCCTCGAACAGCGAATTTCGCGGCGTTATAGGCTGATTGGGTGGGGACTCCAATGATGCCAAAGATGCTCGAGATGTTTATCACGTGGCCGTCGCCGGATTGCTTGAGGTAAGGCAGAAAGGCCTTGGTTCCGTATACCACCCCCCAGAAGTTAATGTTCATAAGCCATTCGAAGTTGTCATAGCTCATGGCATCGACGGTTTCTCCGAGTCCAACGCCGGCATTGTTCATTATCAAGTTAACCTGTCCGTGCTCCTTGACACATTGATCCGCATACCGATAGACCTCATTCCTTCGGCTTACATTAACAACATGGGTGGTGACTCTGACCGGGTAGTCGCGCAGGTCGATGGCGATGTCTTTTAGACTGTTTTCGTCAATATCCGACAGAGCCAAATGGCAGCCTTTTTTAGCCAGCAGCATGGCGGTCGCTCGACCTATGCCTGAACCGGCACCAGTAATCGCAGCGACTTTCCCGTAAAAACGTTTCATAATATGCTCCAACAGGTAGGCGGATCAGGCACTCAGTAACTTGCGAAATACGCTGTTCCTTCCGCGCTTGATGCTACTTCCCTCAAAACGAAGGTGGCCATCCTCGAGATTGCCATAGCGTAATGCGGGCAGGTCACGCAAATAGTCATCAAGATTCTGCCAGGGGGTCCTGCTGCCCTGACGAGGGAGGCGGTCGTTGGCGCGAAGAACATATCCGGAACGTAAATTAAGAAAGTTCATCTGGGTCTTGCTCCCTTGTCCATCGACGGGTGTGACCACCCGGGCGCCAATATCGCGCATGTGATTCAGGAGGCGGCAGACGAATTCAGAGGCGATGTCGGCCTTCAGCGTCCAAGAAGCGTTGGTGTAACCGAACACCAGGGCCATATTTGGTACCCCTTCGAGCATCAGTCCCTTGTACATCAGGGCGTCCGCCACATGAACCTCACGGCCGTCGACTTCCAACCTCGCGCCACCGAATAGCTGCAAATCAAGGCCAGTGGCTGTGATCAGAACATCAGCGTCGATATGAGCGCCGGACTTCAATTGGATCCCGGTTTCGGTGACCGCTTCGATGTGGTCGGTGACCACGGAGGCCTGGCCTTCGCGGATAACCTTGAAGAGATCACCCTTGGGAACGGCGCACATGCGTTCTTCCCAGGGATTGTAATGGGGTTGGAAATGCCGCATATCGACCTCCGGGCCGAGCTGCCGGCGCGCTGTCGCCAAAAGCAGGCGTCGCATCGCCTTGGGCTTACTCAGAGAAAGTCGATATACCGCTCTTTGCAACAGAATATTGCGGGTCCGGGCCAGCCGGTAAACGGCCATCTCCGGCAGAATGCGGCGCAGGTTCCTGGATATCAGATCCTGCTCCGGCACGGTGGCTACATAGGTGGGCGAGCGCTGCAGCATCACTACATGATCCGCCTTGTCGGCCATAGCCGGAACCAGCGTCACGGCAGTGGCGCCACTGCCAATAACCACCACCCGTTTGCCAGTGTAATCGTAGTTTTCCGGCCAGTGTTGCGGATGGATTACGTCACCGCGGAATTGGTTGATCCCCGGAATCTCCGGTGTGTAGCCGGAGTCGTATTTGTAGTATCCGGTGCAATGGAATACAAAGCCGGTGCTGAACTGGTGCTCTTCATCGGTTGCTTCGTCGATGGCTTTGACGATCCAGTGTTTTTTTTCGCTATGCCAGGATTGCGAGATCACTTTCAGACCGAACTGGATTCGGCGTTTCACATCGTATTCGCGTGCGGTGTCGTCAATATACCGACGGATAGAAGGGCCGTCGGCAAGCATCTTGGTATCGGTCCAGGGCCGAAAGTTATAACCCAGGGTAAACATGTCGGAATCGGAGCGGATGCCGGGATAGCGGAATAAATCCCAGGTGCCTCCGATCCGTTTGCGTCGTTCAACGATTCCAAAACGGACGTTGGGGCATTTTTCCTTTAAGTGACACGCCGCGCCAATTCCCGACAGGCCCGCACCGACGATCAGAACATCAAGATAAGGGTGTTTCATGGTGTTGCTCCGTAGTGGCAGTGCGGCACGATTCCGGCTCAGTGGCGGCTGGCCGTTCTTTCAGAAATTGCAGTACCGCCTCGGTAAAAACACTGTTACGGTCTCCCGCGACCATATGGCCGGCCTGTTTCAGAACGACATAACGTGCCTCTGGTATTAGAGTGAGCAGCTCTGTTGCGCCCCGGTCACTAAGAACATCGCTGTAGTAGCCACGTATCAAAAGCACCGGTACGTCCAACTGGCGGGCCGCCAGCTCCAGCCTTGCTCGGTCGAACATGCTCCCGGCTTTGGTTGGCGCGTTCGCGTGGTTGAGAAAAGCTGGGTCCCAGTGCCAGTAAAACCGGCCATTACCGTGTTGACGCAGGTTTTTGCGTAGCCCGGAGAGGTCTTTTGATGGCGGGCGGCGCGGGTTGTAGGCGGTGATAGCATCGCGTACCTGCTCCAGCGTCTCGAATCCGTCCTGATGATGACGCATGAATTCGATGATCCGGCGGACGCCCCGAGGTTCCAATCTTGGCGCCACGTCGACCAGTACCAGTGCCTCGCAATCCAGGGAGGTGTCTTCGCCAAGCGTGAGCAAAGCGGTCAGGCCACCCATGGACGCGCCGACGATAACCGGCCGGGCCGGTAGCGAGCGAATCACCGCGCTGAGGTCCGCTGCAAGGGCTCGGGCACTGTAGTCGCCTTCTCGAGACCAGTCGCTTTCGCCGTGGCCTCGTGCGTCCAGGCTAAACGCGCAGTAGCCGGCATCGGCCAGTGCGATCGCCGTGTCGGACCAGGCATGGCGGGTCTGCCCGCCGCCGTGCAGGAGCAATACGGGGGGCGCCGTGTCTTCACCATGGCGGCTGGCCCACAGATTCAACCCCTCACTGCCAGTGAATCGCACCCGAACACTGCGTCGAAGGCCGCAATGCGCGGACGATGTCGTCGTCTGAGAGTCAGTCATAGTCAACTCTTCCGGCAATACATTTGGTCGTCCAACCAATATTACAGATTGAATATATCAACGGCAATGCTTCTCCAGCCCCTTTCAGATCAGTTTGTAACGGCCGGGGTATAACACGTTAAAAATCCTTCACCGGAAGGAACGTGAAGGTCAGGTCCACTCCCAAGGGAGGTGCTTCAAGTTCAACCGACGCCAGACCGATGCCGATCAGGTCGATGTTGGCGGGAATGGTCAGCGGGTCGGGATTGGAGACCTTGAGTATCAGTCTGCCATCGTCGACGAACCGAAGCGGTCCTTCGAGAGTGACGTTGTTAACCCGTTTGCTGCGAATATCGTGCCCAAGTTCAATAATCAGCCTGGGTTCCAGTTCAGGCGCGTCTATCAACAGGTCGAAGGTGGTGCTGAACCAGGGACCGTCCTCTGTCTCGGTGATGTAGCCTTCAATAAACGGTGAATCGCCCTCGGGTAGTAAACGCAGAACCAAGGGACCTGTCTCGAGACCAATGGTGATGAGGCCTAACGCTCTGGCTTCGAGAAAGACCTCCGTGGTGGTCAGCGTAGTTGGAAAGACGGAAACACGAACAGCGCCCGTGGTCCGATCATCCGTGTCCGGGTTATCGTCAATCAGTCTACGGTTGATGGAGACGGCGGAGTCGTATTCCCGGGGGCCGGCCTGCAACGCGCCGGTACTGACGAACGCGAAGCGTTTCTCCGGACAGTCCTCGCCAATTGAGCAGCCCAGGTTGGCGTTGGTAATCACGCCCCCGGTGTCCCGCAGCTCCAACCGCAGGTGGTTGGCGGGCGCCTTGATGACACCATTGTCGTCGGTGGCACCTTGTTCTGAATTGTCGACCTGTAGATTGGCATTTACGTCGACCGTCGGTAGGGAACGCAGGGATACGAGGGTATAACGCTGATCGTCACCGGTCACGACAAAGTGGTTTACCATATCGGGACCTCCCTCGCGCGGCGCTGGAGCCGTGTCGCTGCTCTGTGACAGTTGGCGTGTTTGCAAGGCAGCACCGTCCAGTGTGCAGATGGCGTTGTTTCCGCAGTCGGGACTGGTGGGCTCCGAGCGCAACGTATAGCGATATAGCTGACCGTCTCGCCAAGGGCTGTCAGGGAAAAACTCAACCCGTTGCGCCAGCACGTCGAGGTGGCCCGGCACCGGTTGCCAATCCCCACCGGCATCGCGACGCTCGACGAAAAAAGTGTCGCCGTTGACTGTTGCCGGATCTATACGGCGGTTGAAGATGACCCGTATAGGGTACTCTCGAAAAAGCCCGACCACGGGGAACAGGGGGTCGCTTCCCTGGCCGCCCTGGCAGCGTCCGTTACGCCATTGTGATCTTTCACCGATTAGCCGGGCGTCGGTCAGAGCACAGGGGTATCCGGGGAAAACAGCGGCTACCAAGGGCGCACGAAGGCTGTCGCGGTTGTCATTCGGCAAAAACAGATCGTCAAGGCGCATATCAAGGGTGTAATCCTTGCTCAGAGGGTTGCCCGCCGTGTCCCGTAGCTGGCTGGTCAGTATGATTTCGACGTCCTGGTTGTGCTCCACGATTCCGGTGCCTTCGAGGATGACGGTGGCGCCGTCGACACGCATCGAGACGTTTTCAGGTGGTAGCGAAGTGCCGTTAACCTGGACGTTGATAGCGCCATCAAGAAACGCCGACGCGGGATCAATCGCCTTGTTAAAGTTCAGAATGACCGGATCCCCCGGGCGTGTGTTGGCCTGGAAGTCCTCACCCGGCGACCAGGATTGTAATTCCAGAGGGCGTAGATCCGGCTCAGGCATTGGCGGGTTTCGCTGCCCGGCGAAGGACTCCATGCGGAAAGATAATTGGGCACCAGCCTTTTCAAGGCCGAGAATGTCGGGGTCGACCACGGAGATCGCATCCAGCACCAGCTTGCCATCCTCGACAATGGCGAGACCGACGACCTGGATATTGAGCAGATTCTGACTGAGGGCGGCATTGGCGATGGTTCCCTCCGCGGTCATGGCCGCATCCATTCTCAGCAGTGCATAGCGAGGCGCCGTCGCCTCGGTACTGAAGGGATTGGGAATCAGATAGCCGTTGGCGTCACTGAGAAGGGTAATTTGCAGGTCGCCGGTATCGATACCGGCGGGGATTTCCCCCAGAATGTTGACATCGACCGGCGCGCCTCGCAGTACCGTGCCGGCCGGCACCCGGAGGGGGACGGCATCGGCAAAGTCTGGGACAAAGCCCAGGTCCGCGGCCAGCGAGCCCGTCAGTTCGGTAACGGCGCTGTCACCGATGATAAAGCTGTCCAATGGCACCTGATTGACCGGTCTTCCCGTCAGCTGGGATTGCAGGTCCGGCTGTTGCTCGCCTAGGGAACCGACCTTGATGACCGTGGTTTCGCGCGGCTGTGTGCCCATGGGTGTGAACTGGCGTTCGACTTCCGGAAGTAGAGAACCATCACGACTGCGGAGCCCCGATAATGCTAACGTGTATTCCACCGAGTCCAGGTCCTGGCGCGGATCCAGTATCAAATAGCGCCCCTGCAGTAGCACGGAGGCGTCGATCAGCTGGCCCTGGTCGTCGACAAGCGTGATCTGCTTGCCATAAACGGTGGTGGCCGGGTCGAGCGGCCGGTTGAAGACCATGCGTAGCGTGCTCATATCATTTATTCTGGCATCCTCGATGCCGGCCAGCAGTGGATCGGGATCCAGAGGTGTGATGCCAAGTATCTTAAAGCCGTCACTGCCGACGGCGTCGGCGAACCCCGCATGGGCGCCCATCGTGTGAAATTGAAAATTTTTGAATACGGTATCGTCGATACGCCCCAGGCCCGCCTCGCTGACACTCAGCCGATAATGCGTATTGGGCGACAGTGAAGTCCGTGGTTTCAGTACCAGCCCCCGGCCGCCATCGATCACTTCGGGGGTAAAGGGCACGGCGTTTCCGGCGTCGTCGGCGAGCCGCAGACGGTCCTCGACATCGCCGCTCACCTCGTCACTCAGTGTGGTTGAGAAACGCAGCACGACATTGCCGCTCGTCGGCACCTCCTGCTGGCCAGGGTAGGGGTAAGCGAACACCAGTGTGTCCGAAGCGCGCCATGGATTGACGACTTTGCCTTCGTCATCGCCGCACGCACTGATCAACATCAGCCCGAACACCCAAAGGGCAAACGAAACGTACCGCGGCCGAATGTTTATTTGTTTATTCATCTCTACTCTCCTGAATTCAGCTCCGCCATCGCGGTCTAGAATTTGAGTGACAGGGAACCCGAGATGACGTGTATGTCGCCATCCACGCGAACGGTCTCGTAGGGGTTGGGATTGGTTGGCGAGTTGATGGATGTGAGGTTGAACTCTCTTTCATCAAGCTGCTGGTATTGATAAGCCAGGGACATCACAAGGGGCATATTGATTATAGGCGCGCGTTTCAGGCGGTAATCGGCGCCAACACCGACCACGATACGGTCGCTGTCGAGAAAGTTGACATCCTGGGACCGGGTCGATTGAAGTGGGGAATCCTCGACGGCCACACCCCCATAAAGTTTAAGAGCGTCCGACCATGTGTAGCGGACGCCGATGCGGGGAACGGTGGTGTCATTAAAGCGCAGTCCAGCCTGGTCCCTGACCGTGTCACCGGCGAATTCACTCTCCAGATCGGACCAATACTGGCGCTCTACAGCCGCAACCAGCTCGAATTTACCTAAAGGCACCAGCAATCCGATTCCGTACACCTGGGGCTGGAACGTGTCGAGAGTCGCCAGTGCAAGATCAAGGCCCGGCTCGGGTATGACGCCAGGAATCACCACGTTGGCGTCCACGCTGACGTCGTACTCCGATTCCCCTCGATAGAACAACGCCAGCTCCGGTTTAAGCGCGAAAGGCAGGCAGGCGCTCGAACCGCACAGCGTGTCGCTCAAATTGACGTTAATGCCCAGCGAGGGCGTCAATGTCGGTTCGGCTTCCAGGGAGAGCTCTTCGGAGTCGGTATTGCCGGACAGATCGGAGACCGCTTCAAGGCGGGCCTGGGCCGCCAGCGTGAGTCTTGCCGAGGCACCGATATCAACGCCGCGCAGGACGTTGCCAACCGCACCGCCAAAAGCGAGATACAGGGGTTGCGACTCAAAACGCAGGAACTGGCCTTCCTGGCTGGTATTGGCCGCGAAAGGCAGTGCGTTGGAGGCATACTCATCCACGCCGACGTTAATACCAAGATAAATCGGTGTGTCCAAGTCCGCCGCGCCGGCGACACGGGTCTTGATACCAAGAAGCAGCAACTCCGAACTCTGGTCCGTGAGCACATCGTTTTCGCGATCGAATGGTGCGGCTCCGCCGAGTGATTCGGCACGCAACTCCTGGTCACCGTGCTGAAAGACCACTGTGAGTTCACCTTCCGGCGAGCGCGCAAGTGCCGCCGGGTTGTAGTAGGTGGCCCAAGCACCGCTGTGGAAAGCGCTGAATGCCTGGGCCGAGCCGGCGTGAATGGGGCCCAGGCCGTAGGTGCTTGCTGCATCGCCCGCTCCGGCCATTACCTCGCATGGGAGCAGCACGACTATCAGAACGGCCAAGGCACGACGGACCCGAAGACCCGCGTTGGGGAGGAAAAGATATCTGCGGGACTGATGGTGAGACCTGATTATCGTCATAGGGAATCATCCTTTTTGTTATTCGGGGGTGGCATTTGGCATGCTTTGTTTGGTCGAACAAACAATGCGCTGGACTTGTTTTTGAGGCAATACGAAAAATTTCTTATCAGTCAATGAAAATTTAAGGTTTTACGGTGTTGTCGTCGTCAGCTGCCTTCCGCTCCAGCGAAAAAGTCGCGCAGTTCGGTGCGTATGATGCGCTTCTGGCCTTGCCGGTCCCGGTGCGGGGGAAGTCCTCGTGGATCTGGGCCACTTTCGGCACCTTGGAGCTGCCCGGCCACTGGCGGCGTGATGCTCCGGTTTCGCGAGCAGCACACGGGCTCGGGACATCGCGCGGAGAGTGGTCCTTGACCGCTCTGGGGCGGCTCTTGTTCTTGCCTATCGAAGTTAAAGAAGGATAGGGTCTTGAGCAAGCGCTTGGTTAGGAAGCAACATCGCGGGGCCTCCAGTGCGCTCAAAAATACTATTTTGTTCTGTCGACTGTTGCGGTTCCGAATACGCCATCCGACAGAAACCGCCAGAGAAAATCGACTGATTGAGGAGAGACAGATGCGTGGATTAATGATGGACCGGCCTTTGATGATTTCCCAGATCATCGAGTACGCGGCCGCCAGCTATCCAGAGCAGGAGATCGTGTCCCGGACTCCGGAAGGCGGCCTGCACCGTTACAACTACGAAGATGCGGCCAAGCGTAGCCGCCAGTTGGCCAACGCGCTCAAGTCGCTGGGCGTCCAGGCCGGGGATCGCATCGCGACGGTGGCCTGGAACACCTATCGGCACTTGGAGCTGTATTACGCGGTCTCCGGCATTGGAGCGATCTGTCACACAATCAATCCGCGTCTGCCGGTCGAGCAGTTCGGCTACATCGTCAATCACGCCAAGGATCAGTACATTTTCCTTGATCTGACCTTCGTTCCATTGCTGGAGAAGTTGCAAGGTCTGTTTGAAGGCGTGAAGGGCTACGTCGTCATGACCGACCGCGCTCATATGCCCGAAACCTCGCTGCCCAACGTGATGTGCTACGAGGAATTGGTCGGCGAGCAGTCCGATGAAATGGCCTGGCCGGAGTTCGACGAGCATACCGCTTCGTCGCTCTGCTATACCTCCGGCACCACCGGCAATCCCAAGGGGGTGCTGTACTCGCACCGCTCGACGCTGCTGCACGCCTTCTCGGTGTTGACCATCCCCGGAATGAATCTGGGCGAGGAGAGTGCCGTGCTGCCGGTGGTGCCGATGTTCCACGTTAACGCCTGGGGCGTCCCCTACTTCGCGCCAATGGTGGGCGCGAAGATCGTCTTCCCGGGGCCGAAGCTCGATGGCGAGAGCCTGGCCGAGCTGATTAATAACGAGGGCGTCACCGAGGCCTGGGGCGTGCCCACCGTGTGGCTCGGGCTTCTTGGTCATATGCGTAAGACCGAGCAGAAGTTCACCTCTCTCAAGCGTGTTCTTATCGGCGGCTCGGCCGCGCCACGGGCGATGATGCGCGAATTCCAGGAGAAGTACGGCGTCGAAGGCCAGCAGGGCTGGGGCATGACCGAGATGAGTCCGATCGGCACGGTTTCGATGATCCGTCCCAAGGACGCCGATCTGCCGCTTGATCGGCAGTTCGACATCAAGGCCAAGCAGGGGCGTGCGGTGTTCGGGGTGGAGATGAAGATCGTCAACGACGACGGTCAAGCGCTGCCGCGGGACGGCAAGTCCTTCGGTGAGCTGCTGGTGCGCGGCCCGGCGATCATCAGCGGCTACTACGAAAACCCTGAAGCCAGCGCCAAGGCCTTCGACAGCGAGGGCTGGTTTCGCACCGGCGATGTTTCCAAGATCGACCCCGAAGGCTACATGGAGATCGTCGACCGCACCAAGGACGTGATCAAGTCCGGTGGCGAGTGGATCAGTTCCATCGATCTTGAGAACGAAGCGGTGGGGCATCCCGAGATCGCCGAGGCAGCGGTCATCGCGGTGCATCATCCGAAATGGGACGAGCGGCCGCTTCTGGTGGTGGTGCGCGAGCCGGACAGCCAGCTCGACAAGCAGGGCGTGATCGACTATCTGAGCCAGCGGGTCGCGAAATGGTGGCTGCCGGATGACGTGGTATTCGTCGACGAACTGCCGCACGGGGCGACCGGCAAGCTGCAGAAGGCCAAATTGCGCGAGCAGTTCAAGGACTATTCGTTCCCAGAGGTTGGCGGTTAAAAAAGGCCTCGATCCGCGCCTCGTCGGCGGAGTGAGCTCGCGGTACGCCAACCGGCGTTGGCTCAGGTCTTTGAACACAGCTGGAGTAGTGGAATGAAAAGCGTGCAAATCTCCAACTATCCCCACCGGATGGGTGGGCACTGCGGCTCGGGCGCACTGCGCGACCTGTTGGAATGGGCCGGGCTTGGCTGGGACGGGCCGCCGGGCGAGGGGCTCGTGTTCGGCCTCGGCGGCGGACTGTCCTTTATGTATATGAGAGTATCCGAACTCACGCCTCCCATCTACCTGGTAGGGCGCAACGGTGACATGGAGCTCGACTTCTGCCACCGCCTCGGCATTGAAACCGAGCGTCGCCAAACCGACGATCCGGACGAGGGTTGGCGCTGGGTCGCCGACGAAATCGACGCCGGCCGTCCCGTGATGATCTGGGCTGACATCGCCGAGCTGCCGTATCTCAGGGTACGTTTATCCAACACCCGTCATGACATCGTCGTCATCGGCTACGACGAGAGGCGCGGCGTCGCCCGGGTGGTGGACAACGATCGCGAGGAGGTGCAGGAAGTCCCCCTAAAAGCTCTGGCGCGAGCTCGTGCCTCCCATGGCTTTCCCGATCCCAATCGCCACGCGACTTACCCGATACGCTTTCCTGATCGGCTGCCTGAGCTACTGCCGGTGGCGCGCGATGCAGCGGCAAGCGCGGCGCGCAATATGCGCGGCACGGATGCGACGCTGTTCGATCCGGCGGACCTGCCCGCCGATGGTGTGGTCGCCTCCGGCCTGAAGGGCGTCAATATCTTCGTCGACGATCTGGCCACCTGGGGAGATAGCCTGACTGATGACCAGCTTAACGCATCGCTAAGGGTCTTACCGGTCTTCGTCGAGAAAGCCGGCACAGGCGGTGGCTTGTTCCGCCGCCTCGAAGCGGAATTCTGCGCCGAGGTTGCCCGCCTCACTGGCGATCGATCCTTTGCCCGTGCCGCCGACGTCCTGCTCGACTGCGCCAACGCCTGGAGCCGTCTTGCTACATATGCCGCCGCCGATCAGCTTGACTGGCGGGCGCTCGTCGTCCATGCCGAACAACTCCCGTCATCCGAGCAACGCGCGGTGCAGGCGCTGGAGGAGGCGGCAAGCCCGTAGAGTCGGCGGTGAGCGCCGGCGAGACCCGACCCGCCGCTCGCGGATGCCAGCCATGAACCACAAGGCGGTAAGGCGCAGCGAGCGCGGACTCGGTTGGGGCCAATAAGCTTGGAGGAATAGGGTAAATGATCTTACACGAACCTGAACTGATCGAGGAATACTCCGATAAAGGCTACTGGGGTGACAGAACCCTGCTGGATCGCTTTGCCGCCAATCGTGCCGCCTACCCGGACCGGGAAGCGGTGGTGGATCCACCCAATCGTGACGAGCTGGTCGGCACACCGCCCCAGCGGCTCAGCTGGGCCGAGTTTGGTCGGGCCGTGGACGCCACCGCCGCCGAGCTGGCACGCCGGGGCTTCGGCAAGGACGACCTACTGGTGGCGCAGTTGCCGAACATCTGGGAGCTGGCCATGCTCTATCTGGCGGCGGCCAAGGCCGGCGGTCTGCTTTCCGCGTTGCCCCTGCAATGGCGAAGCAAGGATGTGGGCTATGTGAAAGAGATCACCGGCGCCAGATTCTACGCCTCGGTGGAAAGCTTCCACGGCTTTGATTACCGGGCCCTGGGGCAGGAGCTGGGCTTCGAGCACTACATTGGCCTGGCGGCGCTGACCGATATCGCCCATGGAGATCCGGGCCGGGTCCCGGAGGTGCCGGTGGATGCCAATGACATCTTCACCCTGTGCTGGACTTCGGGCACTGAGTCAAACCCCAAGGGCTGCCCCATGAGCCACAACAACTGGGAGTACATGACCAACCTGGTGTTCACCACCTGTGGCCTGCGCGAGGGTGACCGTATCCTGTGTGTGGCACCGCTGGTGAACATGACGGCGGTAGGGGTGAACTACCTCCCCTGGCTGGCGGCGAGGGGCACCCTGGTGCTGCATCATCCGATTACGCCGGAAATCCTGTTGCGCCAGCTGACCGAGGAGAGTATCCAGTACACCATCTTGGTGCCGGCAATGCTGAACATGATTGTCAAGCTGCCCAACGTGGACCAGCTGGATCTCTCCAGCGTGCGAACCATCACCACCGGTTCGGCGCCCCCCTCGGCCTGGTCGATGCAGGAGTTCAAGCGCCGCTGGGGCATCGAGATCGTCAACATCTGGGGCCAGAACGAGGGCACCAGTCTGGTAGCCGGCCCGGCCGATGTGCCGGACCTGGAGATGCGGGTGGATCACCTGCCCTGGTGGGGCAAGGCAGGAGTCCAATGGCCTTCCGGCGTCAGCGGGGTCGAGCTGAAAATTCTCGGCGATGAGGATGAGGAGATAACCGAACCAGGTGGCATCGGCGAGCTTTGCTATCGCAGCCCGGGTGTGTTCGCGGGCTACTTTCAGCGCCCGGATATTACCGCGGCTTCGTTCACTTATGACGGCTTTTTCCGCACCGGCGACCTTTTCATCGTGCGGGATGACAGGCACCTAGGGTTCTATGACCGCAAGAAGGACATCGTGATTCGGGGTGGTTACAATATCTCCAGTGTGGAGGTGGAGAACGCGGTGCTGGGCTTCGGCAAGGTACGGGACGTCGCGGTCATACCCCAACCGGACGAGATCATGGGCGAGCGGATCTGTATCTGCGTGGTGCCTGTTGACGAGGATAACCCACCGACCCTGGAGGAAATCAACGACTACTTGAGGGAGCAGGGCATGAGTGTCTACAAGCTGCCGGAAAAGATGAAACTGATCAACGCCATTCCCCGCAATCCGGTGGGCAAGATTCTGAAGAAGGAATTGCGAGCCCTGTAGCCGGTTCGCCGTCATGCCTCTCATTGGGTGTCTCCAAATGACCCCGTATTGTCAAAAAATGACCTCGATAGGCTGCTGTCACACAACCATGGTCGGGAACAGATGGTGCTGCTGAAACTTCCACCGTTGCATAGACAGCCGGCTGGCCGAATTGCAACTGCGCATCCTGTGGGAGGAACTTTTAAGCGTTTCGACAACACCGGAATCGTCGACGAGTTTGAACGGGTTGCGGTCCAGCTTAGCGCGCGTCCGGTTCGGTGGAAACCACGGAAACGGGCGGGTTACCAACCCCGTCTCGCGCCTGCCATAACAACATAACACCAGCCAGGAGATCTTCGAAATGTCCGCTATAGCCCAGCTGAAAGCAATGCCCGAGGCCCGTGCGGCCCTCAGGGAGATTTTGGGCCAGTTTGGTTGGGGCGCGTTGGCGATTGGTGGCGTCCGGGCCGCGTGGCGTAGCCGGCTTAAGCGACAGGAGCTTCCGCGGCAATTCCTGCTTGCGCTATGGGAGCATTGGGGAGATCGTGAGGCGATTGTCGACGGTGATCGTCGGGTCACCTTCGGTCAATTCAGGGATCGAGTTCTCCGCCTGGCCAATGGCCTGCACCGGCTGGGTATCGGCGAAGGCGAGGCGGTGGCCGAGGTGATGCACAACGGCGCGCCATGGTTCGAATTGATGCTGGCTTGTACGCTCAGGGACAATCCCATGCCGATGCTCAATTGGCATCTTCAGCCCAAGGAGTTGGCGGAATGCATCAACAAGGCCTCGCCAAAGGCCCTGGTATTGGGGGGCGCCTTTGTGGAAGCGGTACAGTCGGTTCGTGATCAGTTGACCACCGTCGAACACTTCATCGTGGTTGATGCTGACGAGTTGCCCGAGGGTATGATCGCCTACGAGTCACTGATCCGGGACAGCCGGTCCATACTCCCAAGCGGCAAGCTGGGCATGGCCCCAAAGACCTACAGCGGCGGTACCACAGGGACGCCGAAATACATCAACATCGACCGGGACCGGCTGACATCGGATTCGGCCGAGGCGCGGCGGGGCGCCTCCAAGGAGGAGGTGACCCGGTTGGGGTTGATGCAGATATCGGCCTTTCATTTCTACAAGATCGGCAAAATCCGGGATCCGATCAGCAACAACATCCGCACGCTGATTCCGGGGCCGCTGTATCATGCCGGGGTACAGATCGCGGTGTTGCCGTTCTTTCTCGGCGGCACCGCGGTGCCCATGAGCAAGTTCGATCCCGAGCTCATGCTTAAACTTATTCAGGACGAGCGTATCAACTGGACCTTCGTCGCCCCGACCATGCTCGAGCGCATCCTGGCACTGCCCGAGGCTCTGAAGTCCCAATACGACCTTTCCAGCATGCGGGTAATCATTTGCGCGGCGGCGCCTTGTCCGCCCAAGGTCAAGCGCGAGATCAACACGCTGTTCCGCCGCCAGGGAGCGTCGGATGATGTCTTCCATGAATACTACGGCGCTTCGGAGAGCGGCCTGATCAGCGTTCTCGCCAGCGAGGACTACCAGGAGAACCCAAAGCGCTACGACAGCGTTGGCAAGCTGCGGGCGGCGGAATGCCGGATCTATGACGAGGAGACCGGCACCTGGACCCCACCCGGCAAGGAAGGGAAGGTGCTCGTGCGCTCCCCGATGGCCCTTGCGCTGAACTACGTCGGCCTCAGCGAAGAGAAGATGAAGGAGAATTATATCGGGGTCGAGGGCAAGCTCTGGTACGACGATGGTCTGATTGGTTATGTGGACGAGGATGGTTTTCTGTACCTGACTTCGCGGATCAAGGAAATGATCATCTCCGGCGGGGTGAATCTTTTCCCCAATGAGATCGAGACGGTTATCAAGCGGCATCCGGCGGTTCTTGACGTTGCCGTGGTGCGGGCGCCGGACAAGGACCTGGGCGAGGTGCCGGCGGCGGTAATTGAGCTCAAAGAGCACCAGCAGGCCACTCGCAAGGAGATCATCGAGCACTGCAAGACGGAGGGGTTGTACGGTTTCAAGCTGCCAAAGATCGTGGACTTTGGCGAGCTGCCCCGCAACTTGGCCGGCAAGCTACCGAAAAAGCAGCTTGAGGAGAAATACTGGAAAGGTGTCGCCCGGCACGGTTAGCGGGCTGTTGGAAATGCCTTGCGCGCTCTGGCTGTTACCGACCTGTCAATCTTGTATAGGATCCGGCCGGCTCCCGGCTGATCATGGAGAACGTCAACCACGGGCGCATCTATCGCGAGGTGGGGTCAACGCCAGCGGCGGCGGCCCCGGGGACTGGCGATATCGCCATCCGGCTGACGGAAGCCCGGTGACGTGAATCGCATTCAATCGAGCCCCCGCGCAATCAGCTCCTTCATGATCTCGTTGGTGCCGCCGTAGATCTTCTGTACCCGGGCGTCGGCGTACAAGCGTGCGATGGGATACTCGAGCATGTAGCCGTAGCCGCCGAAGAATTGAAGGCACTCGTCGACGATCTCGCACTGCTTTTGCGTGCACCACCATTTGGCCATTGAGGCCGTCTCCGCGTCGAGTGCGCCGGCGATCAGGCGCTGGATGCAGTGGTCGATGAACACTTGGCCGAGAGTCACTTCGGTGCGCCGCTCGGCGAGCCGGAAGCGCGTGTTCTGGAAGTCGAGCAGACGCTTGCCGAAGGCCTTGCGCTCGCGCACGTAGGCCAAGGTGTGCTCCAGGGCCGCCTCGGCGGCAGCGATGGCGCCGACGCCGATGATCAAGCGCTCGCGTGGCAGTTGGTTCATAAGTTGGTAGAAGCCCTGGCCCTCTTCGCCGCCGAGTAGGTTCTCGGCCGGCACCCGCAGATCATCGAAGAACAACTCAGCGGTGTCCTGACCTTTCTGGCCGATCTTGTGCAGAAGCCGGCCGCGGCGGAAGCCGGGCTGCTCGCCCGGCTGTTCGACGACCAGCAGCGAGACGCCCCTGGCGGCCTCGGCCGGATTGGTCTTGCAGACGACGATCAGCAGGCCGCAGTGATGGCCGTTGGAGATGAAGGTTTTCGACCCGTTGACCACATAGTTCTCGCCTTGGCGTTCGGCCCGCGTGCGCACGGCCTGTAGATCCGAGCCGGTGCCCGGCTCGGTCATGGCAATGGCCCCCACCCACTCGCCGGAGGCGAGCTTGGGAAGCCAGCGATGCTTCTGCTCCGGCGTGCCGCAGCTGACGATGTAGTGGCTGACGATCTCATGAACGCCCTTGGCCCAACTGGTATTGCCGGCACGGGCCTGCTCCTGGAGGATCACGGCCTCATGGGCGAAGCTTCCCCCCGCCCCGCCGTATTTCTCCGGCACGTCGGTGCACAGGAGGCCGGCGGCGCCTGCCCTTGTCCACAGCGTGCGCTCGACGTGCTGCTGGGAGTCCCAGTGTTCTTCGAAGGGGGTGATTTCGGTGGCGATGAACTTCCGGACGTTGTCGCGGAACAGCGTTAGTTCTTCGTCCATCCAGGGTGATTGATTAAACGTCATGGTGTCCATGGCCTCACATTGAGAACCCGCCGCCACAGAGCAGCGTCTGACCGCTGATGTAGTTCGACTCCGGAGTGCAAAACAGATAGACGGCCCCGGCGGCCTCGGCCGGCGTGCCGGCGCGACCGAGCGGCACCATGGCCTCCATGGTCTTGAGCAGATCGGGGTTGACGCCCACCTTGATCTTGCGGCCTTCCACATCGATGCTCGCATCAGAGCCTGCTTCCGCCTCTGTGAGGCGCGTTTTGATCAGTCCGAAGGCCACGCAGTTGACGTTCACCTTGAGCCTGCCCCATTCCTTGGACATCGCCTTGGTCAGGCCGATCACCGCCGCCTTGGCGGCCGAATAGTTGGCCTGTCCAGCGTTGCCGCCGGTGCCGGCGATCGAGGCGATGTTGACCACCTTACGGAATACCTCGCGCCCTTCGGCGGCTTCTTTCTTGGCCTGCACGCGGAAGTATTCGGAGGCCGCGCGCAGAATGCGAAAGGGCGCCGTGGCGTGCACGTCCATGATCGCCTGCCACTGCTCATCGCTCATTTTCTGAATCACGTTGTCCCAGGTGTAGCCGGCGTTGTTGACGATGATGTCCAGACCGCCCAGCTGTTCGATTGCCGTGTTCACAAAGCGTTCGGCAAAATCCTCCTGTGTCACGCTGCCGATGCAGGCCACGGCCCTGCCGCCGGCGTCCTTGATCGCCGCGACCGTTTCCTCCGCCGGGGCGGCATCAAGATCGTTGACTACCACGCTGGCGCCTTCGGCGGCGAGTTTGAGGGCGATTTCCCGGCCTATCCCGCGCCCTGAGCCGCTGACGATGGCCACTTTATCTTGAAGTTTCATACGCAGTCCTGCTTTGTTGGTGATGGAAAGGACGTGTTTCAGGCCAGCGCCACCAGGGCGTCGCCGGCGAGCTTGACTTCACCCTGTTTATCGACCACGCCGATCTCGAGCCGGGCCAGTGTTTCGTGGCCGTCCTCGGTGATTTCAACGATCTTGCCGGTGCAACTCAGCCGTGCGCCGACTGGCGTGATGGCGGCGAAGCGGACCGAGAACCGGCGCAGCCGGGTCTGCGGTGCCCACTGGGTCAGAAAGCGGCCCAAATAGGCCATCGGCAGCATGCCGTGCGCGAACACGTCCGGCATGCCAGAGGCCTTGGCAAAGTCGATGTCAATGTGGATCGGGTTGTGGTCACCCGAGGCGCCGGCGAACAGTGCCAGCGTCGCGCGCGTGATGGGCGGAAGCTCGAGTGGCGGAAGCGCCTGGCCGACCTTGACCTGGTCACGAGTGGGGGCGTTCATGCTGCGTTCTCCTGCGGGTTGCGGACGACGATCACGCTGCGTGCCTCGAGCACGGTCTCGCCAGTCGCGTCCTTGATCAGCGAATCCTTGACGATGAATTCGAGCGCACCGCTCTTCTTGCCGTAGATGTCGCTAATCTTTGACTCGACGCTGAGCACGTCGCCGGCACATACCGGCGCGTGATAGGTGAAGCTTTGCTCGCCGTGCAGGATGCGTCCGATCGGCACGTTCAGCGTTTCGAGCAACGTGGTCATGGTTCCGGCATCGAGGTCGGCGCCCATCAGAAAGGTTGGTGGTGCCGGCAGGCTACGGTAGCCGGCTGCCCGGGCCGCAGACTCGTCGAGGTACTCGGGCCGCGTTTCGCCGGTGGCTTTGGCGAAAAAACGTAACCGCCCCTTCTCGACCTCGAAGCTGACGGTCGGCAGGCGCAGCCCGATGTGTTTAGTGTCGATCATAGTTCGTCCTCTTCAGGTGGCCTGGTACATCGTCACCACGCAGGCGCCGCCCAGGCCGAGATTGTGTTGGAGCGCAATGCGCGCGCCTTCGACCTGGCGGTCCGCGGCCTGTCCTCGCAGCTGTTGGACCAGCTCGGTGCATTGCGCCAACCCGGTGGCGCCCAATGGATGACCCTTGGAAAGCAGCCCGCCCGAGGGGTTGGTAACCACGCGCCCACCGTGGGTGTTGTCGCCGTCCTCGACCATCTGCTCGCCGCCACCTTCCGGCGCCAGCCGTAGTGCTTCATAAGTCAGCAGCTCGTTGGTGGCGAAGCAGTCGTGCAGTTCCACGGCGTCGAGCTCCTCCGGACCGATGCCAGCGGTCTCGTAAACCTGATCGGCGGCGGTGCGCGTCATGTCATAGCCGACCAGTTGCATCATGTTGCGCGCCTCGAACGTGCTCGGTGTGTCGGTGGTCATCGCCTGCGCCAGGATGCGCACTCGGTGATCGAGAGCGTTGGCCCTGGCGAAGGCTTCGGAGCAGACGATGGCCGCCGCCGCGCCGCAGGTCGGCGGGCAGGCCATCAGGCGGGTCATTGGGCCGATCAACACCGGGGAGTCCATCACTTCCTCCACTGTCACTTCCTTGCGGAACAGCGCCACCGGGTTGCGCGCGGCATGCCGGCTCGCCTTAGCGCGTATTTTGGCGAAGGTCTCCGCCTTGGTGCCGTACTTGTCCATGTGCGCCATGCCCGCGCCGCCAAAATAGCGGATCGCCAGCGGCACCTCGGGCTGTCCCACCAGGTCCTCGCAGATCCGGTCAAAGGGTTCGAAGGGGGTCGGCCGGTCGTTGTAGTAGCTGCCCAGCGCTCCCGGCTTCATTTGCTCGAAGCCCAGGGCGATCACGCAGTCGGCGGCGCCGGACTCCACCGCCTGGCGCGCCAGGAACAGGGCGGTCGAGCCGGTGGAACAATTGTTGTTGACGTTGACCACGGGAATGCCGGTCATGCCGATTGGGTAGAGCGCTCGCTGGCCGCAGGTGGAATCGCCGTAGACATAGCCCACGTAGGCTTGCTCCACCTTGGCGTAGTCCAGCCCGGCATCGGCCAGGGCCTGACGCGCCGCCTCGGCACCCATCTGGTAGTAGGGCGCGCTGGCGCCGGGTTTCGCGAACGGCACCATGCCGACGCCGCTGATCACCGCTGTGTGTTTCATGCTTTTCTCCTTACCCTCTAGGTATCACCGTGCATTGCTTGTCGCACTGCATCCCGCACCACTTCCGGTCGCTCCATGGGCAAAAAATGGGTTGTTCCAGCCAGAACGTTCAACTCGGCGGAGGGTAGCAAGGCATGTAGGCGCCGGCGCGCCCTTGGCGAGAAGGTTGAGGCGCGTTCCGCGGCCAGTACGACCATCGGACACCGCAATCGTCGGACGGCGGGCCAGGGGTTGTGTTCGGTATGGGCAAAGGTGGTGCTTTCCCATTCCGGCGTACAGGCCAAGCGAAAACGATCATCATGGGCCACGAGGCCGTGCTCAACATAGTTTTCCAGCCATGCTTCCGGCCAGGTTCTGAAGCCACCACGGCCACGAAAGTTCTCCAGTGCGGCGGCGCGCGAGTCAAACACCCTGCGGCGACGTGCGGCTCCGGCGGCCAGTGAAAACCGCTGTGACTGGCGTAGCAGCTTGGCCGACCACAATCGCCAGCCCTGCCAGGGGTCCATGATCACCGGTTCCGCCAGGATCAGGCCCCGCACCTTGTCCGGTCGTCGGGCCGCGGCCATGATACTGGTCGTGGCACCGATCGAATGACCGGCAAGCCAGACAGGCTCATCCAGACTTTCCAGCCAAGCGACAAGGTCTTCGTAGTACGTTTCCCAACCGCGGAATGTTTTAATATCGGCCGCCTCGGCGCTGGCCCCGTGGCCCCGCATATCCCAGGCCAGCACGTTGCAATCGTCAGCCAATTCGTCGAGCAGCGAGCGGTAAACCTGGCTATGGAAGCCCGTCGCATGGGCCCAATGCAGGGTGGGGCGTTCGCGCGATCCGGGCCAGCGCCACAGCGCGATTTGCCGCCCGTCCGGGGCGGTGAATCCGTCACGCTCGATCACGCCGCGCGTCTCAGTAGGATTTGGGTAAGCCAAGGACATGTTCTCCGATGTAGTTGAGCAGCATTTCGTTGTTGATTGGTGCAACCTCCATTAACCGTGCCGAAGGCCATAGCGTGATGATGTCGTAGTCCCGGTCGAAACCGTAGCCGCCGTGGGTCTGCAGGGCGGCCTCGACGGCTTTGACCGCCGCGCGAGAACCCAGCAATTTCGCCATGTTGGCATGAGTACCGGCATCGCCACCGGCGTCGAACGTCGCAGCCGCGTGGATCATCATCAGCCGTGCTGCCTCCAATTCGGCCTTGGCCTCGGCCAGGCGGTGCTGTATAGCCTGATAACCCCCGATGGGGGTGCCGAAAGGTTTGCGTTCGTTGGCGTAGGCCACTGCCTTTTTGAGAGCGTAATTGCCCAGGCCCACGGACATGGCGGTGACCAGCAGGCGCTCCGAATTCAGCGCCTCGAACATTCCGGCCAGGCCCTGTCCCGGGTTGCCGATCAAGCGATCCGCGTCGAGTTTGACGTCATCAAAAAAAACCAGGTATTGCCGCTCCGGCCAACCGACGTCGATATTCAGGGGCTGTAGTTCCACACCGGGCGCGTCGGTATCCACCACGAACAAGGACATACCCTCGGTGCGTCGTTTGACTTCGCCGGCCTTTTGGGTGCGGGCCACGACCAGCATTCGATCGGCGTCCGCCGCACCGGAAATAAAAACCTTGCGCCCGGTCAGCCGATAGCCGTCACCATCCCGTGTCGCCAGCGTGGACATCGCGAAGCTGTTGGTCCCGGCATCTGGCTCGGTGATGGCGAAGCACAGTTTCTCGGCCCCGCTGATTGTCGGCTTGACGAATCGCTCGATCTGTGCCGGCGTGCCATTACGGAGAATCGGCACCCGCGCAAAGCCAGTGAGCAACAGCATGGGCAGCACCAGCCCGGCCTCGGCCAGCGTTTCCATCAGCGCGACCAGTTCCACCTGGCCGCCGCCCGAGCCCCCCAGGTCCTCGGGAATGGTGATGCCAAGCAGCCCGTATTCGCCCAGCGCTTCCCAGGCCTCCTGAGGGAATCGGTGGTTATCGATGCATTCGCGCATGTATTCCCGGGAAAAGCCTTCGCTCACGACGCGGGTGGCCTCGCGAATGTCACGCATGCGTTCGGCTACGCGGGCTTGGTCGAACTGGGTTTCGGACGCGATGCTCATTATCGTCTTCTCCTTGCGCTCACCCCTCCGGGGTAAATAGGTTGCGTTTGCCATCGTGGTGCACGCGGCCCGTGCGATTGAGAAATTCCTCGTTCGTCATGGCATCGAGCAGGTCCGTGTCGGTGGGAGTGTTGGCAACAAAGCGCCGGCCATCGCTCAGGCGGCCCAGCACAATACCCTGGACCGGGCGGTCGGCGCGGTCGTGCATGACAGTGTAGGTCTCGATGCGGGCCTTGCCCTGCGCCTGCTCCACCACGTCCACGATGGGGCCGGCGTCGATCTCGGCTTGCAGTCCGGCCGGATCGATCGGCCGCCAACCGCCGACGGGCGGTCGTCCGCCGTAGAGCCCCAGCGAATGCTTGCTCATGTACCAGCCCACGCCGCTGACCAATCCAGTGGCGCTTCGGTCGGCGCGGATGCGGTTCATGATCTCGGCGATGGCGTGGGTGCAATAGTTGTTGCCGGGCCCGCCATGGTAAGCCAGCCCGCCCGTGACGGTCAGCGGCCGGGGATCATGCGCGGCGATGCCCAGCGCGTCGCGCGCCATCTGCACAGCGCTTGGGAAACAGCTGTACAGGTCCAGGTGATCGATCCCGTCGATCCCCAGTCCGCTGGCCGCGGCCAGCCGCTCGCCGCAGGCGGTGATCGCCGGCGAGCGGGACAGATCCGCCCGCTGGGAGACGAACCAGTGATCGTGGCCGTTTGCCGCGGCCAGGGGGTACACCCAGCGTTCAGGCTCGATGCCCAGCCGCCGGGCCTTGGCCGCCGACATCATCACCAGCGCGGCGGCCTGATCCACCGCGATGAGGGCGTTCATGTGCTTGGTGTAGGGCGCGCCGACCATGCGATTTTTGGGTGAGCGCTCGGCGATGTCGGCCGCCGATAAGGGTTCGCGGCGCCAGGCTCGCGGATTGTCGACCGCGACGGCGTTGAATCGGGCATAGAATTCGCCCAGCATTCGTCGGTGCTCGACTGGGTTAAGGCCGTAGCGGCCCCGCAGCGCCTGCTCGAACAACGGATAAATCTGGATGGGCAGATTGAGTCCGTGGCGTTGTTCCGCCAAATTGGTCGGCTCGCGGTCATCGCCGAGCAGTCGCGGGCCCTCGCCGGTGGCGGTGTCCAGCACTCCGGACAGGCCGGCGCCCTTGCCGCGCATCTGCGTGGCCAGCGCCTCGCCGCCCGCGATCAAGATACAATCGAGACCGCCGGCGGCGATGCGATCGGCGTAGTAACCGACCAGCCATTGACCCATGTTCCCGCCTATCGGGGTGTAGAAGCGCTCGCCGGGGTCGATGCCCAGGTGCCGCGCCAGGGTGGACGGGGCATCGGAATAAGACGGCGCCAATATGTTGAGACACGTTAACGACTGGATCTGACCCAGCACCCCGGTCACACCGCAGTCCGCGGCCGCGGCCCGGGCAGCCTCGGCGACCAAACCGATGGGGGTGCGCTCGGGATCCGGTTCGCGCGCGGTGATCTGGCCGGCGCCGACCAGCACCGGTGTTGTTTCCTCATGAGTCGTCATCGGCGGGTAGCCTCCGCAACGGGATCATCACCGGAAAAACGCCTGCTGCTGGACGTCAGCCTTGAGTCACCTGATAGCCATCCTGCCGGATAGGCCTTTTTGAAATGGTAATGAGCCATGGGCAGGTGCTTCGCTCTCCAAAGCATCTCGAAAGAGGTAGACGGTCGCAGCATGGGCGCGTCGCCGTGGCGGTCGAAGTAATAGCTGTTCGAGGTCGCGCAGTTGTGGTTCAGGAACACGGTCCCCTGCTGGCGCTTCTGGATGTTCTGGAAGTAGCGATCGTGCACGTCCTGGCGGATCTCCACGCAGGTCGCGTCACGCTCGTGGGCGGCCTCGATACAGCGCACCACGTGAATCGCGTTGCCCTCGACCATTTTGAAATAGGACGAACCGATCAGCGCGTACGGTCCCAGCATGATGTAGAAGTTGGGGTAGCCGGGCACCGTGAGACCCTCGTAGGCCTGGTACCGGTTTTCTTCCCAGAACTCGCCCAGATCCGTGCCGTTACGTCCCGCGACTTCGTAGGACGGCAGGTTGCCCTTTTCGAAAACCTTGTAGCCAGTCGCCAGGATCAGCACGTCGATCTCGCGCTCGGCGCCGTCGGAGGTCTCGATGCCCCCGGCCGTGATGCGCCGGATGGGCGTGGTGACCAGATCGACGTTATCCCTGGCGAAAGTGGCGAAGTACTCGTTGGAGAAGGTGGGCCGCTTGCAGCCGAAACCGTATTGGGGCGTTAACTTGTCCCACAGCTCCGGGTTGTCCGGCAACTGCTCGCGCATGTTGCTCACGCCGGCGCGCTCGGCCCAACGTACCAGCCAGGGCATGTGCCGGTAGTATACCGCCGCGATGATCATCAAGGATTCGGTCAGGGCATCGGTGGTGGCGCGCACCCCCTGCTGGGCCAGCCCCGACCAGCGGAACACGGTGCGCAGCCAGCCAGGCAGGCGGGCGTCCGGTTTCTTGAGGACCCAGATGGGCGTGCGCTGATAGACATCAAGATGCGCCACCTTCGGGGCGATCTCGGGAATGAGCTGCACCGCCGTGGCGCCGGTGCCGATCACCGCCACGCGCTTGCCGGTGAGATCCACATTGTAGTCCCAGCGCGCGGTGTGCATACGCTCGCCCTGAAAATCCTCGACACCGTCGATATCCGGCAGCTTGGGCGAGATCAATCCGCCGGTGGCGGACACCAGATGGCGGGCGGTGACCAGCCCCTTGTCGGTTGTCACCCGCCACAAGTGCTCGCCTTCATCGAACTCGGCACGCTTCACGCTGACGCCGAAACGTATGTAGGGATAGAGGCCGTATTTGCTGGCCACACGGCGGGCGTAGTTCTGCAGCTCGTCACCCGGCGCGAAGACCCGCGACCAGTTCGGATTCTGCTCGAAGGAAAAAGAGTAGACGAAAGAAGTGATGTCCACCGCCACGCCGGGGTAGCGGTTGTCGCGCCAGGTGCCGCCGACGTCGGCGGCACGCTCGATGATCGATAAGGATTTCATGCCGCGGCTGAGAAGCTCGATGGCCGCGCCCATTCCGGCGAAGCCGGCGCCGATGATCAAAATCTCGTGGTCGGGTTCAGCGCTCCCGTGGCGCGGCGCCCGCTGGCCACGACGGCTTTGTTGAATCCGGTCCTCCGCGACAGTCATAGTGGTCCTCCTTCCAGTTTTTAGCAGGCCGCTTAGCCGCTATGCGCGAGGCGCAGTTTCGTCCGTGCCACGGCCCGGGTGCATGCTACGGGCGCCGACAAATGCCGGCGCATAAAGCCGACTATTTCGGTAACGTCCTGGCGCGCCTCCGGCAACATGGAATGAAACACCGGCCACACATGTGGCATATTCCAGCGGGCGCGCAGGGTCACGGCCACGCCGGCCTGGCGCGCACGGTGCGCTACCCGATAGGCATCATCACGCAGGGCCTCGGATTCGCTCACAGTGAGCATAAGAGGCGGCAGGCCACGGAAATCGCCGTATATCGGTGAGACATAGGGATCCCGGGGATCATGGCCGGCCAGATACAGATTGGTGGCCATCTCGATCATGCGGGGAGTCAGCATGGCATCGCTGGCCGCGTTGGCCTGGCGCGATGGTGCATCGCCAACCGCATCGGCGCCGGGCGAGATCGACACGGCGCAGGCTGGCATGCGGGGGGAGGGATCGGGCGAGGCGGCCTGCGCATCGCGCAGCCTCAGCAGCGTGGCCAGAGTGAGGTTGCCACCCGCGGAATCTCCGATCAGGGCCAGCGGCTCGTCAGGATAGTCCTCCGCCAGCGCCCTGTAGGCATGGTGGGCATCGTCGAGGGCGGCCGGATAGGGCGCCTCCGGCGCTAGGCGGTAGTCGATCCAGAACACGCGTGCGTTCAGTCTCTTGGCCAGTTGCCCGCAAAGCTCCGCATAAGTACGGAAACGGCCACTGATAAAAGCACCACCGTGGAGATACAGCACGGTGGCCGTGGGCTGACTGGGACTGACACGCACCGCCGGCACACCGGGGGGTACCGCTGGTTCATTGCCAATGGTGGTCTTGCGCGCGGTGACCCCGGACGGCAGCCCGCCCGGCAGGCGGGCCACCGCGGCGATGCGCCGTAACCGCGTCACCAGCTCGTCGGGGTTAGCCGGCTCGCGCTTCATCAGTAGCCGAAAACCACGGTCGGCAACTCTTGCCGAGAATGATGTCATGATTTGCCTCCTGCCGGATATCAGCCCCCGGCCAGGCGATACGCCTCGCCCAGCGCGCGAGCGTATAGCCGCGGCGCGTAGCGCTTGAACCGCCACATGAAACGCCCGTCGAACTGCGGCACCACATAAAGCTGCTTTCGGTCGAGGGCGTCCAGGGTCTGGCGTGCCACCTGGTCGCTGGTGGCGAAGGCCCACTTGCGCATGGCCGCGTGGGCGAAATCGCCGCGGTTCTCGGGCAGGCGCGCCTTGTCCAGGATATTGGTGGGTACCACGGTGGGACACAGGGCCGAAACATGCACGCCGGTGCCGGTCAGCTCGGCCGCCAGAGTTTCGGAGAGCGAAAGTACCGCGGACTTGGTCACGTTATACGCACTCATCTCCGGCGCCGCGCCGAAACCGGCGGCCGAAGCCACGTTGACAATGCCGCCGTAGCCCAGTGCGCGCAGCTTGGGTGCGAAGAAGTGACAACCATGGATGACACCCCAGAGATTGACCTTGAGGCACCAGCGCCAATCGTCAAGCGGCACTTCTCCGATGCGGCCGCCTACGCCCACCCCGGCGTTATTGACCACCAACGTCATTGGCCGTCCGAGCAGCGATTCGGCCTTGTCGGCGAGCGTGGCCATCTGCTTTTCGCTGCCTACGTCGCAGCGGTAAGGGACAGCCCGACCTTCGCCCAACTCCGAGAGTATGCTGGCGGTTTGCTCGGCGCGCTGGCGGTCTATATCCGCGCAGATCACTGATCCGCCACGGCGCACGATCTCATAGGCGAAGCTGCGGCCGATACCGCTGCCCGCCCCCGTTACCAGGGCCGCTGCCTGCTCGGAGGGTTTCAGTGTTTTACGCTTGGCACCGCTCACGCCGCCGCCACTCGTTCCGCTGTTGTGTCACGCCTGTTATCGTCATGCCATTGCCGGAATGCTTGGTAAGCCTGCTGGGCATCGCCGGTTTCCTCGTAGGCGCGCTTCCAGGCGTGGATGACTTCCCGGTTATCGGCGTCCCATGGATGGAAGCGGGGGGAGAGAAACGGCAGCGTATCGATCACAAAAGCTCGGGTGAAGATCCCGGGTGCGAAGTACAACCACTTAATGGCGCGCAGTGCCGAGGGAATGTTCGTGAGCTGCCTATCCTTCCAGAGGAAATACAGCCAGTTGCCGTGCACCAGAGGCAGGAAAAGGGCTGTACCCAGAGCGAGCGTCGCCATGCGGATCGCGTAAGCGCGGACGCCGCCGCCGCTCACCTCTCCGAACACATCGAAGCTGACTGACTTGTGCTCCGTCTCCTCCACGAAGTGCCAGAACAGCATGGCAGCGACTTCCAGCCTGGTATCGTCCCACAGTTCCGGATGATCGAGCATGACCTGGGAAATCACGGCCGTGAAATGCTCGAAGTTCGCGGCCATGGCGCATTGGGTGACACCGCCCAGGTAGCGTTGAAGGGGCTTTCTGATCGCCTTGAACACGGCCTCCGCCCGGTCTATTGGAATGCCGTGCGCGACCATCGCTTCATTCATGGCGTCATGCTCCCGTGCATGGGTGCGTTCCTGTCGAATAAAGCTGATCGCGGCTTTGCGCACTGACGGATCGTGAAGATTCTCGAGTTGCTTACTCGTGGCCTGCATGACCCAGCGCTCGCCGTCCGGCACCGCGGCCAGGATCGCGTTCATCCAATGGGTCATCCACGGATCATTGTTGAACCAATGGCGTGGCACCGTCTCCGGACTCATGCCGAAGTTCAAATCCCTATGCTCGACTTCATCGTAACCAATCTTGCGGCTTGCGATCACCATGTCGGCCTCCTGAGTAGTTCGACTGTTGAATCACTCTATTTGGGCGATTGACCAAATGTCAAGGCCCGAAAAAAAGCAGTCAGTGGATATCTTCGCGCGCCGGCAAACAGACCGCGCCAGACCGGCGGGAAAGGTCGGTCGAGGTACGTACAAAAGAAAGGAAACGGAATGCCGAAGCGTGGTACCGGGCGACCTTAGGGGGCTGGGGGTAGAGTGTGCCGGGAACCGGCGTGCTGCCGGTACTGATCGGGCGAAAGACCGAACCAGCGTTTGAAGGCACGCCTGAAATTGGCTCCGTCATGATAGTTCATCAACGCGGCGATGGCTTCGATCGACAGCTTGCTGTCACACAGGTAGCTTGTCGCTTGCCGGGATAGGATTTCGTCACGAATTTTCCTAAAACTACTGTTTTCCTCCTTGAGCTTGCGAGCGAGGGTGCGTTTGCTCATGAAAAGGGAGGCCGCTGCTTCGTCTTCGCTGAGCGAACCGGGGGGTCTCGATAGCATCATCTTCTTAAGCCGGGTCTGGTAGCTGGGCTTGTGGGTCTGAAGCTCGGCAAGCATCGATTCACACTGCTCAAGGGCCAGACGGTAATTTTCATGATTGGCGGAGGCGTTCGGTTCCCGGCACAGTGCCATCGGCAGTTTAAGCGTGAACTTATCGGCACCAAAACGAATACGCCCGGGCAAATAGTCCGAGTACATCGCGCGGTACTCAGGTGCTCGGTGGGTAAAACAAATTTCAGCCTCATGTAGTGGGCGACCGACAACGAACTCGCCGAATTCAAGCAGCACCACGATCATGGTATCCGCCAGGCAACGCTCGATATCCGCGTCCAGCGGCACTTGGAAGTCCAGTCGGCATTCCAGGTGTTCTTCAGCCTGCTGCAGGTGTAGCTCGACGATGCTTGCGCGAGTAGGTAGGAATGTCTGTATCGCCTGTAGCGCGCTGAGCAGGTCCGGACTGCTCGAGGCGGCAAAACCGATGGCGCCGTGGGTCGCCGGGGTCAGGCGCTTACCCAGCCGTAAGCCGAATTCAAACTGGCCGGACAACGCCAGTGCATTGCGCAAAATCCGCACCTGGTGAGCTGGCGTGAGCAGACTGTCCTCGCCCAGAAATTGCGCGATACCGAGACCGGTACCTTGCAGCAACGAAGGTAGCTGGCTGACGGTTAAGTCCAGCTCGCGGGCAATAAGTCGTGAATAGTTCGACGGAATGCCGCCTTCCGAAGCTTTCAGTTCACCCTTCTGCTGTGTCATTGATACTGTCCGTTGATAGGCATGCCTGTCTTTAAATGACCCCAGTGTGTCAATAAATGACCTCCCCGGCAAGCGGATCAACAACCACGATGCAGTCATTAAGTTACTTGCTGGAGAAAGGCCTTGGGTAAGATTACGTTCATTGAGCATGACAGTACCGAGCACATTGCCGAGTTTGAATCTGGTTCCTCGCTGATGCAGGTTGCTGTTAATAACGCTGTGCCCGGCATCGACGGAGATTGCGGTGGGGAATGCGCCTGCGGCACCTGCCACGTGATAGTGACCGATGAATGGTTCGGCAAGACCGGGGAAATAAATGATGCTGAAGAGCAGATGTTGTCCATGACTCCGGAGCGGGCAGAAACCTCTCGGCTGGGCTGTCAGATCCGAACCACCGAGGCGATGGACGGTATGACCGTTCTGTTGCCTGAATTTCAGATGTAGCGGGAGGTCCCCATGTCAACCAAGTCAGGCACGAACGATGCCATGCAAACAAAGATGATTAATGCCACATCGAGATTGGTGCCTATGCACTTACAGATCAAGGCACTCAAATCTCTGATGAAAGCGAAGAAAAAGGCACTGGGGTCAACACGCCCACAGGTCAAGTTTCTCGAACAGCCCGTGCCTGACGTTAATACCCTGGCACTTGAGGATATTGATACCAGCAACCCTTTTCTGTATCGGCAAGATCAGTGGGGTGCCTATTTCAAGCGGTTACGTGATGAGGCACCGGTGCACTTCCAGAAAAGCAGCCAGTTCGGGCCATTCTGGTCGGTGACACGCTATGAAGACATTTTGTTCGTCGATAAGAATCACGAGCTCTTTTCCTCCGAGCCACAGATTATTCTGGGTGATCCTCCGGAAGGGTTGTCGGTGGAAATGTTTATCGCCATGGATCCGCCAAAACATGACGTGCAACGCCGGGCGGTCCAAGGTGTAGTGGCGCCCCAGAATCTCAAGGAAATGGAGGGGTTGATCCGGGAGCGCGCCGCCGAGGTGCTCGACAGCCTGCCCCTGGACAAAGCTTTCAACTGGGTGCCGGCAGTGTCCAAGGAGTTAACAGGGCGCATGTTGGCGACGTTGCTGGATTTCCCTTACGAGCAGCGTCACAAGCTGGTTGATTGGTCGGACCGACTGTCCGGAGCATCTTCGGCGACTGGTGGCGAGTTTACCGACGAAGACATCATGTTTGACGATGCCGCGGACATGGCCTGGTCATTCTCGAGGCTTTGGCGAGACAAGGAGGCACGACGCAAGGCTGGCGAGCCTCCGGGTTTCGACTTGATCAGCATGCTACAGAGTAACGAGGATACCCGGGATTTGATCAACCGTCCGATGGAGTTTATCGGCAACCTGGCGCTGCTGATTGTTGGCGGCAATGACACTACCCGCAACTCCATGAGCGGCGGTGTGCTGGCCCTGAATCAGTTCCCCGAGGAATTCATCAAGCTGAAGAAAAACCCGGAATTGATTCCGAACATGGTTTCGGAAATTATCCGCTGGCAAACTCCACTCGCGCACATGCGCCGGGTTGCCACGCAGGACGTGGAGCTGCGTGGTCAGACCATTAAGAAAGGGGACCGCGTGTTGATGTGGTATGCCTCCGGTAATAGAGACGAACGAAAGTTCGAAAATCCCGACCAGCTTATTATTGATCGCAAGGACGCGCGCAATCATATTTCCTTTGGCTACGGCATTCACCGTTGCATGGGCAACCGTCTGGCTGAGTTGCAATTGCGGGTTTTGTGGGAAGAGTTACTCAAGCGCTTTGATAACATAGAGGTCGTGGGTGAGCCCGAGCGTGTGCAGTCCAACTTTGTGCGGGGCTATTCCAAGCTAATGGTCAAGTTGACCGCAAAAAATTGAATTTACGTCCGGAGCCGATGTCACCCGAACAGTTCGATTATGTCGTGGTTGGGGCGGGCTCGGCCGGATGCGTCGTCGCCAACCGTCTATCCGAATGCGGCCGCCATTCGGTGCTGTTGCTTGAGGCCGGTCCGGAGAGCCGCCGCAATCCGTTCGTGAATATGCCTTTGGGCTTTCTGCAGCTGATTTTCAGTCGTCGCGTCAACTGGCAGTTCAATACCGAGCCGCAACAGCACATGTATGGCCGTGCCTTGTATCAGCCACGGGGTAAGATGGTCGGCGGGTCCAGCGGCATGAACGCGCAGGTCTACATTCGCGGACATGCCCGGGACTACGACGAGTGGGCACGGCTCGGTTGCGAAGGGTGGTCGTATGCCGATGTGTTGCCTTACTTCCGAAGATCCGAACATTTCGAGCCGGAGCTGGCGGCTCTTGAAACGGCGTTTCATGGTCGGGGTGGTCCGCTTAATATTACCGAGCGCCGCTATACCAACCCGCTGAGCACGGCGTTCGTCAAGGCGGCGATGCAGGCGGGCCACCGGCGCAACCCGGACTTCAACGGCCGTGAACAGGAAGGCGTGGGCTACTACTATGTTTATCAGAAGGACGGCACGCGCTGTAGCAATGCGCGTGCCTATCTCGAACCCGCGGCGTTTCGGTCCAACCTGACTGTCCGCAGCGGAGCGCACGTCACGCGTGTGTTGCTCCAGGGCGGCCGTGCCACCGGTGTCGAATATCGGAGCGCGAAGGGGCTGGCTCAGGTCCGTGCCCGGCGCGAAGTTGTACTCTGCGGCGGCGCGTTTAACTCTCCGCAGCTGCTGATGCTTTCCGGAATTGGACCGCGCGGTGAACTGTCCCGGCACGGGATTGAACTGCGTCATGAGCTGGAGGGCGTCGGACGGAATCTGCAGGATCACATCGACGTGTTCGTGCGTGTCAGAGCGCGCGACCGCCAGAGCATTTCCATGCATCCGAGCTACTGGTTCAAGGGCCTTCGGGCCCTGCTGCAGTATCTGAGCGGTCGCCGCGGTGTACTGTCGAGTAACGGCGCCGAGGCCGGTGGGTTTATTCGTTCCCGCGCGGAGGAGCCGATCCCCGACTTGCAACTGCATTTCGGGCCGATGTTGTACGCTGATCACGGGCGGGACATGAAGACCGCGATGAGCGGTTATGGTTACATCGTAATGATTTATGGGCTCCGGCCTTTGTCGCGCGGCCACGTCGGTCTGCACAGTGCCGACCCATTCGCGGCACCGCTGATAGACCCCAATTATATGGCTGAGCCCACCGACGTCGAGAGACTCGTTCGGGGGGTGCGTTTAGTACGCAGGATTCTGGAGCAGCCGGCTTTCACGCCTCACCACGAGGTCGAGATATCGCCGGGACCGACGCTGCGCAGTGACGAAGACCTCGCCACATGGGTGAGGCATAGCGGCGAGTCGGCCTATCACCCTGTAGGTACCTGTAAGATGGGATTGGATCCAATGGCGGTGGTCGATCCCCGACTGCGCGTGCATGGCCTCCGGTGCCTGCGGGTGGTTGATGCTTCCGTTATGCCGACCCTGGTGGGCGGAAATACTCATCAGCCAGCGACCATGATTGGCGAGAAGGGGGCCGAGATGATTCTCGAGGATTTCAAGGTTTCCCGCGGCCGATCTCGGTATTGAGTGCGGCGAGCTCGTCCCCATGGCGTTTGTAATCGTGAAATCGGACCCCAAGGCACAGTAGAAAAGAGACAGGCTATGACGAACAATCAGAAACAAACGACGGTCATCGTTGGCGGCGGGCACGCGGCGGGAGCGCTTTTGACAACACTGTTGCAAAAGAAATATCAGCATAAAGTGATTCTGGTGGGCGAAGAGCCCCACCCACCCTATCAGCGCCCGCCTCTGTCCAAGAATTACCTGACAGGCGAAGTTGATCAGGGTTCACTGTATTTGAAGCCAAGTTCAATATATGAAAAGGCGGGTCATCAGTTGCGGCTCGGTGTGCGAGTCGTGCAAATCGATCGAAACAACAAAATCATCCGGTTGTCGGACCAGAGCACCTTGAAATACGATCAACTTGTCCTGGCCACGGGATCGCGTGTTCGGCGTTTGAATGCGCCGGGAGCGGACTTGAAAGGCATTCACTATTTGCATGATATAGCCGATGCGGATAACTTGCGCCAACAATTAGTTGCAGGGAAACGTTTGGTCATCGTGGGTGGCGGCTATATCGGTCTCGAGGTCGCCGCCAGCGCAAACAAGAGCGGCGTCGATGTCACCGTACTGGAAGCCGCTGATCGGCTTATGCAACGGGTTACTGGGCCGGAAATGTCCGCATTCTTTTACGCCAAGCATACTGACGCCGGCGTGGACGTACGTTTGAACACCGCGGTTACCGGCTTCGAAGCGGGAGAGCAAGGTTGTGTGACGGGCGTGAGATTGGCGAACGGCGGTATCGTGCCGGCCGATATCGTGCTTGTTTCCATCGGTGTTCTTCCGGAAACCGCTCTAGCCGAGGCCGCGGGCTTGCCCTGTGATGACGGTATTGTCGTTGACGAGTTTACTCGTACCGCGGATCCCGCTGTCCTGGCGATCGGCGACTGTACCCGCCACCGGAATCTGTTATTTGAAAAGATGCAACGACTTGAGTCCGTGGCGAATGCCGTCGATCAGGCTCGTACTGCGGCGGCGACGCTTATGGGTGAGCGCGTGCCCTACACAAGCGTGCCGTGGTTCTGGTCGAACCAGTTTAACGTACGCTTACAAATGGTGGGGTTATCTCAAAACCACGATCAGCGGGTGGTTCGCGGTGATCCCTCGGATGAAGCGTTTGTGGTATTCTATTTACGCGGAAGCCGGCTGGTGGCCGTTGACGCGGTAAATCTGCCCATGGCCTTCATGGTCGGGAAGAAGCTTGTATATCAAGGCAAGGACGTCGATGTTGAAGCATTGAAAGATCCGAGCACCGAATTGAAATCGTTGGTATAAGGCATGATACCGAAGCAGCATCGGCATTCGGTGCGACGCAGACCGTACACGGCCCGGACCTCCTCCCTGGCCAGCTGACCAAGGCCGGTGGTGCTTAGCCGATGACTTGTGAGAAAATCAGCGGGCCGCGCGGATCTTCGGCGTGACGAGCCATTACGGGGAAGTCGTCGGTCTGACGCAGGCAATGGACTCTCGCAATTCGGATTCGCGCCGTACCCCGAGGCCGGAGGAGAAAAACCATGAGAAAAAAGCGCCCGGCCGGTCCGGCCCGGTCTGATCGTCAGTTTGTATTGACATCCGCCGCTCGACTGTTTCGTGAGCAGGGCTATGACCGGACCACGGTGAAAGAAATCGCAAAAGCGTGTAATTTGCTGCCCGGCAGCCTTCATTACCGGTATCAGGCCAAGGAGGATATTCTTGTTGATCTGATGCGCCTTGGTTTGGAGCAAACCTCGACTGCTGTCTCCGAAGCCGTGGCCGGTGCGGCGGAACCCGTGGAGCAGTTGCGTAGAGGCATCAATGCGCACCTTCAGATGCTGGTCAGCGGCTCGGACATGGTCTATGTACTGTTGTTTGAGTGGCGTTCTCTGCGCGGCGAGGCACGTAAGGAGATGATCAAGTTGCGCGACCGTTATGAGTCCCTCTGGGCGACTATGCTCAAGTCACTGGCGGAGAAAGGGGTAATTCGAAAGGAAGTGGATCTTGATTTGCTGCGGCTTATAGGCCTCGGCGCGCTCAACTGGGTAGCCACCTGGTTTAGCGACGATGGTCGCTACACGCTAGAGGAGATAGGTGATTTTGTCTGGCGCATGATCCGGGACGCGGTGCTAAAGGAGCGCCGGCACGATGTGCGGACTGAATACGGTTGATCGGCGCCCCTATGGCTCTAACGTCAGGCCCCGGAGCATCGGCGCCTCGGTGAACCCCGCTCCGGCAAGGCGCGGTCTTTGGATTGATCACGACAGAAAGTTCGCCAGAAGTGGGTCTGGGCAAGAGGCGCCCGGTGGCGGATCATTGGCGGTTTTGAATCGGTTTCTGCTACACTCGCGCATTGGGCCAAGTCCCGCTCTGCTACCCAGCATGAAACGAAGCTCCCGCTAAACGCGGGCTTTTTATTCCGTATCCGTTCGTCGCCAGACGCTGGTCCGCCCGTCGGAGCCCCCATGATTGAAGACGCCAAACCCGCCGGTTTGCTCAAACGCTTTATGGCCCTGGTTTACGACGGCTTCCTGGTGATCGCCCTGTGGTTCGTCAGCGCCGGCCTGTTCGTGCTTCTCTATAACCATACCGGCCTGCCGGTGCAGGACATCAACGGCGTCACCCGCGCCGACCCGATGGTGCTGCGCGGCGTGCTGTTCCCGCTGCTGATCCTGGAAACCTGGGCCTTTTACGCCTGGTTCTGGCTGCACGGCGGCCAGACCCTGGGCATGCGCGCCTGGCGCCTGCAGGTGCGCGACTACCGGGGCGGCCCCATGCGTTTCTGGCAGACGGTGGCCCGTTTCGCCGCCGCCGGGCTGTCCTGGCTGACCCTCGGCGCCGGTTATCTGGTGGTGCTGGTGCACCCGCACCAGACCCTGCATGACCGCCTGTCGCTCACCGCCACCGTGGTGTTGCCCCGGCCCGGCGCCGCCGCCAAGGGCGGCGCGAAGGGCAAGAGCGGAAAAAGCGGCAAGCGGTGAGGACGGTTCCGTGCGTGTAGACGACTTCGATTTCGAGCTGCCCGATGCGCTGATCGCGCGTCATCCGCCCGCCGAGCGCCGCGACGCCCGGCTGCTGACCCTGACCGGCGACGGTCTGGGGCACCGCCGTTTCCCCGATCTGGCCCACCACCTGCGCCCCGGTGATCTGCTGGTGTTCAACGACACCCGCGTGATTCCGGCCCGGCTGCACGGGCGAAAAGACAGCGGTGGCCGGGTGGAAGTGCTGGTGGAGAGGCTGCTGGAAGGCCATGAAGCGCTGGCCCATGTGCGCGCCTCCAAGTCGCCGAAGCCCGGCGGCTGGCTGCAGTTCGAGCAGGGCGTGGCGGCTCAGGTGCGCGGCCGTCGCGGCGAGCTGTTCCATCTGCTGTTCACCGGGTGCGAGTCGGTGCTGGACGCCCTGGAGCGCATCGGCCATGTGCCGCTGCCGCCTTATATCGACCGCCCGGACGAGGCCGCCGACCTGGAACGCTACCAGACGGTGTACGCCCGGGAACCGGGCGCCGTGGCCGCGCCCACCGCCGGGCTGCATTTCGACGAGCCGTTCCTGGACCTGTTGCGCGAGCAGGGCGTGGACACCGGCTTCGTGACCCTGCACGTGGGCGCCGGCACCTTCCAGCCGGTGCGCGTGGACCGGGTCGAGGACCATCACATGCACAGCGAGCGGTTCCGGGTGCCAGCGCCGCTGGTGGAGCAGGTGGCGGCCACCCGCGCCGGTGGCGGTCGGGTGGTGGCGGTGGGCACCACCGCCCTGCGCGCGCTCGAGGCGGCCTCGGCGGACGGCGCTCTGCGCGCCGGCGAGGCGGAGACCGACATTTTTATTTACCCGGGCTACCGCTTCCGGCAGGTGGACGCCCTGGTCACCAATTTCCATTTGCCCCGTTCCACGCTGCTGATGCTGATCAGCGCCTTCGCCGGCCGCGAGCGGGTGCTGGCGGCCTACCGGGAAGCGGTGCGCGAGCAATACCGTTTCTTCAGTTATGGGGACGCCATGTTTATCGAACGCGCCGGGCACGGCGACGGGGAGGCCTGATGTCACGACTGACCTTCGACCTGCTGGGCAACGATGGCCGCGCCCGGCGCGGCCGCCTGACCTTCCCGCGCGGCACCGTGGAGACGCCGGCGTTCATGCCGGTGGGCACCTACGGCACGGTAAAGGCCATGCTGCCCCGGGATCTGGCCGACATCGGCGCGGAGATCTGTCTGGGCAACACCTTCCATCTGATGCTGCGCCCCGGTACCGAGGTGATCGGCGCCCACGGTGGCCTGCACGGCTTCATGCAATGGGACAAGCCGATCCTCACCGACTCCGGCGGTTTCCAGGTGTTCAGCCTTGGTGAACTGCGCAAGATCTCCGAGCAGGGCGTGGTGTTCCGCAGCCCGATCAATGGCGATCGCATCGAACTGGGTCCGGAAATCGCCATGCGAGTGCAGCGTGATCTGGGCAGCGACATCTGCATGATCTTCGACGAATGCACGCCCTTTCCGGCCACCGAAAAGGAAGCGGCGGACTCCATGCGGCTGTCCCTGCGCTGGGCGGAGCGGTCCAAACGGGCCCATTTCGACGATCTGGGGAACGATGCGGCCTGTTTCGGCATCGTACAGGGGGGTATGTACGACGCGCTGCGCCGGGAATCGCTGGCCGGCCTCACCGACATCGGCTTTGACGGCTATGCCATCGGTGGCCTCAGCGTCGGCGAGCCGCCCCAGGAGATGCTGCGCACCCTGGGCGAATTGACGCCGCACATGCCCGGCGAACGGCCGCGATACCTGATGGGGGTGGGGCGGCCGGAAGACATTGTCGAGGCGGTGCGCCGCGGCGTGGACATGTTCGACTGCGTAATGCCCACGCGCAACGCGCGCAACGGCCATCTGTTCACCGCCGAAGGCGTGATCAAGATTCGCAACGCGCGCCACCGCCACGACCTGGGGCCCCTGGAAGAAGACTGTGATTGCTACACCTGCCGACACTTCTCGCGCAGCTATCTGCACCATCTGGATCGCTGCAACGAAATGCTCGGCGCGCAGCTCAACACCATCCACAATCTGCGCTATTACCAGCGCCTGATGGCTGGATTGCGGGGGGCTATTGAAGCGGGTACATTGAGCGCCTTTATTAGCGACTTCTACGCGGCCCTGGGCCGTCCCGTACCCGCGCTTTAACGACGATAACGTGGAGTAACGTAATGAACTGGTTGATTTCTCCCGCGCACGCCCAGACCGGCGGCGCCGCACCCGGTGGTGGCGGCATCGAGCTGATCATGCTGGTGGTGATGGTGGTGGTGTTCTACTTCTTCCTGATCCGCCCGCAGCAGAAGCGCGCCAAGGAGCATAAGAACCTGGTGCAGAGCCTGAACAAAGGCGACGAAGTAATGACCAGCGGCGGCATCCTGGGCCGCGTCATCAAGGTCACCGACGACTTCGTGGTGCTCGAGATCGCCAACAATCTGGAAATCAAGCTGCAAAAACAGAGTGTCCAGGCCACGCTGCCCAAGGGCACCATCAAATCGATTTGAAGTAACGCCTTATGACCCGCTATCCGCGCTGGAAATTTTTCCTGCTGTTGGCCGTCCTTTTTGGGTGCGGCCTTTATGCCCTGCCGAACATCTTCCCGGACGTTCCCGCCGTTCAGATCAGTGCCAATGCCGCCGGCGAGGAGGTGCCCGCGTCGGTACGCCGCCAGGTGGCCGAGGCGCTGGACCAGGCCGGGGTGGAACACGGCCCGGGTGAAGCCGTCAACACTTCCTGGCTGGTACGGCTGGACAGCACCAATGACCAGCTGCGGGCGCGGCAACTGCTCAGCGACCGCCTCGGCGACGACTATGTGGTGGCGCTCAACCTGGCGCCCACCACGCCGCAATGGTTGCGCGCCGTCGGCGCCTCGCCCATGAACCTGGGCCTGGATCTGCGCGGTGGCGTGCATTTCCTGCTGCAGGTGGACATGGAAACGGTGATTCAGCAGCGTATGGAAGCCTGGTCCGGCCAGGCCAAGATGGCGCTGCGCGACGAAGGCATCCGTTACCGGGACGTGGCCATCGACGGTCAGAAGCTGGTGGCCACCTTCGACGATCAGGTGGCCGCCGACGCGGCGCGGGCGCCGCTGCGCACCGCCCTGCCGGAGTTCACCCTGAATCAGGCGGAGGAAAACCCGCGTCTGACGCTGACCCTCAACGCGTCCACCCTGGAAGAGCTGCAGGACTACGCGGTGGAACAGAACCGCACCGCCCTCAACAACCGGGTCAACGAGCTGGGCGTCGCCGAGGCGGTGGTGCAGCGTCAGGGCGCCGATCGCATCGTGGTACAGCTGCCGGGCGTGCAGGACGCCGCCCAGGCCCGCCGTATCCTGGGCCGCACCGCGACCCTGGAGTTCCGCCTGGTGGCGGATCAGTACTCCGCCCAGCGCGCCGCCACTGGCATCGCGCCCCCGGGCACCGAGATCTTCCCGTTCCGCGACCAGAACAACCGCCCGGTGATTCTGGAGAAATCCAAGATCGCCACCGGTGATCAGGTCACCAACGCGCAGATGGGCTTCGACCAGCAGAGCGGTTCGCCCCAGGTCAACGTGGAGCTGGACTCCACCGGCGCGCGCAGCATGCAGCGGGTCACCTCCAAGAACGTGGGCAACCCGATGGCGGTGCTGTTCATCGAGACCAAGACGGAAATGAAAACCGTCGAGGGTGAGAACGGCGAGCGTCGCCAGGTGCCGGAAAGCACCACCGACCGCTACGTGATCAACGTGGCCACCATCCAGGACACCCTGGGCAGCCGCTTCCGCATCACCGGTCTGGACAGCCCGGCGGAAGCCTCGGAGCTGGCGCTGCTGCTACGCGCTGGTTCGCTGGCGGCGCCGGTGACCATCGTGGAGGAGCGCACCATCGGCCCGAGCCTGGGCCGCGAAAACATCGAAGCCGGCCTCAAGTCCATGGTGCTGGGCATGGCCCTGGTGCTGATCTTCATGCTGGTCTGGTACAAGGTTTTCGGCATTTTCGCGAACATCGCGCTGCTCGGTAACCTGGTGATCATCGTCGGCGTGATGTCGCTGATCCCCGGCGCCACCCTGACCCTGCCGGGCATCGCCGGCATCGTGCTGACGGTGGGCATGGCGGTGGACGCCAACGTGTTGATCTACGAACGCATCCGCGAGGAACTGCGCAACGGGCGCCGCCCCCGCGAGGCCATCGACGAAGGCTACAACCGCGCCTTCACCACCATTCTGGACGCCAACATCACCACCATGATCGTCGCGGTGATCCTGTTCTCCGCCGGTACCGGCTCGGTGCAGGGTTTCGCGGTCACGCTGTTCATCGGCATTCTCTCGTCCATGTTCACGGCCATCATCGGCACCCGCGCGCTGGTGGAAATGACCTACGGTCGGGGTGCGCGCGCGCCGACCAAACTGAGCATCTGAGGCGGTCATGTCCGGGAGCAAGACTATGTCCAACAGCAAGAAAATGATCAATTTCATGGGCGTGCGAAAGGTGCTCGGCGTGATGTCGATCTGCCTGGTGATCGCCTCCATCATTCTGCTCGCCACCCGTGGCCTGAACCTGGGGCTCGATTTCACCGGCGGCACCAACGTGGTGGTGGAAAGCCCGGCGGACATCGACATCGCCGGCGCCCGTGACACCCTGGAGCAGGCCGGCTTCGAGGACGCGGTGGTGCAGCAGTACGGCTCGTCCCGGGATCTGAGCATTCGCGTGCCGCCCCAGGACGGCATCGAGGCGGACCAGGTGGGCCAGCGGGTTTTCCAGTCCCTGGCCGGCGGTATCGACGGCCTGCAACTCAAGCAGGTGGAGTTCGTGGGCCCGCAGGTGGGCGATGAATTGCGTGACCAGTCCGGTCTGGCGCTGCTGATGGCGCTGGGGCTGATGCTGGTGTACGTGTGGTTCCGGTTCACCAACAAGTTCGGCATCGCCACGGTGGCGGCGCTGTTGCACGACGTGATCATCGTGCTGGGGCTGTTCTCGTTGCTGCGCTGGCCGTTCGATCTGACGGTGCTGGCGGCGGTACTGGCGCTGATCGGCTACTCGCTGAACGACTCCATCGTGGTGGCCGACCGCATCCGCGAAAATTTCCGCAACACCCGGGAAACCGATCCCCATCTGATCGTCAACGGCGCCATCAACGAGACGCTGACCCGTACCATCAACACTTCATTCACCACCATGCTGGTGCTGGTGGCGCTGTTCTTCTTCGGTGGCGAGGTGATGCGCGCCTTCTCCGAGGCGCTGCTGGTGGGTATTTTCGTGGGTACCTATTCGTCCATCTATGTGGTCGCCAACCTGCTGTTCACCCTCGGCGTGTCCAAGGACGACTTCCTGATCCCCGAGAAGGAAGAAATCGACGAAATGCCCTGAGCGGTCATGAGCCGTGGGGGCGGTCGGGCGACCGCTCCCACGGCTGTCTCTTTTTCCTCTTCACCAGTCCTGTTTTTCCATCCACGGAATCATGCGCTCGAACGCCGCCTCGATCTGATCCAGGGAGGTGGAATAGCTGATGCGCAGCGCGTTGGCGCAGCTGTCCCCGAAGGTTTCCCCCGCCACCGTGCACACCCCGGTTTCGCGCAGCAGCTTCAGCGCCACATTGCCGCCGTTGACGCCGTCGGGCAGCGACGGAAACAGGTAGAAGGCGCCGTCCGGGCGATAGCCGGTCAGGTGCGGCGTCTGCTTGACCAGGTCCACCAGCCGGTCGCGGCGGCGCTGATATTCCGTGAGCATGTCGTCGATAAAGGCACGGTCGCCACGCAGCGCCGCCACGCCGGCCCACTGGCAGGGAGTGTTCGCCACCGTGGTGGTGAACATGTGGTAGCGCCGCAGCTTCTTGATCGCGCCCTGGCTGGCGATCAGCCAGCCGATGCGCATGCCCGCCATGCTGAAGGTCTTGGAAAAGCTGGACACCACCATCACATGATCCAGGTCCGAGCAGCAGGACAGCACGCTGGGGTACTCGCGGCCATCGTAGATCAGATGGTCATAGACCTCGTCGCTGATCACGTAGACGCCCCGGTAGGCCGCTTCCTGGACGATGGCTTCCACGGTTTCCCGGGGATAGACGGTGCCGGTGGGATTGCTGGGCGAGTTCAGCACGATGGCGTAGGTGTTGGCGTCGATGGCGTCGATCACTTCCTGGGGATCGAGCTGATGCTGGTTCTCGGCGCGGGTGGGGATGGTCTTGACCACGCCGCCGTTCATGCGGATCAGCGGCGCGTACAGCATGAACGACGGTTCCGGCACGATGAACTCCCGGCCCGGCGCCGAGGTGGCGGTGAGCGCCAGGTAGATCGCCTCGGTGGCGCCGGTGGTGATCATGATGTTTTCCGGCGCCAGAGTGCGGTGGTAGCGCTCGCCATAATATTCGGCCAGCGCCTCCAGCAGTTCCGGCAGGCCGGCGTCCATGGTGTAGCCGGTCTGGCCCGCCTGCAGGGCGTCCACCGCCGCCTGCACCACATGCTCCGGGGGTTTCAGATCCGGCTGGCCGATCGACAAATGGATCACATCGTCCATGGTCGCCGCCAGGTTCACCATGCGGCGGATGCCCGGCACCGGAATGGTCAGCAGCGCCGGGTTCCAGATCGGGTCCTCGGTTTCGTAGAAGTCCGTGTCCAGGTTGATGTTGCTCATGGTCACGCCTCCAGGCCGGCGAGCGCCAGCTGCGGGCGCCCGGTGAAAGGACGGGCCCGCTCGAACAGATGGCCGGCCTTGAGCACCAGTTCGTCCTGGAAGCGGCGGCCGACGATCTGCAGGCCCATGGGCAGGCCGTCGCCGGCCAGCCCCAGGGGCACCGACAGGGCCGGCTGGCCGGTCAGGTTGAACGGGTAGGTAAAGGGCGTCCAGGTGGGCCAGCGGGTGCTGGGCCAGTCCCGGGGCACCTCCCGGTTGGTGTCGAAGGCGGTGATCGGCAGGGTAGGGGTGAGCAGCAGGTCGTACTTCTGATGGAACACGGCCATGCGCTCGGACAGCGCCATGCGCTCATTGACCGCCGCCAGATAATCCAGCATCGACAGCTTCTCGGCTTTCTCCACCACCTGCACCAGGGCCGGGTCCATCAGGGCGCGCTTGCGCGGCCCCAGGTCCCGGCAGGCGTTGGCGGCGCCGCCGTAGAACAGGTGGCCGAAGGCGGCCAGCGGGTTGCTGAAGCCCGGGTCCACTTCCACCACGGTGGCGCCCAGCTCGCGGAACACCGCCACCGCCTCGGCGCTGGCCCGTTCGATGTCCGGGTCCACATCCACGTAGCCGAGATTATTGCTGTAGGCGATGCGCAGGTCCTTCAGGTCGCCGGCGAGGGCGGCCAGATAGTCCACCTGACGCCGTGGCGCCGCCTGGGCGTCGCGGCTGTCCGCCTCGGTGAGCACCTGCATCATCAGCGCGCAGTCCTCCACCGAGCGGGTCATGGGCCCGGCGTGGGCCAGGGTGCCGAACGGGCTGGCCGGCCAGTGCGGCACCTCGCCGAAGGTGGGCTTATGGCCGACAATGCCGCAGAAGGCGGCGGGAATGCGGATCGAGCCGCCGGCGTCGGTGCCCAGCGCCAGCGGCGCCATGCCGGCGGACACCGCCGCCGCCGAGCCGCCACTGGAACCGCCGGCGGTTTTCTCCGGGTTCCAGGGGTTATTGGTGGGCCCGCACAGCGGGCTGTCGGTGATGCCTTTCCAACCGAACTCCGGCGTGGTGGTCTTGCCCAGCGGCACATAGCCGTGGCGTTCGAGGGCGGCCACCGCCGGCGAGCGTTTGTTCAGGGTGCTGTCCGGGTCGATGGTGCGCGAGCCCTTGAGGGTGGGCCACATGGGGGTGAGGAACACGTCCTTCACCGCCACCGGGATGCCGTCCAGCAGGCCCCGGGGCTCGCCCTTGCGGTAGCGCGCCTCGGCGGCGCCGGCCTCGGCCAGGGTGGTGTCCCGGTCGATCAGGCACCAGGCGTTGAGGGCGTGGTCGTGATGCTGCACATGGTCAAGCAGGCCGGCGGCCACCTCCACCGGCGACAGCTCGCCGCTTTCGAAGGCGCGCTTCAGCGCCGTGGCGGTGAGCGCCCTGATGTCTTCGGCCATGGCTTTCCTCCTCCTTCAACGGCGTCCATATCCCCGCGCCGTGTCCACCGGATTGGCCAGCGGCTCGCCGAGCCGCCAGCGGTTGAAGTTGTCCACGAACTGCTCACCCAGGGCCCGGCGCCAACCGATAAAGTCGCCGGCCATATGGGCGGAAAGCATCACATTGTCGAAGCCCCACAGCGGGTGGTCCGCCGGCAGCGGCTCCTGCTCGAATACGTCCAGGGCGGCGCCGGCCAGATGGCCGTCCAGGGCATCCATCAGGGCGGTGGTGCGCACGATGGCGCCGCGCCCCACATTGATGAACACCGCCCCGGGTTTCATAAGGTGAAAATGATGGTGGTCGAACAGACCCTCGGTGTCCGGGGTCAGCGGCGCGGTGACGATCACGTAATCGGCCTCGCCGAGCAGCTCCGGCAGGTCTTCCTGGCCGTGCACCCGGGAAAACGCCGGGTCATGATCGCGGGGCCGGCGGGCGGTACCGACCACCTCCATGCCCACCGCGCCCAGCAGGGTGGCCACCTCGCGGCCGATGGAGCCGGCCCCCACCACCAGGGCGCGGGCGCCCCGGATCAGGGCGGTCTCCCGGTGATCCCAGCGCTGCTGCCGCTGGCGGGACAGATTGGTGAGGGTGTCCTTGGCGAACAGCAGCACCGCGCCCAGCACGTACTCGGCGATGCCCCGGTCGAACAGTCCGGCGGCATTGGTCACCGGAAAGTCGCCGTCGCGGATCGGCGGAATCATCAGGGCGTCGACGCCGGCGCTGGTGGCGTGCACCCAGCGGATCGGGCAGGGATCGGGCCAGGCCGCCTCCAGGGCCTCCACCCGAAAGTCGGTGACCACCAGTACATCGGTGTCGGCGAGCGCCTCGGCCAGGCCGTCGTCGCCCTGCAGCTGGCGCACCCGGGCGAGCCCGTTCAGGGCCTTCAGACCCGGCAGCGGCGGCTCGTCCGGCGCCAGCAGCACGGTCACCCGGGTGTCGCTCATGCGGTGTCCTCCAGGGCGTCGCGGAACAGGTCCACGGCGCGGTCGATTTCCTCGCGGCTGACGGTGAGCGGCGGCAGCCAGCGCACGATCTGGCCATGGGTGCCGCAGCGCAGCAGCAGCAGCCCGTTGCGTTCGGCGGCCTTGAGGACGGCGGCGGCGCGCTCGCCGTCCGGCTGGCGCGGGCCGGCGCCGATTTCCATGCCGCGCATCAGGCCCATGCCACGCACTTCGTCGACACAGTCGTACTCGGCTTTCAGGGCGTCCAGGCGTTGCGCCAGGTGGTCGCCCTCGGCGGCGGCCCGGGCCACCAGATCTTCCTGCTCGATCACGTCCAGGGTGGCCAGGGCGGCGGCGCAGGCCACCGCGTTGGCGCCGTAGGTGCCGCCCTGGGAGCCGGGCCAGCCTTCCGCCATCAGCGCGCGGCTGCCGGCCACCGCCGACAGAGGGTAGCCGCTGGCCAGCCCTTTGGCGGTCACCAGCAGGTCCGGCTGTACCTCGAAATGCTGGTGGCTCCAGAAGCGCCCGGTGCGGCCGTAGCCGGCCTGGATCTCGTCGGCGATCAGCAGGATGCCGTGGCGGTCGCAGCGCTCCCGCAGGCCCTGCATGAAGCGGGTGCCCGCCGGGTAATAGCCGTATTCGCCCTGCACCGGCTCGACGATCATGGCGGCGGTGTCCGCCGGCAGCGTTTGGGTCAGAAACAGGTGGTCCAGCTCGCGCAGGCAGAAGTCCACGGTCTCTTCCTCGCTCCAGCCGTAGCGGTAGCTGTGCGGGAACGGGCTGAAGCAGACCCCGGCCATCAGCGGATGCCAGCCGCTGCGTACCTTGGTGGTGGAGGTGGTCATGGAGGCGGCGGCCAGGGTACGGCCGTGGAAGCCGCCGGTGAAGGCAATCACATTGGGGCGCCCGGTGGCCTGGCGGGCCAGGCGCAGGGCGGTTTCGATGGCTTCGCTACCGGAGTTGGCGAACGCCACCGCGTCCAGCGCGCGGGGCAGGTGTTCATAGAGGCGATCGGTGAGCCGGAGCATGTTGGGGTGGGTCACGGTGGTGTACTGGGCGTGCACCAGGGTGGCCACCTGCCGTTGGGCGGCTTCCACCACCTTGGGGTGGCAGTGGCCGGTGGCGGTGACACCGATGCCGGAGGTGAAATCCAGCCAGCGACGGCCCTCATCGTCGTAGAGCCAGCTCCCCTCGCCCCGTTCCGCGCAGATCCCGCTGGATTGCACCAGCAATGGAGACAGATGATTCATGGCTTGCTCCTCCCACGTCATGAACCCGGGCGGGGAGACCGGCCTTGCGTGAAGACCGGATCAGAGGTTACCGCCCAGGGCGCCTTGAATCCGCACACCGATCGCATCGGTGCCGCTGGCCGGGTGTTGGCCGGCCAAGTCCGCTGTCAGCGTCTCATGCAAATGACGCGCCGCGCCATAAAAAATCGCGTTTTTTTCACCCAGCCAGTGGAGCAGCAACGCCAGGCTGAACAGGGTAGCCCGGGGATCGGCCACGCCCTGGCCGGCGATGTCCGGCGCCGAGCCGTGGGTGGGCTCGAACAGGGCGGGCTGGTCCGGGTCGGAAGGATTGAGGTTGGCGGAAGGCGCCACGCCCAGGCCGCCGGCGAGCACCGCCGCCAGATCGGTGAGGATGTCGCCGTGCAGATTACTGGCCACCACCACGTCGAAGCGCCAGGGCGCCTGCACGAATTTCATGGCGGCGGCGTCCACCAGTTCATGGTGGGTGGCGATGTCCGGGTAGTCCGCGGCCACTTCCTCGAACACCCGGTCGTAGAGGTCGCCCCAGAACGCCTGGGCGTTGCGCTTGGTGATCAGACACACCTGCGCTTCACGGGTGGTGCCATCGGGCAGGGTGAAGGTGCGCGGGCGCTGTTCGTGATCGCGCTCGTCGCGGCGCGCCCGGGCGCGCTCGAAGGCGTGGCGGATCAGGCGCTCGGTGGCGGCGTAGGTGAACACTTCCAGTTGCGTGGCGATCTCGTCGCGGGTGCCGGCGCGCAGCCGGCCGCCCTGGCCGGCGTACTCGCCTTCGCTGTTTTCACGGATCACCAGCATGTCCAGATCCCGGGCGCGCGGATCGGCCAGGTACTGGACCGTGCCGGGGTAGAAACGGGCCGGCCGTTCGCAGGCCCACAGATTCAGGCCCTTGCGCAGGGTCAGCAGCGGCGCCAGGGAGACGCCGTCCGACAGCCGGTAGCGGTGAGGGTCGTTGAGTGGCCCGGGATCGCCCAGGGCACCCAGCAGCAGGGCGTCGTAGCCGCGCAGCCGCTGCAGCGCATCCTCGGGCATCATTTCCCCGTGCCGGCGGTGCCAGTCAGTGGCCGGCCAGGGCAGCACCTCGTAGTCCAGGGGCAGCCGGTGGCCGTGGATCAGTGTCTTCAACACCGCCTCGGCCACCGCCATCACCTCCGGGCCGATGCCGTCGCCGGGCAGAAGCGCGATTCGGTGTGATGTGGTCATTTCGACTCCTGGCCAGACGCCGAAGCGGTGGTTCGACCGCGATCAGCCCATGCAGAGGTATTTGACCTCGCAGTATTCCTCGATGCCGTACTTGGAGCCTTCGCGGCCCAGGCCGGATTCCTTGACGCCGCCGAACGGCGCCGCCGCGTTGGAGATCAGGCCCTCGTTGATGCCCACCATGCCGGCTTCCAGGGCCTCGGCCACGCGCCACACCCGGTGGATGTTCTCGCTGTAGAAGTAGGAGGCCAGGCCGAACGGGGTGTCGTTGGCGAGGCGGATACCTTCCTGCTCGTCCTTGAAGCGGATCACCGCCGCCAGCGGGCCGAAGGTTTCTTCCACGCAGAATTCCATGTCCTGGGTGGCGTCCACGATCAGGGTGGGCTGCACGAAGTTGCCGCCGCGCTCGTGGGCCTCACCGCCAAGGATCACCTTGCCGCCTTTCTCGCGGGCGTCCTTGATGTGCTCCAGCACTTTGTCCACGGCGCCTTTGTTGATCAGCGGCGCCTGGGTGACGCCGTCCTCGAAGCCGTCGCCGACCTTCAGTTTTTCGATGGCGGTCTTGAGCTTCTCCACGAAAGCATCGTGCACGCCGTCCTGCACCAGGAAGCGGTTCACACACACGCAGGTCTGGCCGGTGTTGCGGAATTTGGAAGCGATGGCGCCTTCCACCGCCTTGTCCAGATCGGCGTCGTCGAACACGATGAAGGGCGCGTTGCCGCCCAGTTCCAGCGACACCTTCTGAATGTGCTCGGCGCAGTTGGCCATCAGCTGACTGCCCACCTCGGTGGAGCCGGTGAAGCTGACCTTGCGCACCACCGGCGAGCTGGTGATGGTCTGGGAGATGGCGGCGGCGGAGCCGGTGATCACGTTGATGACGCCGGCGGGGATGCCGGCGCGGGTGGCCAGCTCGCCCAGGGCGAGGGCCGAGTAGGGGGTGGCGCTGGCCGGCTTGACCACCATGGTGCAGCCGGCGGCCAGGGCGGCGCCGGCTTTGCGGGTAATCATGGAGGCCGGAAAGTTCCACGGGGTGATGGCGGCGGTGACGCCCACCGGCTGCTTGATCACCACGATGTGCTGGCCGGGCTTGGCGGCGGGAATGGTGTCGCCATAGACCCGGCGCGCTTCCTCGGCGAACCACTTCAGGAAGGAGGCGGCGTAGGCGATCTCGCCCTTGGATTCCGCCAGCGGCTTGCCTTGCTCCAGGGTCATGATGGCGCCCAGGTCGTCCTGGTGCTCCATCATCAGTTCGTACCAGCGGTACAGCAGATTGGCCCGCTCCTCGGCGGTCTTGTCACGCCAGGCCGGGAAGGCGCGGTCGGCGGCGGCGATGGCCTGACGGGTGTCCGCCTCCTGCATGCGCGGTACCTGACCGATGACCTCGCCGGTGGAGGGATTGTCCACATCGATGGTGGCGCCGTCCTCGGCGTCGCACCACCGGCCATTGATGTAGCACTGCTGGCGGAACAGGTCTTTGTCTTTCAGTTGAAACTGGCTCATCGGGCTCTCCTGAAGAAGCATCTTCGCGCAAACGATAATGCGTTTAACGCTAGCAGAGCTTGGCGATGAGTCCTATCCCTTGAGGCGGGGTTTTACGGATTAAAGCGATGGGGGGCTACAAGCCACAAGCTTCAAGCCAGGCGGCGTGGGTAGCTTGCTTGCAGCTTGAAGCTTGCAGCGAGCGCGGCTCAGCCGCGCTTGAGGCTGTCGGTGAGGTGCGGCTTGATCTTCTGCAGCAGGCCCTTGAATACCTTGGGGGTGCCGGCCACCAGGTTGCCACGGCTGAGGTGGTTGTGACCGCCGGCCAGGTCGCCCACCAGGCCGCCGGCTTCGGTGATCAGCAGGGTGCCCGCGGCCATGTCCCATTCCTGCAGCCCCAGCTCGAAGAAGCCGTCGGTGCGGCCGGCGGCCAGCCAGGCCAGATCCAGGGCGGCGGCGCCGGGGCGGCGCAGGCCGGCGGCGTCCTCGGCGATGGCGCGGAACATGCCCATATAGGCATCCAGGTAGGGCATCTGATCCTTGCGGAACGGGAAGCCGGTGCCGATCAGGGCACCTTCCAGGCTCGCCCGGCCGGTGACGCGGATGCGGCGGCCGTTGAGCGCCGCGCCGCGGCCCCGGCTGGCGGTGAATTCCTCTTCGCGCAGCGGGTCGTAGACCACGCCATGCTCCACCCGGCCCTTGATCTTCAGGGCGATGGACACCGCGTACTGGGGAAAGCCATGGATGAAGTTGGTGGTGCCGTCGAGCGGGTCGATCACCCACAGGTAATCGGCGCCTTCACCGCGACCGGGCTGCTCGCCGCCTTCCTCGGCCAGAATGCCGTGGTCCGGATAGGCTTTGCGGATCACCTCAATGATGCGTGCCTCGGCGGCTTTGTCCACCTGGGTGACGAAGTCGTTGGCGCCCTTGCGATCCACTTTCAGCGGGTCGCTGTTTTCCGCCGCGCGGCGGATCAGGGTGCCCGCCTGGCGGGCGGCTCGCAGGGCAATATTCACTTGCGGCGCGTGCATGCAATCATCCTATCGGTTTCAAAGAGCGGGCCCCACGGAGGGGTGGGGCCGGACGGGAGGCGGATTGTAACAGAGCGGAAGGAAGGAGGGCAGGCCGTTATCTGCTAGAATCCCGCCCCCACGACCGACGCGGACAACCGACATGCTCGACAAGGTGCGGATGGTGATGGTGGAAACCACCCATCCGGGAAACATCGGCGCCGCCGCCCGGGCCATGAAGACCATGGGCCTGAGCGACCTGCGCCTGGTGGCGCCGAAAATCCACCCCAGCGCCGAGGCCACCGCCCGCGCCTCCGGCGCCGGCGACGTGCTGGCCGCCGCCCGGGTCTGCGACACCCTGGACGAGGCCCTGGAAGGCGCCACCCTGGTGATCGGCACCAGCGCCCGCCAGCGGCGTATCCCCTGGCCCTGCCTGACCCCCCGCCAGCTCACCGCGCAGCTGGCCCGGGAACCGGAGGCCACCCGCATCGCGGTGCTGTTCGGCCGCGAGGACCGGGGGCTCACCAACGACGAACTGCACCGCTGCAATCTGCACGTTTCGGTGCCCACCAATCCGGACTACGGCGTGCTCAACGTGGCCTCGGCGATCCAGTTGATGGCCTATGAACTGCGTCTGGCCCTGGTGGGCGAGGACGCGGACCTGCCCGAGGCGCGCTCGCGCCGCGAGCAGATGCCGCTGCCGGAAATGTTCTGGGATGAGCCGGCGGCCAGCAACCAGGCGGTTCAGCAGTTCCTGGACCATCTGCAACGGGTCATGGAAGACAGCGGCTTCCTGGATCCGGAGCAGCCCGGGCAGGTGATGACGCGCATGCGGCGATTGTTCCTGCGCGCCCGCCCGGACAAAATGGAAATCAGCATTCTGCGCGGCACCCTGGTGGCTTTGGAGAAGCGCCTGCGGGGCCCGGATTCGAGGTAACTATGCTCAAGCAAATCAAAGAGGACATCGGGTCCGTCTTCCACCGCGACCCGGCGGCGCGCAACACCCTGGAGGTGCTGCTCAACTACCCGGGCCTGCACGCGGTGCTGTTCCATCGGCTGGCCCACTGGCTGTGGCAGCGGCGCTTCAAGCAGCTGGCGCGGCTGATCTCCACCTTCAGCCGCTGGCTCACCGGCATCGAGATCCACCCGGGCGCGCGCATCGGCCGGCGCTTCTTCATCGACCACGGCATGGGCGTGGTGATCGGGGAAACCGCCGAGATCGGTGACGACGTGACGCTTTACCACGGCGTTACCCTGGGCGGCACCAGCTGGGACAAGGGCAAGCGCCACCCGACCCTGGAAGACGGCGTGGTGGTGGGCGCCGGCGCCAAGGTGCTGGGGCCGTTCACGGTGCACAAGAACGCCAAGATCGGCTCCAATTCCGTGGTCACCAAGGAGGTGCCGGAGGGCGCCACCGTGGTCGGCATTCCCGGCCGGGTGATCGGCCAGGCGGCCACCGAGCAGGAAAAGAATCGCAAGGAAATGGCCGACAAGATCGGCTTCCAGGCCTATGGCGTCAGCAACGACATGCCGGACCCGGTGGCCGAGGCCATCGGTGCCCTGCTGGACCATCTGCACGCGGTGGACGGCAAGCTGGACCGGGTCTGCGAGAACCTGCGCCGCCAGGGCATCCAGGGCTGCGACGAGAAACTGCCGGAACTGAGAAACGAGGACTTCGAGCCGGTCAAGGCCCGCGGCGGCAAGGATTGAGTGAGCCGCCGCACCGGCAACCGTAAAAAGCGGTAACGCTCGCGCGGCCTTCGCGTCGGCGCGGGCTACACTGCCGCCATGGGACGTTTTTTCGCAGTCATTCTGATTCTGGCGCTGGCCGCCGGTCTGTTCGTGGCCGGTCTCAAGCAACAGTGGTGGGCGGTGCCGCGCCACTGGAACCCGTTTCTGCCGTTGCACCTGGAGGACCCGGTGACGCCGGTGACGCGCTGGAAGCTGCGGCGCCTGGGGGATGAGCCGGAGGCCTGCCTGGCGGCGCTGCGCACCGCGCCGGAAGGGGCCCTGGATTATCTACCCCTGGAGGATTACACACCGGTGGAAAGCTGCCCGCTGACCAATGTGGTGCGGGTGCGCTCCAGTCAGGTGACTTTCAACAACAGCTTCGTGGCTCGCTGCCCGCTGGTGGCGGCCTGGTCGCTGTACGAGCGCAACCGGCTGCAGCCGCTGGCGCGGGCCCGGTTCGGCCAGCCCGTGTCGGAGGTCTGGCATTACGGCACCTTCGCCTGCCGCAACATCTATCACCGCCAGGACGACCGCCGCAGCGACCACGCCACCGCCTCGGCCCTGGACGTGGCGGCGCTGTCGCTGCGCGACGGCACGCGCATTTCGGTGCAGCGCCACTGGGATGACGGGGGGGATAAGGGCGCTTTCCTGCACGAAGCCTTCGACGGCGCCTGCCAGTTCTTCGGCACCGCCCTGGGGCCGGACTACAACGCCGCCCACGCGGATCACTTCCACTTCGGGCTGCGGGGCTTTGGTATTTGTCGCTAATCCGGCGGCGTCGATGTCTCCGACAACACCGCGCCGATGTCGTTGGCGTGTTCCTGCAGGGCGGCGGCGATTTCGTGAATCTTGGCCTGGTCGAGCCGCGAGGTCGGTGCCGACAGGGAAATCGCCGCACGCACCTGGCGGTTCCGGTCCAGCACCGGCACCGCCACGCACCGCAGGCCGGTCTCCACTTCCTCGTTGTCCAGGGCGTAACCACGATCACGGGTGCGCGCCAGCTCCTCTTCCAGCGCCCGGGGGCTGGTCAGAGTGCGGTCGGTATAGCGCTGAAAACTTTGCTGCTGGATCCATTGCCGCAGGGTGCCGTCATCGAACTCCGACAGCAGTGCCTTGCCGAGCCCGGTACAATAGGCAGGCAGGCGTTTGCCGATGTGGGTGATGATGGTCAGGCTGCGTGAGCCTTCGCCCTTGGCCACGTAGCACACCTGGCCGTTGTCCGGAATCGCCGCGTGGCTGGTCTCGCCAAAACGGCCGGCGAGGCTGTCCATATGGGGTTGTGTGACGCTGTGCATGGTGCCGGCGATGGACACCCGGCCGCCCAGATCGGCGAGCAGCAGACCCAGTTCAAACGCACCGTCCGGTGTGCGGCTGACGGCGCCCACCGATACCAAAGTGGTAAGAAAGCGGTGGGTGGTGGCGAGATTGAGGTCGAGCCGCCGCGCCAGTTGCGACAGCGTCAACTTTTCCCCGGCGAAACGAAAGGCGCTGAGAATACGAAAGGCTTTGATGACCGAGCTGTTGCGGGGCGTGGCCATGAATCTGTCCATTCCTATGGGGTGTTCAGGTGTTGTCGCAGGCCGTCCATAATGCGCGCGGTCAGCCCCCAGATACTCTCATCCCGGTAGTGCAATACCAATGTTTCCTTGTCGATCCCCCGATACCGCCGGACCTCCCGGCGATAATGTCCGGCCTTATCGAAAACCCGCAGGGGTACCTCCAGGATGCCCGACACTTCCCGGCTTTGCGGGCGCCATGTCCCGGGCCGACGCGCCGCGGCGAGCACCGGGTGCACGCGCAGGCCGTCGCTGTTGTCGTGCGGCGGCAGCACCGCGCGCACATTGACCCGCTCGGCGGTGAGGCCCAATTCCTCCTCGGTCTCCCGTAGAGCGGTAACCACCGGCGACCCACCATCGCCGGGCTCCATCAGACCGCCGGGCAGGCAGATTTCGCCGCCGTGCCGACGCAGCCGTTCGGCACGGCGGGTGAACAACACCGGATAGCCGGGTTCATCCTCGAATACGGCGATCAACACCGCCGCCTGCTTCCGATGGTCGGTGAGTGGCAGCGGTAAAGGCGCCGTCAGCGTTGTCAGACGTTGTCGAAGCGTGCTCGTCATAGGAGCCACCGGTCAGAAAAAACGATCGAAGTGAACCTGTTCCTGCGGCACATGTTGCTCCAGCAAGAGCATGCGTGTGGTGGCCTGCACCATCGGCGGCGGCCCGGCCAGGTAGCACTCATGGTTTCTGATGGTGTCACCGAGGGTATGCGCCACGGTATCGTGGATGAAACCCGCCGGACCGGCCCAGCCGTCGCCGTCGGTGGGTTCGGAGATGGCGGCCTGAAACGTCAGACGCTCGGTGGCGCCGGGCAGGGCGCGCAATTGGTCGGCGCCGCAGATGTCCGCCGGGGTGCGCCCGCCGAAGAAAAAGTGCAGACGCCGGTCGGCCAGCCGTGGGTCAAGCAGCACGCCCCGGGCGATCGACAGGACCGGCGAAATGCCCGACCCGCCAGCGATACACAGAATATCCCGGGGCGAGTCGGGTTGCAGGTGTGCCATGCCGTAGGGGCCATCCAGTGTCACCCTGTCGCCGGGCCGCAAGTGATCGAACAACCGCTGGGTGATCCGTCCACCGGGTTTGCGGCGAATCCAGAACTCCCAGATACCGTCGTCGTTGGGCAGGTTGCTCATCGAGTAAGCGCGTGGCGAATCGCTGTCCGGCAGGCGCAGCATGGCATATTGGCCGGGCAGGAAGCGCGCCGGTGCGTCGCCGCGAAACCGGAATTCGATGATGTCGTCGGTGATCGAGTGGCGCCGCTCCAGCGTCGCCGGGAAGCGTCGCGGGACCACGGGCGGGCGGCATTGGTCGTCGGTGCGCATCTTGATGGTCACGTCACCCACGGCGCGGCACTGGCACGCCAGCTTGCGACCTTTTTTACGGTCGCGTTCACCGAGACCGGGTGCCTGCTCCCACAGCTCCACCACATCGCCTTCGATCAACTCGAATTTGCAGCTCCCGCAGCCGCCGGAATTGCATTCGTAGGCCAGTCCTATCCCCGCATGCAAGCCGGCGCGTAGCAGACAGTCGTGGTGCGGCTCCTGCTCGAAAGCCTGGTCGGAGCCCTGAAGTTTGATGGTTGCCATAGTTGGATTTCCAAAACGGGGGTAGGCGGTCAGGTCGGCTCGGCGCCGGCCAGCACGTCGATGAATACCTTGTTGCCCTCGACGCGCACCGGGTAAACCTTCAGGGGTAACACACAGGGGAACGACAGTGCCTCACCGGTGCGCACGTCGAAAGTGCCACCGTGCCAGGGGCATTCGACGACGCCGTCCTCATCCAGTTCGCCTTCGGAGAGCAGCGCCTGGCCGTGGGTGCAGGTGTCGTCGGTGGCATGGAACTCGCCGTCCAGTCTGAACACCGCGATGGGCGGCCGGTTGGGTGGGTTGATCTGAATAATGTCCCCGTTGTCCAGGGCGTCCGCCTCGCAGGCGTAGAATTGCGACAAATTGGTCACGGCATTCATGGAAACTCCGATTCAGGTTCAGGCCAGGCCGTGGGTGGTCACCAGCATGACACCGAGCACCGTGGCACCGGTGCCGGCGATCACCGGCCGGGTAAAGATTTCGTCCGTGCGAATGAACAAATAAGACATCAACAGCACGAACAGCGGCGTGGTGGAGGCCAGCGGTGCGATCACCACCAGTGGCTCGCGCTGCAGCGCGGCGTACAACAGAACGGGCCCCAACGCTGAGAACACCCCCGCCAGCAGGAAGTAGACGAATTCGCGACGGTCGCACCGAATTCGCTTGAACCCCTTGGTGAGCAGTAAATACAGCGAGGCGAAGAACCAGGACGAGGTGCAGGTCACCGCGGCGGCGGTGATCGCATCGGTTCCCAGATCGATGCCGATCTTGCGCAAGGTGATGGACACGCCATAGGACAGTGACGCCACCAGCGGGAAAAGCAGGTAAGAGCGCGGCAGCCTGGCGAGGTGGCGCGCGCCGGCCTGACCGCTTTGCGAACCCACCAGGAGGCTTCCGGCGACCACCAGCAAAACCCCCAGCAGACCCAGGGCGGTGAGGTGCTCATCCAGAAAAATCAGGGCGAGCGCCACCGATACCAGGGGGTGCGTCAGGGTCAGCGGGGTGGTGATGTTGGCGCCCAGACGCTCCATGCCGAGGAACTGAAACAGCCGGCCCAGCAATGGCGCGAACAGGCCCGAGAGGAAAAAGTAGCGCCATTGCCACCAGTCCTGGAAATGGGCACCGTCCCGCATCAGGCTCCAGCCCCACAGAAAGACGGCGTTGATCGACAGCGTCACCCACAGGGCGGTGGTGCTCGAGGCGGTCTTCACGCCGATACGCACCATCAGGAAGGTGAGCGCGAACATCAGGGAAGACAGCAATGCCCAGCCGATCGGTAAAGCCTGATGCAGATCACCCACGACGTCTCTCCCCGCCGACCACTGTGTTCACAGGTCCGTATCTCCGGCGACTTCGGAGATGCGCATGCCGCGTTTGCCGGTGTCGATGAGCTCGCCGGTGATGTAGGCGGCGTCACTCGAGGCCAGGAAGGCGATCACGGCGGCCTGTTCGTCCACCGTGGCCGGCCGTTCGAACAGGTTCTCCCGGGACGCGTATTCATAGAACAGCGTGTTCCACTTCTTTTCGCGCTCGTTCAGGTCCCGCTCCAGGCGCGGCGTGGGGCGCTGTCGGACGGCGGTGTTGCCCGGCGAAACGGCGTTGACGCGAATGCCAAAATCCGCCAATTCCACCGACAACGACGTGGTCAGCGCCGCCACCCCCCCCTTGGACGCGGAGTAGGGGATTCGGAAGATGCCCATGGTGGCGTTGGAGCCGACGTTCACGATGGCTCCGCCCCGTGCGCGCATGTGCGGGATGGCGGCCCGGCAACACCACAAAGGTGGCCAGAAGGAGCGGGCCACCTCCGCCTGGATTTCCTCCTCGCTGTAGTGCCAGAACGGCTTTTTCCAGATGGTGCCGCCGACATTGTTGATAAGGACGTCGAGGGCACCGAAATGATCGAGGGCCACGGCCATGGCGTGTTGCGCGCCCTGGTAGGTGGACAGGTCCGAAATCGATGCCACCGCTTCGAAACCGTCCTGACGCAGGGCTTCGACCGCCTCCCGGGTGGGGCCCTCGGCCTTGTCGGCCAGCACCACCCGCGCGCCTTCACGGGCCAGCCGCCAGGCGGTGGCCAGGCCGATACCCTGGCCGGAACCGGTGACCACCGCCACCTGATCGGTAAAACGTGTGCAACCTTGGCTTGTCATGGCGTCTTTCCTATTCACTGAACTCTTCGACGTTGGGGCGTGCGCCCCACATGCAGAACGATGAGGGCTTCATCTCGAAATGACGTGGAACATAACCGGCCTCGTCGGTAATGCGTTTGACGCCGGAGGAGTATTCATAGACCCGGTTGTCCGGGCCCAGGAAGTAAATGAACATGGCGGTGGAAGTGGGGTGGCGGCCGGGCCCGAAGACGATGGGCACGTTCTGGTCCTGGAGGAAGTACCAGGAACGCATTACATCGTCGATGCTTTCCACCTGAAAATTAACGTGCTGAATGCCGGTCTTCTCGGAGGGGAACAGGGCGATCTTATGGTGCACCGGGTCGATGCGAAGCAGGGCGCCGTCGCCGATCCGGTCACTGACGCGTGCGTTCATGACGGTGGTCCAGAAGGAAAGGTCCCGTTCAATGTCACCGCTGTGCAGACCAAAGTGCCCGAATTCGGTGATGCCGGCGTCCCGGCTGGGGAAATAGCGCACGCCGGTGCGGTGGTGCCGATAGACCAGCTCCAGCCCGTTGCCGTTACGGTCGGTAAAGCCGATGAAGGCTTCCACATGGCGTTCGTCGCACTCCGCGGGGGTGCCATGGTGTACATCGAAGCCCAGTTCTTCGAGCTGACCGGCGGCGTCGTCCAGTTCCTTGCGGGTTCTTAGCAGGAAAGCGGAAGCGTCGTAGTGTGCGTCACCCTGGATGTAGCACAGGTTATAGGTGCTGTCGTCACCGCGCAGATAGGCATGCGTTTCGTTGCGCTCACGCAGCTCCAGCCCCAGGATTCGGGTGCCGAAATCCACCATCTCATCGAGATTCCGGCAGCCCAGCCGCAGGTAGCAGATGTCATAGAGAGAGATCATTACCAGGTCTCCACTTTTTTGGCTTTGGTATCGGACGGAAAGGAGGGGCGCATCGGCAGGCGTATTTTTCTGCCTATCAGATAGGCCATGGCCAGGCCCGCCGCGGTGATCCCGGGCAGGGCCAGGGAGGAGAAGCCCAGTATCGCGGCGCCCAGAAGCAGGCAACGGACCCCTATTTTCAGAACGCCGTTACACCAGCCTTCGGCGGTCACCGCGAGCACGTAGACCGACAATGCGACTTTGATGATCGCGAAGGCGACGGTCTGCCAATCACCGATCAACAACATGCCCGGGTTATAGACGAAGGCGAAAGGCAGAGCGAAGACCACCATGCCGATACGCGCCGCGGTCACGGCAACGGTGACCGGCCGCTCGTCGGCGATGGTGCTTGCGACATAGGCGGCGACCGCCACCGGAGGTGTCAGGTAGGAGGCGACCGCGAAGAAAATGAGAAAAAGGTGAGCCTGAAGTGGCATCAGACCGGCGTCCACAAGTGCCGGTGCCACCATTACCGCCACGAGCGAGTAGACCGCCACCACCGGCATGCCCATGCCGCAGATGATGGTGACCACGGCGGCGGCGGCCAGAGCCAGCATCATATTCACTTCCGCCACATTGAAAATCAGAGCGGACAGCTTGGATACCAGACCGGTGATGTTCAGTCCAAGCAGGAGGATGCCGGCGCCCGCGACGGCGGCAATCAGAGGGGCGATGGCGGTGCATACCTGCACGCACCCTTCGGCGAGCCTGCGTGGCCCCAGCCGCTTGCCCGGCAGGCCCCAGCTCGCCACCACCACCGCGATCAGCGCGAAGGTAGCGGCCAGCGCCGGTGTATGGCCATTGAGCATGTAGTAGACCAGCAGCCCCATGGGGATCACGAAGATCCATCCGGTTCGGATCACCGTCCGGAGGGTGGGAATCAGGTCGCTATCGATACGTCCGACATCGTGCCTGCAGGAGTAGTGGTGTACCTGTACATAGATACAAACATAGTAGAGCACCGATGACGCGATAATGGAGAGCAATACTTCCTTGTAGGGAATGCCGGTAAATTCCACCATCAGGAAGACCACGGCGCCCATCACCGGCGGTAACAGGGCGCCCCCCGTGCTGGCAACCGCCTCGATGCCGCCGGCCACCCGGCTGCTGTAGCCGGCCCGCTTCATCATTGGAATCGTGATCGAGCCGGTGGTCATGACGTCGGAGGCGGGGCTTCCGGAAATCATGCCAAACAGACCACTTGAGGTGATCGCTACTTTGGCGGATCCGCCGGATCGACGTCCGGCAAGCAATGCCGACAGATTAAAGAAGAAATCGCCACCGCCGCTCTTTTCCAGGAATTTGCCAAAGGTCACGAAAAGAAAGGCATAGACCGCGGCCACCTGTACCGGTGCCGAGAACAACCCGCCGTCCTGAGGCGATACCAGAAGAATTTCGAGCAGATAATCGCTGTTCAACTCGCGGTGGCTGAAGAAGCCGTTCAGATGGTGTCCGAGAAGGCAGTAGCCGATCACCAGCCACACCACCACGGAAATACCGGGGCCGACGCATCGCCTCAGCAACTCCAGGGTGAGCAGCAGGTAGGTGGCCGCGGCGATCTGATCGATAACCGTGAAGTGGCTCAGACCGGCGATCCAGTCACTGTAGCGGTCCATCTGCGTCATCAGATAGATGCCCGCCACCAGGCTGACCAGGGACAAGACGTAATCACCCAGGGTGCTGCGCTCGACATCGGGCGCATAGCTGATCGCCAGAAAGGAAATCATGTACATGGGCACTACGAAAATAATCGCCAGATCCAGGCGATTGATCTCTCCATACAAGGCATACCAGATCTCAAACAGGGTCAACGGTACCGCCAGAGTCACGAAGCAGATGAACTTGAAGCGTGTCATCGGCACTTTCTGACCCATCTGAAAGAGGAGCCAGAGAGATCGTTTTATGTAATGCATTGGAGCACCTGACTAATCATGCCTTTATCACCAATGAATAGGGGATAAGGACGGTGAACGGTTCGAAGCCGGCCCCCTGGGGCCGGCCCTCCGGGTCGCGCCGACGCTACCACTCCACCTGAGCACGTGCCTGCACGAAACTGGGTTTGTCGCCGTCGTAAGGACCTCCTTCCACATCCAGCACGTTGCCGTACTCGAGTGCGAAGCGCAGACGGCTCTGCGGAAACCAGTTGAGACCGAGCATCATCATGTCGATGTTGCCGCCGTCGATTCCACGGTCGGTCAGCTCCAGCGTGCTGTAGCTGGCGGCGACCTGCCAGGCACCCATGCCTCCCTGACTGACGCTGCGTGCCGGTTGCGGCGGACCGAACACATCCAGGGTTGGCTTGTAGGTACGGCTTTCGCCGGTCAGGAAGTAACCCAATTGCACGTAACCGCCTTCGAACTCCGGCTCTTCGCCATCGGCGGCCCCGTCATGGATTTCGTCATACCGCTGCTGGAAGTACTCGGCCTCCATTTCGAAGGGTCCATGCAGGTACATGACCTGAGCGCCGCCGGCGGTGAAGCCGTCGGACACGAAGGTCCCGGTATCCACCGGTCGATAGGGGCTGAGGTAGGTTTGCGGGCGCGTGCGGAGCCGGAAGGTATCGGCATCCTTGGCGGACTGACGGCGCACCGAGAGCCCCAGGTTCAGCACGTGATTCTTCGCCTGAATGGCGTTGAAGGTAAATTGAGTGGCAATGTCGAGGGGATCGTCGCCGTTGGCGTCGCTCGGGCGGCTGCCCAGGATTCCCTGGGCGGCGCCCAGGCTCCAGCGCCAACGTCCCCCGATCAGGTCGCCACGCAATCCCAGGCGGCGGGCGCCGGCGCCGAGTATCAGGCTGGAGGTCGGTTGTTCCATGAACATGCTGTACTTCGGGCTTTGCTGACCCAGGAAGCCAAACGGAAGAAAGCGATTGCCGACCGACAGTTGCAGCGCGGCATCGCCGATCTGAAAGCCGTTGTAACCCAGATAGGCTTCCTTGATGCCGCCTTCACCACTGTTGGTGAAGTCGTACTGAAATACATAGGACCAATCGCGGTACAAGCTGCCGGCGGCCTCCAGCCGGGCCTGGCGAAAGCGTGTGCCGCTGCCCATGGGTTGGCTGTCTTCGTCGTACCAGGCGCTATCCAGTAGCAGACGCCCACCTACCCGCGCGGTGAAATTGCCGTCCTCGGTGGAGAGCAGCATGCGTGCGCCGCGCTGGCGCACCGTCACGACATTGCTTTCATCACCACGACGTGCCTTGATCGCCTGCAGTTCCTTTTCCAGGTTCTCGAGGCGTTTGTCGACGTCGGCGGTTTCCGCGTGCGCGGTTTGCAGGCTCATCACCGCTGTTATGCCGAAGGTGGCGAGCGCCATGATGGTCGCGGTGCCCAACGGCGTGCGTATCTTTCTGATCGTGTTTTTCATGTTGTGAACCCTTGTTCTTCTTTTCTGAGATTGATAACCTTTCTCAGCCTTTGAAAAGCGTAAGGCAGTCCCGGGGCGGGTCTGTGGCAGCAGATCCGTCCCGTTTTCTCCTCCCTTTTATGTATCGTTCCCTGAGCGCGCCGTTCCTGGCTCCGTGGCCGAAACGCCGCTGGCGGGCTGCCCGACGCCGCCGTTACTTGATCAAGCCGACTTCCCGATAAAAGGCTTCCGCGCCCGGGTGGAGCTTCAGGTAGCCCAGATCCGGAAGACGTTCCCGGCTGGCTTGCGCCAGGGCGGGGTGCAGGGACTGGTAGCGCTTGATCTGTTCGTACATGGATTTCGCGAGCTTGTAGGCGTCCTCGAAGGTGGCTTCCGGCCCGGCCACCACGACAAAGCTGGTGAACGGCACCCAAAGAGCCTGCTTCTGAAATTCATAGGAGTTGGCGGGAATCCGCCCAAGCTTGAGGCCCAACTCGTCGGTGACGTGCTGCGCCAGATCCTTACCCAGAGGGATGAAGCCGATATCCTGTACGCTGCCCAGTTCGACGATGGAGCCGGCCGGCGTTACGCCACCGGTGATCACCACGTCCAAGCGACCATCACGCATCAGATCGTTGGAAGCGCCGGTGGGCAGGGTCACCAGTTTTCCGCCCCAATCCTCGATATCCGACATGTCCTTGTCGTAGTAGTCCAACAGGGCACGTACATGTTCGCGTACCCAGAGGTTGCCTGGCTGATTGACGGAAACCCGCATCGGAACTTCTTTTTTGACCAGGTCATCGAACGACTTGATGTCGTACTTGTCGAGAAATTCGCGGCGCGCGTAGACGGCCAGCGCGAATACATCGGGGGCGCCGTTGAGAACGCCGGTGATGGTATCTTCCGGGTATTCCTGCCGGAAGGGGGCACGGCCGTTGAAGGCCATCCGTGGTTCGATCATGCTCTCCAGCGCGAACGGGCGCCGGCCGGTACGCAGGTATTCCAACGCCCCCGCCGGATTGCCGGGTTCATAGACGATGCCGGAGTCGGGATAGGTACGACGTACCGTATCGATGACTCCTTCACCGAATACCGCCACCTGGCCGCCGGAGGAATAACCGGCGATGGTTACGTTTACCGGGTCGTCATCGACCTTGGGAGCCGCCACTGCAACGGCGCTCATCAGAAGCGCAGAAGCGAAGGCGATGGTGCGCGGACTCGGAATCCGCTTCAGGCAGTCAATCATCGTGAGCCTCCTTGTTTTTTGTAGAAATCGCTCTTTTTGCTTATTGGGCCCTCAGGCCCGGTCCAGCCCGCCCGGTTACACCAGGAAGGTCAGATTCGGCATGGCCTCGTCGTTGTTCAGCAACATGACCTTCTTGCTGAGAATGCGGAAATCCTCGCCTGTATCCCGCAGTCGGTATAAACATTTCCCAAGCCAGATGTTCTGCACGCCGACGCGTATTTCGCCCAGCACGAAGCTGCTTGCCACTTCCAGTTCGCCATCGCCCACACGCACGGGAACCACGCCGTTGACGCTGCGGATCATGCGCGAGCGCGGCCGGAAGGCATGCGCGGTTTTGTCCTTGAGGCGCATCATCCGCTCTTCCAGTTGCCGCCGGTCGTCATAAATAATCGCGATTCCGGTCGCCGGATCCTGATCGTCATCGTTGCAAGGGACCCAGTAGCAAATGTCCTCGCCTTCCCACAGGGCCATCCAGGCGTCGTATTGGTGCTCATCCATCAGTGCCGCTTCGAAGGTGAGAAAACGTTCCAACCGTTGCTGGTCGGCGATGTCCAGCAGTCCATCGGTGACCGCCTCGCGCGGAGCGTTCACAATCTGTTTGGCCATATTTCTATCTCCACTTCTGCCGGTGATCAGCGATCGCTCATCAAGCGTTTCCATTCCTGCATCTGCACCCGCTGGGTGACTTCGTCGCTGATGCAGGCGACCAGGCTGCCGTCTTCGTCGCGCCGCTCACGGTGCCGGCCACGAGCCAGAAGCACCCAGGGGCTCTGGTCGGCGATCAGGCCACGTTGCGTGCGTTCGAAGATTTCCGCGTCGTCCGGCGAGCCGGCGGCGGCCGGACCATAGAAGGCTTCATGGGCGCGCAGGCGCTTTTCGTTGATGGTGTCGCCCACGCCTTTCAGGAACACCGGGTACATCAGTACCTCGGTTTCTCCCGGGCTCCGCGGAATCACCACTCGAACGTGGTCGTGAATCAATTGCACATTGGGGAAAAGGCCAAGATGCGGGTCGCCGTGCCAGGCAATCAGTTCCCGGGCATGCTCCTCGCCATGGGCGTCGATCATGTCCGCCACGTACCGTTGCCCGTCCTCGCTGCGCTCCAGTTCCTCTATGTATTCATCCGCGTGGGGGCGGCGCTGTTCACGGAAATCCAGGCAGGAATGGCCGTGCGGAAAGCCGCGGGTACGGCTGGAGGAGCGGTCGTCGAACGGGTCCTCAAGATGCAAGGCGCCCACCGCCGAGCCGGTGGTGCTTTCGCGTTGACTGAAAATCTTGAAGACGGACATGTGCACGTAATGCGGATGGTAGCCATCCATGCCGACCTGCTTCCAGTTGCCACGATAGCGGGTGCGGGTGACCACGCCGGGTTTGACCTCCAGTTCACCGATGGGTGAGGCGTCGACCATGATATCGATGTACTTGAGGGTGGCGCCCAGATACGCCGACAGGTCGGTCACCTCCGGGTTGAAGCTGGCGAATACGAAACCTCGATAGCTGTCGACACGGGGCACCAGGGTCAGGCCGTGGTCCTTGGGGTCGAAGTTCTCGTCGTAGGCTTCGGCGCCGGTGACGCCGACCAGATCGCCTTTGCTGTCGTAGGTCCAGCCGTGGTACCAGCATTGAAAGCGCTTGGCGTGGCCGCGCATGGCTTCACACACCTGGGCACCCCGATGCCGGCAACGGTTGATCAATAATTGAATGTCACCGTCGGCGTCGCGGGTGGCGATCACGGGGAAGCGGCCCAGTTGCAAAAGCTTGAAGTCGCCGTGGCGGGGAATCTCGCTTTCGTGGAGCGCGAAAAGCCAGGTGCGATGGAAAATGCGCTCCATCTCGTCATCGAAAATCTGTGCATCGGTATAGATGTCGCTGTGTACGCGGTCCTCTTTCACCAGCGCGCCGTAATCGCGGCTGGATGCAATCAGCGTGGTCATTGCCATGTTCCTCATCGTCTTGCCGTACGGCTCAAGAGCCGGTTGGTTTATTCCGCATCCGCTTCGTCGAGAAAATCCCCGACCAGCTTGTTGAAGCGCGTTGCGTGTTCGATCTGGGTCCAGTGGCCGCAGCGCCCGAACTCATGCAGTTGCGCGCGCTCGATCCATTCGAAGAACGTGCGTGAGGTGACCGGCGGCACGATCACGTCCTCACGCCCATGAACGATCAGAGTGTCGTGGGGCAGGGCCCGGATTGCTGCTTCGTCGCTGGCCAGGGAGTCCACCCAGCGCTGACGAGGTGCCGGGAACATGCTCGAAAACGCTTCCTGATAGCCCGGACGCACGCTGGCGCGATAGCGCAACTCGGCCAGTTCCGGGCTGAGTAAGGTGTGGTCGTGGGCGAAGCTCTTCAGCAGCTCCTGCATCCCCGCCACGGAGGGAGTGTAGCCCCACACCGCGTCGAGACCGGGTGTCAGTTCGAAGGGCACGCCCGCGGCGCCCATCAGCACCAGGCGGCGTACCCTTTGCGGGTGACGAATCGCCATCGCCACCGCCAGAGCGCCGCCGTAGGAATTGCCCACCAGATCCGCCCGCGGCACCTCCAGGGCATCGAGAAAATCGAAGGCGTGCTTGACCCAGGTTTCCAGGTTGTAGTCGATGCGCGCGGGGCGCTCGGTATAGCCGAAGCCGACCATATCCGGTGCCAGCACCCGGCGTCGCTCGGAGAGGGCCTCTATATTCAGGCGCCAGTTGGCCCAGGCGGTGACGCCGGGTCCTGAACCATGTATCAGCAGTGTTGGTGTCCCGGCGCCGTCGCCGCGATCGTGATAGTTGGTTTCGATGCCGCCGGCATCGATGCGCAGGCCCAGTTCCGGATTCTCGGCGCTCATCGTTCGGTCCCCTTAAAGCGGTGATGTGTTTGGATCGTGGGAAAAGGATCGAGACGCTGGTGTCTCGTTCTTGAGCATGTCCAGGGCGACGTCGACGATCATGTCTTCCTGGCCGCCCACCATGCGGCGGCGGCCCAGCTCAACCAGAATGTCCACGGTCTTCAGCCCGTATTTGGCGGCGGCGTTCTCCGCGTGGCGCAGGAAACTGGAGTAAACGCCCGCGTAACCCAGCGCCAGGGTCTCCCGGTCCACCCGCACCGGCCGGTCCTGCAACGGCCGCACGATGTCGTCGGCGGCGTCCATCAGGGTGTACAGGTCGCAGCCGTGGTCCCAGCCCAGACGGTCGGCGGCGGCGATGAACACTTCCAGCGGCGCGTTGCCGGCGCCGGCGCCCATGCCGGCCAGGCTGGCGTCAATGCGGTCACAGCCCTCCTCCACCGCGACGATGGAGTTGGCCACGCCCAGGCTGAGATTGTGGTGCGCGTGCATGCCGGTGCCGGTCTCCGGCTTGAGCACGTCCTTGAAGGCACGGAAGCGCTCGCGCACGTCGTTCATGCCGAGCGCGCCGCCGGAGTCCACCACGTACACCGTGGTGGCGCCGTAGTCCTCCATCAGCTTGGCCTGGCGGGCCAGTTCCGTGGGCGTGGTCATGTGGCTCATCATCAGAAAGCCCACCGTGTCCATGCCCAGTTCCCGGGCCAGCTCGATGTGCTGTTTGGAGACATCCGCCTCGGTGCAGTGGGTGGCCACGCGCACCACCGAGGCGCCGGCGGCGTGGGCGTCGCGCAGGTCCTTGACGGTGCCGATGCCCGGCAGCAGCAGGGTCGCCACCTGGGCGTGGCGGACCGTGTCGGCCACCGCCTCGATCCACTCCAGGTCGGTGTGGGCGCCGAAGCCGTAGTTGAACGAGGAGCCCTGCAGGCCGTCGCCGTGGGCCACCTCGATGGAGTCCACCCGGGCGTCGTCCAGGGCGGCGGCGATGCGTTTCACGTCGTCCACGCTGTATTGGTGGCGGATGGCGTGGGAGCCGTCACGCAGGGTGACGTCGGAAATATAGAGGGTCTTGTGCAAAGCGCTCATTGCTCCGCTCCTGACAGGGTGGCGGTCTCGCCGAGCAGGCCCGCGGCCAGTTTCTCGGCGGTGGCCGCGGCGGCCGAGGTCATGATGTCCAGGTTGCCGGCGTAGGCGGGCAGGTAGTGGGCGGCGCCCTCCACCTCCAGGAACACCGAGGTCTTCAGGCCGCTGAAACGGCCCAGCCCGGTGATGTGCAGGGGATTGTCCTGGTCGTAGTGATCGAACTGCACCTGCTGCTTGAGCCGGTAGCCGGGCACGTAGGCGCGCACCTTCTCGACCATCGCTTCCACGGCGGCTTCCACCTGGCCCTGGTCGGCGCTGTCGGAGAACACATAGACGGTGTCGCGCATCAGCAGCGGCGGCTCCGCCGGGTTGAGCACGATGATCGCCTTGCCCTTCTCGGCGCCGCCCACCGCCTCCAGCCCCTGGGCGGTGGTTTCGGTGAACTCGTCGATGTTGGCGCGGGTGCCGGGGCCGGCGGACTGGCTGGAAATCGAGGCGACGATCTCCGCGTAGCGCACCCGGGCCACGGAGGACACCGCCGCCACCACCGGAATCGTGGCCTGGCCGCCGCAGGTGACCATGTTGACGTTCGGGGCCGCCAGGTTGGCCTCCAGGTTGACCACCGGCACGCAGTAGGGACCGATGGCCGCCGGGGTCAGGTCCACCAGCCGGAGGTCGGGCCGCGCCGCGCGCAGCACCTTTTCGTTGTGGTGGTGCGCCCCGGCGGAGGTGGCATCGAAAACGATGCCGATGTCCTCGAACCCGGGCAGCTTGAGCAGACCTTCCACGCCCTCATGGGTGGTGGCCACGCCCATCCGTCTGGCGCGGGCCAGGCCATCGGAGTCCGGGTCGATGCCCACCAGCGCGGCCATCTCCAGATGCTCCCCGTGGCGCAGTATCTTGATCATCAGGTCGGTGCCGATGTTGCCGGAACCGATGATCGCGACGTGTATCTTTTGGCTCATATCGTGCCCTTGTTGTTCTTAATTATTGAGATTCAATCTCAATAAGTGATTTGAGCAAGAAAAAGGCCGCGCCAGACCTGTGTCCTCGACGTGACTTCTCCAAGCACCGCGGCCAGTGGTGTTTCAGCCGCTTGAATGACCCGTATCCTGGCCTCCACCAAAATACTTCGCAATCTAAGTTAGATATCTAATATAAATCCCGGGCCGCCTGTCAACCCCTTTTTTGGAGGGGAGAAGGGAAAGGCGCGGCGCTTTTCTTGGTACCATCTTCCGGGTGCGCGTGGCACGAAAATGAGCCTAAAAGTCGAGAAAAGCCTGTTTATGGCCGACAATGTGCAACATGAAGAAAGCAATGCCCTCTAATCCGCATCGTCAGTAGGGGTAAATTTACTTAGCAACCTAATTTAAATCCGTCTATCATTCCGGCCCCGGGGGTAATCCAAAGACGGCAAAAGGAGGCCGATTCATGAGCCGAAGAGACGACCAAGCCGCCGAACGCATCCTGCGCCATTGGCAGACGGAGTTTCCCAACGACCGCCTGGCGCATCTGGTGCGTGACGCTTCCCGCGTATTGGCGAAGAGCTTGCAGGCCCGCCTGGCGGAGTACTCGGTGAGCTTCGGGCACTGGTCGTTCCTGCGGGTACTCTGGTATTCCGAGGGATTGACCCAGCGGGAATTGAGCGAAGAGGTCGGTCTCATGGAGCCGACCACCTATACGGCGCTCAAGGCGATGGAGAAGAAAGGGCTGATCGAGCGCCGCCATCAGGGTGGCAATCAGAAGAACCTGCACATCTATTTGACGGATAAAGGACGGGCCCTCAAGGACGAGCTGATTCCTATCGCCGAGGAACTCAATGAGATTTCGGTGCGGGGGCTGTCGGAGGAGGAGCGTCGCATGGTTCACTACGGCCTGCTGACCATCATCCGTAATCTGTTCGAAGCGGGGGCGGTGTCCTGAGCGCTCAGCGCGGAAGCGTCAGGTAGACGCCCAACAGCACCAGCGGCGCCCCCAGCAGATGCTGGACGCCCAGGGCGCTGCCCAGCACCAGCAGCGCGAACAGGGCGGTGAAAAAGGGTGTGCTCAGGCGCACCACGGTGGCGGAGGTGGCGTTGATATGCTGGCAGGCGAGCGGGTAAAGGTAGCCCGGCGCCAGGGTGGAGAACGCCGCGAGGCCCAGGAACAGCCCCCACTGGCCGGCATCCGGCGCCGTCCCGGTGGGATCGGCGAAGGGCACGCTGACCAGCAGTCCAAGGGTGCAGGCAATCCACACCACGTTCCAGCCCTGGCCGCGCAATCGGTCGCCGGCGCGGGAGTAGAGCGCCATCACCAGGGCGGCGCCCAGGCCGCACAGATCCCCGGCCAGGTTGCCCTGAGACTCGCCGGCCTCACCCAACAGCATCACCACCGCCACGCCAGCGAAGGCCAGCAGGCCCCCGATTACCTCGCGACCGTGCAACCCCTCGCGGCGCAGCAAACGCAGCAGCATGACAAAGAACGGCGAGGTGGCCACCAGCAGCGACACCGTCACCACATCGCTCAGGTAGAAGCCCACCGTGGCCAGCACATAGTAAGCGGCCAGCAGCACGCCGCCCTCCAGAGCCGCCCGGCTGGGGCGCCGGAAGGCGCGGGCCAGGGCCAGCACAACGGTGAGCAGCAAAGTGGCGGTGAGAAACCGGAACACCAGAGTGGTGCCGGTGGGCAGGTCGCGCAGCAGCGCCACCCAAACGCCGGTGGCGCCCCACTGGGCGCTGGCGAGCAGGGCCAGGGCGGTGCCTTTACGAGTATCGCGTTGCATCACAAAAGAAGGCTAGCCGGTCGGTGAAGGGAGGGCCGGTGTCAATATACCGATTGGCACTGCAAAAAGCCGCTCTCCGAAAGGCAGCAGGGTGTCACCATCGTAGAACACCACGCCGGCGGCGAAGCGTTCGCCGGTGACATCCTTGAGGCGTTTCAGGCCTTTGAAATCGCCTTGGGTGACCGTGGCGGCGGCCTTGATTTCGATGCCGGCCAGTTGGCGACCCTGTTCGATGATAATGTCCACTTCCAGTTTGTCCTTGTCGCGGTAGTGACAGAAGTGCAGTTCTTGCTCATGCCAGCCCGCCTGTTTGCGCAACTCCTGGTAGATGAAGGTTTCCAGCATCTGGCCCAGGAGTGGCTTGTCATGCCAGAGATCGTGGCTGCCGATACCCAGCAGAGCGCACGCCAGCCCGGTGTCGGCCAGGTGCAGTTTGGGCGTCTTGATCAGGCGACTCAGGCGGTTGTTGTGCCAGGGTTCCAGTTGCTCAATGAGGAAGATCTGTTCCAGCAGGGCCAGATAGTCGCGAATGGTCGGCCGGCTCAGAGAGAACGGGGAGGCCAGTTCGCTGGTGTTGAACAGACGCGCGGTTTGCCCTGCCGACAGGGTAAGAAGCTTGGGCAGGCTGCCCAGGTTGCGGATCCTGGCGAGTTCGCGGATGTCTCTTTGTATCAGCGCCTGGCCGTAGTCCCTGTACCAGTTGGCCCGGCGCGTTTCGGTACGACGAGCAATGGCGGCGGGATAACCGCCCTGGCAGATTAGCGCCGGCAGGGTTTCGCCCAGCCGACGCCAGCCACTCTGGACACCGCTGAAATCAGACTGAAACAGCCGTTGCAGGAAGTCGGGTTTCTGGCCCGCGATTTCGCAATGGGCCAGCGGGCGAAGGCGTATCACTTCCATCCGCCCGGCCAGCGAGTCCGCCAGGGTGGGCAACAGGAGAACGTTGGCGGAGCCGGTCAGAACGAAGCGTCCGGGCCGACGGTGTCCGTCGACCTCGGCTTTGAGGCTGGTAAAGAGCGCGGGCACCCTCTGGATTTCATCTAGAATCACCTTTTCCGATAGCGATCGAACGAAACCAACGGGGTCTGCCTGGGCGGCTTGACGCTGGTTGTCATCGTCAAAGCTGATGTAGTGGTACCCGCGTCTTTCCCCCATGGACTGGGCCAGGGTGGTTTTGCCGCATTGGCGGGGCCCATGAATCAGTGCAACGGGTGAGTCTTCCAGGGCATCGTGCAGCAAGCTGTCGGCGAAACGGGGGTAGTGCATCCCGGTATGTCCCAGTCATGGTATCGGCTGATCGTAAATATCTTTCCGTCCAATTAAAAGATTTCTGTCGGCCATTTGAAAGCGTCAATGCGTCTGTTTGAAAAATCCGCATGACGGGTGGCAGAGCGCAGGCGGCGCTTACAAAACAAAAGGCCGCCTCCCGAAAGGAGGCGGCCTTGGCGTTGCGCGGCCCGGCGTTGCTCAGACGTTGATCACACGTTAAGTCGGCGAAGGTGGCCAGGACCCTAGGTTTCATGCGGGTTCCCGGTTTTTTGAGGTTCGAAAATTCCGGGTCGGTACCCCCAAAAGTACCCCCTTCCGCAGCGGCTCTGATTGGACGCTGATAGCGCTTGGTGGATACTGCCCAAGAAGTTCAATTTCATCCTTGCTGAAACGAAAGTCCGGAAAGATGAAATTCCTGCGCCCCAAGTGCCTGATCCTGCCAGAATTCAGTACGATTAAGCAAATCGTTTCCTTGGATGGTGTAGGGCGGGGGGCTGCTTGTTCCTGGAGCTCTCCTTGGGCAGGTTGTTTCCCCAAGCCCGGCCCGGAGGGTCGGTTACAGCGTAGAGTTCAGCTATCAGCTTCTAGTTCCGCTGCATCCAGCGGGTCATCGCTGCTTCGTGGCGGCAGGGCAGTGCATCATGATTCGCTGCTCATGTTGGTTCTCAGTTGTGCGAGCCCTCAACCGTGGTCAGTAGCGCTTGATGTTGTTGACCCACTTCCGCAGTTCATCAATGCCTTCCTCGTCGAGCTCATAGATTCGCCACTGAGCTGCTATGCGAACTCGCACCAGCCTGGCAGTGCGTAGTGCCTTCAGGTGTTGCGAGATGGCCGGTGCGCTGATATCGAACCGTCCGGCAATTTCACCGGACGACAGGGGACCCTGCGCCAAGGTCTCGATGATCCGGCGGCGGGTGGGATCTGCAAGAGCAGCAAAGCTGTCCATTTTATGATAATGTTGGTTTTGCTTAATTAAGTCAATCGTACATCATTCGGCGTGCTGATTACATTCGATGCAACACCCTGCGGGAGGCGGACCGCTATAGGGGCTTCGATCGCCGAGCACTCTTGGTTTGGATGCCACCGCAAGAGTGCTGCCCAGCCGCCGAAGTATGATAAAAGGGATGCGTCTATCGATCCCATCCTCGGCTAGACAGCCGGGAGTTCGATCATGATGATCGTACTGTGGTGGCGCTGATCGAGAGGACATAGCGCATGGAGATACGCCACCTTCGATATTTCATCGCCGTCGCCGAAGAATTGCACTTCAGTCGTGCTGCCGAACGACTGAATATCGAGCAATCTCCCTTGTCGCGCACCATCAAGCAACTCGAAACCGAACTGGGAGCCGTACTGTTCGACCGTGCCAGCCGGGGTACACGGCTGACTTGGGCCGGCCAGGTATTCCTGGAGGATGCCCGCCGTGTCTTGTTAGGCATTGATCAGGCCAAGGCTAACGTCAAAGCTGCCGCTACGGGCTATCGCGGCACACTGCGTATTGCATTGTCCGACGGCATCGCTCGCAGTCGTTTGACCACATTGCTGGCGCTTTGCCGGGAAGAGGAGCCGGAAGTCGAGATCCGCCTGTTTGAGACACCTCTCTCGCAGCAACTGAAAGGTCTCCGCAGTGATCTGTATGACGCCGGCTTCGCGCTGTCCGATGACGTAGTCGACGGTATCGTCGCCGAGCCGGTCTGGCATGATGCTTTGGTAGTGGCTGTACCAATCAGACATCCCCTATTGGTGCATAAGCGAGTACCCCTGCATGAAGTCATGAACTACCCGCTGGTACTCTGCCGCCCGGAAGTTTGCCAGGGATGTAGCCAACAACTGGACCGCCTACTCAATTTGGTTGATGCGCAACCCGTCGTAGCAGAGCGTGTAGCCACGCATGATTTGATGCTGACATTGGTGGCTGCGGGCTATGGGGTCGGCTTCTCCAACATGGCCCGGCTTGAAGCCTCCCATCATAAGGACGTCATTATCAGACCGCTGGCGGGCAACCCGTTCATGATGACGACCTACCTGCTACGGCCAGACAGTGATCCGTCCGAGCAGTTGAACAGCTTCATGCACCGCGTAAATCACGTCGGATCGTGAAAATTCGCATGTAGCCATTCTTTTTTTGTCTGACATTAGACCTGCCAGGCAACACACCGCCGCTTCTTCCCGAGAGATTGTGACCGGCCCAGGTCCATCGCACCAGCGGTGCATACTAAAGACAGTCCTTGTGGCGGCCAGTCGTGGTCGCGTGGTCTCAGGTACAAGAGGAATGGATCAGCATCCAGACACCAAAAGTCTGGCTCGGTTGATCGATCTGCACTGGATCTGGCTCAGATACGACAGGTCTTTACTTGAGAGAGACATCTTCCAACACTGATTCGTGGCGTGGGACAGCCAGCACTAGTAGCGAAGAATCCAAGACAAATGGGGTGTTGCAGCACTCCCTATATTGCCTTATCGCTACTGGCCATTGACGTCAGTCTACCCATGTGTGAACTGCTGACCAGTGAGGAAGGTACCTCCTCTACTGGCTTGGGGAACTGTCGCTAACACTTTGCCAGGAGGGCCAGGTGGCTGGAACGAACAATGGGCAAGAACAATGACACTCAGCATACCAAAATCTTTTATCGACCAATCGAAGCCGCGATTCGGTGGAGCAGCTTGATGCGGGTTGAAGCCAGGATTCTTCGTGAATTCGCCGGGAAGTGCGTGCCAGGCCCAAATGATTTCCCAAGGTGGCCGGGGCTCAAGCTCAACATCGAACGCATCCTGGATGGCATCAGAAACGGTGAACTGCATTACGGAAAAGGCGGCGTTACTCGCGACGATCCAGCACTACTCGACGACCCTTATCTCACCATTCGCCATGTCGATCTCAAAGCCTGGATGTCCCAATTCTATCCCGATCAAAAACCTGAATTTCTGTTCGACGACATGGAGCGACAACTGCACCCCGCTATCAGCGCGGACACCATGCAAGTCTTGCTGGCCGATCGTGAAGCGCTGAAACTAAGGATTGCAGACATGGAACAAAGTTTACAGATCCTGCAGGATAAACATCGCCTACTGAGCGAACAGAGCAAAAATCAGGAAGCGGCTGAGCGTGATATTTCGACCAGAAGCGAGGCCACCTATCTCAGCATCGTCGGCGGTCTGTTGACGTTGCTGCTTGGTCAATCTCCTAGCGGCAAGCGCTACTCTTCATTTAACACCACTGATTCCATAATAAGCACATTGCTGGCCTACTACCCAGGCCGTCCAGGGCTCAGCGAAAGAACCTTGTGGTCGAAGTTCAAGGCTGCCAAACAACATATCAATACCGATCCATACTGACTGCAATTGCAGGCCCGTCTTCTGCAATTGCAGTGCAATGCGTACCGTCAGGGCATGAAATGGCGAGCACGTTCCTCAACACGCTAACGAGCGTCCAGGAGTGCTCAATATGTCCTCACAATCTCTCCCGACACAACCGGTCGAACGCCGCATCTTGCGCCGTGCCGAGGTTGAAGCCAAGACCGGCTTCAAGCGCGCGCACATTTACAACCTGATGAAAGCGGGCAAATTTCCCAAGGCGCTGCGCCTGGGTGTGCGCGCCGTGGGCTGGGACGCTGCCGAAATCGACCAGTGGATCGAAGACCGCCTCAACGAGCGTACCTGACGTTTCCTTTTCGGACTAATCCATTCGAGGAGGAAACACATGCAGGTGGTATCCATCATTTCGACCAAGGGCGGCGTGGGCAAGACCACCACGGCCGCCAACCTGGGCGGCATCGCGGCCGATGCTGGGCTGCGCGTCCTGTTGCTCGACTTGGACGTGCAGCCCACCCTGTCCAGCTATTTCACGCTGCATTCCCATGCGCCGGGTGGCATCTATGAGCTGCTGGCCTTCAATGAGCAGGATCATGCCCGCCTGATATCGCACACCGTCATCGACGGCCTGGACCTGATACTGTCCAATGACGACAAGGGACAACTGAATACCCTGTTGCTGCATGCGCCCGACGGTCGGCTGCGGCTGCGCAATCTGCTACCTGCGTTCCGCCCCCACTATGACCTGCTGCTGATCGATACCCAGGGCGCACGCAGCGTCCTGCTGGAGATGGCGGTACTGGCCTCCGACCTTGCCCTCTCTCCGGTCACGCCCGAGATTCTGGCAGCACGGGAATTCCGCCGTGGCACCCTGCAATTGATGCAGGACATCGCGCCCTACCGGCGTCTTGGCATTGAACCGCCGCCGCTGCAATTGCTCATCAACCGGGTTCACCCGGTCTCCGCAAATGCGCGACTGATCCAGCATGCGCTGCACGACCTGTTTGCCACTGAGCCAGGCATCGTCGTGCTCGATACCCGCATCCCGGCCGTCGAAGCCTACCCCCGTGCCTCGACCCAGGCCCAGCCCGTTCACCGGGTGGAGTACCGCCGCCCCAAAGGGCGAGTCACGCCGGCTGCCTTCGACACTATGCGCACACTGGCCTGCGAGTTGTTTCCCGCCTGGGAATCAGCATTCAACCAGTTGCGAGCCGGTGCGCATCGGAGGGTTGGCAGATGAACCGCTTCCCCATTCCGGCGCGGGGTTACAAGCGCCTCAAGCCACTGATCGAGTTTGCCCTGAACGAAGGCTGGGAAGTCACTCGCACCGCTGGGGGCCATCTGCGATTCACCAAGCCCGGACTACCCGCGATCTACACGGGCTCGACACCCAGTGACCATCGGTCCACGCGCAATGCCCTCGCACGCATGCGGCGACAGGCGCGAGCGGCTGCCAAGGAGGGGGGCAACGATGGCTGAGCTGACCCCCAAGGACATGGCTGACAAGCTACTGGCCGACCAGTTCCAGCGCAGCGGCCCAGAGGCTGAGGCATTGAGCGACCCCATCGCCGACACAGCCATGACGGTGACGCTGGACCAGCTGCAGCCGTATGACCTCAATCCGCGTGTGACACGCAACCCCCTATACGACGAGATCAAGGACTCGATCCGGGAACGCGGACTCGATTCGCCGCCAGCCATCACTCGTCGGCCCGGTGAGTCACATTACATCATCCGCAACGGGGGCAACACACGACTGGCCATCCTGCGAGAGCTATGGACGGAAACCAAGGAAGAACGCTTCTTCCGTATTCCCTGCCTGTTCCGCCCGTGGTCGGAGCGGGGCGAGATCGTCGCCCTGACCGGCCATCTGGCCGAGAACGAACTGCATGGCGGACTGACGTTCATCGAACGTGCTCTCGGTATCGAGAAGGCCCGGGAGCTGTACGAGATCGAATCGGGCGAGACGTTGACACAAACCGAGTTGGCGCGACGCCTCACTGCCGATGGTTACCCCATCGCCCAGCCGCACATCAGCCGCATGCAGGATGCCGTCACCTATCTGCTTCCCGCCATGCCGACCGTGCTCTACGGCGGCCTCGGCCGACCGCAGATCGAACGTTTGTCGGCGTTACGCAAATCCAGCGCAAGAGCCTGGGACGCCCGTTGCGGGGACCGGCCTTCAGGCATCGACTTTCCAGCTCTGTTCCACGACGTGCTGGCGTCATTCGACCACGCAGCCGATGATTTCTCGGTCGGGCGCGTACAGGACGAATTGATCGGGCAGATGGCGGAGTTGCTTGACGTCGACTACGACACCTTAACGCTGGACATCACGGAGCCCGAAAGCCGTCACCGCATCCTGACCAGCGATCCGATCCAACACCCTCCAGCGCTGGTCGAGGCACCACCGCCTCCCGTCAGCCCCGAGAGAACGCACCAACCGCCTTCCTCTCCGGCCGACACATCACGTACTTCAGCGCCGGTTTCAAAACCCTCCCTGGAAGATGCACCTCCGGCCCGGGAGCCCGCTCGATCCCCGGCCTCCACTGACAACGCCGAACCGCCGGATGAGGATCGGAACGAACGACTCGCGGGGAACATCGTCTCGCTGGCGACAACGACCGATCGGTTGCAGGACATCCAACGCCTGGTCGCCGACAGGACGGGCGACGCACTGGAGGACTTCGCATCGAACGTGCTGAAGGCCATCCCCGTGCAGGCGGGCGGTCTCTACCCCATCACGGATGTCTGGCACATCGAGCCCGGACTGGATGCACCGGACAGCCTACGGGTGCATATCGCGCAGTTCGCCGGTGAAATCGCGGACGAGGCGGGCCAAGCCGAACACATTCAGCCGATCGATACAGGCATCGGTTTCATCTGCGACATGAGCATACTCGCCACCGATGGCCGCGTGGTACCGATGATCGGCCGGGCCGTTCTCACCCTGCTCCATGCACTCAGTACGGGATACCAGTCATCGAGCTCCCCCCTTGGCGATCTCGACAATCTACGGTTGCTGGATTCTCTGGGGCCACTGCTGCAAGGGCGACAGGGCACAGGCAGCGGTCAGGTCTCGCGCCTGAGCGACAACGGTCTGGTCAAGCTGTTTCGCCTGTTGCGGCTATCGCGCCGCCTGGTGGAACTGGAATCGGGCACCGGGGCGGACACCACGACGCCCCCCGGTTCATAGGGTTTCGGGAGGCAGCATGTCGGTACCGCATCCACTCAACCAAGCTGTAATCGCACAGGCGTTGCACGATCTGCGCAACGGTCAGTTGCGTCGCTGCAAGGCCATGGGTTTCGGCGAGGAGGAACTGGGCGCCCTGAAACATCCGGCACTGGTCAGCGTACTGATCAATGCCACCGTGCCCTGGTGCTCGGTGACCGTGAACCGCGACGTGCTGCAGCGCCTGCTGCGCCAAGTGGCGGATGTCGAAAAGGAGATCGCCGCCGTCGATCGTATGCTGCGCCTGGGCGCCAGCACCGAGATGGTGAGCAAGTTCTACGGGCTGACGCATCAGGAAGTGGCCTTGCGCCGCGACATTCTCGGCCTGCCCAAGCGCAAGGGCCGTCATCCAGAGCTGAACGAGGCACAGGACACTGAGCTGTGGCGGCGCTGGGAGCCCGAGGTCAAGCAGCGTGGCATCGCGCTCGATGACTCTATGGCGATGCTGGAACTCACCCTGGATCTGGCCGAGGACCTCGACTTGCCAGCCTCCGTTTTGTGGTCAACCATCCATGGCTGGATCGATCAGGGCCTGGTGTAAGCCATGGCCACCGACGATCCCGGCCGACCCAAAGGCCCCGTCTCGCTGGCGGCGCTCCTCGATGAAGCCACCCAACACCTGAAACCCTCCTCGGAGGAATCCACCCCACAGGATGGCTTCCTGTTCAGCGGTAACCGTCACGAGAGTGTTCCCAGGGGACTGTTCCTCGATCGCCGCCTGACACCCCTGGAGCGCAATGCCTGGCAGGTGTTTCGCCTGCTGCTGAACGATGATGGCGTGACCGCCTTTCCCACCTACGAGCGCCTGCGACCCTACCTGGCATCGATGCCATGTACGGCCAAGGCATCCCACGAAACCGTGGCCCGTGCACTGACCCAGTTGCGATTGACCCGATGGCTCAGCCTGGTGCGGCGACGACGGGACGCCCGTTCCGGACGCATCCAGGGCAACCTCTACGTGCTGCATGACGAACCGCTGTCCCCCTTCGAGGCCATGCAGCTCGACACCGAATACCTGGGGCTGGTCAGCCAGGCACTGACACACTCGGCGAAAGCGGTGCGGGTCGTCGGTGTCCATACGCTCAGGGAAATCACCGAGGACCCGATGGTCAGCGGTCGGACACTGCCGTCACGTCTGCAGGTGATGGCGCAGCGGCTGGCCGAGCAGAACTGGGACGCCAATATCAGTGATCAAGAGCCTGTGGATAACCCTAAAACCGTAGAAAGCGCCCAAGGCCTTCTACGGCATTACGACGAGCCGCTTTCCGAATCGGAATCAGGGCGCAAAGCCCCGTCAGACGGCACGCTTCCGATTCCGAAGAATGACAGTACAGTACGTAAAAGAAGTATTAAAAATAATAAAGTACGTACTGTACTGCGCGAGTTGGAATATCTGGACCTGCCACCGCGTTTTCATCGCCTCGATGACGAGCAGCAAGCCGGGGCATTACTCGCACTCAGGAAGGTCGACAGCGAACTGCAACAGGCCGTGCTAGACGAATGGGACGTTCGCTGTTGTGACAGTCACGTGCAAAAGCCAGCCAACTACCTATTTGGCATCATCCAGCGGGCCATCCGGGGAGAGTTCCATGCGTGGGCCGGTGTCGGCCCGTCCAGGAAAGATCCACCGCCGACGCCAGCACATCGGATAGACACCGAGACTGAACGCCCAGCTCAACCAGTGGACCCGGAACAGGCGAAGGCCCATATCGCCCGCCTTCAAGCGATGTTCCGCAGTACTTGATGGAATTATGCCAGTGGCATAAGGCTATCGACGGCTATCGCAGTCTCCTTCCGGAAACAGGCAGTGTGTGAGTGCGGTTTGTTTACTGACTGCCTTCCGGACTTTGTCGATGCTGGCGGCTCGATTCTTCACAGCGAGTCGCTGACATGGCCAACGAATCTCTGCAACTGAACCTCGGATCGCTGCGCAGCGCGATGGCGCTGACGCTGCACACCCACCACGCCTCCCGCATCTGGCATGGGCGCGCCGCCTCGGAAGGCAAGCCGGGCATCATCGGCCTCAACGCCTTCCTGTCGATCATGAACAAGCTCAAGCGCGGGGCTGAACAGGACGACCCCTACTCGGACTGGTGGATGCTGCGGGTCGAGGAGAAGATCAACGACACCCGGACACGACTGCAGGCCCTGCGCGAACAGGTGGACCAGGCCCTGGCGGATGTACCGGCGGCCCTCAGCCTGGGGGACAATCTCAACGTCCAGCCCATCAAGCTGCCCCTGTTCGTCAATGCCCAGCTAGGCTTCATGGCGGTCTATCTGCTCGCCGACTACGACGAGCTGGCACGCCGCCTGATCCTGGCGCATCACACCGCGTTGATCGATCGCAGCACCCTGGAACGCTGGCTCAACGATGGGGCGCATGCCCTGCGCAGCCTGTTCTCGCTGGCCCAGCAGTACCGCTATTCCGGCACCTGCCGGGACGACTTTGCGGCCAACAACGCGGTGGCGCGGACGGCACGGGACAAGTTTGGAGACTTGCCCCAGGACGTACTCGAAGGCACCCGCCGTTCGCGCTTCGCGCCGCCGATCAACCGCCGATCGTCGCGAGATACCTCGGCCAAGCCAGCATCTCCCAGTGATGCGCCAGCCGACAAGGCCGGGGATGACGACGAAGCTGACGACAGCGTATCGCCAGACGAGGAGGCGCCAGCATGACTGTGTCAACACGTCTTGGTACGTCGCGGCCCTTTGCGCCCCTGGAACAGCCGGACTTCCAGCGCCTGGAACACGCTGCCTACCTAAAAGGCCTTTTAAAACCCTTTAAGGGTAAGGGGAGTCTGGAGGACTGGGCCAACCAATGCATCGGGCTGCGCGAGGACCTGATCAGCTTGGCGCTGCGGCACGTGCTGCCCCAAGCCCGTCAGGTGCCATTCAACCTGCTTGGCGTGCAACTGGCCCAGCAGACCACTGGCGCCGGGACCACCTTCCTGCGCTGGCGCAACCTCGACCGGTCATCCATGGGCGTCGCCCTGTGGGAGGGACTGATCGCCGCCCCCGCGACCCCCGTCTCGCTGATCGACGACCTGTACGCCATGGAGCTACAGCGCATTGCCCTGAACATGCAGATCAGCCTCACCCACAGCATTGCCCGCCAGGCCCTGGACTGCGCCGGCAAGATGGCCCAGGCCGAAGCGGCCTATCACCGGCGTACCCAGGGGCACGCCACCACCAAGGAGTCAAACCCATGAGCACACACTTCTACGGCGAGGGCAATATCGGCTCTGCGCCAGAGTACCGGGAGTTCACCCACGGCAATGACGAACCCCGCCGGTTGCTGCGGCTGAACGTGTATTTCGACAATCCCATTCCTACCAAGGATGGGTATGAGGACCGCGGCGGTTTCTGGGCACCGGTGGAGCTGTGGCACCGCGACGCCGAACACTGGCAGACGCTGTACCAGAAGGGTATGCGCGTACTGGTGGAAGGCCGGACGGTACGCGACGAGTGGGAGGACGCCGAGGAGAACGAGCGCGTGACCTTCAAAATCGAGGCACGCCGGGTCGGTATCCTGCCGTATCGCATCGAGCGCGTGACCCTGGTGCCCAGGGAGCCCGACAGTGAGCCACCTGCTGACGAGTGAGCAAGGCCGTGAGCGGCTGCACCAACCTTCAGCCGCTCACTTTGCGCCAGCGACGGTTATACCACTGGTATAGCGCCACCGAAGCCCATCAACGTCCACTCTTCCCACCCTGCATGTTGCCCCTCATGCCACCCCGCATGTCACCCATCATGCCAGGCCAAAACCCGGAACCCAGCAAGATCGGGTTATGTGCAGCTACACCATTCACCGACCGCCATGCTGTAGCCACGTCGATCACTGGGCCAACCCATGACATCCAAGGAGAAACAGCATGCGGGTCTATCTGTGCGAGAAGCCCTCGCAGGGCAAGGACATCGCCCGTGTGCTGGGAGCCCGACAGCGCGGTAACGGTTGCTACACGGGATCAGGCATCACGGTGACCTGGTGCATCGGCCATCTGCTCGAAACCGCGCCGCCGGAAGCCTACGGCGAGCAGTACCGGCGCTGGTCGATCAAGCAGTTGCCCATTATTCCCGAGCGCTGGCGCATCGAGGTCAAGGCCTCGACCAAAGCGCAGTTCAACATCGTCAAGCAGCTCATCGCCAAGGCCTCCGAACTGGTGATCGCCACCGACGCCGATCGTGAGGGCGAGATGATTGCCCACGAGATCCTCGACCTGTGCGGCTACCGCGGGCCGATTCGGCGGCTCTGGTTGTCGGCACTGAACGACACCTCCATTCGCAAGGCGCTGGATGCGCTCAAGCCGGGAACGGAAACGCTGCCCCTGTACCACTCAGCCCTGGCGCGCTCCCGGGCGGACTGGCTGATCGGCATGAACCTGAGCCGACTGTTCACCCTGCTGGGTCAACAGTCGGGCTACGGCGGCGTGCTCTCGGTGGGCCGGGTGCAGACGCCCACCCTGAAGCTGGTAGTGGATCGCGACCGGGCCATCGAACGCTTCGTTGCCGTGCCCTATTGGGACATCGAGATGGTCCTCATCCACGCAGGCCAATCCTTCAAGGCGAGTTGGTTACCGCCTGACGGCAGCACGGACGAAGCAGGCCGGTGCCTGCAGGAATCCGTGGCGCGAAGCGCCGCCGATGCGCTGCGCAAGGCCCGTGACGCCACCGTGACCCACGTGGAAACGGAGCGTGTGCGTGAGGCACCGCCGCTACCGTTCGACCTGGGTACCTTGCAGGAGGTGTGTTCCCGGCAGTTCGGACTGGACGTGCAGGAGACCCTGGACATCGCCCAGGCCCTGTACGAGACGCACAAGGCGACGACCTATCCGCGCAGTGATTCGGGCTACCTGCCCGAAAGCATGCTGGCGGAAGTCCCAACCGTCCTCGACGCCCTGGTGGCTTCTGACCCGGCCTTGCGCCCCTTGATCGACGGTCTGGACCGAAGCATCCGCTCCCGCGCCTGGAACGACGGCAAGGTGACAGCCCACCATGGCATCATTCCGACCCTGGAGCCAGCCAACCTCAGTGCCATGTCGGCGAAGGAGCTGGCTCTCTACCAGCTCATCCGGGCCCACTACCTGACGCAGTTCCTGCAGCACCACGAGTTCGACCGGACCCATGCCCAGTTCGCAGCCACCGGGCAGTCGCTACAGGCCGTGGGCAAACAGGTGGTCGAACCCGGTTGGCACCGCGTGATGCCCCGTAATGAACAGGAGGTGGAACCGAGTGACGCGCAGAGTCAGCGACTGCCCCCGCTTGCAACCGATGCGACCTGCTCACTGGAACAGGTCGAGCTGAAGGCGCTTAAAACCAAGCCACCCCGGCCCTACACGCAGGGTGAACTGATCAAGGCTATGAAAGGCGTGGCCAAGCTGGTGACCGACCCTCGGCTCAAGCAGACGCTGAAGGAAACTACGGGGATCGGCACCGAGGCCACCCGCGCCGGCATCATCAATGGCCTGCTGGCGCGTGGTTACATTGCCAAAAAGGGCAAGGCAATCCGAGCGACCGAGGCCGCCTTCACACTGATCGACGCGGTTCCCGAAGCGATCGCCGATCCCGGCACCACCGCTATCTGGGAGCAGGCCTTGGATAGAATCGAGGCGGGCCAGATGACGCTGGACGGCTTTATCGACAAGCAATCGGCCTGGGTGGCGCAACTGGTGCAGCAGTACCGGGGAGCCGCCCTGACGATCGCCCAGCCGCAAGGGCCAGCCTGCCCGCAATGCGGGGCAGCCACGCGCCAACGACACGGCAAGAACGGTGCCTTCTGGTCATGCAGCCGATATCCGGATTGCAAGGGCACCCTGCCCATCAAATCAACCGGCAAAGGCCGTCGCGGACGTAAGCGCAAGCGCTCATCCTCCAGAACGGCATGACTGTTTTCCCGGATCAACTGGCTCCACGCGAACGCCCGCACCCCGCGCGGTGCCCCAGCACGCCTTACCTTCTATCTCGGTGTGCGCGCCTGGCGGTTTTGGCCGCCGGCGAGAAGGCCAATGTTCATCGATCCCATGACCCGAGGGATCTTCCCTTCGTCAATGCTTCGCTGCTCGCGAAGGGTCTCCTGACGTCTTGTGCCTGCTCGCGCGAGCCGTCAGGAGACCCTCCGGGGTCAGCGGTATTCGGCGCCGGCGCCCACCGGCGAAACAACGGGCTCCCTTTGTGCGCGGATGTGTGCCAGAGGACGCCGGCCCCAGCCACGACACGGGCCGGGTGTGCTTGCTGGAACAGTGCCAGGTTCTGACGACGACCGGGCCCTGTGCAGCCCACGGGTGGTGACCTCATCCACGCCGAAGGCATCTGCCTTCGGCTGCTTTTCCCGTGGCCACCATTACTTGCCACTTGCCCTGCCAAACAGGGCGAATTCAATAACGGATTCTCCCTCGCCAACACCCGCAAGACTTTGGAACCTTGACCCAATGAGTTGCTGATCTTCGTCAGCACCATGCCCAGGCAGCCCCGGTCTTCAAGGCTGCATCCTGGTGGTTCAAGGACGACCGGACCAGTCCGCCACGCATCGTCTCGCGGACGATCGCCCTGTCAGGGCGACGATGCTTCATCCACCCCACGGGAATCCCATGTCCCGCTGGGATGTGGCGCTTCCCATCACTCAATGGAGAGTTCCATGTCCATCTATCCAGTCACCGCCAGACCGGTCGCCGAGGCCGGCTCCATGGCATTAGTTTATGCGGGCAAGCGCCTGCCTCTGCAGGTGCTGCGCTGTGCCGCCGGGTACTACCTCGGCACCTTCGATGACGGCCCCGTCTCGCGCGAGTCCGTCGAATACTTCCCCACTCACGACGCCGCCAGCCATGCCCTGAAAACCGGCGCATGGACACAGCGGACGCACCCATGAGTCTCAACGATCAGGAGCATTTGCGATGAACACGATGAACAAACAGGCAATGCTGGAACAGATTGCCCTCAATGATCGGCATTTCACACAGGCGCCCGAGGCTTTCTTCCAGGCTTGGAAACGCGGTGTCCAACTGCTCAATCCCGCTCTGTTTGGCAAGGGCACCAAGGACCATGTCGACCAGGCCGAGGACAAGTGGGATTTGTGCCCGAATCTGGAGGTCATCGATCAAGCCATTGGCGTGATGAGTTCCGGCGAACGGGTCTTTCTGGCCGCCATGGTTAGCTTCTACAACGCCGAGATTGGCGGTGCGCTGCTCAAGCGGGTTGGCGTCCACGGTCTGTCTGACCTTGGTGGCCTGGACCTGGAACGGCGTCAGGTCATTGCCGACCTGATCCTCAACTATACCGGCTGGTAACAGCCTATTTTCTTCAACCCCAGGGGTCTGATCCCCAGTGGGGGATCGGCTCCACCTTTCCTCTACTGGAGAACACCCATGATCCCCTTAAACAATCCCTTTATCCGAGGCTATCGAGGCCTGTCCATTCAACGCTTGCTGGCTATCCGCTATGAGGATGATTGCCCGCTGACCTATCTTCCACTGCATACTTCACAGGCTCATCTGACAGATGAGCAAATCACTCGCTTCGAATGCGTCTTTTGTGATGACTTTACTGTGATCACCGAAGGCCAGGACGTTGCCAGTGAGCTCGACGCTCGTTGTCCCAGCCTTGGCGTGGTGCAGACCGTCGTCCATGCCGTCATGGCGGATGATGGCGGTACACCCGTTCATGTGGGTGATATATACAGCCACGAAGCCGCCCTGGAAGTCGTGCGGCGATTGACATTCGAAACCGGCCACTACAGCCGGTGTTGGGAGATCAGTTCCGGACACTTGCCCGAGGAGGCGCTTCAGTATCTCGAAGACTTGGCCAGTGCTTCCACGCCTACTGGTCTGCTGTTCGAGGCCTTTCGTATCCCCGACAGTGACGCAGTGGGGGTGAAGTTGATCGCCACCCCTTGGGTAGACGACAACCTCACCTTCGTCGAGGGTCGGGATGCACAGTCTCTGCATGACGAGTTGGTGAATGCCTGTGTGCCACAGCCCCTGATCACCGTGATGCAGCTTGCCGCCCAGGCAGACGTGCGCATCCTGACCTTCGATCCTAATGTGGCATTCCTGGAAGGGTTGCCGACTTTCGACAACTGATGCCTGAGCCCCGATTGGGGCTCTTTTTCTTGCGAACAATTGGGGTGCGCACAGATTCCTATTGAAGGTCGCCGACCGACACGTTGCGGTGCCACCCTGCCAGCATGTTCCGCTGATGCGTCAGCGACATGCCCAGGTAGCCACGGTCTTCAAGGCTACGGCGCGGTTCCGACCGCGTGACCCAACCAGTTCGCCTCAGCATCCCCAGCGCGAACGGCCATCCCTCGGGATGGTGGATGCACAGCACTACCAGGATCATCCGATCCATCGACCCGCGCGGGGGTTATACCTCCCCGCCAGGGTGGGTGTGTCTCCGCTTGTTTATTTATTACATCTGGAGATTCACCATGAACCCTTCATCTGAAAAGTCCTATTTCGACCTGCATATCACCGGCCTGGGTTATCTCAATCGCATTCGCGAAGTGACGCCCCGTAAAGGTGATGCCTTTCTTGCCTGCGACATTGCAGCGCTGAATGGTCCGAGCGATTCACCGGAATACCGCCGTTTCGACGTGCGCGTTTCCGGCAGCGAGGCCCAGCATCTGATCCGTCGTTGCCAGCAGGCCGTCGAGGCCGAACGCAAAGTACTGATCGGCTTCCACCTGGGTGACCTGTGGGCCGACACCTTCACCTACAGCAAGGGGAAGCGTGCCGGTGAACAGGGCGTCAGCCTGAAGGCCCGACTGCTCTTCGTCAGTTGGATCAAGGTCGACGGTCAGCTCGTCTACAAGGCCGAACCCAAGGCCGCTGAAGGAACGGCGCATGCCGGCACGTCACACGCGCCTGAAGCAGCCGCTGCGGAGGATGCCCCTGCATCCGACGTCGTGACTGTCGACGCTGGCGATGACGTGCCCGTATCGGCCGAGTCCTTCTGAACTGCATGGCCCCTGCCGGGGCCTTGCTTTCTTCTCTCACGATTCAGCACAAGGAGCTGACCCATGATCACTCTCTCAGGCCAGTTGGCCATCAGAACCATCCACGGCAGGAACGGCGACTTCAACGTCGGCCGCCTCGCCACCTCCATCGGCGAATTCGTCATCAAGAATGCCGAGCTTGATCAGTACCGCGAGGGTAAGTACGAGGGCGATTTCGTCATCACCGAGATTCGTCCCTCCACGTACAACACCAGCGGCCGCATGGTCATCGAGATCCGCGCCCACCTGGGCGGGATGACCCTGTCGACTATCGACCCCCTGAGCAGTGACGAAGCCAACCGGCTTAGTCCGCAGGAAGTCGATCCTATCGACGAGGAAGCTCAAGCCCCTGTGCCTGCTGCAACGGCTCCCGCCGAAGCGGAGGATGACAGGGAGGCGAACGACCCTCTGGTCGATACCACACCGTTCGGTGCCGCCGTGCCCAGCAAGCCGGCCAAGCCGGTTTCTCAGGACGATGACGTCACACTCTTCGGCCCACTCTGGCCCTTGGGCGATGTCGTGAAACTGGATGCCACCGTCGACCGTCGACTGTTGCGCCAGCAACGCGACCGCCTCGGAGCTCTGGGTTACGAGTTCGCGCCCCTGTCCCAGGACTGGCACCGGCTCACCGCCTGATCAACCGTCGCCTCGCGCGACTTCCCACCACCCGCCGGGGTCACGCCCCGTTGGGGAGGACTCCGGCATTTTTTTCACAGGAGAACTCCCATGGGCTGGTATTTCTCGCGGCAAACCCGCGCTCAACTCATCGAGAAACTGGTGCAACCGCTGGAGGGTGAACGCGCCCGTTATGAGGTCATTGCCCGTTCCATACGCGGCAACGTGCTTTGGTCCGTCGTGCGCATCACCGTCAAGGAAGCGGGTATCTTCGGTCTCGACATCGGCGAGACCACGTCATTCATCCGCTGCGACTTATTGCAGGGCTGCGGCCAGGAATGGGGGCATAAGCCCCTGGAAGAAGGTATGCATCCTTACTACTACTCGTGCCCCTTGCGCTATCTCGACATGGCACCCGAGCAATGTCAAGAGTGGCGTGAAGGCGTCCGGGACTATCACGCGCGGCGAAATGCCCGCAACAATCCGGTGGCAATGGCGAACTGACCTTTCCACCGACCTTCATCCACCCCAAGGGGCACTCGTTCGCCCCGATGGGCATGAGTGCCTCTTTATCAACTCAAGAGGACATCGACATGCCCACACCATTATCCACTCAACCGTTGTTTCGGATCGACGAATGCCCCGACCTGATGGCCGATGGCTGCGTCGCCGATGAAAACGGCAACCTGGTCTTTCTGTCCATCTGGGCGCGCGACACTGCCGTTCAGGAGTTTCTGGCCCGACTGACTCTCAGTCGTACGGAGCAAGGACTGGACCGATTCCATCTCATCACCGAGCAGGATGTATCGGTGCCGATCTTCGTCGGCAACGCCGATCACCTGGAAAAACGGTCCACCCGCGCCTTCAGACGAACCCTGTTCGGCTCCATGGTGCATTTATGGTTGTTCGATACACGCTGCGTTAAGCCGGACAAAACCAATGCCAGCGCACTGGCCCTGTTGCCCAGGGATAGGTCCGACCACACCGGGCGCCTGTGGGCGCTGGTACAGGAGACCTGCCCATTGCCCCTGCTCGATCACTGGCGCGATACCGTGCTGGCATTGTTGCAGTCACAGGAGATGCTGACGCGCCTGCCATTCGCTCTCGGGCGACTGGAAGGCCACCGGCTGGCCCTGGATATCCCGGCGCTGACCACGGCGCTGGGCGATCTGATCCGCAGCGGCACGCTGGGTGTTGCGAAAGACGAGCTGGACGCTGGCAAACCGCTACGGCGGGTGGCCTGAACCGCTCCCACACCGGGCATGCACAAGCATGCCCAACCCTTTTCCCACTATCCGACAGGAGAAATTCATGGCTCTCATGTTTCCGCGGCTTGCCCGCAATTTCATCAAAAACGGCTACTTCCCGACGGACGAATCCACGTTGGAAAGAGCCCTGTCCGCACTGGCGCCGTCACCCGGTTCCCTGTGCATCCTCGATCCCTGCGCCGGCGAAGGCGTGGCGATTGCCGAAGCCGCCCATGCCCTCGGGCGCGAGCAGGTGAAGGCCTTTGCCGTCGAGTACGACGCAGAGCGCGCCGACCATGCGCGCAAGCTGGTCGATCGTTGTCTGTACGGCGATCTGATGGATTCGCTGATCTCACGACAGTCCTTTGGACTGCTGTGGCTCAATCCACCCTATGGCGACCTGAGCCGTGGTGTCGATGGCAACATCGGCTACCAGGGACAGGGCCGCGCCCGATTGGAGAAGCTGTTCTATCAACGCAGCCTGCCGCTGTTGCAGTACGACGGCGTGCTGGTGTTCATCATCCCCAGCTACGTGCTCGACGCCGAACTGGTGGGCTGGCTGACGCGCCATTTTGCCGACTTGCGCATCTACCGTGCGGTGGATACGCAATTCAAGCAAGTGGTGATCTTCGGTCGGCGCATTCGGCAACGCGAGCAGAACGCCGACGAAGCCAGGACCACACGCAGTCTGTTGCTGCAAATCGGTCGGGGTGATGTCGACGCCGAGGAACTGCCCGATGTATGGCCGTTTCAGCCCTACAGCGTGCCGGCATCGTCCGGCGAGCCGGAGCACTTTTATCGTGTCACGCTCGAACCTGAGCAGTTCGCCGACGAAGTGCAGCGCCTGCAGGGGCTGTGGCCGTCGCTCGATACGCACTTGGGTGCCGTACATCAAGTTCCACGGCCTCCGGCGCGAGCCCTGTCGCACTGGCACCTCGCCCTGGCTCTCGCGGCCGGTGCGATTTCCGGTGTCGTGACCTCCAGAACCGGCAAGGTGCTGGTGGTCAAGGGCGATACTCACAAGGAGAAATCCTTGGCCACGGAGTATCGGGAACGGGATGACGGCTCGGTCGCCGAGACGCGCATCCTCACCGACCGCTTCGTCCCCGTGATCCGCGCCTGGGACATGACACCCGGCTCCTCAACGCAGGGGCAGGTGCTGACCATCCGCTGATCGCGTTTCACAGAAGGTTCGCCGTCATTTCATCCATCTGTTTCATTCACCCACCGGGGTCCAGTCACCCCAGTGGGGTGCCGTGGCCCCGTCATTCTGAGAGGTAATCACCATGGCACTCATTACATTGTCTCAACCACGCTTCAAGGCTGGCCAAGTCGTCATGACCCAAGGCGTCGACGACCTGATTCAACGGGGGGTATTCAACCCCGGACCCTATCTCCAACGCCATCTGAATGGCGACTGGGGCGACCTCTGCGATGAGGATCGGCGTACCAACGACGCCGCACTCATGCACGGAGATCGGCTGTTCTCGTCCTACCAGATCACACCGGCCTTGAAGATCTGGATCATTACCGAATGGAACCGAAGCGTGACCACGCTGTTGTTGCCCGACGAGTACTGATCCACTTTCTCCCAACCCTGGGGCATGCCATCGCCCCATCGGGGGAGGTGCATGCCCCAATTTCATTGGAGGCATTATCATGTCCCTCGATACTTGTTCTGAAAACATTTGTTCTGAAACCGCCGCGCAGGGCGACCTGCTCGACAATGTCTCGTCCCCGCTCGACATCAGTCTGCAGGACTTCGTGTTCGAATTCGGTGACGAGCTGCTCGACTCCCTCAACCGCGCCAACCCGCCGGTCTATACCGGTCAGGCAAGGGCGCATCGCCAAGTCATCCTGGCCGGTCTGAAGCGGCAGTTGTTTCCCGCCCAGGCCGATGTCGTCCACGCCGTCACCGAACTGCTGGTCGATCGTGGCGAACGCGCCGCCATCGTCAACGGTGAGATGGGTTGCGGCAAGACGACCGTCGGCATCGCCACGGCCGCCGTGCTCAACGCCGAAGGCTACCGCCGTACTCTGGTACTCTCGCCTCCCCACCTGGTCTACAAGTGGCGGCGGGAAATCCAGGAGACCGTGGCCGGCGCCAAGGTCTGGGTGCTCAACGGCCCGGACACCCTGGTCAAGCTCATCAAGCTGCGCGAGCAGTTGGGTGTGCCGTCCCAAGGGCCGGAGTTCTTCATCCTTGGTCGCGTGCGCATGCGCATGGGCTTTCACTGGAAGCCGGTGTTCGTGAGCCGTCGTACCCGTCACGGCGACGTGGGAGCCTGCCCGCATTGCGGTCAGGTCATCACCAACCTGGACGGCGGGCCGATCAATCCGGTGGAGCTGGAAGCGGAGGAATCCCGCCGCCAATGCAGCCACTGTGCCTCGGCGCTGTGGACGCTGATCCGTCCCCGCAGGCTGTCGGCCAACGACCAGTCGCAAGCCGTGCTCAAGGCCCTCAAGCGTATTCCCACCATCGGTGAAGTCACCGCCCAGAAGTTGATGAAGCAGTTCGGCGAGTCGTTCCTGGCCTCCATGCTGGGCGATAACCTGTATGAATTCATCAACCTGATGGGCGACGACGGCGAACTGGTGTTTTCCGACCGCCAGGCCCAGCGCATGGAACGCGCCATGGCCTCAATGGAGTTTGGCTTTGGTGAAGGTGGTTACCAGCCGTCGGAGTTCGTGAAACGCTACCTGCCGCAAGGCACGTTCGACCTGCTCATCGCCGACGAGGCGCACGAGTACAAGAACGCGGGCTCTGCCCAGGGGCAAGCCATGGGCGTATTGGCATCCAAGGTGCGCAAGACACTGCTGCTCACCGGCACCCTGATGGGGGGCTACGGCGACGACATCTTTTATCTTCTGTTCCGCGCCTTGCCCGGACGAATGATCGAAGACGGCTACCGACCGAGTAGTCAAGGCAGCCTGACGCCGGCCGCGATGGCGTTCATGCGCGATCACGGTGTGCTCAAGGACATCTACTCCGAGAGCAATGGCTCGGCCCACAAGACCGCCAAGGGCAGCAAGATCACGGTGCGGACCGTGAAGGCCCCAGGCTTCGGTCCGAAGGGTGTGCTGCGCTGTGTCTTGCCGTTCACAGTCTTCCTCAAGTTGAAGGACATTGGTGGCAATGTGCTGCCGCCCTACGACGAGGAGTTCCGCGAAGTAGCCATGGCCGACGAGCAGGCGCAGGCCTACTCACGCTTGGCGGGGCAGTTGACCGCTGAGCTGAAGCAGGCCCTGGCGCGCCGCGACTCGACCCTGTTGGGTGTAGTGCTCAACGTGCTCCTGGCCTGGCCGGACACCTGCTTCCGTGCGGAGACGGTCAAGCACCCGCGAACCCGCAATCTGCTGGCGTTCACCCCCTCGCTGTTCTCCGACCTGGAGATCATGCCGAAGGAACGGGAACTGATCGAAATCTGCCGTGAAGAGAAGGCGGCTGGTCGCAAGGTTCTGGTCTACAGCGTCTATACCGGGACGCGGGATACCACGTCACGGCTGAAAGGGCTACTTGAGCAGGAAGGCTTCAAGGTGGCGGTGCTGCGCGCGAGCGTGGATGCCGCCCGCCGGGAAGACTGGATCGCCGAGCAGCTCGATCGCGGCATCGACGTGCTCATCACCAATCCGGAACTAGTGAAAACCGGCCTGGACCTGTTGGAGTTCCCGACCATCGTGTTCATGCAGTCGGGCTACAACGTATACAGCCTTCAACAGGCCGCCCGACGCTCCTGGCGCATCGGCCAGAAGCAGCCGGTCAGGGTGATCTACCTCGGCTATGCCGCCACCTCGCAGATGACCTGTCTGGGGCTGATGGCCAGGAAGATCACCGTGTCACAGAGCACGTCGGGAGACGTGCCGGAGTCCGGGCTCAATGTCCTCAACCAGGACGGAGACTCGGTGGAAGTGGCGCTGGCTCGGCAGTTGGTGAACTGAGCATTGCTTAATCTTTGGCGGCCCCTTCGGGGGCCGTCAGGTTGCTGACGAACCCCGCCTTAAGCGGGGTTCGTCGTTTCTGGGCGGTGATCCGTGGATCAGGAGAGCGCAGTTATGGGTCGGATCGGTTCGAGGAGCCAGGGCCGGATCGGAAGGACGAGTCGCCGTTAGGGGACGATGAGACGTTTGTTAGACCGGTAAAACGCGCTGATACCGCCCCTCAGGCCGCCAACGCCATCTTTTTCAAGTTCTGCGCCGCCGCCGACAGCAACGCCTGCTCACGCATCCCCGCCAGACCCCGCATTCGCGCATAGCGGTACCCATGCAGTTGCTTGGCGTCCGCGAAGCTGCGTTCCACCGTCTCCTTGCGTCGCTCGTAGACCTGCTTCCCCTCCGACTCCAGACGGTGTCGATTGACCCGTTCCTTCGCCGCTTCCCAGACATGACGCGTCACCGTCTTTTGCTGCTTGTCGTTGCGCGTGCACTCAGACAGTCGCGGGCAACTCCGGCACCAGGCCGGGTCCGATTGGTAATGACGGTATCCCTGCCGGTTGGTGGTCGCGTAGCGCAGCGCTTGTCCCTCCGGACAGCGGTAGACATCGGCCGTCTCGTCGTAGATAAACAACCGCTTGGCCATCATCCCCTTGGCCTTATTCGGCCGGCGATACCCGATCACCCCATACAGCGCGCGCTTGTCCAGACCCTGGCAGATCGCCGCCGTGAAGTACCCCGCGTCCAGGCCCACCGCTTCCACCTCGAACCCGAACCGCTCGCTCTGACGGTCCAGCCGCTCCAGATACGGCACACTGTCGTGCACGCTCGCCGGCGTCACGTGGACGTCCGTGATGATCGTGTGCTTAGCGTCCACCGTGCGGTGGTCCAGGTAGAAGAACCCCTTGGGCTTGCCTTCGCGCACCATGTAGCCGCTGTCCGGGTCCGTCTTACTGATCTTTTTGCGCGCCGTCTCCGGTTCCGCCTCGGGGCGAGGCGGCAGCGGCTTTTTTCCGTGCGCCTCCCGGTCTTCAGTGACTGACGCTTCCAGCTCCGCCAGATAGGCTTGCGGGCTCACCTCAACGTCTTCAACCGTGTAGTGATGCCGGTTGGCGCTGGCCTTGATGTGCGTGCTGTCGGTGTACAGGATGCGCCCGCCCACCAGGCCCCGTTCCATGGCCTGCTCCACGATCCGGTCGAACAGCCTCTGCGCGATGTCGCTGTCGCGGAACCGGCGCCGCCGGTTCTGGCTGAACGTCGAAGCGTCCGGCACTTTGTCGGTCAGACGCAGCCCCAGGAACCAGCGATACGCCACGTTCACTTGCAGCTCGCGCACCAACTGCCGCTCGCTGCGAATGCCAAACAGATAGCCGATGAACAGCGCCTTGAACAACACCACCGGGTCCAGCGCCGGGCGGCCGTTGTCGTCGCAGTACAGGTGGCGGACTTCGTCGCGAATGAATGAGAAATCCACGATGGCATCGATACGCCGAAGCAGGTGATCGGAAGGCACCAGCTCTTCCAGTGTCACCATCTCCAGCTCGTGTTGGGTCGGACCGGGATCTTTTAGCATCCACCAATAACAACAAAGCCCCGGCCAAATGGCCAGGGCTTTGTCAGCAACCTGGCGGCCCCTTCGGGGGCCGTTTTCCTTTCTGCGGGAAAAGTTGAGCGAGGAGTTTTTCCGATTTGAAGCTTATCAGCCTAGATACGCGTCCTGGCTTCAATTCGTTTTATAGCGTCAAGAACCCCAACCCCGTGTCGTTGGTGATCGCATAACGTTTTGAGTAATGGTAAATCGTCTACACTACCAAACGTGCCCACGACCTGAATCGAGAAATCTGTGATACTTGCAGCATCATTTAGAAAGCCATTCGGGAAATAAGGTACTTGCGCATCGCGTCTCTTGATTGCCTCTCTGCAAATTTCGAGCGCCATATCCGGATACTCTTTTACGAGCGACTTTCGCGTTCCATCTTGTGAAAGCAGGTGTGAGGTTGTGAGCTGTAAAGCAGCGGCGCCAGCACACTGATGATGGTCTAGAAGGACCGTGCGAGCAGACAAGGTTTGATCTGCGACTTGCGGGTTGTCCACATCAGTCCTGCTTAACCAGTAGTAAAGATCCCCACAGGCAAGCAATGCATGGTCCGATGTACTTTTTGGAACACCTCTCGATTGGGGGAGAGATACCCCAAGGTGTCCGAGTGCTTCATGCGCAGCAACGAAAACTTCAACGGCTTCTTGTGGGATGACGCCGTTCTTATCGGGTAGCGCTGTCCATCGAGCAATCGCAGTAGCTGTATGAGGATCATTGAAATCCGATAACCGCCTGATCAATATCCCGAGAAAGAACACGTAAGATTCGCTTGCTCCGCGGCAGGCTTTTGTAAGGAAAAGTTTCGGGTCTTCCCCAATCATGGTGGGTAATCATTGACGGATTCCAGCCGGATACAGCTGAAGACCGCCGAGGTGGAAGTAGATGGCATCGCGGAATCGTTGCTTGTTGCGGAACCCCCGCGCCCGTGTCTTCACCGTCTTGATCCGGCTGTTGATGCTTTCAGCATGACTGTTATCAGCGTTCAGGACCACGGCGTTGATAATGCCCCACAGGTGCTTCTTCAGTGTGGACGACACCTTCTTCATGGGTGCCAGGCGACTGCGAGACATCCAGTTGATCAGGCGTTTCCAGCCCTTCATCGCCCACGTCCGGTGCTTGTAGTGCCACAGCTGCGCCGCAAAGTCTTTCATTGCCCAGGCACGAGCCGTTTTCAACGTCGAGTTGCGCAGCGAGGTAAAGGCTCGTCGTTGGTGCCAGCTCATGTTGGCCGGACTCCGCAGCCACTGGTACTTGGTGCCTTTGAGCTGCGGATCCCCGGCTTTGAGCAATTGCCGATGC
>JAKUPL010000012.1 GCA_022449455.1 Alcanivorax sp. | reverse complement strand
GAGGGCGCCGCCGCCCGCTGGCCGGCCGGGCGATGCGCCAGCTCGCCGGCCAGGGCCCATTGCATCTCCACCGCCGCCAGCGCCTCGCCGTGGGCCGGATCGCGGGCCAGCCAGCGTTCCAGGGCGCTCTCCTCGGCGTCGCTCAGCGGGCCGTCCTGGCAGCGCAGCCACCACTGCACGGCGTCGGCATGTCGGGAAGAGCGGGGCAGAGTCATGGGCGGCGTTCCGTGCGGGCGTCAGTCATCGTCGGTGTGGGTCTGGTCGACAATATAGCGCATTGCCAGGGCCAGATGTTTCTGCACCGAGCTTACCGACAGACGCAGTGCCCGCGCCGCTTCGGGGTAGGTGTGGCCCTCCACCCGGCACAGCTGAAACACACGCCTTGAGCGGGCCGGCAGCCGCGCCAGCGCGGCCTGGATGTCGTCGACCTTGCGCTGCGTTTCGTAGAGCACGTCCGGGCCGGCGCGGTCGTCGAGCAGGCGGTCCATCTCTTCCGGGTCCAGGGTGCCGGTCCGCCAGGTCTCGTGACGGCGGCGGTGGTCGGTAAGCAGGTGGCCGGCCAGGGTGTACAGATAGGGCAGGGGCCGCTCGATGGGCGCGTCGCCGTCCCGGGCCAGCAGTCGGGCAAAGCATTCCTGGGTAAGGTCCGCCGCCAACTCCGGGGCGCCGGTACGCAGCCACAGATAACGATGGATTTTGCGGGTGTACTCCGCGTACAGAGCCGGCGTCGGCGGTTGCGAGGTCATGGGCGGCTATGCGGGAAAATGAACCGCAATTGTTATTGATTCTTATTTTTATGTCCAGGTGCATGCTTGCGAGCAAAGCCCCAGGCGCCGCGACGGCCCTGGCGCTGGATGTCCATGTCATTGCGAATCTGCGCGTGGCTGATCAGCGCGAAGATAAAGGTGCCGCCGGCGATATTGCCGGCCAGGGTGGGCAGGCCGAAGCGCAGGAAAAAGTCGGCCCAACCGGTTTCGCCGGCGAACACCAGATAAAGGATCTCGCTGGCGCCGACGATGATGTGCGGAAATTCACCGATGGCCACCGCGTAGGTCATGATCAGGATTACCCAGGCCTTGGCCTGGTCGGCGGAGGGCATCACCCACACCATGGTGGCGATCAGCCAGCCGGCGACGATGCCCTTGGAGAACATTTCGAAGGGGCCGTTCTCCATCACCTTATGGCCCAGTGATACGAACGAGTCGGCCACCGCCGGCGAGAACATGGGCAGGTGCAGAAAGGTGAAGGCGGCCAGCCCGGCGCCGACGATGTTGCCGGCCAGCACCACGCCCCACAGGCGTATCAGCCGGCCCAGGTTGCCGGCGGTGGGGTGGCTCATGAACGGCAGCACGGCGGTCACCGTGTTTTCGGTGAACAGTTGCTGGCGGGCCAGGATCACGATCAGAAAGCCGAAGGTATAGCCGATGCTGCCCACCAGAAAGCCGGCGTCGCTGTCCGGCAGATGCGCGTCCAGCAGGCCGCGGGCCATGAACGAGGCGCTCATGGAAATGCCCGCGGCGATCGCCGACCAGAGCAGCGCCATGGCGTCGCGCTCCAATTCCTTCTCGCCGGACACGCGCAGCCGCTCGTGCACCGCCGCCGCCTTGGAGGGCAGGTAGTCGTCCTGCTTGTCGTCGTCCTCCTCGTCGTCGTGGCGGCCGTCCCGGGCCGCGTCGCGGCGTTCCCGTTTCACCGCGTCTTCCCAGGGGGTGCTGTCTTCGTCGTGGTGCTCAGGGTCTGATGGCTGGTCGCGATTCAAACTGGCCTCCCGGCGGCGGTGGCGTCCGGGCGGCGCCCGATTCCATCCTCCGACTATAAACCCGACGTCCGGGGACGATCATAAAAGGCAGGTAAAATCATGCGCCGTGCAGCACCAGGCCGATGCCCACGGCGTAGAGCAGCAGCACCGCGGCGCTTTCGAATCCGATGCCGCCGGGCCCCTGTTCCTCGCGCCGGATCATACCCATCAGCAGGGCGCCGGTCATCAGCACCGACAGCGCCACCCACAGCAGCAGATCATCGCCCATGCGCGCGTAGATGCTGCCTTCCCGGTAGGCGATGTCCGAGGCCGCCGTGAACAGCGTATCGAAGGCGTTGCCGCCGATGATGCCGCCCACCGCCAGGGTCAGGGCACCCCGGCGCACCGCCGCCACAGAGGTCACCAGCTCCGGCAGCGAGGTCACCGTGGCGGTGAGCAGCAGGCCCACGGTGGTCTGCGCCAGGCCGGTCTGCTCGGCGAGGGCGGCGGCGGCGTTTTCCAGAGCCCAGCCGGACAGGCCGAGCAGGGCGGTCAGAGCCAGGAACAGCAGCACCAGTTTGCTCAGTGACAGGTGCAGGTTGTCTTCGTCAGGCACGTCCTCGCGGGTTTCGCGAGTGCGCGCCGGTCGCCACATGGGCTGAAGGCGGGCATGGCGGATCAGCCGCACGCCGTAGCCGTACACCGCCAGCAGGACCAGGGAGGCGGGGTGCACGCCCCACACCGTGACCGGTGGCGAATAGGTGCCCACCAGAATCACCGCCATCAGGGTCACCAGGAGGGCGCCCTGCATCAGGTTGGCGGCGGAGGCGGCGGCGTGTTCCAGATTGGCGCGGCGGTAGAACAGGTCCGCCACCGCCAGGAAGGCGGTCTGCACGGCGATGCCGCCGAGGGCGTTGCTCAGCGCCAGGTCCGCGTTGCCCTTCAGGGCGGCGGTCACCGACAGCACGCTGCCCGACAGGGAAGTGGTGGCGCCCAGCAGCACCGCGCCGGCCAGCGCCTCGCCCAGGCGGGTACGATCTGCCAGCTCGTCCACCACGCCGGTGATTTTGACGCCGGCGGTGGCGATGATCGCCACGCACAAGGCAAACAGGGCCAGACTCAGGCCCAGGGACTGCTGCAGGAACTCGATGGATACCTCCCGTCCGGGGTGTGCGAAAGGTCAGTCTACCGGCCCGCGCGGGGGCAACAAGTACAGCGGGTTTACACTTTTTCTACACGCCTTCTACACGCTTTCCACAGTCTCGCCGGCGGCCGCTGGGCATTATGAACCGCAATTAATTTTATGGAGTGGGACGGGATATGCCCTCGGTAAAGTTCTGTTGTCTGGTGGGGGCCGCGATCGGGGCCGGGCTGGCGGTATGGACCTCGCCGGTGGCCCATGCCGACGGTAAACGGGCCGACCCACGCGGCTGGAACGCGTCCGCCATGGGCGTGTACGTGTTCGAGGACCAGGACCGCAACGACGTGGACTACGGTACCGGGCTGCGCTTCGGCCTGGGCCGCCAGATCGGGGAGCACTGGGATCTGGAATGGCAGGGTTTCGGCAATTCGCTGGAGCGCGACCGGGCCTCCGGGCAGCACTGGCAGTACGGATTGGGCGCCGATGCCCTGCGCTACCTGTATCGCGAAGGGCCTTCGCCCTATCTGTTGGTGGGTGGCGGTGGCGTCTATACCGACTCCAACCGTGGCACCGACACCAACGCCTTTCTGAACGCCGGCGCCGGCCTGCATTTTCGGGATGTGTGGGGCAGCATGGGCCTGCGCATGGAGCTGCGCTACGTGCTCGACTTCTCCGACGACGGCAGCGGCGACGAACCCTTCAACGACGTACGTGCCCTGGTGGGTCTGACCTTTCCGCTGTTTGGTGGCGGCGACTACGAAACGCGCATCATCGAGCGTGAGCGGGTGGTGGTGAAGCCGGTGCCGATGGCGCCGCCGGAGGTGTTGCACGGGGTTAATTTCGAATTCGATTCGGCCCGGCTGACCCCCAACGCCAAGACCGTGCTGCGAGAGGTGGCCGAGCGGCTGCAGGCCTACCCGAACAGCGAAGTGGAGATCGGTGGCCACACCGATTCCACCGGGTCGGCCAGCTACAACCAGACGCTGTCGGAGCGGCGCGCCGCCTCGGTGCGGGATTTTCTGATCGACCAGGGTGTGGACCCGGGCCGCCTGACGGCGGTGGGTTATGGCGCCAGCCGGCCGGTGGACGATAACGGCACCGGACAGGGCCGGGAACGTAACCGCCGCATCGAAATGCGGCGGATGCACTGACGCGAATAAGGCGCCACGGCGTCCGGATCAGCCGGCGCCGTCGACCTGGCGCAGAAAGCGCCCCAGGTGCTCGTTGACGGTGTCGGCGGCTTCCATCTGTACCCAATGGCCGATGTCGTCCAGCATCACCACGTCGGTGAGATCGTCCATCAGCTCCGGCATCCGCTTGAGCGCGCGGCCGGCGAACTGGATCACCGGATCTTCCTTGCCGGCCAGGAAAAACGCCGGCGGATGAATGCGCTCGCGGCCGTCGGCGCGTTGCTGCTCCCAGGACAGGTCCATGGCCCGGTACCAGTTGATTGGCCCGGTCATGCCGCTGCGTTCGAAGTTGTCCACGTAGACATCCAGATCCGCCTCGGTCATCCAGGATGGCTGCGCGCCCCGCGGCGGCTGCAGAATATCGAGCATGCCGGTGGCGTTGCCGTGGGTGCGGTGTTTCTCCTTCATGCCGGGGCCGGACAGGGCGTGGTAGATGCGCCGCAGAAAGTCCCGCGGATCCGCTTCCAGTTCCCGCTCCGGCACCTCCGGCTGCTGAAAGTACAGCTGGTAGAAGAAGCGGTCACCGAAGGCGGCGCGCATCTGCTCGGTGGGCGGCTTCGGCCCGATGCCCGGGTAGGGCACCGACAGGCCGGCCACCGCCACCACCCGGTCCGGCGCCTGGCGCGCCACCTGCCAGGCCAGGGCGCAGCCCCAGTCGTGGCCGACCACCCGCGCCCGGGGCGCGCCGAAGGCGTCGAGAATGCCCAGCACATCGCTGACCAGCACGTCCTGACGGTAGGCATCCACTTCCTTGGGGGCGGCGCTGCGGCCGTAGCCGCGCAGGTCCGGCGCCAGCACGTGGAAGCCCTGGTCGGCCAGATAGGACATTTGATAGCGCCAGGAATAGCCGCACTCGGGAAAGCCGTGCAGCAGAATCACCGGCGGCGCCGACGGGTCGCCGGCGCTGCGTACCAGAAAATCCAGGCCGTTGGCCCGCACCCGTTGTTCCTTGATGTCGATCATTGAGGGTCCTTTTTTCACTTAGCCGGTTATCACTTAGCCGGCGTCGGCCAGATGGGTACCGAAGCGGTCCCGCAGATGGCGTTTGGAAACCTTGCCGGTGGCGGTGTGGGGCAGCTCGTCCACGAACAGCACGTCGTCGGGCAACTGCCATTTGGCGATGTCTCCGGCCATGTGATCGAGCAGCGCCTGCTTGTCCGGCTCGCTGCCCGGGCGCGGTACCACGATCAGCAGCGGTCGCTCGTCCCACTTGGGATGGGGCACACTGATCACCGCGCACTCGGCCACGTCCGGGTGAGCGGCGGCCAGGTTCTCCAGATCGATGGAGCTGATCCACTCGCCGCCGGATTTGATCAGATCCTTGGCCCGGTCAACGATGTGCAAGGTGCCGTCCTCGGTGAGCGATGCCATGTCGCCGGTGGCGAACCAGCCGTCCTGGTCGAACGCCTTGGCGGTGGCTTCCTCATTGTTGAAATAGGCGCTGATCACCGTGGGGCCTTTCACATACAGCTCGCCCACCGCCTGGCCGTCCTGGGGCACTTCCCGGCCGTCGTCTTCCACCAGCTTCATGCGCACGCCGAACAGCCGGCGGCCGGCGCTGCTCTTGATGTCCAGGCGCTCTTCCAGGGGCAACTGGTCCTCGCCTTCCACCAGAATGCCCATGCTGCCGGTGGGGTTCATTTCGGTCATGCCCCAGCCCTGCATGGCCTCGATGCCGTAGTCGTTCTCGAAGGCGCGCAGCATGCTGCGCGGCGGCGCCGAGCCGCCGATCAGCACCTGGCGCAGACGGCCGGGCTTGCGACCGCGCTGCTTCATCTCGGTGAGCAGACCCATCCACACCGTGGGCACGCCCCAGGCGCCGGTCACGGCCTCTTCATCCATCAGATCGAACAGGCTGGCACCGTCCAGGGCGGCGCCCGGCATGATCAGCGAGCAGCCGGTGAGCGGAGCCGCGTAGGGCAGCCCCCAGGCGTTGACGTGGAACATGGGCACCACCGGCAGGATGCGGTCGCCGACCCGGAACACGCCATTGGAGCCGGCCAGGGCGAACAGCGCCTGCAGCAGGCAGGAGCGGTGGGAGTAGAGCGCGCCCTTGGGGTTGCCGGTGGTGCCGGAGGTATAGCACAGCGCGCAGGCGGTGTTTTCGTCCAGGGTGGGCCAGTCGTAGTGCTCCGGCTGGCCGTCCAGCAGTTCTTCATAGCAGAGCAGGTCGTCGCCGTCCGGCATGTGGTCCCGGTCGGTCATCGCCACGTAGCGGGTGCCGGCCGGGAACTGGTCACGCAGGCCGGTGATCAGCGGCGTAAAGGTGGTGTCGAAAAAGATCAGGGTATCGTCGGCGTGATTGACGATGTAGGCCATCTGATCCGGCGGCAGCCGGGGGTTGATGGTATGGCAGACGGCGCCGATGCCGGCGATGGCGTAGTACAGCTCCAGGTGGCGGTAGGTGTTCCAGGCGATGGTGGCGACCCGGTCGCCGGGCTTCACGCCCAGGGCCACCAGGGCGTGGGCCAGTCGCGCCACCCGGCGGCGGGTCTGCCGGTAGTTCTGACGGTGCACACCGCCTTCCACGGTGGCGGACACCACCTCCGCCTTGGGGTGCACCTGGGCGCCGTAATCGAGCACGTCCATCAGGGTCAGTGGTGCGTCCATCATCAGGCCGTTGAGCATGGTTCTCTCCCGAAACGAATCTGTTTGTTTTTTTAAACGTCTGTTTTGAAAATCATCGTGGAGCAATTCATACCGGCGCGCCTGAAAAGGGTCAAGGCGGTTCGGGAAAATTTCACACGCGGTGTTACCTGGGGTAACAGCTCGTGGCGGTAACGAGGAAACAGCATCGTCGTTAAGGCAACAAAGCGCCATTTTTTTTGCCCTTGGAACGCGCGTTGCCGGCTCTCCCGGCGCGAGCTCCGGAAAGGCGCCGCCGGGCGCGAAAGCCGGTTTTTCGCGGCTGCCGGGCGGTCAAAGGGGCGAGACGGCGCGCTGGCGTGATTGTCCGGTTGCCCGTCGCAATCGAACATTGCCGTGCCGGGCCGGCGCGTTCATGCTGAAAGCAGCACCACGCTTGGGATAGCGGGGAATTTAATAAATACCGGCTTGACCTAAGTGGGGCTTTTCAGCGGCACTTTCCAGCCGCGCCGGGAGGCGTCGGAAAAGACCGGAAATGTCACTGGACAGGATTATTTTCGTGCGCACATACTAAAAAGTATGTCGCCACCTCCGGCGCGGCGGTGAACATCGTCGGCCCGGTTTTTGATGACGGACTGATCGCGCAACAAAAACAATTCATGCGCATGCGGAAAAAATGAGAAAGCGGACACCGGGTCGAGCAGAACGGTGCCCGCAAAAACGGTAAACAAAACGCATCAAGGCGTGCTGCCCCAGGGTGGCCGCCAAGGTGAAATGCCGGTCCGCTTCGCGACACTCGGGCGCCGGCAGAACAACAACAATCGTGGAGAGCGTCATGTTGAAATCCTTTTTCACTCTTATCGCTGCCTCGTTGCTGCTGGTGCAAACCGCCGGCGCCGCCGAGACCGTGAAACTTGCCCTGATCGATCCGCTCACCGGCCCCATGGCCGGCGCCGGCCAGCCGGCCCTGGAGCACCTCAAGTTCGAAGCCAAACGCATCAACGCCAACGGTGGCATCGCCGGCAAACAGCTGGAAATCGTCGGCCTGGACAACAAGGTGAACCCGCAGGAGAGCCTGGTCCAGCTGCAGAAAGCCATCGACGGTGGCATCCAGTACGTCACCCAGGGCAACGGCTCCTCGGTGGCCTCCGCCCTGATCGGCGCCGTTGAGAAGCACAACCAGCGTAACCCGGGTAAGGAAGTGATGTACCTGAACTACGCGGCGGTGGACCCGTCCTTCACCAATGAGCGCTGCTCCTACTGGCATTTCCGGTTCGACGCCAACGCGGACATGAAAATGAACGCGCTGACCAGCTACATCGCCGAGAACAAGGACATCAAGAAGGTGTACCTGATCAACCAGGACTACAGCTTCGGCCATGCGGTTTCCGAGGCGGCGCGCGAAATGCTGAAAGAGAAGCGCCCGGATATCGAAATCGTGGGCAACGACTTCCACCCGCTGGCGAAGGTCAAGGACTTCACCCCCTACATCTCCAAGATCCAGTCCTCCGGCGCCGACGCGGTGATCAGCGGTAACTGGGGCCAGGACATCACCCTGCTGGTGAAAGCCGCCGCCGAGTTTGGTCTGGACGCGCCTTTCTACACCTACTACGGCGCCAGCTCCGGCGTGGTCACCCAGCTGGGCGACAAGGGCGTGGACCGCATCTACCAGATCAACGAGTACTACGGTGACTTCGAAGACGAGGAAATGGCCAAGCGTCAGGTCAACATGTACAAAGAGACCGGCTGGGACTTCTACTACCTGCGTCTGAGCACCCTGCTCGATATGTTCAAGAAAGCCGCTGACAAGGCCGGCTCCACCGATCCGGTGGCGGTCGCCAAGGCGATGGAAGGGCTGAGCCTGGAAACCACCACCGGTGAAGTGGTCATGCGTGCCGAGGATCACCAGATCCAGCTGCCGATGTTCATCTCCGTGATGCAGGACGACATGGAGTACGGCGCCGAAGGCACCGACTACAACTTCCACAAGGTGGCACGCATCGACCGTGATGACGTGACCCTGCCCACCACCTGTCGCATGCGCCGTCCCAAGTAACGACGGCTCCGCGACCTTCCGTGATCGTGCAGTAGGGCAGCGGCGTAAGCCGCTGCTCCGGGAGCCTTGTCATGCTCGAACTTGTGATTTTTTCGACCCTGAACGGTGTGTTGTACGGCCTGTTGCTGTTCATGCTGTCCAGCGGTCTGACCCTGATCTTCTCGATGATGGGCGTGCTCAACTTCGCCCACGCCAGCTTCTACATGCTGGGTGCGTATTTCGCCTACACCCTGGGCATGTACACCGGCTTCTGGCCGGCCCTGATTCTCGCTCCGCTGCTGGTGGGGGCGCTCGGTTCGCTGGTGGAGCGTTTCGGCCTGCGTCGCGTGCACGCCAACGGCCATGTGGCCGAACTGCTGTTCACCTTCGGCCTGGCCTACGTCATCGACGAGCTGGTGCAGATGGTGTGGGGCACGGTGGCGGTGGCCTACCGCGAACCGTCCTATATGCGCGAGCCGCTGTTCACGCTGTTCGGCACCGATTATTCGATTTTCCGCGGCGTGGTGATTCTGATCTCCATTCTGATGTTCATCGCGCTCTGGTACCTGCTCAAGAAAACCCGCGTCGGCATGATGATCCGCGCCGCCCTGACCCACGGTGAAATGGTGGGGCATCTGGGCCACAACGTGCCGCGGCTGTTCATGGGCGTGTTCGGGTTCGGTTGCGCGCTGGCGGCGCTGGCCGGCGTGATCGGCGGGCCGCTGCTGGCCACCGAGCCGGGCATGGCCGCCACCCTCGGGCCGATCGTGTTCGTGGTGGTGGTGGTGGGCGGCATGGGGTCGCTGCAAGGGGCCTTCTATGCGTCGTTGCTGATCGGCCTGCTGCAGACTTTCTTCGTCGCCATCGACGCCTCCCTGGCGGACGTGTTCAACGCCCTGGGCGCCAATCTGGACCCCTATGGCGAGGTGGGCCGCATTTCCCTGGCCACCCTGGCGCCGATGACGCCGTTCATCCTGCTGGTATTGATCCTGATCTTCCGGCCCCGCGGTCTGATGGGGGAACTTGAACCATGAGCCAGGACATTATCGCACCCATGCAACGTACAAAATCCCGCACCTCCCTGCGCGGTCTGGTGGCCTGGGTGGTGTTCGCCGCGGTGTTGCTGCTGTTGCCGGTGTTCTTTCAGGGCAACAGCACCGCCTTCACCCTGCTCAACGTGATCGGTATCAATATCGTGTTCGCGTTGTCCTATAACATGCTGCTCGGTCAGGGGGGCATGCTGTCCTTCGGCCACGCGGTGTTCTTCGGTCTCGGCAGCTACGCCGCCATGCACGCCATGATCGCCATCGACGAGGCGTCCTACGCCGGCGAGGGCTTCTGGGCCCACGTGCCGGTGCTGGGCATGCCGCTGGTGGGCATGATCGCCGGCGGGCTGGTGGCGCTGGTGCTGGGCTGGCCGTTCTGTCGCCGGGCCGGCACCGCCTTCGCCATGATCACCCTGGGTCTCGGCGAGATGGTGGCCGCCGCCGGTCAGATGTTCCCGTCGCTGTTCGGTGGCGAAGCCGGTATTTACGGCAACCGCATGGTCGGGCCGCAGTGGTTCGGCCTGGAGCTGGCGCAGTCCTCGGACGTGTACTGGTTCATCGCCTTCTGGACCTTCGCCGGGGTGTTCGCCATGTGGGCCTTTACCCGCACGCCGCTGGGCCGCATGTCCAACGCGGTGCGCGATAACCCGGACCGTTTGCAATTCATCGGTTACCCGCCGCGCAACGTGCGTTTCATGATCTTTATCGCCGCCGGTTCCTTCGGTGGTCTGGCCGGCGGCATGGCGGCGGTGAACTACGAGATCATCACTCCGGAAGCGCTGGGTCTGATTCCTTCCGGTCTGGCGCTGCTGATGGCCGCGGTGGGCGGGCTCGGCGTGTTCTACGGGCCGATCGTGGGCGCCGTGGTGGTGACGCTGATGAACTCCATGCTCAGTGACTACACCGACGCCTCGATCCTGTACGTGGGGCTGGTGTTCCTGGCCATCGTGATGTTCGCGCCGCGCGGCTTGGGCGGCGGCATCGAGCAGGTGCGCGTGGCCTGGCGGGACGGCGATCTGGGCCGGCGCCTGCCGGGCTGGCTGAGCGGTGCGGTGGCGGTGGGTCTGATCATCGTTGGCCTGGTGGTTCTGATCGAACTGGCGTTCCAGGCCACCCACGGCAGCGATGAGTTCGCCCATGTGTTCGGCGTGGACTTCGACGCCGCGGGACCCTGGGGCTGGCTCACCGTGGTGGTGCTGCTGGTGGCCGGCGGCCTGATCAAACGCGCCACCAACAAGCTGCGGGAGGACCAGGCATGAGCGCACTGTCGATCAAGGGGCTGACCAAGAGCTTCGGCCCGGCGGAAGTGATCTGCGGCGTCGACCTGGACGTGGCGGACAACGAAGTACACGCGGTGATCGGCCCCAACGGGGCCGGCAAATCCACCTTCTTCAACCTGCTGTCCGGGGCGTTCGCGCCCACCAGCGGGGAGATTTACCTGCACGGCGACAAGATCAACGGGCTGAGCCCGGACAAGATCCAGCAGCGCGGGCTGTCCCGCTCGTTCCAGGTCAGCAACGTGTTCGGCAACCTGTCGGTGTTCGAAAATCTGCGCTGCGCCTGCTTCAAGCAGGCCCATGCCGGCTACGTGTTCTGGCGGCCGGCGGCGCGGGTGCGCGAGGCCAACCGGCGCGCCGAGGAAGTGCTGGAGATGATCGGCTTGCAGGCGTTGCGTGATGTGCCGGCGGGGGCTTTGCCCTATGCCAGCCAGCGCGCGCTGGAAATCGGCATGACCATCGCCTGCGACGCCAAGGTGGTGCTGCTCGACGAGCCCACCGCCGGCATGAGCAATACCGAAACCACCCAGGCGATCAATCTGATCCGTCAGGTGGCCGAGGGCCGCACGCTGATGATCGTGGAGCACGATATGGGCGTGGTGTTCGAGCTGGCCGACCGCATTTCGGTGCTGGTCTACGGCAAGATCATCGCCACCGGCACCCCGGAGGAGATCCGCAACGATCCGCGGGTGAAGGAAGCGTATCTCGGCGAGGAGGCGGCGTGATGCTGGAAGTCAACGATTTACACGCTTACTACGGGAAGAGCCACATCCTCAACGGAGTGAATTTTTCCATGAAGGAAGGCGAGGTGGTGGCGCTGCTGGGCCGCAACGGCGTGGGCCGCTCCACCACCGTCAAGGCGATCATGGGGGAAGTGCCGCCCCAGGGTTCGATCCGTTTCCGTGGTGAGCAGATCGCCGGTCTGCCCAACCATCGCATCGCTCGCAAAGGGTTGGGGTATGTGCCGGAAAACCGGGACATCTTTCCGACCCTGTCGGTGCGCCAGAACCTGGAGCTGGGCATCAAGAACACCCGCCGTCCGGGCAAGTGGAAAGTGGAGCAGTTCCTGGAGATGTTCCCCAATCTGGCACAGCGGGCGGATTCGCCGGCGGGCGTGCTATCCGGCGGTGAAAAGCAGATGCTGACCATCAGCCGCACGCTGATGGGCGATCCGGAGCTGATCATGATCGACGAGCCCACCGAGGGGTTGGCGCCGCTGATCGTCAAGCAGATCGGTGAGTTGATCTCGGAGATCGCCCGCGCCGGCGTGTCGATTCTGCTGGTGGAACAGAAACTGTCCATCGCCATGGACATCTCCCATCGCGTGCTGGTGATGGGCCATGGGCAGATCGTTTTCGAGGGGACACCCCAGGAGTTGCGCGCGGATGAGGCAATCCGCAAGGAGTGGCTGGAGGTGTAGAGAGATTTTGGTTCCATCGTCAATGGGCTGGCCCGCTTCGGCGGGCCTTTTTTATGCGGTGAGGTTTGCTTCGGCGGGAGCGGCAAGGTGTTACCGGAGGTAACCTTTGAGCGCCGCCGTCGGAGGCGGTTGGTCGCACTCTTTGTCATAAGGGTGCCGTGGAGTCCCGGCAGCTCATTGTTTTTAAAGGCTTTATGGAGCTGGTTGCGCGGCGGTATGGACAGTCCCGTTCTCTGAATTTTATTATCTCACACGTGAGTGAATGAGTTGCGGCGCTTCCGCGCTGCTCCGCTTCGCTCTACTTGAGCGATAAAATAACAACCTTGGAGAGCCCCATGCTGAAAGCCGTTTTCAAGCTGTTCGCCGTGTCCCTGTGTCTGCTGTCGGGCCTGGCCCGGGCGGCGGAGGCGGAGCCGGTTCGCTTCGCGCTGATCGATCCGCTCACCGGCCCCATGTCGGTGGTCGGGCAGCCGGCGCTGGCGCAGCTGCAGTTCACCGCCGAGCGTCTTAACAAAGAAGGCGGTATGGACGGCCATCCGATCGAGATCGTCGGCTACGACAACAAGATCAATCCCCAGGAAAGCCTGGTGCAATTGCAGAAGGCGATTGACGACGGCATCCGTTACATCATCCAGGGCAACGGGTCCTCGGTGGGCTCGGCGCTGCTGAGCGCCATCAATAAGCACAACCAGCGCAACCCGGACGACCGGGTGCTGTACCTGAACTACGCGGCCATCGAGCCGTCGTTCACCAACGAGCGCTGCTCGTTCTGGCATTTCCGTTTCGATTCCCATGTGGACATGAAAATGAACATGCTCACCGACTGGATCGCGGAGAACCCGGATTTCAAGAAGGTGTTCCTGATCAACCAGGATTACAGCTTCGGGCACACCGTTTCCGAGTCCGCCATGCGCATGCTCAAGGAAAAGCGCCCGGACATCGAGATCGTCGGCAACACCTTCCACCCGCTCGGCAAGGTGAAGGATTTCTCCCCTTACATTTCCAAGATCAAGTCGTCCGACGCCGATGTGGTGATCACCGGTAACTGGGGCCAGGACATCAATTTGCTGATCAAGTCCGCCGCCGAATACGGCGTGGACGTGCCGTTCCTGACCTACTACGGCAGCACGCCGGGCACCATCACTCAGGTGGGCGACAAGGGCGTGGACCGGGTCTATCTGATCGCCGAGTATCACGGTGATTTCACCGATCCGGAGATCGCCGAACGCCAGGTGGCTCTCTACAAGGAAAAAGGCTGGGATTACTACCCGCGCGTGGCCGCCATGCTGGAAATGATGAAAGCGGCCGGTGATAAGGCCGACAGCATCGATCCGCTGGCCGTGGCGAAAACGCTGGAAGGCTTCGAGTACGACGCCGCCGGCGGTCACCTGACCATGCGCGCCGAGGACCATCAGCTGCAGATGCCGCTGTACCTGTCCGTGCTCAAGGACAACATGAAGCACGGCGCCGAGGGCACCGACTACAACTTCCATCAGGTCGCCCATTTCGATGCCGACCAGGCCACGCTGCCCACCACCTGCCGTATGCGGCGTCCGGACTGACCCCAAGACGAAACCGTTCCGAGGATAACTAGGGGCGGCGGCAATCCGCCGCCCCGGGAGTCGTTTGATGCTCGAAATAATCGTCTTTTCCACGCTTAACGGACTGCTGTACGGCTTGCTGCTGTTCATGCTGTCCAGTGGTCTGACGCTGATTTTCTCGATGATGGGCGTGCTCAACTTCGCCCACGCCAGTTTCTATATGCTCGGCGCTTACTTCGCCTACGCGCTGGGCCTGCACGTGGGCTTCTGGCCCGCCTTGCTGCTGTCGCCGTTGCTGGTGGCCGGCCTCGGCGCGGTGGTGGAACGGTTCGGGTTGCGGCGCGTGCACGAGCACGGCCATGTGGCGGAGCTGCTGTTCACCTTCGGCCTGGCCTATGTGATCGATGAGACGGTGCACCTGCTGTGGGGTTCGATCCCGGTGTCCTATACCGCGCCGGACTACATGCGCGCGCCGCTGTTCAGCCTGTTCGGGACCGATTATTCCATTTACCGGGGCGTCACCATGTTGATCGCGATACTGATGTTCGCGGCGCTCTGGTACCTGCTCAAGAAGACCCGGGTGGGGATGATGATCCGCGCCGCCCTGACCCATGGCGCCATGGTCGGCCATCTGGGCCATAACGTGCCGCGCCTGTTCATGGGCGTGTTCGCCTTCGGCTGCGCCCTGGCGGCGCTGGCCGGCGTGATCGGCGGGCCGCTGCTGAGCACCGAGCCGGGCATGGCCCAGTCGCTCGGGCCGGTGGTGTTCGTGGTGGTGGTGGTCGGTGGCATGGGCTCGCTGCTCGGCGCCTTCTACGCCTCCCTGCTGATCGGTCTGGTGCAGACCTTTTTCGTCGCCCTGGATGTGTCCATCGGCGATCTGCTCAATGCGGTGGGATTCGCGGTGGATCCCTACGGTGAGGTGACCGGCATCACTCTGGCGTCCATCGCGCCGATGACGCCCTTCATCCTGCTGGTGCTGATTCTGATTTTCCGACCGCGCGGCCTGATGGGGGAGCTGGAACCATGAGCCTTCGTCTTTCTCCGTGGCGCGCCCTGGCGCCCTGGCTGATCAGCCTGCTGGTACTGCTGGTCATCCCGCTGCTGGTGAGCAGCAACGGCACTTTCAGCATCATCAATCTGATCGCCATCAATATCGTGTTCGCGCTGTCCTACAACATGCTGCTCGGCCAGGGCGGAATGCTGTCGTTCGGGCACGCGGTGTTCTTCGGGCTGGGCGCCTACGGCGCCATTCATGTGATGAACCTGATCGGCGACGCCGGCTACGACGGCCAGGGTTTCTGGGCGCATTTTCCGGTGTATCTGTTGCCGCTGGTGGGCTTCGCCACCGGCGCCCTGGCGGCGCTGCTGGTGGGGTGGCCATTCTGCCGCCGTGCCGGCACCGCCTTCGCCATGATCACCCTGGGGCTGGGCGAGCTGGTGGCCGCCGGCTCGCAGATGTTTCCCACCGTGTTCGGCGGCGAAGCCGGCGTGTTCAGCAACCGCATGGTGGGCCCGGTCTGGTTCGGCCTGGAGCTGGCCCAGCCCGCCGACGTGTATTGGTTCTCCGCGTTCTGGGTGCTGCTGGCGGTGTTCGCCATGTGGGCCTTTACGCGCACGCCGCTGGGCCGGATGTCCAATGCCGTGCGTGATAACGCCGAGCGGCTCCAGTTCATCGGCTACCCACCCCGTAATCTGCGTTTTCTGGTGTTCATCGCCGCCGGCGGCTTCGCCGGGCTGGGCGGCGGCATGGCGGCGGTGAACTATGAAATCGTCACCCCGGAATCCCTGGGCCTGTTGACCTCCGGCCTGGCGCTGCTGATGGCGGCGGTGGGCGGTCTGGGCGTGTTCTACGGCCCCATTGTCGGCGCCATCGTGGTGACGGTGATGAACTCCCTGCTCAGCGATTACACCGACGCCTCGATCCTCTACGTGGGGCTGGTGTTCCTGGCGGTGGTGATGTTCGCCCCCGCCGGGCTGGGCGGCGGCGTGGAGCAGGTGCGTCAGTCCTGGCGCCGTGGCGAGCTGACCCGCCAACTGCCGGGCTGGCTGGGCGGTGCCGTCTCGGTGCTGCTGATCGCGCTCGGGCTGGTGGCCTCGATCGAACTGGTGTACCAGCTCAGCCATGGCCGCGACAAACTGGCCCAGGTACTGGGTCTGCAACCGGATCCCTCGTCACCGCTGGTATGGCTGGGCGTGGTGGCGCTGTTCGCCGCCGGCTACGGGGTGGCGCGGGCCAGTAAGAACTATCGGGAGGCACGGTCATGAGTCACGCCTTGACGATCGACGATCTGAAGAAAAGTTTTGGGCCCGCCGAGGTGATTCGCGGCGTCAACCTGCGGGTGGAGAAGGGCGAGGTCCACGCGGTGATCGGCCCCAACGGCGCTGGCAAATCCACCTTCTTTAATCTGGTGTCCGGGGCCTTCGCGCCCACCAGCGGCGAGGTGCGCCTGCACGGCCAGCGCATCGACGGCCTGGCCCCGGAGAAGATCCAGCAGCGCGGTCTGGCCCGCTCGTTCCAGGTCAGCAATGTGTTCGGCAATCTGTCGGTGTTTGAAAACCTGCGCTGCGCCTGCTTCAAGCAATGCGCGGCGGGTTATACCTTCTGGCGGCCGGCGGCGTCGGTGAAACGCGCCAACCGGCGCGCCGAGGAGGTGCTGGCGATGATCGGCCTGGCGGATCTGCGCGACAGCCCCGCCGGTGCCTTGCCCTACGCCAGCCAGCGGGCCCTGGAAATCGGCATGACCATCGCCGGCGAGGCCGACGTGGTGCTGCTGGACGAACCCACCGCTGGCATGAGCAATACCGAAACCACCCAGGCCATCGAGCTGATCCGCCAGGTGGCGGAGGGCCGCACCCTGATGATCGTGGAGCACGACATGGGCGTGGTGTTCGAACTGGCCGACCGTATTTCCGTGCTGGTGTACGGCGAGATCATCGCCACCGGCACCCCGGAGGCGATCCGCAACGATCCCCGTGTCAAGGAAGCCTATCTGGGCGAGGAGGCGGCGTGATGCTGGAAGTGCGCGATCTGCATGCCTATTACGGCAAGAGTCATATTCTCAACGGCGTGGATCTGTCCATCGGCGAAGGGGAGGTGGTGTCGCTGCTGGGCCGCAACGGCGTGGGCCGCTCCACCACCGTCAAGGCGATCATGGGCGAGGTGCCGCCGCAGGGCTCGGTGCGCTTTCGCGGCGAGGAGATCGCCGGCCTGCCCAATCATCGCATCGCCCGCAAGGGGCTCGGCTATGTGCCGGAACACCGGGACATCTTTCCGACCCTGTCGGTGCGTCAGAATCTGGAGCTGGGCATCAAGAACACCCGCAAGCCGGGGCCCTGGAAGGTGCAGCGGTTTCTCGACATGTTCCCCAACCTGGCACGTCGCGCCGACGCCCCGGCGGGCGTGCTGTCCGGTGGCGAGAAGCAGATGCTGACCATCAGCCGCACCCTGATGGGCGACCCGAAACTGATCATGATCGATGAGCCCACCGAAGGACTGGCGCCGCTGATCGTCAAGCAGATCGGTGAGCTGATCTCGGAAATCGCCGGCGCCGGGGTGTCGATTTTGCTGGTGGAACAGAAGCTGTCCATCGCCATGGACATCTCCCACCGGGTGCTGGTGATGGGGCACGGCCGCATCGTCTTCGAAGGCACGCCGGCGGCCCTGCGCGACGACGAAGCGGTGCGCCGCGAATGGCTGGAGGTGTGAAGGCCGCCGCCCGGCGGACCGACGGCGAGGTACGCGTCAATGCCCCGGCCGGCGCCCTGCGTGGTTATCGGGAGAACGGGCTACGGGTGTTCAAGGGCGTGCCCTACGCCCGGCCGCCGGTGGGCGCTTACCGCTGGCGGCCGCCGGCGCCGATGCCGGTCTGGTCCGGCGTGCGCGACGCCACCCGATTCGGGCCGGCCTGTCCGCAACCACCGTCCCGGCCCGGCAGTCTGTACGCCCCGGAGCTGCCCGGCCAGCACGAGGATTGCCTGACCCTCAACATCTGGACGCCGGAGGAGGCCCGCCGCGCGCCGGTGTTCGTCTATCTCCACGGTGGTGCCCTGAACACCGGCGGCGGCGCCGAGCCGATGCTGGACGGGGCCGCCCTGGCACGCCGCGGGCTGGTGGTGGTGACCCTCAATTACCGCCTGGCGGTACTGGGCTATCTGGCGCATCCGGCGCTCAGCGCCGAATCCCCGCAGGGCGTGTCGGGCAACTATGGGCTGCTCGACCAGATCGCCGCGCTGCGTTGGGTGCGCGACAACATCAGTGCCTTCGGCGGCGACCCGGACGCGGTGACCGTGGCCGGCGAATCCGCCGGGGCGCTCAGCGTGCTGTATCTGCTGGCGTCGCCGCTGGCCCGCGGGCTGTTCCACCGGGCGGTGGCGCAGAGCGCCTATCTGATTTCCCATCCGGCCCTGTCGCGGGCCGACTGCGGCGAGCCGCCCGCCGAGGAGATCGGCGAACGGCTGGTCCACGCCCTGGGCGCGCGTGACCTGGATGCCCTGCGGGCACTGGACGCGCACACCCTGACCCGGGCGGCGGCGCGGGCCGGCTACGCCCCTTTGGGCACCGTGGACGGTCGGGTGCTGCCGCGCCAATTGCTGGACGTGTTCGAGCGTGGCGAGCAGGCGCCGGTGCCGGTGCTGGCCGGCTTCAACAGCGGCGAAGTGCGTTCGCTGCGCTTTCTTCTGCCGCCCCCGCCGGCTGATGCCGGCGCCTATGAAGCGGCGGTGCGGCGAGGGTATGGCGATCTGGCGGAGGACTTTCTGCGGCTGTACCCGGCCGCCGACGGCGAGGAAAGCCGCCTGGCGGCGCTGCGCGACGCGCTCTACGGCTGGACCGCCGACCGGCTCGGGCGGGCCTGCGCCGCCCTCGGCCAGGACGCCTGGCTGTACCTGTTCGACCACGGCTATGCGGCGGCCAACGACCGGGGCCTGCACGGCTTCCACGCCGCCGAGATTCCCTATGTGTTCGGCACCGCCGCGCGCACCACGCCGTTGTGGCCACGCATTCCCGACCGCGAGGAGGAACGTCGTCTGTCCCGGGCTCTGGGGGACTACTGGGCGGCGTTTGCCCGCGATGGCCGGCCCATCGCCGACGGACAGCCGCGCTGGCCGGCTTACGCGGAACACCCGCGCGGCCGCTGGCTGCGGGTGGCCGCCGCGCCGACCCCGGTGGTGGACCCGCTGCCCGGTCACTTCGCCCTGCACGACAGCCTGGTGCGGCGCCGGCGACGGGCCGGCGACATCCCCTGGAACTGGAACATCGGCTGCGCGGCGCCGCCGCTGGCCGGCACTTCGGAGACACCATGAACGACGGCACCATGCAGCCCTACCGGCTGACCCTGGACAAATTTCTCGACCACGCCGCCAAATGGCACGCCGACGCCACTGTGGCCACCGCCACCGACGACGGCGGTGTGGCGCACAGCGATTACGCCACCCTGCGCCGGCAGGCCCGGCGGGTGTCGGCCTGGCTGACGGGGCTGGGCATCACCCGCGGCGATTCGGTGGCGACCCTGGCCTGGAACAGCGGCGCCCATCTGGCGGCCTGGTACGGCATCCTCGGCCTGGGGGCGATCTGCCACACTCTGAATCCGCGCCTCACCGATGCCCAGAGCGCCGACATGGTGACCCAGTCCTGCGCCCGGATACTGATCGCCAGCGCCGACCTGGCGCCGCTGGCCCGGCGCATCGCCGCCGGCGCCCCGCACCTGACCGAGCTGTTCCTGATCGACGGGGAAGGGGAGTTGCCGGCCCTGGCGCCGGTCCTGGAAGGCATGGACCCGTCCGCCGTGCGCTGGGGCGAGTTCGACGAACACAGCCCCGCCGGGCTGTGTTTCACCTCCGGCACCACCGGCGCCCCCAAGGGCGTGCTCTACACGCACCGCTCCGGCCATCTGCACACCCTGCGCTCGCTGCAGGCCGACGTGCTGGGTCTGGGCGCCCACGATGTGGTGCTGACGGCGGTGCCCATGTTCCATGCCAACGCCTGGGGCCTGCCGTTCTCCGCCCCGGCGGTGGGCGCGCGGCTGGTGCTGCCGGGGCGTCATCTGGACGGCGCCAGCCTGGCGACGCTGATCAACGGCGAGGGCGTGACCCTGGCCGCCGGCGTGCCCACCGTCTGGTTGGGGCTGCTCAACCATGTGGAGGCGGAAGGCCTGGCGCTGCCGACGCTGAAGCGCATCATGGTGGGCGGGGCGCCGATGTCGGCGGCGCTGATGGCGCGGCTGGAGCAGCGCCTGGGCGTGGTGGTGCAGACCAGTTGGGGCATGACCGAACTGTCGCCGCTGGGCACCATCATGCCCGCCGGCGAACCTCGCCGCGACGCCGCCTCGGCGGGGCGGGTGTCGGTGGGCGTGGATCTGCTGCTCACCGACGACCAGGGCGTGCCGTTGCCGGAACAGCGTAACGCCGAGGGCCACCTGCGGGTGCGCGGCCCGGCGGTGACGGCGCGCTATCTGAATCAGGCGCAAAGCGCACTGGACGCGGACGGTTGGTTCGCCACCGGCGACCTGGCGCGGCTCGATGAGCAGGGCCGCCTGTTCATCACCGGCCGTGCCAAGGACCTGATCAAATCCGGCGGAGAATGGATCAACCCGGCGGAGCTGGAAGCCATCGTCGGCGCGCTGCCACGGGTGGCGCAGGCGGCGGTGATCGCCCGGCCCGATGCGCGCTGGGGCGAGCGTCCGCTGCTGATCGTGGAAATCAAGCGCGGTCAGAGCATCGAGGATGGGGAAATACTGGACGCCATGCGGGGCCGCGTGGCTTCATGGTGGCTGCCCGACGCGGTGGTGCGGGTGGACAGCATGCCGCTGGCGGCCACCGGAAAAATCGACAAAAAAAGCCTGCGCGCGGAATACGGCCAAGCCTGATCCGCCGCGCCGGCGCCGACAACGAGTCCGTATCGACAATGACAGCCCGAGAAAAGCCGGCCGGCAAGGCGTCGGCGACGCCCCGCCGCAAAGGCCCGAGCCGTGCCGAACGGCGCGCGGAAATGACCGAACGGATCATGGACGCGGCGGAGTATCTGTTCTCCAAGCACGGCCTGTATGGCGTGACGCTGAAGGACGTGGCCAAGCGCATCGACGTGCACCACACCCTGATCAACTACTACTTCGACGACAAGAAGCAGCTGTTCGACGCGGTGTTCGCGCGGCGCGCGGTGGAAACCAGCGACCGTCGCATGACCGCGCTGGACGATTACGAGCGCGCCTGTAACGGCCGGCCCACGGTGGAAGGCGCCCTGCACGCCTACCTGGACACCGATCTGGATACCTACATCCAGGGCGGCGAGGGCTGGCGCAACTACGCGGCGTTCGCCGCCCAGGTGGCGAACACGCCGGAGTGGGGCGCGGAAATGATGGACCGGCATTTCGATCCGGTGGTGCTGCGGCTCATCGACCTGCTCAAGAAGGCGCTGCCGGAGGCGTCCGAGGAAGACGTGTTCTGGGGCTATCATTTCGTTACCGGGGCGCTGGTGCTGACCCTGGCGCGTACCGGCCGCATCGACAAGCTGTCCGGCGGCATCTGCCGGTCGGACGATTTCGAGGCGGTGAAAAAACGCATGGCGCGCTTCATGGCCGCGGGCATGATCGAAATCTGCGAGGACCGCGCCCGCCAACGTTCGTCCGAGCAATAAAAAGGCCGCGTCAGCGGCCCTCGTGCGGTGAAGATACTTGGGAAGGGGCGCCGGTTGGCGCGATCATCACCTCGATAATGGCCGGCGCATTTGGGGCACGCCGGCCTGCTGACGCGGCAAAGCGTTGCCGGACCCGAAAGGGGACGGGCCCGGCGATTCGGTGAAGCCGCTTAGAAGACTTCGAACAGACCGGCGGCACCGATGCCACCGCCCACGCACATGGTCACCACCACGTATTTGACGCCACGGCGCTTGCCTTCGATCAGCGCGTGGCCGGTCATGCGCGCGCCGGACATGCCGTAGGGGTGGCCGATGGAGATGGCACCGCCATTGACGTTGTACTTCTCCGGGTCGATACCCAGCTTGTCACGGCTGTACAGACACTGGCTGGCGAACGCTTCGTTGAGCTCCCACAGGCCGATGTCGTCGATGGTCAGGCCGAAGCGCTTGAGCAGTTTCGGCACCGCGAACACCGGACCGATGCCCATTTCGTCCGGGTCGCAGCCGGCCACGGCCATGCCGCGGTAGGCGCCCAGGGGCTGCAGGCCGAGACGCTCGGCTTCCTTGGCTTCCATCAGCACGCAGGCGCTGGCGCCGTCGGACAGCTGGGAGGCGTTACCGGCGGTGATGAATTTGCCTTCCTGGATTTCCAGGCCGTCCTTGAACACCGGCTTCAGGCTTTGCAGGCCTTCCAGGGTGGTTTCCGGACGGTTGCCTTCGTCCTTGGCCAGGGTCACTTCCTTATCGGAAATTTCCTTGGTCTCTTTGTTCATCACCTTCATGGTGGTGGTCAGCGGCACGATCTCGTCGTCGAACTTGCCTTCCTGCTGTGCCTTGGCGGTGCGCATCTGGGACTGGTAAGCGTATTCGTCCTGGGCGTCGCGGGACACGTTGTAGCGGTCGGCGACCACTTCCGCGGTTTCCAGCATGCTCATGTAGATGTCCGGACGGTTCGCCTTGAGCCAGGGATCGCGGGCGCGGAAGGTGTTCATCTTGTCGTTCTGCACCAGGGAGATCGACTCCAGGCCGCCGGCGACCGCCACGTCCATGTTATCGACAATGATTTCCTTGGCGGCGGTGGCGATGGCCATCAGGCCGGAGGCGCACTGGCGGTCGATGGTCATGCCGGCCACGGAGGTGGGCAGCCCGCCGCGCAGCGCGCACTGGCGGGCGGTGTTGCCGCTGGTGGAGCCCTGCTGCAGGGCGGCGCCCATGATCACGTCCTGGATGCTTTCCGGGTCGATTTTGGCGCGCTCCACGGCGTGCTTGATCACATGACCACCGAGCTCCTGGGCCTGGGTGTCGTTAAAGGCACCGCGATAGGCCTTGCCGATCGGGGTACGGGCGGTGGAAACAATGACGGCTTCTCTCATGATGGCCTCGCTCTCTACGTTTAATTCAGTTTGATGCCCTTGGCGTGGGCGGCTTTGGTCAGAATCTTGGATACATGGTCACCGCCGTTCTGCATTTCCTTGGCGTTGCTCATGTCACCGAGCTGGTCGAAATGGACGGCGATGGCGTCCGGCGTGCGTTCGCCTTCCTCCAGATAGATGCCGTCGCTTTCCATCAGCCGCGCCATGGCGTAGCAGCCGGCGCCGGCCAGCACGATGCGACGGTTGGGGGCCTGATCACTGGCCAGGAACAGCACCGCCGGGGTGATTTCCGAGGGCTCCAGCAGCGCCAGCACTTCCTTGGGCATCAGGTCCTCGGTCATGCGGGTGGCGGCGGTGGGGGCGACGCAGTTGATCTTGATGTCGTACTTGCCGCCTTCCAGGCACAGGGTGTTCATCAGGCCGGCCACCGCCATCTTGGCGGCGCCGTAGTTGGCCTGGCCGAAGTTGCCGTACAAGCCGGAGGTGGAGGTGGTCATGACGATGCGGCCGTAGCCCTGATCGCGCATGATCGGCCACACGGCGCGGCTGCAGTTGGCGGAGCCGGTGAGGTGCACGGCCACTACCTTGTCCCACTCGTCGTCGCTCATCTTGACGAAGCTTTTGTCGCGCAGGATACCGGCGTTGTTAATGAGAACGTCGATGCGGCCCCACTTGTCCATTACCGACCGGACCATGGCCTGGACCTGTTCGCGGTTGGCCACGTCGGCGCCGTCGGCCATCGCTTCGCCGCCGGCGGCGGTGATTTCCGCCACCACCTTCTCGGCGGCTTCGCTGGAACCGCCGCTGCCGTCCCGTGCCCCGCCGAAGTCGTTGACCACTACCTTGGCGCCGAGACGGGCCAGTTCCAGGGCGTGGCATTTGCCCAGGCCGTTGCCGGCGCCGGTGACGATGGCCACGCGGCCTTCAAAATTGATGCTCATGAATCTCTCCAAAAAAACGATGCAGGATTCAGGATGCAGGATACAGAAGAGCGGCCAGGTGCTGGCGCTTCATCCTGAATCCTGCATCCTGTATCGAGGCCGCAGGCCGGTTATCAGCCCAGCACCGTCAGGCCCAGCCACTCGCAGGCGATGGCCGGCTTCTCGACGCCGTCGATTTCCACGCTGACCGCGTAGCGGATCAGGTACCGGTTGTCGCCGCGCGGTTCGATGCCGGCCAGTTTGAAATGACCGCGCACTTTCGAGCCGGAGCGTACCGGGTTGAGAAAGCGCACCTTGTCGAGGCCGTAGTTGATGCCCATCACCGCGCCTTCCAGGCGCGGCACCACATCAATGGACATGGCGGACAGCAGCGACAGGCTCAGGAAACCGTGGGCGATGGTGCCGCCGAACGGGGTTTCCTTGGCGGCGCGCTCCGGGTCCACGTGGATCCACTGGGGATCCTCGGTGAGGTCGGCGAAAGCGTCGATGCGTGCCTGGTCCACCGGGAACCAGCGGGAGGTGCCCAGGTCTTCACCGACCTTGGCTTGCAGTTGTTCGAGGCTGAGCGTGTTGTTGGACATTGTCGTGCTCTCCGAATCCGTGAATCAGTAACCGCGCAGGGCCGCGAAGCGGTCGGCGCAATAGTTGGCGTCGCCCAGGGTTTCACCCCCGGCGCGGGCGCGCTTGAGGAAGAAGCCGATGTCGAATTCATCGGTCATGCCGATGCCGCCGTGCATCTGCACCGCTTCCTGGCCGGCCAGCAGCGCCACCCGGGCGGCCTTGGCCTTGGCGGCCAGCACCTGCTGGTCGGCGTCGTCGGCGCCCCGGTCACAGGCATCCAGCGCCTGCATCGCCAGCGCTTCGCTCATGGCCACTTCGCCGCTGAGCTGGGCGGCCCGGTGCTGCAGGGCCTGGAAGGTACCGATCAGACGGCCGAACTGCTTGCGCTCTTTCAGGTAACCCAGGGTACGCTCGAACGCTTCCAGGGCCAGCCCGGACAATTCCGCGGCCAGCACCGCGCGGCCGGCGCGCAGGGCGGCGGCCAGGGCGGCGCCACCGTTGGCCATGGCTTCCGCCGGCACGCCGTCAAAACGAATGCGCGCGGCGTTGCGGCTGTCCGCCATCACGGTGCGCTCGATGGTCACGCCGTCGGCCTTGGGGTCCACCAGGTACAACGCCGCCTGGTCGCCTTCACCGGCGGCCACCAGCAGCAGGTCGGCCACGTGGCCGTCCAGCACCAGCCGTTTCTCGCCGCTCAGAGTACCGCCGTCGACCCGGGCGCGCAGCCGTTCCGGGCGGTGCTTGGCGCCGTCGTCCACGGCCAGCGCCACAATGGCGCCGCCTTCGGCGATGGCCGGCAGCCATTTCGCTTTCTGCTCGTCGCTGCCGCCGGCGCTCAGGGCGGCGGCGCCCAGCACGGCGGTGGACAGGAACGGGGTCACCGACAGGTTGCGGCCGATTTCCCGGGCCACCAGGCCGGCGCCAACCAGGCCGAAGCCGATGCCGCCGTGTTCCTCGGGCACCAGGATACCGGTCAGGCCGGCTTCCACCATGGCCTGCCAGAGCGGCTCATCGTAACCCTTGTCGGACTGTTCGTCGCGCAATTGGCGCAGGTGGGACACCGGGCCCTTGTCGGCCATCAGCCGGGCCACGGAGTCCTGCAGCATCTGTTGTTCGTCGTTGAGCTTCATAGTCGACTCCTTATGCGTCCGGCAGGCCCAGCAGGCGTTTGGAAACGATGCCCAGCATCACCTCGGAGGTACCGCCTTCGATGGAATTGCCCTTGGAGCGCAGCCATTCGCGGGCGAACAGGCCACCCTGGGTGCGCTCGCTGTCCCACTCCAGGCCTTCGCTGCCGAGGGCGTCCATCATCAGTTCGTAGCGGCGCTTGTTGAGCTCGGTGCCGTAGTACTTGAGCACCGCGGACTGGGCGCCAACGCCCTGGCCGGCTTCCGCTTCGGCGCGAATTTTGCCCACCAGCGCCTGGAACGCCATATGGTCGATTTCCAGGTCGGCGATGTCGGCGCGCAGGCCGGCGTCGGCCAGTTTGCCGTGCTCGGTGCCCACGTATTCCGCGGCCAGCGGGCCCAGGGCCCGACCCTTGAGAAAGCCCGGCGGTTCGCCGCCGATGTTGTTGCGCTCATGGGTGAGCAGGTACTTGGCCACGTCCCAGCCACGGTTGAGTTCGCCGACCACCTGATGCTTGTCCACCTTGACGTCGTCGAAGAAGGTTTCGCAGAACGGGGATTCGCCGGAGATCAACTCGATGGGACGGGTGGAGACGCCGTCGCTTTCCATATCGAACAGCACGAAGGAAATGCCGTTGTGCTTGGTGGCCTGCGGGTCGGTGCGTACCAGACAGAAGATCCAGTCCGCCTTGTCCGCGTAGGAGGTCCAGATTTTCTGACCGTTGACCACGAAGTGGTCGCCCTTATCCTCGGCGCGGGTTTGCAGGCTGGCCAGGTCGGAGCCGGCGTTGGGTTCGGAGTAACCCTGACACCAGCGAATCTCGCCACGACAGATGGGCGGCAGGTGCTCGCGCTTGAGTTCCTCGCTGCCGAACTTGAGCAGCGCCGGGCCGAGCATCCAGAAACCGAAGTTGCTCACCGGCGTGCGCGCGTTGATGCGCTTCATTTCCTCGGCGAGGATTTCCGCCTGTTCCTGGTTCAGGCCGCCGCCGCCATATTCCTTGGGCCACTGCGGCGCGGTCCAGCCCTTGTCCGCCATGCGTTCCATCCACACTTTCTGAGCTTCGGACTGGAACTGCCATTTGCGGCCGCCCCAGCAGTGGTCGGCCTGGCTTTTCAGGGGTTGGCGCATTTCCTCGGGGCAATTGGCGTCCAGCCAGGCCCGGGTCTCCGCGCGGAACTGTTCGAGATCCGACATCTTGGGTCCTCCCGAGCTGTTATGAAACAGCTTTTCATTTATTGGGCAAATCGGCCCCAAAGTATGTTGGCCCCATATCGGGGCGTCCAGTGTGAAAAGCGGCACTGATCGCGGCGGTAATGACATGATCGACCATGCCGTGTGCAAAAGCGGCTCGTCACGGGCGACACGGCCACATCGGAGACCGGCGCGTCCGTGCTACATTTGCGCCTGACCGACGATGCGCTTCGGACCACGCAAGGCAGAAAGAGGACTGTGCATGACATCCCCCCGGGTCGGGCTGGACACCAGCCCCCGCGATACCATTCTGGATGCGGCGGCGCGCGCCTTCATGGAGCGCGGTTTCAAGGCTACCAGCATCGATGACATCGCCCGCCGGCTGGGTGCCACCAAGGGCATGGTCTACCACTATTTCGATTCCAAGACCGACCTGTTCTTCGAGATTCATCAGCGCGGCATGGACGCTCTGTTTGAAGCCATCGAACCGGAACTGAAGCGCGATCTGCCCGCCGCCCAGCGCTTACACGCCATGGCCCGGCGGCATGTGGCCACCCTGATCGAGACCCAGCATTTCCAGCGCGCCGTGGCCGAAGGGGTGCAGATGCATCTGCGTCTGAGCACCACCGAGGCGCAGCGCCGCCAGCTCACCCGCCTGCAGAATCGGCGGCGCCGCTACGAGCAGGTGTTTCTGGAGGTACTGTGCGAGGGCATCCGCCAGGGCGACCTGCGCGCCGGAGAGCCGCGCCTGGCGATCAAGCCGGTGCTGGGCGCGCTCAACTCGGTGATCAACTGGTACCACCAGCGCTATGACACCGGCCCCGGTGCCCTGGATGCCCTGATCGAGGAAGTCACCACGGTGGCGTTGCAGGGGCTGGTGGCGCGTTGAAGCGGCCGTTGGCCGCGATACAGGTTACAGGATGCAGGATACAGGGGGCGGCACGGCGTCCGCCCTTCAACCTGAATCCTGCATCCTGTATCGAGGCCGTCAGGCCGCTGTCTATTTTTTGTTCAGGAATTTGTCGAAGATCGCCCGGGTCTCGTCGCTGAACATGCGCTCGCCGAACAGCACCGATTCCTTTTTGATCTGCTCGCGGATGGCGTCGGCACCGTGGCGGGTGAGTTGCTTGGTGTAGCGCATGGCCTGGGGCGGTTTGGCGGCCAGCTTGCCGCCCAGCTCCAGGGCTTTCTCACGCAGCTCATCGTCGCCGCAGCGGTAGGCCACCAGCCCCATGCGCAGGGCCTCGTCGGCGCTCAGGCTGTCGCCGGCCATCAGCAGCCGGTTGGCGTTCTGGCGACCCACCAGGCCGGGCAGAATCAGGCTGGAACCGGCTTCCGGCACCAGTCCCAGGTTGATGAAGGCGGTGTAGAAACGGGCGCTGTCGGCGGCGATCACCAGGTCGCAGTGCAGCAGCAGGGTGGTGCCGATGCCGGTGGCGTTGCCGTGCACGGCGGCCAGCACCGGCTTGTCCAGCTCCAGCAGCCGGTGCACCAGCTGCATGGCGGCGCTCAGCTCGCCATTGCGGCGCGCTTCCGGGTCGGCGTTGAGAAAGTCACCGATGTCGTTGCCGGCGGTGAAGGCGCGGCCATTGGCGTTGAACAGCAGGGCGTTAAGGTCATCGCGGTCGCGGAAATGGTCCACCGCCCGGCCCAGGTCCAGATACATTTCCGTGCTCAGGGCGTTCAGCTTGTCCGGCCGGTCCAGGGTCACCTCCAGCAGGGCGCCGTGTTCGGTGACGGCCACGAAGCCGCTTTTCAGATCCAGGCTGCTCATTGTTGTCTCCCAGTCTCGCCAACGATAAAGCCACGAAAATATCGGAATAGGGTTTCGCAATAAAGCCTTTCTTCCCCATAAGTCTGGCTTATTCTCCCGGATGCAAAATATCAATTTCACTAACTTCGGGGCCTGCTCTAGGCTGTTTCCATCAACGCGAGGGCACCCTATCTCATGGCCGAGTTTTACCTGGTCCGTCACGGGCAGGCCTCCTTCGGGGCCGATAATTACGACAAGCTGTCCCAACTGGGCCACCAGCAGGCGCGCTGGCTGGGTGAGTACTACCGGGAGCGGGGGCTGAACTTCGACGCCCTGGTGACCGGCGATCTGGTCCGCCACGTGGAAACCGGCGCCGGCGTCCTGGAAGGGCTGGGCACGCACCTCACGGCGGACGTGCAGCCGGGACTCAACGAATTCGATTTTCACAGCATCGTCGACGCCTACCTGAGCGCCCACCCGGATCAGGCGCCGCCGGAAGGCGCGCCGGTGGCCGCCTTCTACCGGGTGCTCAAGCGCGCCATGCAGCACTGGCAGGCGGACGGCCTGGAAGGCGCGCTGCCGGAAAGCTGGCGCGGGTTCCATGACCGGGTGGCCGGCGCCATGGCACACATTCAGGAACACTACGCCGACCGTCGGCGGGTGCTGGTGGTCAGTTCCGGCGGCGCCATCGCCATGTGGATGCGCCATATGCTCGACACCGCGGACGACACCGTGGTGGAGCTCAATCTGCAAATTCGGAACACCGGCGTCACCCAGGGTTTCTTCAACGACAAGGTGTTCCGCCTTTCGGTGTTCAACCAGGTGCCGCACCTGGACCGGCAAGACCGCAGTGATTCCATCACTTACAGCTGATCCCGATCATCCACAGCCGGGAGCCCGCGGGTTCCCAACGGAGACGACAATGGATTTTCAATATTCGGAAAAGACCCAGGACCTGATCCATCAGGTACGCAGCTTCATCGACAACGAAGTGGTGCCCGCCGAGCACACCTATCATGAACAACTGGAAAAGAACCCCTGGGAAACCCCGGCGGTACTGCACGAACTGAAGGACAAGGCGCGCGCCAAGGGCCTGTGGAACCTGTTCCTGCCCAAGGAGCACGGCGAATGGAGCCCGGGCCTGACCAATCTGGAGTACGCGCCCCTGGCCGAGCAGATGGGCCGCCACCACATCGCCTCCGAATGCTTCAACTGCTCCGCGCCGGACACCGGCAATATGGAAGTGCTGGCCAAGTACGGCAACGCCCAGCAGCAGGAGCAATGGCTGAAACCGCTGATGGAGGGCAAGATCCGCTCCGCCTTCGCCATGACCGAGCCGGAAGTGGCGTCCTCCGACGCCACCAACATCGAAACCTCGATCAAGCGTGACGGCGACGACTACGTGATCAACGGTCGCAAGTTCTACATCTCCGGCGCCATGCGCAAAAGCTGTGAGATCATGATCGTGATGGGCAAGACCGACGCGGACAACCCCAACCGCCACGAGCAGCAATCGCAGATCCTGGTACCGGTGAACACCCCCGGCGTGACCGTCAAGCGCCCGATGTTCGTGCTCGGCTCGCCGGACGCCCCGGAAGGCCACGCGGAAGTGATCTTCGAGAACGTGCGCGTACCCAAGGAAAACATCATCCTCGGTGAAGGCCGTGGCTTCGAGATCGCCCAGGGCCGCCTGGGCCCGGGCCGTATTCACCACTGCATGCGCCTGATCGGGGCGTCCCAACGTGCTCTGGAACTGATGAGCAAACGCGCCAGCGAGCGGGTGGTGTTCGGTCAGCCGATGATCAAGCACGGCTCCTGCCGCGAGGACATCGCCAAGAGCGCCTGCGAAATCGAACAGGCCCGCTTGCTTACCCTGAAAGCCGCCGACATGATGGATCGGCGTGGTAACAAGGACGCCAAGGAACTGATCGCCATGATCAAGATCGTGGCGCCGAACATGGCGCTCAACGTGATCGACCGCGCGATCCAGATCCACGGCGCCGTGGGCCTCAGCCAGGACACCCCGCTGGCCGGCTTCTTCGCCTACGCGCGCACCCTGCGCCTGGCCGACGGCCCGGACCAGGTGCACATGATGCAGCTGGGCCGCAACCTGGCCAAGCAGTACGCCTAAACCAGTTGAAAGTTGAAAGTGAAAAGTTGAAGTAACACAGAACGCGCGTGCACGGCCTGGGCAAACGCTCCGGCCGTGCACGTGTTTCAACTTTTAACTTGTCACTTTCAACTTTGTTTTTAAGGAGGATGCCCATGTCCCAGGTGGACACGCTCGATACCGAACGTCTCGCCGCGTACCTGGAAACCCATGTGGACGGGTTCCGGGGACCGCTGACCGCCACCAAATTCGAAGGCGGCCAGTCCAACCCCACCTTCCATCTCAAGGCCGGCTCCGGCGAATACGTGTTGCGCCGCCAGCCGCCGGGCAAGCTGCTCAAGTCCGCCCATGCGGTGGACCGGGAATTCCGGGTGATGAGCGCGCTGCGCGATAGCGAGGTGCCGGTGCCGCGCATGTATCACCTGTGCGAGGACCGGGACGTGATCGGCTCCATGTTCTATGTGATGGAGTTTTGCCAGGGCCGGATTTTCTGGGACGCGGCGATCCCGGAAGTGGACAACGCCGCGCGCACCGCCATGTACACGGAAATGAACCGGGTGCTGGCGGCGCTGCACGACGTGGATCTGGACGCCGTGGGACTCACCGATTACGGCAAACCGGGCAGCTACTTCGAACGGCAGCTGGGCCGCTGGACCAAGCAATACCGGGCGTCCGAGATCAATCCGATCCAGGCCATGGAGGATCTGATGGCCTGGCTGGAACAGAACCTGCCCGCCGATGACGGCCAGGTGTCCCTGGTGCACGGCGACTATCGTCTGGACAACATGATGTGGCACCCCACCGAGCCGAAGGTGATCGCCGTGCTCGATTGGGAACTGTCCACTCTCGGCCATCCGCTGGCGGACCTGGCCTACCAGTGCATGCAGCTGCGCATGCCGCCGGAGGGCGGCAATCTGTCCGGCCTGCAGGGTAAGGACCGGCACGCCCTGGGCATCCCCACCGAGCAGGAATACGTGGCCATGTACTGCGAGCGGCGCGGCATCGACCACATCGACCATTGGGAATTCTATCTGGCGTTCAGCTTTTTCCGGCTGGCGGCCATCGCCCAGGGCGTGGCGAAACGGGCCCAGGAAGGCAACGCCTCCAGCAAACGCGCCGGCTGGGCCGCCCAGGTGGTGGAACCGCTGGCCGCCATGGCCATGAAGATCGTCCGCGAGGGCGCATAAAGAACAGAGGAAAGTTAAAAGTTGAAAGTTAAAAGGCGGGTCGGGCACGGGTGCCGGAATAGGGCGCCGCACGGCACGGTTCGCGTTTCAACTTTTCACTTTTAACTTTCAACTTTTTCAGGAGAGTTTTATGAGCACCAACCTGTTTGATCTGAACGGTAAGATCGCCCTGGTCACCGGCGCCAGCCGGGGCATCGGCGAGGAAATCGCCAAACTGCTGGCGGAGCAGGGCGCCCACGTGATCGTCTCCAGCCGCAAGATCGACGGCTGCCAGGCGGTGGCCGACGCCATCACCGACGCCGGCGGCAGCGCCGAGGCGTTCGCCTGCCACATCGGTGAGATGGCGCAGATCGAAGCGCTCTTCGAGCACGTGAAAGGCGCCCACGGCGGCAAACTGGACATCCTGGTCAACAATGCCGCCGCCAATCCCTACTTCGGCCACATCCTGGACACGCCGGTGGCGGCCTTCGACAAGACCGTGGACGTGAACCTGCGCGGCTATTTCTACATGTCCGTGGAAGGGGCCAAACTGATGCGTGAAAACGGCGGCGGCGCCATCGTCAACACCGCCTCCATCAACGGGCTGTCGCCGGGCAACATGCAGGGCATTTACTCGATCTCCAAGGCGGCGGTGATCAGCATGACCAAATCCTTCGCCCAGGAATGCGCCGAGTTCAACATCCGCGTCAACGCGCTGCTGCCCGGCCTGACCAAAACCAAGTTCGCCGGCGCCCTGTTCGAGCAGGAAGCCATCTACAAAAGCGCCATCGCGCAAATCCCCATGCACCGCCACGCCGAGCCCCGCGAAATGGCCGGCACGGTGCTGTATCTGGTGTCCGACGCATCCAGTTACGTGACCGGCGAGTGTGTGGTGGTGGACGGCGGGTTCACCATTTGAAAGCAGTTGAAAGTTGAAAGTGAAAAGGGCGGCTTCGTAGCCGCCTTCAACTTTTAACTTTTAACTTTTAACTTCGCACTGGCGTTGGGTGAGGCGGTGGTCCCGCCATGCGCACCGGTGCCTGATGGAGGCTGCTATGGATCCCGTATTGGATTTCACCGGCAAGGTGGCGCTGATCACCGGCGCCGCCAGTGGTTTCGGCGCCTTGTTGGCGCGGGAGCTGGGGCGGCGCGGGGCGCGGCTGGTGCTCGGCGATCTCAATGTGGACGCCCTGGATAAGCTGGCGGTGGACCTGGAAAGCGAGGGCGTGACCGCCCTGGCCCGGCGCTGCGATGTGTCCAGCGAGGCGGATTGCAAGGCGTTGGTGGACGTCGCTCTGGAGCACCACGGTCGCCTGGATCTGGCCGCCAACAATGCCGGTATCGCCCACGGTTTTCTGGGCATGGAAGAACTGACCGGTGAGCTGCTCGATCAGCAGATCAACGTCAATGTGAAAGGCGTGATGTTCGGCATGAAGCACCAGATCCCCGCCCTGCGCCAGAGTGGTGGCGGCGCCATCCTCAATACCAGTTCCATGGCCGGCATCGGCGGCGGGCCCAAGATCGGCGCCTACGCCGCCGCCAAGCACGCGGTGATCGGGCTGACCCGCACCGCCGCCGTGGAGTGCGGCCGCAAGAACATTCGCGTCAACGCCATCTGCCCTTATTACACCCGTACGCCCATGCTGGAGGGCGATGGCCTGGCCAGCGGCGGCGACGCGGACAAAACCCTGGCGATGATGGCCGCCGGCAGCCCCATGAAGCGCATCGGCGAGCCCGAGGAAATCGTCGCCGTGATGCTGATGCTGCTGTCGCCGGCGAACACTTATATGAACGGCCAGGCGATCGCCGTGGACGGCGGCGTCTCGGCCTACTAGCGGCTTTCAGCCGCGATTCAGGGTGCAGGATACAGGATGAAGAATTGCCAGAACGGCTCTCCTGAATCCTGCATCCTGAATCCTGTATCGGCGGCGTTAGCCGCCTCTCAAGGAGAACAACCATGACGAATCGTTTGGCGAATAAGATTACCGTGATCACCGGCGCCACCTCCGGCATCGGCGAGGCCACCGCGCGGCGTTTTATCGAGGAGGGCGCCACCGTGGTGCTGGCCGGCCGCTCCGAGGACAAGGGCGAGGCCCTGGCCAAGGAGCTGGGCGAGCGCGCGGTGTTCAAGCGCACCGACATCATGGATGAGAACGACATCGCCGCCCTGGTGGATTTCACGGTGGAACGGTTCGGGCGCCTGGACTGCCTGTTCAACAACGCCGGCGCCGGCGACCGCACCGGCGTGGATACCTTTGATGAAGCCGAATTCGCCCGCATCATGCGCCTGCTGATCGGCGCGCCGGCGTTCGGCATCAAGCACGCCGCCCGGGTGATGAAGGAAAACGGCGGCGGCAGCATCATCAACAACGCCAGCATCGCCGGCCACCGTCTCAATCAGGGGGGCTACCTGTATTCCGGCGCCAAGGCGGCGGTGGCGCACATGACCCGCCTGGCCGGCGCCGAGCTGGGCGAATTCAATATCCGCGTCAACGCCATCTCCCCCGGCGCCGTGGCCACGCCGATTTTCTGGGGCGGTTCCCAGCGCGCCCAGGGCCTCAGCGATGAGGAAAACCAGCGCAAGATGGAAAAGCTGCAGGCCAACCTGGCCAAGGCCACGCCGTTACCGCGCTCCGGCCTGGCCGACGATATCGCTTTCGCGGCGGTGTTCCTGGCCAGCGACGAGGGCAGCTTCATCAACAGCCATGATCTGGTGGTGGACGGCGGTCGTATCGCCATGTTCAACGAGAAAGGCTGATCGCGGCTGAATAAGGAGAACAACATGGCCGACTACAGCGTGATCACCGATGGGCTGCTGTTCCCGGAGGGGCCCATCGCCATGCCCGACGGCACCTTTATCGTGGTGGAGATCGCCGCCGGGCGGTTGACCCGGGTGCATCCCGATGGTCGCAAGGAGACCATCGCCGAGCCCGGTGGCGGGCCCAACGGCGCCGCCATCGGGCCGGACGGCGCCTGCTACGTGTGCAACAACGGTGGCATGCAGTTCCACGAGAAGGACGGTCTGCTGTTGCCCGGCGATATGCCCGAGGACTACTCCGGCGGGCGCATCGAGCGCATCGACCTGGACACCGGCAAGGTGGAGGTGCTGTACACGGAAGTGAACGGCGAGCCGCTCAAGGGCCCCAATGACATCGTGTTCGATAAACAGGGTGGTTTCTGGTTCACAGACCTGGGCAAGGGCCGGGGCCGCAGCCAGGACCGGGGCGGTTTGTACTACGCCCGCATCGACGGCTCCTTTATCCGTGAAGCGGTGTTTCCGATTCCCACCGCCAACGGGGTCGGGCTGTCGCCGGATGAAAAGACCGTGTACGTGGCCGATACTCTGCCGGGCCGGCTGTGGGCCATGGATATTATCGGTGAAGGGGAGGTGGCGCGCCCGCCGGGGCCGCGCCGGCCGGGGCGCCTGGTGGGGCAGCCCTCGGAGTTCTGCTATTTCGATTCCCTGGCGGTGGACGCCGACGGCAACATCTGCGTGGCCACCATCTACCATTCCGGCATCACCCTCTTCTCGCCGGACGGCGCCAGTGTCCGCCACGTGCCCACCGACGATCTGGTGACCACCAACATCTGCTTCGGCGGCGAAGGGCTGCGCACCGCCTACATCACCTTGTCCAGCGCCGGCAAGCTGGTGTCCATGCCGTGGGAGCGGCCGGGACTGCCGCTGAACTTTCTGAACGTCTGAACCGGCGGGCATCGCAACCGTCGGTCGCGATGCCGTATCAGACGCCGCCCTTCACCTGGTCGGCCATCGGTGGCAGCGGTGTGAAATCACCTTCGCCACCCTGCTTGCCCGCCTCGATGGCGGCCTGCACTTCTTCCACGTGCAGCATGCCGGCGTTCCAGGTCACCACGTAATCCAGCGCGTCGGCGGTGTTGTGGTCGCGGGCGTAGGTGATCATCCGCTTGCAGCCGTGCACCGCCAACGGCGACTTGCCGGCGATCTCCCGGGCCACCGCCAGCGCTTTTTCCAGGGTCGCCTCGCGGTCGTCCAGCACCGCGTTGAACAGGCCCCGGCGCTCCGCTTCCGGGGCGCCCATGCGCCGGCCGGTGTAGGCCAGTTCACGGACGATGCCTTCCGGCAGCAGCTTGCAGAGGCGCGGGAAGGTGCCCACGTCGGCGGTCAGCCCCACGTTGATCTCGTAGATGGTGAGAAAGGCGTCGGCGCTGGCGTAGCGCAGGTCGCAGGCACTGATCAGGTCCACGCCGCCGCCGATGCAGCCGCCGTGCAGCGCGGCGATCACCGGCACGCGGCAGTCCTCCAGGGCGCTGAAGCTTTGTTGCATCAGCGCCGTGTGCTGGCGGAAGCGCGCCGCTTTCTGTACCCGGGCGGTGCGGTCCGCCGGGTCCGGCGGCGCGCCGAACATGCCCAGGTCCAGGCCGGCGGTGAAGTGCTTGCCATTGGCGTTGATGACGATGGCGCGCACGCCACCGTCACCGTCCAGGGCACGCACCGCCGCCGGCAGCTCGTTCCAGAAGTCCGCGTTCATGGCGTTGAGCTGATCGGGCCGGTCCAGGGTGATCAGCGCCACGCCCTGGTCCACGGACACGGCCAGGGTCTGGTAGGTCGTCATGGTTACCTCGCGCTCAGGGGTGGAACACGGACTTCACTTCCAGGAATTCCTCCAGCCCGTACACGCCCCATTCCCGGCCCACGCCGGAATGCTTGTAGCCGCCGAACGGGGCGGGCAGGTCCAGCTGCGCGCCGTTCAGGTGGACCATGCCGGTGCGCAGCCGCGCGGCCACCTCGGCGGCGTCCTCCACGGTGGCGCCGTACACATAGCCGGACAGGCCGTAGTCGGAGTCGTTGGCGATGGCCACCGCCTGGTCCACGTCGTCGTAGGGCATCATCACCAGCACCGGGCCGAAGATTTCCTCCCGGGCGATCAGCATCTGGTTGTTGACCTGGCTGAACACCGTGGGCCGGGCGAAAAAGCCCTGCTCCAGGCCGTCCGGCTTGCCCGGGCCGCCGCACACCAGTTTGGCGCCTTCCTCGATGCCTTTTTCGATCAGCGATTGCACGCGCTTGAACTGGCGCTCGTTGGCGATCGGACCCAGCTTGGTGCTCTCGTCCCGGGGATCACCCACTTTCAATTTCTCGCACACCTGGGCGGCGATGGCTTCCGCCTCGGCCAGCTTGTCCGCCGGCACCAGCATCCGCGAGGGCGCGTTACAGCTCTGCCCGGTGTTGTTCATCATCGACTGCACGCCGTGGCCCACCGCCTTCTGGAAGTCGGCGTCCGGCAGAATGATGTTGGCGGACTTGCCGCCCAGTTCCAGGGACACGCGCTTGAAGGTATCGGCCGCTTCCTTGCTCACCGAGGCGCCGGCGCGGGTGGAACCGGTCAGTGACACCATGTCCACGCGCGGGTCCGAGGACAGCATCGGACCCACCTCGGCGCCGTCGCCGTAGATCATGTTGAAGACGCCAGCGGGCAGCCCCGCCTCGTCCACGATTTCGGCCAGCACCTGGGCGGACAGGGGCGCGAACTCGCTGGGCTTGAGCACCATGGTGCAGCCGGCGGCGATGGCCGGCGCCACCTTGCAGAGCACCTGGTTCATGGGCCAGTTCCAGGGCGTGATCAGAGCGGCCACGCCGGCCGGCTCACGGCGCACGGTGGCGCGGCCCAGGGTTTGCTCGAACTCGAACTCGCGGGCGGCTTCCAGCGTCGATTTGATGTGACCCAGACCCATGGGGGCCTGAACCTTGGCGGCCAGGCTGTGCCGCGGCGCGCCCATTTCCCGACTGATGGCGTCGGCCATATCGTCCAGGCGGGCCTGGTAGGCGGCCATCAGGCGCTCCAGCATCGCCAGCCGCTCTTCCAGCGGCAGGGCGGCGAAGTCGTCGAAGGCGTCACGGGCGGCCTGGATGGCCGCGTCCACGTCGCCGCGACCGGCCAGATACACCTTGCCTTCGCTGGCCTCGGTGGCCGGATTGATCACTTCGAACGGTTTGGCGTCGGCGCCGGGAGCCACCCAACCGCCATTGATATAGAACTGTTCCAGATGACTCATGAATACTCTCCCTGGGAAACGAGTGACAAGTTGAAAGTTAAAAGTTGAAAGGGCGGCTCTCGTCGGAGGCTTTTCTTTGAGCGCGAGCAGGGCGGTTCCGTTCAACGGGCCCGGCTCGCGTTTTAACTTTTAACTTTGAACTTTCAACTTCTTTAAAGACCGCCCAACGTGCCACATCCTGACGAATCTGCCTAGTTCATTTTTGGAATGGTGTTCCGAAATCTTGACCGCTCCCCGTGCCCATGTCATCTTGCTTGAAAAATAGAATAGCAATTCGAGGAGAGCACCATGCAGCGATTCCTGCAGCGTACCGTGTTGATCACCGGCGCGGCGAGCGGTATTGGTCGGGCGGCGGCCAGCCGGTTCGCGGAGGAGGGCGCCTTTCTGGTGCTGGTGGATCGCAACGAGGCCGGGCTGGCGGAAACCCGTGAGGCCCTGCCGGCGGGCAGCGAGGCCCTGCTGCGCGCCGTGGACGTGTCCGACGAGCACGCCGTGGATGCCCTGGTGGCGGAAGTGATCGAGGCCCGTGGCCGCATCCACGCCCTGTGCAACAACGCCGGCATTGCCGGCGGCGACTACAGCGGCATCACCGAGACCGACACCGACACCTGGCGCGCCATTCTCAATGTGAATCTGCTCGGGCCGGTGTTCTTCACCCGCGCGGTGGGCCGTCACATGCGCGAGCAGGGCGGCGGCGCCATCGTCAATACCGCCTCGGTGGCGGGCATCCGCTCCGGCGCCGGCGGCAACGCCTACAGTGCCTCCAAGGCGGCGGTGATCAATCTGACCAAGACCGCCGCCTGCGACCTGGGCCAGTACAACGTGCGCGTCAACGCCATCTGCCCGGGGCTGATCGAGACCGGCATGACCAAGCCGGTGTTCGACTACGCCCGCGAGCGCAACAAAGAAGAAAAGCTGGGCAGCCGCTGTGAACTTCGCCGCTACGGCCGACCTCAAGAGATCGCCGCGGCCATGGCCTTCCTGGCCAGCGACGACGCCAGCTACATCACCGGCCAGGCCCTGGCGGTGGACGGCGGCAACACCGCCTCGCTGAACCTGCCGGGAATGAAACACTGAGTGTTCCACGGGATGGACATTTTGACGCCGGGGCGCCGTCGGGCTCCTCGGTGAAACGGCTTTTTGATATATTTGCCCGTTTTATACACAACCATAAACGCGACGAATAAGAACAAGCGCGAAACAAACGGGGCCCGACCCCGATCCCGAAGCCTGATTAAGGAAACAACACCATGCGACGAGCCGCTCTTGGCAAAGACGGAGCCGCGGAGAAGGACCGCAATTTTGTCACCGCCCTGGCCCGCGGTCTGGACATCCTGCGCTGTTTCGGCCCTTCCGACGAATACCTGGGCAACGCGGAACTGGCCAAACGCACCAACATCCCGCGCCCCACGGTGTCGCGGATGACCGCCACCCTGACGCAGCTCGGCTATCTGCGCTACGCGGAAAATCTGGAGAAGTACCGGTTGGGGCCGGGGGTGCTGGATCTGGGCTACCGTTATCTGGCCAGCGAAGGGGTACGTGACATCGCCCGGCCCTTCATGCAGGAACTGGCCGACGCCACCGATTGCATGGTGGCCATCGCCGCGCCGGACGGCGCCTCGATGACCTATATTCAGGTGTGCCAGGGCTCCGGACCGCTGGTGTTGCGGCTGTCCGTGGGCTCACGGGTGGCCACCGGCACCTCGGCCGCCGGGCGCGCCCTGCTGGCGGCGTTGCCGGAGAACGAGCGTGAGCCTTATTACGAAGCGATTCGCGCCCAGAACCCGGACGCCTGGCCGGAAGTGCAGCGCGGGCTGCAGCGGGCGATCAAGGAATACCAACAGTACGGCTTCGTCACCTCCGACGGAGAGTGGAACCGGGACGTGAGCGCCGTGGGCGTGCCGCTGATCCTGGACAACGGTGGCCAGGTGGTGCCGTTCAATTGTGGCGGTTCGTCCCTGCGACTGAGCCGCCGGATCCTGATCGAAAATCTCGGCCCGCGCCTCAAGGAAGTGGTGGATCAGGTGCGCCAGATGGTGCAGGGCCGGGAAGTCTGAATCCGCGACGAGACTGAATCAATGAGAGAGACGGAATGAGCCCGGACAGCGATTCCCCGGCGCCGCTCACCCTGGAGGCCGCCAACCGCAAGTTCGACCACGGCTTTCCCGCCCTGGTCGGCTTCGAGTTTCTGGAATGGCGTGAGGGCCGGGCGGTGCTCGGCCTGCAGGTCACTGACCGTCACCTGAACCTGGCCGGGCTGATTCACGGCGGCGTGCTGGCCACGCTGCTGGACGTGGCCGGCGCCTGCGCCGGCACCTTTTGCCCGTACCCGGACCGGGTGCGCAAGGCGATCACCCTGTCCATGACCACCACCTTCACCGGTCAGAGCGGCAAGGGTTACATCCGTGCCATCGGCACCAAGCGGGCCGGGGGCAGCCGCATCTTCAATTCCACCGTGGACGTCTACGACGCCGAGGAACGCCTGCTGATCATCGGTGAGGGGACCTTCCGGCTGCGCAGTGGCTCCGAGGATCCCCGGGGGCAACCGGTGGATCGCCGTTGATTTAAAGGCTTTTTACCGGTTTCGCGCGGTGGCGGGTTGAAGCGCGGCGCGTTTGGCTCAAGGCTGGGTAACAGGAACACAGCCAATGGAAAGGAGCCAACATGACCACCTACATCATCGCCAGCAACGCCGCCCACGCCCGGGTGTTCGCCCATCAGGTTGGCCGGGTCCGCGAGATCGAGCAGCTTGATCATCCGGAAAGCCAGGCCCACGTGGGCGATCTGCGCACCGGCGACGGCGGCAAGGAAGGCAGCGGCGCTCTGCACGGCAACCCCCGCGCCACCGGCAATCAGCAGGCCACCTCCGACAAGCACTCCGCGGTGTTCGCCAAGGAACTGGCGCAGTACATGAAGGCGGCCCACGACAAGGGCGGCGTGGACGACTTTATCGTGATTGCCGAGCCACGTTTCCTGGGCGCCCTGCGCGACAAGATGGACGACCCCACCCGCCGTGCGGTGATTCGCGAAGTGGACAAGGACCTGACCAAGCAGAACGTCGACGACATCAAGAAGGCCGCCGGCCTGATGTAGCCGCTACCAACTGTAGGAGGCGCCGGCGTACCAGTGCCGGCCCGGCGCCGGTTCGAAGTAGCCCCGATCCGCCGGATCGGGGCGATCGCTGTTGGCATTGATGCGCAGATTGCCGAAGTAGTCCTCGTCAAAGAGGTTGTCCACGCCGGCGTAGAGGGTGAAGGCGCTGGCCGGCAGCCGCCATTCCCGGCCCAGCCGCGCCCCCGCCACGGTGTAATCGTCCACCCGGGTGTCGTTGGTGTTCTCCGCGTACACCGCGCCGCCGTAACGCCCGTCCAGCACCAGAAAGGCCCCGTTTTGCCAGCGCCAGGCCGCTTCCACGAACAGGTGGTGGCGGGGCAGGCCGGGCAACCGGTTGCCGCTCACATCCTGGTTCTGCTGCTCGTCCTGGAAATCCTCGAATTCATAATCCGAATAGGTGTAGGCCAGGGTCAGGGTCAGCCGCTCGGTGGTCAGGTGTTCGAGCATCAGTTCCAGACCGTCCCGACGGGTGCGGGCGGCGTTGTCGTAGAAGGTGCGACCGTTGAGCTCGTAGGGGGTGATCTCGTCGCGCACACGCACGCTGAACAGGGCCAGATCGTAGAACAGCCGGTCGCCGAGCTGGCCGCGCCCGCCGATTTCCCGATTCAATGCCTTCTGGGGTTCCAGGTCCGGATTGAAACCGCCGGCCCCGGACGGGTTGGCCAGTTCCGTGAAGGTGGGCGTCTCGAAGGCGTTGCTGACCGTGGCGTAGACGCTGTGGCGGGGGTGCAGGTGCCAGATCAGGCCGGCGCTGTAGCTGCCCTCGCGGAAGGTCTGGTCGCCGCTCTGATCGCCGTCGTCGAGCAGATGGTCCTCGATGTCCAGACGGACCCGGTCGGCGCGCGCCCCCAGGGACAACACCAGGCGCTCGCTCAGATCGGTGTCGGTCTGCAGGAACAGACCGCTGGCGGTGGCGGTTTGGTCCTCGTCGCCGGTGCGGGCGGTGACGTTGCCGGCGGCGTCCACCGCGCGCCGGCCCCGGTCATCCTGCTGCCGGTCCAGGTCCAGGCCCACCAGATAGCGATGGCGCAGCCCGAACAGGGTGAGCCGGTCGGTGTATTCCAGGCGCGCGCCGTAGAACAGGCGCTGGTAATCGATCAGGCTGCTGCCGGGGAACGGCAGCTGCTGACGGAAGTCCCGGCGGCTGACGAAGCCGCGCAGGCGCAGTTCGCCACCCAGGCTGCGATCACGGTAGAGCACCCCGAGGCGCTGCTGGGTCACTTCCTGGCCGGCGTCCAGCAGATTGGAAAAGCGCGCCGCCTGCTCGCGATCCTCGCGCACCTGGGCGCGGGTCAGGCCGCCCGGGTCCTCGGCCACCGGGGTGTCCATGGCGGTGAAGAACAGTTCCAGGTCGCGCTCGGCGGACAGCGCCCGGCCCACCCGGGTGGTGAGCAGATACTTTTCCATATCGCTCTGCGCCCGTTCACCGTCGTGGCGCACCCCGGTCAGGCTCAGGTAATGGTGGTTGCCGCCCTCGGCGCCGCCCAGCTGCAGGTTGCTTTTGCGGTAGCCGTCGGCGCCGCCGGCCACGCTGAAGCGGTGCCCGTAGCGCAGATCACGGCCGGTGCGCGTGGTGATGTCCACCACGCCGCCGCTGGCGTTGCCGTACAGCACCGAGGCCGGGCCCCGCAGCACGGTAAGCGAGTCCAGCGTTTCCAGGTCCACGCTGTCCAATTGCGACTGACCATCGGGCAGGGTCTCCGGGAAACCGTCCACGTTGATGCGCAGGCCGCGCACGCCGAACGGCGCGCGCGCGCCGAACCCGCGGCTGGACAGGCGCAGCCCCTGGGCGAAGTTGTAGCGGTTCTGCAGATAAAGACCGGGCACGCGGTTGAGGCTTTCGTCCAACTGCAGACCGGGCTGGCCGGCCTGGACCTGTTCGGCGTCCACCACCGTGGCGGCGCCGGGCAGGTCGGCCAGATCCCGTTCCAGCCGCGTGCCGGTGACGGTGACCGCCTCCAGACGGTGTTCCGATGGTGGGACGGGGCCGGCGTCGGTCTGGGCGAAAGCGGGCAGGGCGAGCGCGGCCCCGCCCAGGCAGGCGAACAAGGGGCGATACATGGCGGTCCTTCTTCCTGGACGGAGGCGGAAGGCCCCTAAGCTAGAGAGAAAACCCGCCGGCCTCAAGGCACCGCGGACTTAAAAACGGAACGAAACCGTCACCGAACCCAGATTCATGCCCGGGTTGGGTTTGTACAGACGCGAGTTGGAAGTGTGCTGGCCGCGCAGGCCCACCGCCAGACGCGGTGTCACCTCGAACACCAGGCCGGCGTGGCTGGTGAACTGCACATTGCCGCCCATGTCGTCGTCGTCGATATGGGCGTGGCTCATGTACGACGGCTGCACGCCGAACAAAAGATAAAGGCGGTCGCTGGGCCAGTTGACGCGGGCCACCGGGCCGAAGATATACACCTCGGTGGCGTTGTCGTCGCCGTCCGCGGCGGTCCCTTCCCAGCGCTCCACGGACGCGTCCCAGTAGGCCTGGATCAGATCGCCGTCGAGCCAGCGCTCCACCACCTGACGTTGCAGCCAGTCGGCGGGCCAGCGGGCGAACACGCTGTAATAATCGAGCCCTTCGCCGCCACCCACCCGGGCCCCCAGGCGCAGATCGTGGTCGGCGGCGCCGGCCTGGCCCTGCCCGAGCAGGGCGCACAGCGCCAACGCAAAGCGGCCGGTCCAGCCGCGCATCACCATCAACATATTGTGTTGTTCCCAAGCAAACGAAAGCGAGCCTTCCAGGCTGTATACCCGGAAGCTCCGCACTTTTCATTCCAAAAGCCGGAGCGGCGCGCCGCCGGACAAAAAAAGCAAAAAAAGAACCCTATGCCGGGACGGCGATGTGTGGCGGTCAGCCGCGAGGCGCGTCGCGGCGGTGTGCCGCCTCACCGATCAGGGTTGCGTCCCGGGCCTGTTCTCCACCGCCCAGGGCGCGGTACAGGGTGACCCGGTTGGTAAGCTTGTCGAGGGTCACCGCCACCCGTTGCTGACGGGCGTCGAGCAGGTTGCGGCGTGCGTCCAGCACCGCCAGATAATCGTCGGCGCCCTCCCGGTAGCGCGCTTCCGCCAGCGTCAGGGAACGCTCGGTGGCGGTCACCAGGGCGCTTTGCGCCTGTTCTTCGCGGCGCAGACTGTCGCGGGCGGCGAGGGCGTCGGCCACCTCCTGGAACGCGGTCTGGATGGCTTGCTCGTAGCGTGCCACGTTCCGGTCGCGGCGCACCTCCGCCACATCCAGGTTGGCGCGATTGCGGCCGCCGCTGAAAATCGGCAGCGAAAGACTCGGGGAAAACGACCAGGCCTTGGAGCCGCTTTCGAACAGGCCGGACAGCTCGGCGCTGGCGGTGCCGGCGGAGCCGGTCAGGCTGATGCGCGGGAAAAACGCCGCCCGGGCCGCGCCGATGTTGGCGTTGGCCGCGCGCAGCGCATGTTCGGCACCGAGGATGTCCGGTCGCAGCCGCAGTACCGACGAGGACAGCCCGGCGGGCACGTCCGGCAGGGTCGCCACCGTCGGGTCATCCAGGTTCTCGCCGGGCAGCGGCGGCAGGGGCGCGCCCACCAGCACCGCCAGGGCATTGCGGTCGGCGTCAACCCGGCGCTGGAAGCGGGCCTGGCTGGCGCGGGCGGTTTCCAGGGCCGCCTGGGCCTGACGCAGATCCAGTTCCGAGCCCAGACCCAGGTCGAAGCGGCCTTGTACCAGATCCACGGATTCCTGTTGGGCGGCCAGGGTGTCACGGCTGATGCGCAAGCTTTCGCGGTCCGCCATCAGGGTCAGGTACGCGTTGGCCACTTCCGAAACCAGCGTGATGTGAGCGCTGCGGCGGGCCTCTTCGGTGGCCAGATAGCTCTCCAGCGCCGATTGCTTGAGGCTGCGTACGCGACCGAACAGGTCCAGCTCGTAGCTGGCCACGCCCACATTGACGCCGTATTGGCTCTGCACCGTGCTGTCGCCGGTACGGCTCAGGTCCGCCGGCAGCCGCTGGCGGGTGCCTTCGGCATTGGCGCTGATCGACGGCAGCAGGGCAGCGCCCTCGATACGGTATTGGGCCCGCGCTTCCGCCACATCCAGCAGAGCCAGACGCAGGTCCCTGTTGTTGTCCAGGGCGGTGGCGATCAATTGCCGCAAATGCGGGTCCGGAAACAGGGCCTGCCAGCCCGGCAGCATCACCGCGTCGACGCCGGTGGCGGCGTCGCCCACCGTGGCCGGCACCGGCGAATCCGGTGCCTGGTACTCCGGAGCCAGGGTGCAACCGGTGAGGGCGCCGCCGCCCAGCAGCAGGGCGGCGGTGATCAGGGACAGGGTGGGGCGGCGCTCGCTCATCGCTGTTCGTTTCCTCCCGCTCATGGCTGTCTGCTTCGCCACGCTCATGGCTGTCCGTCTCGCCACGCTCATGGCTATCCGTCTCGCCACGCTCATGGCTGTTCCTCCCGATCCTCCAGGGCGGTACTGCCGTCCTTTTTGCCGGTCATGGGCACGCCGGAGATGCGGCGCACCAGGGCGTAGAACAGCGGGATGAAGAAGATCGCCAGCACGGTGGCCGCCACCACGCCGCCGAACACCCCGGTGCCGATCGCGTTGCGCGCGCCGGAGCCGGCGCCGCTGCTGAGCATCAGCGGCGTGACGCCGAGCCCGAACGCCAGCGAGGTCATCAGAATCGGTCGCAGCCGCATGCGGGTGGCTTCCAGGGTGGCCTTGAGCAGCGAATAGCCCTCGTCCTCCAGGTCCTTGGCGAACTCGGCGATCAGAATCGCGTTCTTCGCCGACAGCCCCACCGTGGTCAGCAGGCCCACCTGGAAGAACACGTCGTTGTTGAGGCCGCGCAGCATCGCCGCGACCACGGCGCCGATCACGCCCAGCGGCACCACCAGCATCACCGCGAACGGAATCGACCAGCTCTCATAGAGCGCCGCCAGACACAGGAACACCACCAGCAGCGACAGGGCGTAAAGCGCCGGAGCCTGGGCGCCGGCCTGCTGCTCCTGAAAGGACAGCCCGGTCCATTCAAAGCCGAAGCCGTCGGGCAGGTCCTGGGCCAGGCGCTCCATGGTGGCCATGGCCTCACCGGTACTCACGCCACCGGCCGCGTTGCCCTGGATATTCATGGACGACACGCCGTTGTAGCGCTGCAGCTGCTGCGGACCGTAGGTCCACTCGCCCTCGGAGAAGGTGTCGAACGGCACCATCTCGCCGGCGCCGTTGCGCACGTACCAGTTATTGATGTCCTCGGGTAGCATCCGGAACGGCGCCTCGCCCTGCACGAACACGCGTTTCACCCGGCCCCGGTCGATGAAGTCGTTCACATAGCTGGAGCCCCAGGCCACCGACAGGGTGTTGTTGATGTCGGCCAGGGACACGCCCATGGCCTGGGCTTTTTGCCGGTCCACTTCCAGGTCGTAGGTGGGCGCGTCCGGCAGGCCGTTGAAGCGCACCTGGGACAGCGTGCCCGCCTGGTTGGCGGCGCCCAGCAGCTGGTCGCGGGCCTGGGTCAGGGCGTCGTGCCCCTGGCCGCCCCGGTCCTGCAGCTGGAAGTTGAAGCCCCCGGAGGTGCCCAGGGCGGGAATCGCCGGCGGGTTGAGGGCGAAGATAATGGCCTCGCGAATCTGCGAGAAATAGCCCATGGAGCGGCCGATGATCTGCTGCACGCCGTCGGTGCTCAGATCCCGTTCTTCCCAGTCCTTGAGCCGCACGAAGGCAATGCCCGAGTTCTGGCCGCGGCCGGCGAAGCTGAAACCGCCCACGGTGAAGATGGAGGTGACCGCCTCTTCTTTGTTCAGGTAGTAGTCTTCCATCTTGCCGAGCACGTCCATGGTCTGACCCAGCGGCGAGCCCACCGGCAGCTGCACCTGGCTGAGCAGAATGCCCTGGTCCTCTTCCGGCAGGAAGGCGCTGGGCAGGCGGGTGAAGGTAAAGCCGAGCACCGCCACGATGGCCACGTAGATCAACAGATAGCGGCCACGGTGGCCGATCATTTTCTCCACCCGGCCCTGGTAGCGCAGGCTGGCGCGGTTGAAGTTGCGGTTGAACCAGCCGAAGAAGCCTTTCTTCTCCTGATGCACGGCGGAGGAGGGCTTGAGCATGGTGGCGCACAGCGCCGGGGTCAGGATCAGAGCCACCAGCACCGACAGGGTCATGGCCGATACGATGGTGATCGAGAACTGACGATAGATGGCACCGGTGGAACCGGGGAAGAACGCCATCGGCACGAATACCGCCGACAGCACCAGAGCGATGCCCACCAGGGCGCCGGTGATCTGGTCCATGGATTTGCGGGTGGCTTCCAGTGGCCCCAGGCCGTCCTCCTCCATCACCCGTTCCACGTTCTCCACCACCACGATGGCGTCGTCCACCAGCAGACCGATGGCCAGCACCATGCCGAACATGGTGAGGGTGTTGACGGTGAAACCGAAGGCGAACAGCACCGCGAAGGTGCCCAGCAACACCACCGGCACGGCGATGGTGGGAATCAGGGTGGCGCGGAAGTTCTGCAGGAACAGGAACATCACCAGGAACACCAGGAGGATGCCCTCGAACAGGGTCTTGACCACCTCCATGATGGAGATCTTCACGAACGGCGTGGTGTCGTAGGGGTACGAGATTTCCATGCCTTCCGGGAAGAATTCGCTCAATTCATCGAGTCGCGCCCGGACCCGGTCGGCGGTATCCAGCGCGTTGGCGCCGGAGGCCAGATTGATGCCGATACCAGAGGCGGCGCGACCGTTGAACCGCGCGTCGAAGTTGTAGTTCTCCGAGCCCAGCTTGATCTCGGCCACGTCACGCAGGCGCACCCGGGAGCCGTCGTTGTCCACCCGCAGCAGGATCTCACCGAACTGCTCCGGTGTTTCCAGCAGGGTCTGGACGATGATCGAGGCGGTCAGCTGTTGGTCTTTCACCGCCGGCTGGCCGCCCAGCTGGCCGCCGGTGACCTGGTTGTTCTGCACCGTGATTGCCTGGATCACGTCGGTGGGAGTCAGGTCGTACTGGTTGAGCTTGTTCGGGTCCAGCCACACGCGCATGGCGTACTGGGCGCCGAACAACTGGGTGGTGCCCACCCCCTGCACCCGGCTGAGCGGGTCCTGCACGTTGGCGCCCAGATAATCCGACAGGTCGGTGCGGCTCATGCTGCCGTTGCTGGACGTGGCGGCGAGCACCATCAGGAAGGAGTCGGAGGATTTACTCACCTGCACGCCCTGCTGCTGCACCACCTGGGGCAGACGGGGCGTGGCCAGTTGCAGTTTGTTCTGCACCTGCACCTGGGCGATGTCCGGGTCGGTGCCGGCGGCGAACGTCAGCGCGATCTGGGCGGTGCCGGTGGAGTCACTGGTGGAATCGATGTACAGCAGGTTGTCGATGCCGTTCATTTGCTGCTCGATGACCTGGGTCACCGAGTCTTCCACCGCCTCCGCGGAGGCGCCCGGGTAGGTGGCGCGGATGCTCACCTCCGGCGGCGCCACCGTCGGGTACTGCTCCACCGGCAGGTTGTAGATCGACAGCGCCCCGGCGAGCATCATGACGATGGCGATCACCCAGGCGAAAATGGGTCGGTCAATAAAGAATCTGGCCATGATTGTCCCTGTTGCGTGGGCGGTCGGTTATTGCGCGTCTTGCGCGGCGTCGTCACCGGTCTGTTGCGGGCCGGCCTGGTCCGGGGCTTCCGGCCGCGGCGCGTCGCCGCTGGCGGAGCCGCCTTCGCTGGCCGGCGCGGCGCCGTCACCCTGCTGGTCGAGCCGCACCGGTTTGACCTTGGCGTCCGGGCGGATTTTCTGCAGCCCCTCGACGATCAGCCGGTCGCCGGCCTTCAGGCCGTCGCTGATCAGCCATTGGTTGCCCACCGCGCGTTCGGTGGTCACCTGACGTTGCACCACCTTGTCCTCGGCGCCGATCACCAGGGCGGTGGCGTTGCCGTTGGGGTCCCGGGTGACGCCTTTCTGCGGCACGAGAATGGCGTCGCCGCGCTCGCCCTGGGGCAGGCGGGCGCGCACGAACATGCCTGGCAGCAGGTCGCTGTCCGGGTTCGGGAACAGGGCGCGCAGGGTCACCGAGCCGGTGCTTTCCTCCACCGCGAACTCGGAGAACTGCAAGGTGCCCTCCCGGTCGTAGGAGCTGCCGTCTTCCAGCAGCAGGGTGACGCGGGCCTGGTCCTCACCGACCTTCTGCAGGCGACCGGCTTCCAGGGCGGCGCGCAGCTGGCGCAGTTCCCGGTTGGATTGGGTCAGGTCCACATAGATCGGATCCAACTGGCGAATGGTGGCCAGGGCCTGTGCCTGACTGGCGGTGACCAGGGCGCCGGCGGTCACCGAGGAGCGACCGATGCGGCCGCTGATCGGTGCTTCGATGGTGGTGTAGTCCAGATTGATGCGGGCGCTGTCCACGGCGGCGCGGGCGGCGGCCACCTGGGCCTGATTCTCGCCGAGCGCGGCCTGGGCCTCATCGTATTCCTGCTGGCTGACCGCTTTCATTTCCAGCAGCCGCTCGAAGCGCTGGGCACGCAGCCGGACGGACTTGAGCGTGGCCTGGGCGCGGGCCAGATCAGCCTTGGCGCTTTCCACCTGCGCCTGGTAAAGGCTGTCGTCGATGCGATACAGGGCATCGCCGGCGTTGACTTCCTGGCCTTCCTCGAACAGCCGTTCCTCGATAATGCCGTTCACCTGGGGCCGGATTTCCGCCACCTGGTAGGGCGTGGTGCGCCCGGGCAGTTCGGTGGTGAGGGTGAAGGCCTGCGGTTCCACCGTGATAAAACCGGCTTCCGGCGGTCCGCCCGCCTGCTGCTGTTGCTGGTTGCCGTCATCACAGGCCGCCAGGACCAGCGAAAAAAGAGCGATAAAGGGGAGGGACACCGAACCTCTGCGCATGGAAACCTCGGTTCTAAATTATTCGCGTCGAAATGGATGCGTATCAAAGTATGAAGGTTCCGGAGTATACATACATTCAAGAACGTATGTATAGTAGGCACCCGCGAACGGCACTCTTCATGCATGTTTCATGCAAAAAAGTCGTGCAGAAACAGGCAAATCTCCGAATCACCCGGGACCGGTAATGGCCAGACGGACCAAAGCGGAAGCACTGGAAACGCGCACACAGATCCTCGACGCCGCCGAGCGCGTCTTTCATCTCAAGGGCGTGGCGCGCACCTCGTTGAACGACATCGCCCAGAAAGCCGGTGTCACCCGGGGCGCCATCTATTGGCACTTCAAGAACAAGCACGATGTGTTCGAGGCCATGCTCAACCGCCACCGCCTGCCCACCGAGGCCCTGTCCCAGCGCGCCGAGGACCCCAACGAAAGCGACCCGCTGGGACGCCTGCGCGATGTGCTGATTTACGTGCTCCAGCGTACCGTCCGCGATCCGGATCACCGCAGGGTATTCGAGATTCTGTTTTATAAATGTGAATTTACCAAGGAAACCGACCCGCTGATGGCTCGGGTACGGGACAGTTTCCTGGACGGCGGCGCCAAGGTGCGCCGTACCCTGGACAACGCCATCGAGCGCGGCCAGTTGCCCGCTACCCTCAATATCGACCGCGCCATCACCCTGCTGCACGTGCAGATGACCGGTCTGCTCTATACCTGGCTGCTGCTGCCGGACAGCTTCGACCTGGACGCCGAGGCGGCGGACTTCGTGGACTGCTACCTGGCCAGTCTGCGTCAGTGTCCGACCCTGGCCGGGCAGCCCTCCGACCCCGCTTTCTGAAATCAAAACGCCATTTCAATTTATTTGACGGCATCGCCGGGGCGTGCCACATTCTCCCGACATACCAATAAGTATGTCCGCCGGGCGTTCCGTTCCGGCGGGCCTCAGAACCACGCCGGAAACACCCGAGGAGAGCCCATGCTGCCCCTTTCCGACCGGGCCCAGGCCCTGCACGACCAGCTCGTCGCCTTCATGGACCAGCACATCTACCCCAACGAAGCGCTCTACGCGGAGCAGATCAACACCGGGGAGAACCGCTGGGCGCCGCCGCCCATCGTCAAGGAACTCAAACAGAAGGCCAAGGCCGAGGGCCTGTGGAATCTGTTTCTGCCGGAGAGCGAGCTGGGCGCCGGTCTCAACAACTACGACTACGCGCACCTGTGCGAAATCATGGGCCGCAGCGGCATGGCGCCGCAGGTGTTCAACTGCGCGGCGCCGGACACCGGCAATATGGAAGTGCTGGCCCGTTACGGCAGCCCCGAGCAGCAGGAACAATGGCTCAAGCCCCTGCTGGCCGGTGAGATCCGCTCCTGCTTCTCGATGACCGAGCCGGCGGTGGCGTCCTCCGACGCCACCAATATCTGTACCGAAATCAAGCGCGACGGCGACGACTACGTCATCAATGGCCGCAAATGGTGGTCCTCCGGCGCCATGTCCACGGACTGCAAGATCGCCATCGTGATGGGCAAGACCGACCCGCAGGCGCCGCGTCACCAGCAACAGTCCCAGATTCTGGTGCCGCTGGATACCCCCGGCGTGACCATCGAGCGTGCTCTGCACGTGTTCGGCTATGACCACGCGCCCAAGGGCCACGCGGAAATCGTCTATGACAACGTGCGGGTGCCCGCCGGCAACCTGATTCTCGGCGAGGGGCGCGGCTTCGAGATCGCCCAGGGCCGCCTGGGCCCGGGCCGTATCCACCATTGCATGCGCACCATCGGCCTGGCGGAGCGGGCTCTGGAAGCCATGTGCCAGCGGGTCGAGGCCCGCGAAGCCTTTGGCCGCAAGCTGTCCCAGTTCGACTCCATCCGCAAGGACATCGCCCGCTCGCGCCTGGAAATCGAACAGGCACGGCTGATGACCCTGAAGGCGGCGCATATGATGGACACTGTGGGCAACAAGGTGGCCCGTCAGGAAATCGCCATGATCAAGGTGATCGCTCCCGAGATGGCACTCAAGGTGGTGGACCGCGCCATCCAGGTGCACGGCGCCCTGGGCGTGTGCCAGGACAGCTTCCTGGCCTCCGCCTGGGCCAACCTGCGCACCCTGCGCCTGGCCGACGGGCCGGACGAGGTGCACCTGGACACCATCGCCAAGCTCGAGCTGGGCCGGTATCGGTAAAACCAAGGAGAACAACAATGAGCAAACTCTTCGATCTGACCGGCAAGGTCGCTCTGATCACCGGCTCCACCCGGGGCATCGGCAAATCCATCGCCGAGGAGATGGCCCGCGCCGGCGCCAAGGTAGTGATCTCCAGCCGCAAGCCGGAGCCTTGCCACGAGGTGTGCGAGGCGATCAAGGCGGAAGGCGGCGAGGCCATCGCCGTGCCCTGTAACGTGGGCAAGAAAGACGACCTGATGAACCTGGTCGACGAAACCCTGGCCGCCTTCGGCAAAATCGATATTCTGGTGTGCAACGCCGCCACCAATCCGGCCTACGGTCCCACCGCCGAGCTTACCGACGAGGCCTGGGACAAGATCATGGACACCAACGTCAAGGGCACCTTCTGGCTGTGCAACCGGGTGCTGCCGGAGATGGACAAGAACGGCGGCGGCAATGTGGTGATCATTTCCAGCATCGCCGGCCTGCGCGGTAATACCGTGATTGGTACCTACGGCGTGTCCAAGGCCGCCGAGGCCGCCCTGGCCCGCAACCTGGCGGTGGAGTGGGGCCCGCGCAATATCCGTGTCAACGCCATCGCCCCGGGCCTGGTGCGCACCGACTTCGCCAAGGCGCTCACCGAGGACCCCGAACGCCGCAAGCGCGCCGAGGAGCGCACCCCGGTGCGCCGCATCGGCGAGCCGGTGGATATCGCCGGGGTGGCGCTGTTCCTGTCCAGCGCGGCCAGTGGCTATGTCACCGGTCAGACCATCGTGGCCGACGGCGGCGAAACGATCTGTTAAAAGCGGCTTTCGCCGCCGGATACAGGGTTCAGGATGCAGGGTACAGGCGCGGGACAGACACGAGGCTCGACGAGGCCATGCCCGCGCTTAAACCGGGGCGCGGGCACGGCCTGCCAGCTCGTGGGGACCGTATCCGCGCCTGCATCCTGCATCCTGCATCCTGAAACGCGGCCATCGGCCGCTATGTAGAGGTTTGTTATGGAAGGTCAACCGGAGATCGTGCCGGTCCTGGACGCCCATCGCATCGACGAAAAGCGCCTGGCCGACTATCTTCAGCAACGGGACCTGCTCGACGGTCCCCTGACGGTGCGCCAGTTCCAGGGCGGCCAGTCCAACCCCACCTACCTGCTGGAAAGCGGCGCGCGCCGCTATGTGCTGCGCAAGAAGCCGCCGGGCAAGGTGCTGCCGTCCGCCCACCAGGTGGACCGGGAGTACCGGGTGATGAAGGCGCTGGGCGAACACAGCCAGGTGCCGGTGCCGACCATGCACGTGCTGTGCGAGGACGACGAGGTGATCGGCACCAGCTTCTATGTCATGGATTTCGTGCCGGGCCGGGTCTATTCGCACCCGCAGCTGGAGAGCCTCGACAAGAACGATCGCACCCGACTCTACCAGGATAAGATCGACACCCTGGCGCGGCTGCACCGGGTCGACTACCAGGCCGCCGGGCTCGCCGATTTCGGCCGGCCCCAGGGCTATGTGACCCGCCAGGTGAGGCGCTGGAGCGCCCAGTACGAAGCGTCCAAGACCGATGAACTGCCGGCCATGGACAACCTGATGGCCTGGCTGGCGGACAACATTCCCGACGACGACAGCGCCGCCATCGCCCACGGTGACTTCCGCCTGGGCAACCTGCTGGTGGACAATCGGGAAGCGCGGGTGGTGGCGGTGCTGGATTGGGAACTGGCCACCATCGGCCACCCGCTGGCGGACCTGGCCTACTGCTGCCTGCCGTACCACATGCCCCACGGCGTCAACGGCGTACGCGGGCTGGATGGTCTGGACCTGAGCGCCCGTGGCATCCCCGACGAGCGCACCCTGCTGGAACGCTACTGCGAAGGGGCCGGCCGCGACGGTATCAACGACTGGCCGGTGTTCCTGGCGTTCGCCCTGTTCCGCTCGGCGGCGATTCTGCAGGGGGTGTACGCCCGCGCCCTGCAGGGCAACGCCAGCAACCGGGACGCCCTGGAAGTGGGCAAGCGCGCCGGCCTGATGGCCGAGCGCGGCTGGCAGATCGCCCGGGCGCATAAATAGCGTCGCCTTTGGCGACGGGATTCAGGATGCAGGATGCAGGCGCGGGGCAGGCCCCCGTGGATGGCCAGGCCTCGCCCGCGCACTCTGATTTAAGCGCGGGCACGGCCTCACCGTAGCCCAATGGTTATCACGCGCCTGTATCCTGCTTCCTGAATCCTGTATCGCGGCCAGAGGCCGCCCCATAAGCAGAGGATTTTCATGAAAACCTTCCGCAAGATCCTGGTCACCAACGACGACGGCATCGACGCCCCCGGGCTGCGGGTCGCCGAGGCGGTGGCCGCCGAGCTCGCCGATGAAGTGTGGACGGTGGCGCCGGAGCACGACCAGAGCGGCGTGGGGCAGGGCATTTCCCTGCACTCGCCGCTGCGCGTCTACCACCACGGCGAACGGCGCTTCGCGGTCTCCGGCACGCCGGCGGACTGCGTCATGTTCGCGATGGCTGAATGGTTCGCCGAGGATCCGCCGGATCTGGTGCTTTCCGGCGTCAACTGCGGCGCCAACCTGAGCGACTCGGTGATGTATTCGGGCACCGTGGGGGCGGTGCTGGCGGCCGCCCATCTGGGGCTGCCGGGCATTGCCCTGAGTCAGGCCTTCGTCGGCGACCGGGAGGCCATCGACTACGCGCCCACCGAGCGCCACTCGGCGGCCCTGATCCGCGAACTGTGGGAGGCCGGCGCCGACCGGGACGGTTACCAGCGCGCCTGCTGGAACCTGAATTTCCCGGACCGGCCGGTGGCGGAACTGCGTGGCAGCCGCTTCACCCGGCAGATCGGCGGCGGCATCGCCGGGCCCCGTCTGGTGCACGGTACCGACGGGCGCGGCCTGTCGTACCACTGGTTGGCGTTCGAGCGTCGCCCGGGGGCCATCGAGCACCCGCAGTCGGATGTGGTGGCCCTGCGTGACGGCTTCGTGTCGGTGATGCCCCTGCAGCCGACCCGCTGTGACGACGTTCTGGCGGACCGCTGTTGGGAGCAGGGGGAACGGCCGCTGCCCTGAGGGTTCCGGGCGGTGTCCGTTTTTCGAAATCATATTCCAAAATAATATTGACGGTCCCGGGAGGCCATGTCAGATTGACCGCTTGCCCGTGCTCCGGGCGCCGCTTCTTCACGCTCGCAGACCGCTATCACCATGCCGGTCGGCGGCGTATTTTGATAGCTTGATTTCTACAACTTAATTTTTACAAAAGGGCGCGGCCCGTCCGCGCCATGAAACGGTACGACTTTTTAGGGAGAGTACAGGCATGTTCGATCGGCATTTTGCCGTCTGGCCGGATGGTGCCCCCCATCATCTGACCCTGCCGGAAACCAGCCTTTACGACAATCTGGCGATTTCCGCCCTTCGCTACCCCAATGAAAACGCCATCATCTACTATGATCGGCCGATTACCTACCGGGCGCTGAAGGACGAGGTGGACGCGCTGGCCGGCCAGCTCGAGCACCTGGGCGTGGAGAAGGGTGACCGGGTGCTGCTGTTCATGCAGAACGCGCCCCAGTTCATCATCGGCTACTACGCGATCCTGCGCGCCAACGCCATCGTGGTACCGATCAATCCGATGAACCGCACCGCCGAGCTGGAGCATTATCTGGAAGACACCCAGGCCTCGGTGTGCCTGTGCGGCCAGGAAGTGTTCCCGCAAATCGAATCGCTGATCGGTCATGAACGTCTGCGTCATGTGATCGTCGCCGCCTACGGTGAGTACGCCGCCACCGACACCGACCTGGAGTTGCCCGCGGAAGTGCGTGCCCCGGCCCAGCCGCTGAGCGGTGAGGGCGTGATCGGCTGGCGCGCCGCCCTGGACGACGGCTACCGGCCCGGTGATCTGCTGGTGGGCGCCGACGACCTGGCGGTGTTCCCTTACAGCTCCGGCACCACCGGCGCGCCCAAGGGCTGCATGCACACCCACCGTTCGGTGATGGCCACCTGCGTGCACGGCGCCGCCTGGCGGCCCGGCGGCGGTCGCGAGGGCGTGACCCTGGCGACGCTGCCGTACTTCCACGTGACCGGCATGCAGGGCGCCATGAACAGCCCCATCTTCCAGGGCTCCTGCATCGTGCTGATGACCCGCTGGGACCGCCGCACCGCGGCCAAGCTGATCGAGCGCTACCGGGTCACCAGCTGGACCAACATCGTCACCATGGCCATTGATCTGCTGTCCGATCCGGACGTGGAATCGTTCGACCTGTCCAGCCTGCAGAACATCGGCGGCGGCGGCGCGGCCATGCCCGAGGCGGTGTCCGACAAGCTGTTCAATCTCACCGGCCTGCGCTACATCGAAGGTTACGGCCTGTCCGAGACCATCGCCGCCACCCACATCAACCCGGCGGATCATCCCAAGAAGCAGTGCCTGGGCATTCCCGTATTCGATACCGACTCGCGCATCATCAACGAGGAAACCGGCGAGCAGCTGGGTGTCGGTGAAGTGGGGGAGATCGTGTCCCACGGCCCGCAGGTGTTCCAGGGCTACTGGAACCGGCCCGAGGAAACCAAGAAAGCCTTTATCGACCTGGACGGCAAACGCTTCTTCCGCACCGGTGATATGGGCTACTACGACGAAGAGGGCTATTTCTTCATCGTCGACCGGGTCAAGCGCATGATCAACGCCTCCGGCTTTAAAGTCTGGCCGGCGGAGGTCGAAAGTCTTATGTACCGGCACCCGGCGATTCAGGAAAGCTGTGTGATTTCCGCGCCCCACGACCGCCGTGGCGAAACCGTCAAGGCCTGCGTGGTACTGACCGCCGCCGAGAAGGGCAAGGTCAGCGAAGCGGACATCATCGACTGGTGCAAGGAACAGATGGCCGCCTACAAGGTGCCGCAGATCGTCGAATTCCGCGATGAACTGCCCCGTTCGCCCACCGGCAAGGTGATGTGGCGCGCGCTGCAGGAAGCGGAGTGGGCGGCGCACCAGAAACAGGCCTGACGGCGGTCGCGTTTCCATAACGAAACAGTGTTCCGAAATATTGACGCTGGCGGCGCCCGCTGCTAGCGTCAACGGCGGCTCTTCACGGGCCGTTTTTAATGACAAGAAAAACGAAATCGCAGCAGTGCGCGGGCCGGACGACGGGACTTCCGGAAGGGCCGCGCGCGGCGGTTTCATAACAACGAGGAGTTCAAGCCTTGGACGTGTTTTTGCAACAAGCACTCAACGGCCTGACGCTGGGCAGTATCTACGGGCTGGTGGCCCTGGGGCTGACCCTGGTCTACGGTATCCTGCACGTTCCCAACTTCGCCCATGGCGCGCTCTACATGGTGGGCGCCTACGTCAGTTATTTCATCATGGTCGAGCACGGCCTCAACTACTGGGTGGCCATGGCCGGCGCCGGGGTAGTGGTGGCGGTGCTGTCGGTGCTCTGCGAGCGGCTGGTGTTCCATCCGTTGCGGCACGCGCCGCCGATCCATGACAAGATCGCCGCCATCGGTATTCTGCTGTTCCTGGAAGCCGTGGTGCAGATGCACTGGGGCGCGGATTTCCGCCGCATGCCCACCCCCTACACCGAGATCTTCCACTTCGGTTCCCTGACCCTGCCGGCCCAGCGCCTGCTGATCATCGTCGGCGCCTTCTCGCTGATGGGCGCACTGCACCTGTATCTGAAAAAGACCATGACCGGTTCCACCATCATCGCCATGGCGCAGAACCGTGAAGGCGCCTTCCTGGTCGGCATCGACGCCAACCGGGTGGCGATGATGACCTTCGCCATCGCCGGCTTCCTGGCGGCGGTGGGCGCCACCCTGTTCGCGCCGATCAACCTGGTGTACCCGGCCATGGGGCACCTGGTGATCATGAAGGCGTTCGTGATCATCATCCTGGGCGGCATGGGCAGCATCCCCGGCGCCATCGTCGGCGGCCTGATCATCGGTTTCGCCGAGGCGCTCGGCGGCTACTACCTGTCCGGCACCTACAAGGACCTGATCGCCTTCGTGTTGTTGGTGGCCATCCTGTCCATCAAACCCACCGGCCTGTTCACCAAGGGGGTGCGCTAATGGACCGCGTCATGAACTTCCTCGCCAGCCCGGCCATGAAAATCGTGCTGCTGGCGGCGGGTATCCTGTTCCCGCTGGTGGCCAGCAGTGAATACCAGATCTACGTGATGGCGCTGGCCTTTGTCTGGGCCATCGCGGTGTACGGCCTGAACATCATCACCGGCTATTGCGGGCAGCTGAACCTGGCCCACGGCGGCTTCTTCGCCATCGGCGCCTATGCCGTGGGCCTGCTCACCGTGGATTACGGCTGGCCGTTCTGGCCGGCGTTCATCGCCGCCGGCGTGATCGGCGCGGTGCTCGGTTTCCTGGTGGGCATCGTATCCCTGCGCCTGAAGGAACATTACTTCGCCATCTTCACCCTGTGCGTGGGCTTCATCATCTACCTGCTTATCGAAAAGTGGGAAGAGCTGACCCACGGTACCCTGGGCGTGATCAGCATCGCGCCGCCGGAAGGCTTCGGCCTGGTGGATTTCACCGAGACCATTCCGTTCTACTACCTGGTGCTGTTCTTCCTGGTGCTGGCGATCTGGCTGATCAGCCGCATCTCCCGCTCGCTGGTGGGCCGTACCTTCCTGGCGATCCGCATCAGCGACGACCTGGCCCAGTCCCTCGGCATCAACCTGATGCGCAACAAGGTGCTGGCGTTCGTGCTGTCCACCACCTACGCCGGTCTGGCCGGCGCGCTGCTGGCCGGGGTGGTGCGGTTCATCGGCCCGGATCTGGCCGAGATCACCCACACCTTCGACGTCATCACCTATCTGCTGGTGGGCGGCATCGGCACCCTGATGGGACCGCTGGTGGGCACCCTGCTGATCACCTGGATCACCCAGGCGGTGCAGTCCTTCGAGGAGTACCGGATGATCGTGTTCGGGCCGCTGCTGGTGGTGTTGGTGATCTTCATGCCGCGCGGCATCGTCGGCACCTTCCTGACCTGGCGTGGCCGCCGGCTGGCCAGCAAGGCACCGGCCAAACAGAGCGCGTCCCGCGTCGAGAACAAGAATTCCGAGGAGGCCGGCACCCATGGCTGATCACCCGCTGCTGAAAATCAGCAATCTGACCAAGCGCTTCGGCGGTCTGGCCGCGGTCAACGACGTGAGCGTCACCTTCGAGGCCGGCAAGATCAACGCCATCATCGGCCCCAACGGCGCCGGCAAGACCACCTTCTTCAACCTGGTGGCCGGCGCCATGCCGCCCAGCGACGGCAGCATCGAGTTTCAGGGCATGGATGTGACCGGCATGTCGCCGGACCGCATCGCCCGGCTGGGCATCGCGCGCACCTTCCAGACCACCATGCTGTTTGAACAGTCCACGGTGCTGGACAACCTGATCGTCGGCCACCGGCTGCGCACCCAGTCGCGGCTGTGGGACGTGATCATCAACTCCAAGCGCCTGCGCGACGAAGAGAAGAAATGCCGGGCGCGCGCCGCCGAGGTGCTGGATTTCGTCGGCCTGTCCCACCTGGCCAACCGCTTTATCCTCGACATCAGTCAGGAAGAGCGTAAACGGGTGGCGTTCGCGCTGGCCATGGCCACCGATCCGGAGCTGGTGCTGCTCGACGAACCCGCCGGTGGCATCAACCCGGAGGAAACCGAGAACCTGGCGTCGCTGATCCGCAAGATGGTGCAGCACGGCATCAGCGTCTGTCTGATCGAGCACAAGATGGACATGATCATGAGCCTGGCGGACAAGATCATGGTGCTGGACCACGGCGAAAAAATCGCCGAAGGCACGCCGGAACAGATCAAGAACGATCCGGTGGTGATCGAAGCCTATCTGGGGAGTGACGAAGATGTTGAAGCTTGAGAACGTTGACGCCCGCTACGAAGGCTTCAAGGCCCTGGACAGCGTCTCCATGAACGTGGAGGCGGGCGAGCTGGTGGTGCTGTTGGGCGCCAATGGCGCCGGCAAGTCCACCCTGTTCAACACCATCAGCGGCCTGCTCAAGGCCAGCGCCGGACGCATCAGCCTCAACGGCGAGGACGTTACCGGCAAGAAACCGTCGGCGCTGGTGCAGGCCGGCGTGGTGCAATGTCCGGAGGGCCGCAAGCTGTTTCCGGAAATGTCGGTGCTGAAAAATCTGATGCTGGGCGGTTATGTGCACCGCCGTGATCGCGCCGGTATGAAAAAAACATTGGATCATGTCCTTGAAATGTTCCCGATTTTGAACGACAAAAAGGACGATGCGGCGGGCTCGCTCAGTGGCGGTCAGCAGCAGATGGTGGCGATCGGTCGCGCTCTGATGGGCCGTCCCAAGCTGCTGATGCTGGATGAACCGTCCCTGGGGCTGGCGCCGCTGGTGGTCAAGCAGGTGTTCGAGGCCGTGCAGTCCATCAACCGCGAGGGCACCACGGTGCTGCTGGCGGAACAGAATGCCTTCGCGGCGCTGAAAATCGCCACCCGCGCCTACGTGATCGAAAACGGTCGCCTGGTGATGGAAGGGGACCGCGAAGCCATGCTCGGCAATGAGGCGGTGCGCAAGGCGTACATCGGTGCCTGATCCGAATCAAAGAAAAAGCAGTTCATCAACACAACAATACCCCCACAAAAAACATTGGGAGAGAACAGCATCATGAAATTGACCCGAACCTTTCGACGCCTCGCGGTCGCCAGCGCCGTGGCGCTGACCCTGGGCGGCGTGGCCCAGGCGGAAGAAGTGACCATCGGTTTCACCGGCCCGCTCAGCGGCGGCGCCGCCCTGTACGGTGAAAACACCGTGGAAGGCCTGCGCATGGCCGCCACCGAAATCAACGAGGCCGGCGGCTTCGACGTGGACGGTGAGAACTACACCATCAAGATCGAAGCCCTGGACGACAAATACTCGCCCAGCCAGGCGGCGGTGAACGGCAAGCGTCTGGTGCAGCAGTACAAGGCGCCGATCATCTTTACCCCGCACTCCGGCGGTACCTTCGCCCTGCAGGCGTTCAACGAGCGCGACGGCTTCCTGGTGATGTCCTACACCTCGGTGCCGGCGGTAACCGCCAAGGGCAACAAGCTGACCGTGAAGATTCCGCCGAACTTCACCGACTACCTGGTGCCGTTCGCCAAGATCACCATGGACCGCTTCGGCAAGAACATGGCGGTGGCCAACGCCACCCACGACTACGCCAAGTACTGGACCAAGGAATTCGTGCCGGTATGGCGCAAGATGGGCGGTGAAGTGGTTGCCACCAACCCGATGGACTACAACAAGTCCGCCGATTACTACACCGGCGTGAGCAAGGTGCTGGCCGAGAAGCCGGACGTGATGTTCGTGGGTGGCGCCTCCGAGCCCACCGGTCTGGTGGTGCGTCAGGCGCGCGAGCTGGGCTTCAAGGGCGGCTTCGTGATCATGGATCAGGCCAAGATCGACGAAGTGGCCAAGGTGTCCGGTGGTCTCGAGTCCCTGGAAGGCTCCGTGGGCGTGGTGCCGCTGGCCGACTACAACACCCCGGGCGCCGAGCGTTTCGTGAAGCTGTGGACGGAAAAGCATGACGGCGTGGCCACCTCGGAAACCGCTTACCACTACTTCGCCATGTACCTGCTGATGCACGCCATGCAGGAAGCCGGTTCCGTGGACGATCCCGCCGCCATCCGCGCCGCCATTCCGGAAGCGCTGAAGGACGTGGATCCGAAGCACAATCCCTATGACGTGACCGCCATCACCGACGACGGCAACCTGGGCGCCGAGCCGCAGATCGCCGAAGTGAAAGACGGCAAGGTAGTGATCCGCGAAACCCGGGACTACAAAGAGTAAGCCACGATATCGCGCGGAAATCAGAAGGGCACCCGGTCGGGTGCCCTTTTTGATTGCGCGAAACGGACCCTGACCGTTCGTCCGCTAGATAAAACCAAGTTTCAAATTATTGATAAAAGGCCCGTTTTTCCTATACTGGTGGGCCTGCACTTTAACCCTTTTCAAGGCCGCCGGAGACGCCGGAAACATGGCGAAAAAAGACATTTCCGGGGTCTTCCGCTGAAGGAGGCATCATGAGCGAGGTAGTCAGCTACCGTCTGGAAGGCGACATCGGCGTCATCAGTGTCAATTATCCGCCGGTGAACGCCCTGGGGCAGGGCGTGCGCCAGGGGCTGACCGAGTGTCTGCGCCAGGGGCTCCAGGACGATCAGGCCAAGGCCCTGGTGGTGATCGGCGAAGGCCGCACCTTCCCGGCCGGCGCCGACATCCGTGAGTTCGGCAAGCCGCCCCAGGGCCCGGCCCTGCCGGACGTGGTGGCCGAATACGAAGTCAGCGACAAGCTGGTGATCGCCGCCATCCATGGCACCGCCCTGGGCGGCGGCCTGGAAGTGGCGCTGGGCTGCGATTACCGCGTGGCCCTGGATTCCGCCAAGGTCGGCCTGCCGGAAGTGAAGCTGGGCATTCTGCCCGGTGCTGGCGGCACCCAGCGCCTGCCGCGTCTGATCGGCGCCCAGAAGGCCCTTGAGGTGATCGTTTCCGGCAACCCGGTCAAAGCCAAGGACGCCCTGGCGCTGGGGATCGTCGACGAGATCGTCAGCGGTGACCTGCTTGAAGGCGCCCTGGCCTATGCCCGCAAGCTGGCCGCCGACAACGCGCCGCTGCGTCGCATCCGCGATCTGCAGGCCAAGAAGGAAGATCCGGACCTGTTCACCAACTTCGAGAAATCCATCGCCCGCAAGCAGCGCGGCTTCAAGGCCCCGTTCCACTGCATCAAGGCGGTGCAGGCGGCGGTGGAACTGCCCTTCGACGAGGGCATGAAGCGCGAGCGCGAACTGTTCGCCGAACTGCTGGTGAGCCCGGAATCCCGCGCCCAGCGCCACGTGTTCTTCGCCGAGCGGGAAGTGGCCAAGGTGCCCGGCCTGGCCAAGGACACCCCCAAGCGCGAGATCAACCAGGTGGCGGTGATCGGTGCCGGCACCATGGGCGGCGGCATCGCCATGAACTTCGCCAACGCCGGCATCCCGGTGAAGATTCTGGAAGTGAAGGAAGATGCCCTTGAGAAGGGCATCGCGGTGATCCGCAAGAACTACGAGAACACCGCCAAGAAGGGCCGCATCACCGAGCAACAGGTGGAGCAGCGCATGGCACTGATCCAGCCCACGCTCAGCTACGACGATCTGTCCGGCGTGGACCTGGTGATCGAAGCGGTGTTCGAGAACATGGACGTGAAAAAAGCCGTGTTCAGCGAGCTGGACCGGGTTTGTAAGAAAGGCGCCATTCTCGCCACCAACACCTCCACGCTGGACGTGAACCGCATCGCCGCCTTCACCCAGCGTCCCGAGGACGTGATGGGCATGCACTTCTTCAGCCCGGCCAACGTGATGAAGCTGCTGGAGAACGTGCGCGGCGAGAAAACCGCCGATGACGTGATCGCCACCGTGATGGACCTGAGCCGCCGCATCGGCAAGGTCGGTGTGCTGGTGGGCGTGTGCCACGGCTTCGTCGGCAACCGCATGCTGCACAAGCGTCAGGCGGAAGCGGTGCAACTGGTCAACGAAGGCGCCAGCCCCGCCCAGGTGGATAAGGTGCTGTTCGATCTGGGCTTCCCGATGGGCCCGTTCGCCATGTCCGACCTGGCCGGTATGGACGTGGGCTACCGCATTCGCGAAGAGCTGCGTAAGGAAGATCCCGACAACGCGCCGCCGCGTAACTGGACCGATGAACTGGTGGAGCAGGGCCGTCTGGGTCAAAAAACCCAGGCCGGTGTGTTCGACTACAAGGACGGTGACCGTACCCCGGTGCCCTCCGAGCAGGTCGATGCCCTGATCGCCAAATTCCGTGACGAAAACGGCATCCAGTCCCGTGAGGTCAGCGACCAGGAAATCCTGGAGCGCTGCATGTACGTGATGGTCAACGAAGGCGCCAAAATCCTGGAGGAGGGCATCGCCGCCCGCCCGCTGGATGTGGACGTAATCTGGATCTACGGCTACGGCTTCCCGGTGTACCGCGGCGGCGTGCTGTTCTGGGCCGACTCCGTGGGCCTCAAGACCATCTATGACAAGGTCAGCCAGTTCCACAAGGAAACCGGCGACGACGTATGGAAGCCGGCCGCGCTGCTCGAGAAGCTGGCCAACGAGGGCAAAGGCTTTTACGGCTGAGCCCCGCTAGAGAGAGGACACTATGGATATTAATTACACCCCGGAAGAGCGCGCCTTTCGCGATGAAGTACGCGGCTTCCTGAACGACAAGCTGCCGGCGGACATTTCCCGCAAGGTGAAAGAGCACAAGCGCCTGGGCAAGGAAGACACCATCCGCTGGCAGAAGATTCTCAACGAGCAGGGCTGGCTGGCCCTGCACTGGCCGAAGGAACACGGCGGCACTGGCTGGAGCCCGATCCAGAAGCACATCTTCGAGGAAGAGTGCGCGGAAGCCGGCGCCCCCACGGTGCTGCCGTTCGGCGTCAACATGGTCGCCCCGGTGATCATCAAGTTCGGCACCCAGGAACAGAAGGACCACTACCTGCCGCGCATCCTGCGCAGCGACGACTGGTGGTGCCAGGGTTACTCCGAGCCCGGCGCCGGTTCCGACCTGGCCGGCCTGAAAACCCGCGCGGTGCGTGACGGTGACCACTACATCGTCAATGGCCAGAAGACCTGGACCACCCTTGGTCAGCACGCCAACATGATTTTCTGCCTGGTGCGCACCGACCCGGACGCCAAGAAACAGGAAGGCATTTCCTTCCTGCTCATCGACATGGAGAAGAGCGAGGGCATCACGGTGCGCCCGCTGATCACCCTGGACGGCGAGCACGAAGTGAACGAAGTGTTCTTCGACGACGTCAAGGTGCCGGTGGAGAACCTGGTCGGCGAGGAGAACAAGGGCTGGACCTGCGCCAAGTACCTGCTCACCTTCGAGCGCACCGGCATCGCCGGCGTGGGCTCCTCCAAGGCGGCCCTGGCGCACCTCAAGCAGGTGGCCCGGGAGCAGCAGGTCAACGGCAAGCCGCTGATCGAGGAACCGCACTTCCGCGCCCGCCTGGCCGACGTGGAAATGGAGCTGATGTCCCTGGAGATGACCAACCTGCGCACCGTGGCGGCCGCCGAGGCCGGCGGCGTGCCCGGGGCGGAAAGCTCCTTCCTGAAGATCATGGGCACCGAGCTGCGCCAGGAGATCACCGATCTGTTCCGCCGCGCCGCCGGTCCCCACGCGCTGCCGTTCCTCCCCGAGGAGCTGGAGGGCGATTTCGAAGGCCCCTACGTGGGTCCGGAATTCGCCGCCTCCGTGGCCAGCCGCTACTTCAATTTCCGCAAGCTCTCCATCTTCGGGGGCTCCAACGAAATTCAGAAGAACATCATCTCCAAGATGATTCTCGGACTGTAAGGAGTCGACCAACATGGATTTCAAACTCAACGACGAGCAGCGCATGCTCGAGGAGACCGTGGGTCGTCTGGTCCGTGACACCTATACCTTCGACGCGCGCAACAAGATCCTGGAGTCTGAGCAGGGCTTCAGCGCCGACATGTGGAACCAGTTCGCCGAGCTCGGCCTGCTGGGCGTGCCCTTCTCCGAGGAAGCCGGCGGCTTCAACGGCGGCGGCCCGGAACTGATGGTGGTGGCCGAAGGGTTCGGTCGCGGCCTGGTGGTGGAGCCCTACCTGGCCACCGTGGTGCTGTCCGGCACCCTGATCGACAAGCTCGGCAACGACGCCCAGAAGGAACAGTGGGTGGCAGCGATCATCGGCGGTGAAACCCGCTTCGCGCTGGCCGCCTACGAGCCCCAGGGCCGCTACGACCACACCGTGGTCGATACCAGTGCCAAGAAGGACGGTGACGGCTACGTGCTGAGCGGCGAGAAGGCCGTGGTGCTGCACGGTGACAGCGCCGACCAGCTGGTGGTGATCGCCCGGACCGCCGGCAGCGCCGGTGACCGGGACGGCCTCAGTGCCTTTATCGTGCCCGCCGACGCGGACGGCGTGACCCGCAAGGGCTACGCGACCATCGACGGCCTGCGCGCCGCCGAGATCACCCTGAGCAACGTCAAGGTGGGCGGTGACGCCCTGCTGGGCGAGGAAGGCAAGGCCATCGACGCCCTGGAAGCGACCCTGGATCTGGGCCTGATCACCCTGTGCGCGGAAGCCGCCGGCGCCATGGAAGTGGCCTGCGACCAGACCCTGGACTACATCAAGGAACGTCAGCAGTTCGGCGTGCCGATCGGCAAGTTCCAGGCGCTGCAGCACCGCATGGTGGAAATGCGCATGGAACTGGAAAAAGTGCGCTCCATCACCATGCTGGCGGCCTGCAGCCTGGACGCGCCGGCGGACCTGCGCAAGAAGCGCATCTCCGCGGCCAAGGCCCAGGTCGGCAAATCCGGCCGCAAGGTGGCCGAGGAAGCGATCCAGCTGTTCGGTGGCATGGGCATGATGGAAGAGACCCCGGTCTCCCATTACGCCAAGCGCATCGTGATGATCGACCACTGGTTCGGCGACCGGGAATACCACCTGGGTATCCTGGAAACGCTGATCGACGTGGACGACCACGCGGCGTAACCAAAAAGGGCGGCCCGCGGGCCGCCCTTTTTAGTTGAAAGTTAAAAGTTAAAAGTTGAAACGCGGCGAGTGCTATTGCCCCCCCGGCACGGCCCTGCCCGCGCTTGTCACTTTTAACTTTTAACTTTCAACTCATATTAAACAACAAATTTATCGGGAGAGAGCATCATGACCGTCAATCGCCAGATCATTCTCGCCAAACGTCCCACCGGCATGCCCGGTGATGAAAACCTGAAGCTCCAGGAAGGCAGTGTCCCGGACGTGGGCGAGGGCCAGGTACTGGTCCGCACCATCTATCTGTCCCTGGACCCCTACATGCGTGGCCGCATGAGCGCCGCCAAGTCCTACGCCGCCAGCGTGGAAGAAGGCGCCGTGATGGAAGGCGCCACCGTGGGCCAGGTGGTGGAATCGCGCAGCGGTGATTTCAAGCAGGGCGACTATGTGCTGTGCCCGGGGGGCTGGCAGGAGTATTCCGTCAACAACCCGAAAATGATGCGCAAGCTGGACCCGGCCCAGGCGCCGATCAGCACCGCCGTGGGCGTGCTCGGCATGCCCGGTTTCACCGCCTACGTGGGCCTGGCCGAGATCGGCAAGCCGCAGAAAGGTGAAACGGTGGTGGTCTCCGCCGCCGCCGGCGCGGTGGGCCAGGTGGTCGGTCAGATCGCCAAGATCCAGGGCTGCCGCGTGGTCGGCGTGGCCGGCGCCGAGGACAAGTGCAAGCACGTGGTGGACGCCTACGGCTTCGACGCCTGCGTCAATTACAAGGACGCGGATTTCCGTGACCAGTTGAAGAAAGCCTGCCCGGACGGCATCGATGTTTACTTCGAGAACGTGGGCGGCGACACCTTCGACGCGGTGATGGAACTGGTCAACGACTTCGCCCGGATTCCGGTGTGTGGCCGCATTGCTCACTACAACGACACCGAGCAGCCCCAGGGCCCGGACCGCCTGCCCGGTTTCATGGGCAAGGTGCTGGTCAAGCGTCTGCTGATCAAAGGCTTTATCCAGTTCGACTATGCCCACCGTGGTCCGGATTTCCAACGCGACATGAGCGCCTGGATCCGCGACGGCAAGGTCAAGTATCAGGAAGACGTGGTGGACGGTCTGGACAACGCGGTGAGCGCCTTCCAGGGGCTGCTGCAGGGCAAGAACCGGGGCAAGCTGCTGGTTCGCGTCGGCGACGACCCGACCCTGAACTGACGGTTTCCCGATGTCCGACAATCCCGCCGTGGCGCGTCTGTTCGAGCGCCACGGCCCCCGTTATCGATGGTTCGCCACCGTCACGGTGATGCTCGGCACCCTGTCCGTGGTGCTGGCTTCCACCATTATCAATGTGGCGGTGCCGTCGATCATGACCCAATACGCGCTGGAGCAGGACCAGGTCCATTGGCTCGCCACCGGTTTTCTGGCGGCGATGACCGTGGGCATGCTGCTCAACGCCTGGGCGGTGGCCCGCTTTGGTTCCCGTGGCGCCTTCCTGCTCGCCATGGGCGTGTTCGTGGCCGCGTCCCTGCTGGGTGGGTTCGCCAACGGTTTTCCGGTGCTGGTGCTGGCGCGGGTAATCCAAGGGGTGATGGCCGGCATGATTCAGCCGCTGGCCATGATCACCATCTTCCAGGTGTTCCCGCTGCACAAGCGCGGCCAGGCCATGGGCATCTATGGCATGGGCGTGATCCTGGGACCGGCCATCGCGCCGGCCCTGGGCGGCCTGCTGGTGGACGCCTGGTCCTGGCGCGCCACCTTCTTCGTGGTGCTGCCGGCCTGCGCCGTGGCGATGGCCCTGGGACGGGCCTTTCTGCCCAATCACCGGGAGCCGGAAGCACCGCGTCTGGACTGGGCCGGGCTGGCGTTGCTCAGCCTGGGGCTCACCGCCACCCTGTGGGCGATGGCCTCCGGGCTGCGGCGCGGCTGGCTGGAGCCCTGGCTGTTCAGTGCCCTGGTGGGCGGCCCGCTGTTGCTGATCGCCTTCGTGCTCTGGCAACGGCGCGCCACCCATCCGCTGTTTGACCTGCGGGTGTTCGCCACCCCCGGTTTCGGCGGCGGCTTTCTGCTGTCCATGGCGATCGGCGCCGGAGTATTCGCCTCCACCTATATGTTCCCGCTCTATTTTCAGCAGGTGTCCGGGTTCAGCGCCTCCGCCTCCGGCTTGATGCTGATGCCCGCCGGGCTGGCCATGGCGTTCATCTTCCCGTTCGTCGGCTACCTCACCGACCGCATGCCGCTCACCGGTCTGGTGGCCACCGGCCTGCTGTTCTTCATCGCCAGCATGGTGCTGATGCGCGCCGCCGACCCGACCACCGCCGGCGTGTGGCTGGTGACCTGGGCGGTGCTGGCGCGGCTGGCCATGGGCCTGATGATGCCGCCGGTGACCACCGGCAGCCTGATGATGTTGCCGCCGGCGCTGATTTCCCAGGGCTCCGGCATCATCAACTTCGGTCGCCAGATCGGCGGTGCCCTGGGCATCAACCTGTGCGCCATCTGCGTACAATTCTTTTCCGACCGGTACTGGCAGGCTTACCCGGAGGCCGGCCACCCCCGCGCCTTCGAGGTGGGCTTCGACGATGCCTATCTGATGCTGTTTATTGTTTTCGTACTTGGCTTCTGGCCCCTGCGCGCGCTGCGCCGGGGCGAGCGACGTTTGCACGCGGAGAAATCCTGATGACCGATTCCCAACCCCATGCTCTGATCATCGGCGCCGGCGCCATTGGCAGCTTCTACGGCGCGATCCTCAAACGCGCCGGCTGCACCGTGAGCGCCGTGGTGCGTTCCGAATACGACGCCATCAAAGCCAACGGCTTTCAGTTCGAAAGCCCGCTGGGGGACATTTCCTGGACGCCGGACCACCTCTACAAGGACGGCGATGCGCCGGACGCGGTGCCGGACTATGTGATCCTCGCCACCAAGGTGCTGCCCGGCAGCGACCGCGCGGCCCTGGTCAAACCCTGGGTGGGGAAGGGCACCCGCATCGTACTGATCCAGAACGGTCTGGACATCGAGCGGGAACTGGCGGACGCCTACCCGGACAACCCGATCATCAGCTGTCTGGCGTTCGTGGCGGTGAGCCGCCAGGGGCCGGGCCGCATCAAGCACAACGCCTATGGCCGGCTGGTAATGGGCCGTTTCCCGAAGGGGGTCGACGCGCACTGTGAAGCGCTGCGGGATCTGTTCGTGGCCGGCGGCATCGACATCAAGCTGGCCGACGACGTGGTCCGCGAGCGCTGGCTCAAATGCGTCTGGAACACGCCCTTCAACCCGCTCTCGGTACTGGCCAACGGCGCCGACACCCTGACCATGCTGGACGCGCCGGGCGGCGAGAAACTGGTGCGTGAACTGATGGACGAGGTGATGGCCACCGCCGCCGCCGACGGCTACCCGCTGCCGCCGCAGCTGCCGGACAGCAACATCGAAGGCACCCGCAAGATGCCGGCCTACAAGAACAGCATGGCGCTGGATTATCTGAACGACCGGCCCATCGAGCTGGACGCGATTCTCGGCAACGTGGTGGCCATCGCCGATAAGCATGGCGTGGCCGTGCCGCGCTTGGAAACCATGCTGGCGGCGCTGCGCATGCGCGCCTGAACCTGCTGGACGCGGTACGCCGCCCTCGACAATGGTGCTGAAGCCGCCGCTACCGGGAGCCATGGCTTTCTGTAGTGGCTTCAGCCGGTATCACCGGCAATACGCTACACTGGCGACAGTGGGCGGGCCGCCCGGCCCCGCACGAGAAGAGGAGCGTGGCATGCCGGACCCCGGATGGACACGGCGGGTTAAATTGCAGCAGTTGAGAGTCATTCTGGCGGTCGCCGACAGCGCCAGTCTGGTCAAGGCCAGCGAGCGCGTTGGCCTGAGTCAGCCCGCCATCAGCAAGATCATCAACGAAGTGGAAGCCGACCTGGGAGTCGCTCTGTTCGTACGCAACAGTCGCGGCACCCATGTCACCGATTTCGGCCGCATGCTGGCCGGCCACGCCAAACGGGTCTTTTCCCAACTCGAGCAGGTCGAGCAGGAAATCCACGATGCCCGCGAGGGCCTTAGCGGGCATGTGGTAGCCGGGGCGCTGCTGGCCGGCAGTGCCCAGTTGCTGCCGCGTGCCATTGCCCGCTTGCACCGGCGCCTGCCCGGCATCCGCACCACCGTGGTGGAGGGCACCTATGAGCATCTGGTGCCGGCGCTGCACCAGGGGCGTCTGGACTTTATCGTTGGCCGATTGCCGGCCTACCGCTACCGGGAAGGGTTGGCGGTGGAAGCGTTTTATCAGGAGGAAATTCACTTCGTGGTCCGTCCAAGCCACGATGCGCTGGCTCTGGCGGCGCCAGGGCTGGCGCAGCTGGTGGGGTGGCCCTGGATACTGCCACTGCCGGATACCACGTTGCGGCAAATGTTGGAGGCCGCGTTCCTCGATCTGAATCTGGACCTGCCGGCGGCGCCTTGTGAATCCCTCTCGGTGGCGGGAAACCGCACGCTGATTCTGGAGACCGATTGCATCGGCGCTTTTCCGGCCCGGGTGGTGGCGCCGGATCTGCGGGCCGGCCTGTTGGCCCGCCTGCCGGTGACGCCGCCGCTGTATTTCGGGCCGGTGGGCATCTCCCACCTCAAAGGCGCGCCCTTCTCCAAAGCGGCGGAAGCCTTGCTGGGGGAAATGCGTCGCGTGGGCGAGGAGGCTATAACAGGAATGCATAGCGGAAAGCAGTAAATTCATTACAGCGTATAGCGGACGCCGGGTACCTTGACTGCCAAGCAGTTCGTGGCCCGGCGGCCCCGCTCATGGCCACGACGATCTTAACAACAAAAAGGATCTGTTCATGGCCGCTCCTTGCCACGCTGACGCCGATCAGCAACTCACCGTTCGCCGTGCCGCCCGCGCCCTTGGCCGCCACGGTCTGGCCCACGCCTACGGCCATTGCAGTCTGCGCCTGGACGACAATCATTTTCTGGTGTGCGCGCCGCGACCTCTGGCCACCATCGGCCCGGGCGAGGACGGCCGGGTCGTGAGCCTGCAAGGTCCCTTGCCCGAAGGGGTGCTTGGTGAGGTGCGCATCCACCGTGAAATTTATCGGCGCCGTCCGGAGGTGGGCGGGGTGGTACGCAGCATGCCGCCGCGCGCCATGTCCCTGTCGGTGATGGGACGCACGCCACGGGTGCTCCATGGCATGGGCAGCTACTTCGTCGACGGCATACCGTTGTGGGACGACCCTCAATTGATACGTGACGACCGGGACGCGGAACGCATCGCGGATCAGCTCGGTCAAGCCGCCGCCATCGTCATGCGCGGCAATGGCACGGTAGTGGCCGGGGCGGACCTCGCTGACGCAGTGGTCCTCACCTGGTATCTGGAAGACGCCGCGCGCCTGGAGCTGGATTGCCTGGCTGCCGGTGGTGACGCCCGTCCGCTTGGCGACGGCGAAGCGCGGCGCAGGGCGACCCGCTCCGGTCGTATTTTCGAACGCATGTGGGACTACCTTACATTCGGAGATCCGGAATGAGTGGGCCCGCGTGCCGCCTCGGCATGCTGCCCGGCCTTCAGCGGGCCAGCGGCGCTCTGGCGCGATTGGAGTTGGTTGCTTCCGGTGTCTGTCTGGCCGTGGTGTTCCTGCTGCTGCTACTTAACATCGTCACCCGCTCCTTGGGCCAGGCTCTGTTCTGGGTGGACGAGGCAGCGATCACGGCCATGGTCTGGATGGCGTTCTTCGCCGCCCTGGTAGGGCTGCAGGCTCGTTCGAACATCGCCGTCACGTTGCTCGCCGACGCGGTGCCGGTGACGGTCCGCCGCTGGCTGGCGGTACTCGTGGATGTGATTCTGCTGCTCTTCCTGATCGCATTGACGGTGATGCTGTGGCGCTGGTTCGCGCCGGTGGCTATCTGGCGGGCTGGTGGCGATATGCAGGCGTTCGCCCAGCGGACCTTCAACTTCATGTACCAGGAGCCGACCCTGACGCTGGGCATCCACAAGGTGTGGTTGTGGTTGATTCTGCCGCTGTTCGCATTGGCCGGGCTGGTGCATGGCGCCGCCAATCTGGACGACAGTCTGGGTCGGGCCTTTCGCGGGGAGGGTTAAGCGATGGTCGTTGCTTTCTTTATCGTCCTGTTGGCGGTGGGTGTGCCGGTGGCCTTCGTGCTGGCACTGACCGCGCTGTTCTACATTTTCGCCAGTGGCAATACGATCTTGCTGGATTCCTACCCACAGCAATTTTACGGCGGCTTGGAGAATTATGGCCTGCTGGCTCTGCCGCTGTTCATTCTGGTCGGCGAATGCATGAATGAGGGCGGCATCGCCCGTCGGCTGATGGCCATGGCCGCGGCGCTGATTGGATCGATCCGAGGCGGTCTGGCCTATATCAATCTGCTTTCCAATATGATGATGGCCTCGATTCTGGGCTCCACGGTGGCGCAGATCACGATCATGTCGAGGGTGGCGGTACCCGAGATGGAGCGGGTCGGCTATCCACGTGATCAGGCCATGGCGATCACCTCCGCCGGCGGTATGCTGGCGCCGATCATTCCGCCGTCCATGCTGTTCGTGATATTTGGCGTGATCGCGCAGATCTCCATCGGCGATCTATTCATCGCCGGCATTATTCCCGGCGTGATATTGGGGCTGGCCTTTTTCGCCGTGCTTGGCTGGATGGCCCGGCGCCACGATTTTCCCGCCACCGAACCGTTGGGCTGGCGCTGCCGTGTCAAGGCACTGCGTGACGGCCTGGCCGCCGGGCTGATTCCCTTGCTGATCGTCGGCAGCATTCTCGGCGGGCTGGCCACGCCCACCGAGGCGGCGGCGCTGGCCTGCCTGGCCTCGATCCTGGTGGGCCGTTTCGTTTACCGCGAGTTCGACCTGCGCGCTCTGTGGCCGGCCCTGGTTCGCACGGCCCGCAATTCATCCATCGTGCTGGTCCTGATTGCCGCGGCCAATCTGTTCAGCTGGGTGATCACCTATGAGAACCTGCCGGCCCTGGCCGCACAGTGGATCCAGGCCGCCGCCGGGTCGCCGCAGACGTTCCTGTTGCTGGTGACCCTGGCGTTGTTGGCGGTGGGCATGGTGCTCGACCCGATTCCGGCGCTGATTCTGGTGGTGCCGGTACTGCTGCCGGTGGCCACCGGTGTTTACCACATCAGTGCGTTTCATTTCGGCGTGATCGTCTGTCTGACCCTGGTGATGGGGCTGTTGACGCCGCCGGTGGGGTCGGCCCTGTTCACCGCCTCGGCGCTGTCCGGGGTACGTGCCGAGCGGCTGGCGCTGCTGCTGCTGCCCTATCTGCTGGTGATGCTGGTGGTGATGTTGCTGCTGATTTTCGTACCCTCGCTGACCACGGTATTGATCCGATGACCGGTGACGCACGGCATGCGGTGGTGCTCGGCGCCGGCCTGATCGGGGCCGGTTGGGCGGCCCTGTTCGCGCTGCGCGGTTGGCGGACAACGGTCATCGATCCGGCGCCCGATGCCGGGGCGCGGGTGGCCGCCATGCTCGATCGGGCGGCGCCGGTGTTGGAGCGATTGGGCGCCGGCCGGCCCCACGCCGGCCTGACACCGACGGTAATTGGGGCGCCGGACGCCAGCTTGGCGGACGCGGTGCTGGTACAGGAAGCCTTGCCGGAGCAGCCCGCGCTCAAGCAGCGGGCGCTGATAGCACTGGAACCCTGGATCGCCGACCACACGCTGATTGCCTCGAGTTCCTCTGGCCTGTTGCCCTCGCAACTGCAGGCCGGCCTGCGCCACCCGCAACGACTGCTGGTCGCCCACCCCTGCAATCCGCCCTGGCTGATGCCGGTGGTGGAACTGGTGGGCGGGCGCGATACCGATCCGGCAGTACTGGACCGCGCCGAAGCCCTCTATCGGGCGCTGGGCAAACGGCCATTGCGGCTACGCCGGGAAGTGCCGGGCCATCTGCTCAATCGCCTTCAGGTGGCGCTGTGGCGTGAGGCGGTGCATCTGGTGGCACAAGGCTACGCCAGCGTCGCCGACGTGGACGCCGCGGTCACCGATGGGCTGGGCGCCCGCTGGGCCTGCTGTGGCCCTCACCGGATCTTTCACCTGGCCGGTGCCGAACAGGGTATAGCCGGCTTTCTTAACAATCTGGGAGACGCCGTCGAGGACTGGTGGCGCGACCTGGGGGCTCCGACTCTGGACGCGGCCACCCGCGAGGCCCTCATCGATGGCATGGACCAGGCGGTGGCGGCGCAGCCGGTGGCGCTGCTGGCGGAACAACGCGATGAGCGCATGGTGCGCGTTCTGGAGGCGCTGCGAACCCTCTCCGAATAACACTCAAAGAATGAGAGAACATTATGAAGACAACACAACGTTTCCTGCTTATGGCCGTGCTGATGGTCGCCCTGCCGTTGTTTGGCCACGCCAAGACCCTGCGCCTTGGTCTGATCACGCCGCCGTCGCACCAGTGGACCCTGTCGGCCCAGGCCCTGAGTGACGAATTGAAGGCCGCCAGCGAAGGCCAACTGGAGATCCTGGTATTTCCGTCCGGTCAGTTGGGCAGCGAGGCGCAGATGGTGCAACTGATGCAACGGGGCGCACTGGATATGGCGTTCCTGGCCGCCGGGGAGCTCGCCAACCGGCGGCCCGATTTCGCCGCGCTGTTCGCCCCTTACCTGGTGGAAACGCCGGAGCAGGCCCGACAACTGCTGCAGGGTGAAACCGCTGCCCGTCTGCTGGACGAGGCGCATTCGCTGGGGCTGGAGGGGCTGGGCTTCGGCATGGCCGGGCTGCGTCAGATCGTGATGCGTGGCGAGGTACGGGATGTGGAGGATCTGGCGGGCCACAAAATCCGCACCATGCCGGTTCAGCCGGAACGGGATTTCTGGAACAAGATCGGTGCCGCCCCCACGCCGATCCCGCTGCCTGCACTCTATGACGCCTTCGCCAACGGCCAGGTGGACGGCATGCAGATCGATTTCGAGGGGACCTGGAATACCCGTTATCTGGACTACGCGGGCACGGTGATCGAGTCCAACCATATGATGTTGCCGATGATCGCGGTGGCGTCCGCCCGCAGCTGGCAGACTCTGAGCGAGGAGGACCGCGCCCTGATCAGCAAACTGGTGGCCCGGCACCTGAACGGCCTGTTCGATACCTACGCCGATATTGATACCCGCTATCTGGCGAAAATCCGCGAGGAATCCGATGTGCCGGTGCTTACCGTGGACCGCGCGTTTTTCGGCGACGGCGTGGACCGCTGGTACGAAGAATGGCGGCAAAAAGCGCCGTTGCTGAAGGATCTGGAGAAGGAAGCGGGGCGGATTCGCGGCGACTGACCACCTTACCCCTATCTCAGGGTGTGGTAGGCGAACTCAGTAAGATAATCGTTGAGGGTCAGGGAAGCCTGGCCCGCTGCCTGCTCATCACCATGGCAGATGGCCTTCAGCACATCGCCGTGGAGCCGTGCTGCCTGGGACAGCTCGGCTTTCACATCCTTGATATTGGCGAACCAGAAACGCCGTGACAGGCCCTGCAATGGCAACATCGCCATGGTCAGGTATTCATTGCCAGCAGCATCCGCCACCGCGCGGTGCGTCTCCTTGAGCAGCGCGCCGTATTCCTTGATCGCATCGAAATCGCGAAAATTCAACAGTGCCTCGGCCAGCTGCAGCATGCGTTCCTTCTGCGCCATGGTAGAGCGATGGGTGGCGAGCCGCACCGCCTGCTCTTCCAGGTTACGGCGTACCTCCAGCAACCGCAATTGCGCCTCCACCGTGATCGGCGGTACCAGGATCCCGCGGCGCGGATGGATCTCCACCATTTTTTCCGCGGACAATCGCTGTAATGCTTCGCGCACCGGCGTGCGTCCCATGCCGGTCAATGTCATCAGCTCGCTTTCCGACACCATTCCGCCGGGCTTCAGTTCACGGAAGGTGATCATGGATTCGAGCTTGTCGTAGGCCTGTTCGCTTTTGTTGATCACGTTCGACGGGTCACTGCTCGCTGAAGGAACCCGGGCGTTGCCCGGGCCGCTACAGTAGCATGTCCGCCGCCATCCTGGCAGGTGCAGGCCGTCGGGCTTCAGGCCAGGGCGCCGTTGTCTCTTCCGGCGTGCTTAAAAGCCTCACGCCCAGTGACCAGGGTAACCAGCAGCCCGCCCACCAGAGCCCAGAACGGGGCAGTGATATTGAGCACGCTGACACCGCTCAAGGCGATGACAAAAGCCACGAAAGCGCCGAGTTGGAAGTCCTTGTCGATCCCTTTGGGATTGAACGCCATCTGCAGTGCCTGCAGCAGTACATTGATCATTGCCAGACCCGCTACCGTGGCCACCAAAGCCACCGGAACCAGCTGTATGAACTGGATCGCGTAGCTGGAGAAGACGCCGAACAGCAAGCAGATAACCCCGCAGATCAGCGATGCCACATAGCGTTTGCTCTTGTCCGGCCCTGCGGCGTCGGACGAACAAATCGCCGTCATCGGCCCGGCGATATTGGAATTGTGGGCGCCGAAAAAGCTTGCCGCCATGCCGCCGATGCCAGAGATCACGGTCATGTTGCGCACCGGCGCCGGGTAGCCTTCGCTGAGCAGGACTCCGGTGGCTTGGGCGTTCTCCGCGCCGACCACCAGGATCGCCACCGGCAGAGAGATGGCGATGAAAGCGCTCAAGGAGAAATCCGGCATATAGAGGCGAGGCATGATGTAGCCATTGGTCGCTTGGGACAGGCTGGACTCGCCGAACAACAGGAACAGCGCCAACCCCACCAACAAGGCGGGAATGATCGGTGTCACCCGTCGGGTCATTGCCTGGGCGATAAAATAGGTGGCCACGGTGGCACCGGCGATCCAGGGCAAGGCCTCGATACCGTCCAGAATGCCGGTGGCGAAACGCATCAGAGCGCCGGCGATCATCGCCATGATGATAGGCATGGGGATCCAGCGTATCAGCCTGGTCACCAGGCCGGTGACACCCAGCAAGAAAACCAGCACACCGGCGAGAAAATAGGCCCCGACGGCTTCCTGAAACGTGAATTGATCCAAGGCGCCGCCGAGCATGACCGCCGCGGGGATGGACCAGGCACCGCTGATCGGCTGGCCGGTGCGCCAGGCCATGAACAGCCCCAGGGCGCCGCCGAAAGTCCAACAGGCGGTCAGCCAGTTGCTGATCTGTACATCGGTGAGCCCGGCTTGGGCCCCGGAATTGACGATGATCAAAGAGGTGGCGACGCAGCCGAAGATGGCGGCCAGCAGGCCCGCCGAGAGGTTTTCGGTATTCAGGTCCTTGAACGGATTACGGTGGTGTTTTGTTGTTGTCGTAATGGGAGAATCCTCAAAGGGCGCTGCCGTTGGCTTTCATGCGTTGGCGGATAAGCCGGCCGTCGATGGCGCGCAGCGGTTGGTCGTGTTCCAGGGAATGCAGAATGGCCGTCGCGGCGGCGTGGCCGTATTCGAAGCACTGCGCGGTGACCCGCGCCGAGGCCAATGCCTCGTGTTCTGCGCTCAGGCAGCGGCCGGCCACAAGGATGTTTTCGCCGATCTCCGGCACCAGGGTCAGATAAGGCACCTCGTAATAGTCATCGAGCAGCCAGTGCAGCTTGGGCTTTTCGCCGCTGTGCAGTTCAATGGGCCAGGGCACCCGGCAAATACCATCGTCTCGTTTGCGGCAGGCGAGCACATCCTCGTTGGTGAGCGTTTCAACGCCGACAATGGAACGGGTCTGGCGGATGCCGGCCTCCACGCCGGTGTCGACCACATAGGCGCTTTCGCAACCGGGTATGGACCGGTTGAGAAAACGGGCGTACTCGCGAACCTGGCGGCGACCGGAGATTTCCGCCTCGGTGAAATCCGCCGGGTCTATGACGTTCATGGGGTGGCCGTCGCGAGCGGTAATGCGCGTGGCGTTGACCATCAGCTCGCCGGGACGCGTGGTGGGGAACATCCAGATTTTGCTGCGCGGCAGGTCGAGGCCTTCGTGCTCGCGGGCCCGCAGGATCGCTTCCGTTACTTTCGGCGGACAAATGGTGTCCTCGCCGTAGTAGGTGAGGTAACGGTTTATGTCCACGCCCGCCACGCGGAAAAACATGGTGGGGGTCTGGATCCGGCCCTGGTCGCCGTAGAAGTAGCGATAGCCAGCCCGGGCGACGACGGCGGCGTCCCCTGAGGCATCGATGGTACGCCGCGCACGAATGCGCGAGCGCCCGGCATTGGACTCCACCACCACCCCGGTGACTTGTTCGCCGTCCATCACTACGCCGGTCACGATGGTGTGCAAGTAGACCCGTACACCGGCCCGGGTCAGCAGATCGTCGGCGGTCTCCCGCCACACTAGCGGGTCGTGCACCACGGTGAAGGTCTTGCCGTAGGGTTGAGGTTCGGTAACGCCGCCGCGCTGGGCCAGCCCCTGGCGAAAGCGCTCGGCGAAGCCATGCACCACCTGCTCCGGGGTGGGTCCGTGGTGTTCACTGGCCGCGAACAGGCCACAGATGGTGCCCGACAAACCGGCCACCGCGGCGCCGCCGCAAAACCCGTAACGTTCGACCAGCACTACTGAAAGACCGTTCTCGGCGGCCACTGTGGCGGCGGCCACGCCAGCGGCGCCGCCGCCCACCACCAGTAGATCCACGTCCTCGAGAACCGGCAGTGGCGGCTCTTCTTCGAAGCGGCACAGGGTATGCCAGGCAGGAAAGTCCATGATAGTCCTCTTGAATTCTTGTGATATATCAGTTGAATCCAAATGGTAATATCAAAAATATGGCGCTGACAAGGCTTCTCGGACGAGGCGGTCGACGGGTCCGGACGTGGTGGCGAAATGGCGCAGGGGAAAAGGAGGAGGGGGGGAGGTGTCGGGTGGGGGCGGCGGGACGGCCGCTCCCCGGCCCGGCGGACGGTGGAGCGGCCCGTCGCGGATCAGTGATCAGGTGGCGTAGTCGCTGCCAATCCGCTCCAGCTTGCGCAGCAGCGCCGGCCAGGTCAGCTTGCTGGCCATGCCGAGCTGTTTGGATTGCTCGGAGGTGGTGTCGATGGCCTGTTGCGAGGGCAGGTAGGGTTCGCCCTGGCCCAGGGTGCGCACCTGGATCTCGGCGGCCTTCATCAGGAAATACATATAGGTGAAGGCCTCGCCCACGTCGCGGCCCACGGTCAGGGTGCCGTGGTTGCGCAGCAGCATCATGTTCTTGTCGCCCAGATCGCGGATCAGCCGTTCCCGTTCGTCCAGGTTCAGCGCCACGCCTTCATAGTCGTGGAAGCTGATGTGGTCCAGGCACAGCATGGCGGTTTGGCTGAGCGGCAGCAGGCCGTCCTTGTGGGCGCTCACCGCCACCCCGTCCGGGGCGTGCAGATGCAGTACCGCGCCGGCTTCCTCGCGGGCCATGTGCACGGCGCTGTGGATGGTGAAGCCGGCCGGGTTGACCCGGTTGGTGGCGCCCGGATCGACGATCTCGCCGTCCCGGTCCACCTTCACCAGGGACGACGCGGTGATCTCGTCGAACAGCATGCCGTAGGGGTTGATCAGAAAGTGATGTTCCGGCCCCGGTACGCGGGCGGACAAATGGGTGAACACCAGGTCTTCCCAGTCGTACAGCGCCACCAGACGGTAGGCGGCGGCCAGGTCCTTGCGCACTTCCCACTCTTCGTGACTCATGGTGCTCTGGCGAGCGGTTGCTTCGGTCATTGCGGCACCTCGTTTGTTGTGAAATAGTGTTTCATTAATATAACAACAGGGTTGAAGGAGTTGAAAGTTGCAAGTTTCAAGTTGCAAAAGGCCTTGGTTCTTGCCCGTGCGTCGTCACGCGCGAAGCGGCCCGTTGCAACTTTTCACTTTCAACGTTCTATTCGGTGACCAGCACCCGCTTGCCGCTGAAGCTGTCCTCGACCATGTGCGTGTGCGCGGCCTGCGCATCGCTGAACGGGAAGCTCTTCAGAGGCAACGGTTTGAGGCGGCCGTTAGCGAACAGCGGCGCCAGCCGGTCGTTGAACACCTCGGCGATGGCGATGCGTTTTTCCAGCGGCTGGCTGCGCATGGTCATGGCCATCATGGTCGGGCGGCGGGCGATCAGCGCGCGCAGATTGAGCTCGGTGGTGGCGCCGGCCAGGGCGCTGAGCATCACCAGCTTGCCCTCGATGCGCAGCCCCTTGAGCAGGTTCTTCCAGTCCGGGCCGACCATATCGAGCATCACCGCCACGCCTTCGCCGGTGATCTCCAGCAGCCGGTCGGGCAGGTTGTCGTCTTCCACCACCGCTTCCAGCAGACCCATGTCGCGGGCGGTGGCCAGGTTGTCCAAATCACGGCTGGTGCCGATGGGGCGCGCGCCCAGGGTGCTGGCCAGCTGGGTGGCGGCCAGGCCGACGCCGGCGGTGGCCGGGCGGATCAGGCACCATTGGCCCGGCTGCAGGCCGCCTTCCAGAAACAGGCCGCGGTAGGCGGTAAGAAACGCCTCCGGCAGGGTGGCGCCTTCGGCGAAACTGAGTTCGTCGGGCAGGGTCAGCGCTTCGCGCTCATGCACCACCACCTGGCCGGCGTAGGCGCCGCTGGGGATCAGGCCCATCACCCGGTCGCCCACCTTGCGCTTCATCACGCCGTCGCCCACGGCGTCGATCACGCCGGCGTATTCCAGCCCCGGCACGCTGTTATCGAACCCCGGCGGCGCCGGGTACAGGCCCTGCACCTGCATGATGTCGGCCCGGTTCACGCCGGCCGCCTCCACCTTCACGCGGATCTGCCCGACGCCGGGTTCCGGCGATTCGGTGTGGTCCAGTTTCAAAGTGTGGTCGTCCTGAATCCGCCACGCCTGCATCGTTATTCTCCCTGCCAAAAAACTACTGAGTGGTCGGCGCGTTGCCGCGCCGCTCGCGGAATAAGAGTGTCCCGTTATGAGTTCTGTGCTTCAACATCCTTTCAATGAACCGCCGGCACCGGGCGCCCGCCGGGAAGTGGCGCCGGGCGTTCACTGGCTGTATTTTCCGCTGCCGTTCGCGCTCGATCACATCAATTTGTGGCTGATCGAGGACGGTGACGGCTGGACCCTGGTGGACACCGGTTTCGGGTCCGCGGGCACCCGCGACGTCTGGCGCACCGCCTTCGACGACGCCCTGGAAGGCCGGCCGATCCGGCGCATCCTGGTCACCCACTATCACCCCGACCATGTCGGCCAGGCGGCCTGGCTGGCGGAGACCTTCCAGGCGCCGGTGTGGATGACCGGCGGCGAGTGGGCGCTTACCCGCCGGCTGCACCAGGCCAGCGACGACGAAGTGGGCGAGGGCTTCCGCCAATTGTTCGGTCGTCACGGCCTGCCCGACGACGCCCTGGAGACCCTGGCCGGGCGCGGCAATGTCTACCGGCGCGTGCTGGGGCCGCTGCCGTCGTCGCCCACCCTGATCGCCGGCGGCGACCGCCTGGAGATCGGCGGCGATGCCTGGCGGGTGCATATCGGGCGGGGCCATGCTCCGGAGCATGCCTGCCTGTACCGGGAACGGGACCGGCTGCTGATCAGCGGCGACCAGGTGCTGCCGCGCATCTCCAGCAACCTCACCGTGCGCGCCCACGAACCGGACGACGACCCGGTCACCGACTTCGTGGACTCCCTGCGCGCCTTGCGCGCCGCGCTGCCCGAGGACACCCTGGTGCTGCCCGCCCACGGCCTGCCGTTTCGCGGCCTGCACCAGCGCATCGATGACCTTTGCGCCCACCACGACGAGCAACTGGACGCCGCCCGCGCGGCCTGCGTCGAACGGCCCCTGACCGCCTTCGATCTGCTGCCGGTGCTGTTCAAACGTGAACTGGACAACCACCAGCTGATGTTCGCCATGGGCGAAAGCATCGCCCACCTCAACTGTCTGCACGCCACCGGTCGGGTGCGCCGCGAAGAGCGGGACGGCGTTCTCTATCATACGGCCTAGCATACCGGTCGGTATGGCCGGGGCATTGTATAAATCGGCTGGGGGAGGGGGAGGCCAGTTGAAAGTTAAAAGTTGAAAGTTGAAACGCGGGGGAGGGTAAGGGAAGCCGCGAGGCGGTGCCCGCGTTGGGAAGCGGGCCGCAAGCTTCGAGACGCAAGCTACAAGCCGCGCGCAGCGCTCTTCGGCCGAAGGCCGCGGGAAAGCCCCGCGGCCACGACCTTTTAACTTTTAACTTTGAACTTTCAACCGGCCGTTGCCGGCACGGCGCCGCAGCCAAAAGCCGCGCGCTTGCAGCTTGCTATTGCGCGTCGCGCACCATTCCCCGAGCGATCACGATCTGCTGGATCTGGGTGGTGCCCTCGTAAATCCGGAACAGACGCACGTCCCGGTAGAAACGTTCCACCGCGTACTCGGCCATGTAGCCGGCGCCGCCGTGGATCTGCACCGCCCGGTCGGCCACCCGGCCCACCATTTCCGCGCAGAACAGCTTGCAGCAGGAGGCGTCGAGGCTGACGTTCTTGCCGGCGTCCTTGCTGCGTGCCGCTTCCAGCACCATGGACCGGCCGGCGAAGGCCTCGGCGCGGGAGTCGGCCAGCATCGCCTGGATCAGCTGGTGGTCGGCCAGGGGCTGGCCGAACTGCTTGCGCTCCATGGCGTACTTGAGCGCGTCCTCGATCAGGCGCTCGGCGACGCCCACGCACACCGCGGAGATGTGCAGACGACCCCGGTCAAGCACCTTCATGGCGGTCTTGAAGCCCTGGCCTTCCTTGCCGCCGATGATGTTCTCGGCGGGCACCCGGCAGTTGTCGAAGGTGATGTCGCAGACGTGGGCGCCTTTCTGGCCCATCTTCACGTCCGGCTTGCCACGAATCAGACCCGGCGTGTCGCCTTCCACGATAAAAGCGGTGATGCCGCCGGCGCCCTTGTTGTCCGGATCGGTGCGCGCCATCACCGTGTACAGGCCCGCTTCCGGACCGTTGGTGATGTAGCGCTTGGTGCCGTTCAGCACGTAATGGTCGCCGTCCTTGTCGGCCCGGGTTTTCAGGCTGGCGGCGTCGGAGCCCACATCGGGCTCGGTGAGACAGAAGGAACCGATCACCTCACCGGTGGCCAGTTTGGGCACGTACTTGCGCTTCTGTTCCTCGGTACCGTCGATCAGGATGCCCTGGGCGCCGATGCCGTTGTTGGTGCCGAACAAGGAACGGAACGCCGGCGAGGTGTGGCCGATCTCGAAAGCCACCAGGGCTTCCTCTTCCATGGTCAGGCCGAGGCCGCCGTACTCTTCCGGAATGGACAGACCGAACAGGCCCATTTCCTTCATTTCATTGGCGATCTCTTCGGGGATGGCATCGTTTTCCGCCACGGTCTGCTCCGCCGGAATCAGGCGGTCGCGCACGAAACGGCCGATGGTGTCGACGAGTTGATTGAGCACTTCCTGGTCGCGAATCATGGGGCTCTTCTGTCTTATTGGTTAATCTGGAGGTCGGCTTATCCGGAGGCATGACCGGTGGGTCGCCGGCGGCTTGCATCGCACTCTGTCACGACCTATTCTTTCCGTCAAGTTTCGGAATAACGTTCCGCTATGCGGACTAAAGCGCCTGGCGGCGCAGTTAAAAGTTGAAAGTTGAAAGTTAAAAGTGGAAAGCGCGGTCGGGCTGCGTGCCGGCCGGGCCGTCCTTTTAACTTTCAACTTTTCACTTTCAACTCAGGAATTTCAATGCTCGACGCCTACATCTATGACGGCCTGCGCACGCCGTTCGGTCGCCATGCCGGCGCCCTCGCGCCGGTGCGCCCCGACGACCTGCTGGCCGGCGTGATCCGTGCCCTGATCGCGCGCAATCCGTTCGCCCCGGAAGACTTCGAGGACCTGGTCGCCGGCAACACCAACCAGGCCGGCGAGGATGCCCGCAACCTGGCCCGCCACGCCGGTCTGCTGGCCGGTCTGCCGGAGTCGGTGGCCGGGCTCACCGTCAACCGGCTTTGTGGCAGCGGCCTGGCCGCCACCCTGGACGCGGCGCGCATGGTCACCGTGGACGAGGGCCAGCTGGTGATCGCCGCCGGCGCCGAGTCCATGAGCCGGGCGCCCTTCGTCATGGCCAAGGCGGAATCGCCCTACAGTCGCAACATGCCCATGTTCGACAGCACCATCGGCGCCCGTTTTCCCAACCCGGCCATCGAGAAGCAGTTCGGCCGCGATACCATGCCCGAGACCGCCCAGAACGTGGCCGCCGAGCTGGGCATCACCCGTGAGCAGGCGGATGCCTACGCGGCCCAATCCCAGCGCCGCTACGAAGCGGCCCGGGTGGACGGGTTCTTCCAGGGCGAGATCCAGGCGGTGGAGGTGCCCCAGGGTCGCAAGAAGCCGCCGCTGTCGGTGGCCGAGGACGAGCACCCGCGTCCGGGTACCGATCTGGAGAAGCTGGCCAAGTTGCCGGCCATTGTGGAAGGCGGCGTGATCACCGCCGGTAACGCCTCCGGCGTCAATGACGGTGCCGGCGCCCTGATCATCGGCTCCCGCGCCGCCGGCGAAAAAGCCGGCATCGCCCCGCGCGCCCGCATCATCGCCGGCGGCGTGGCCGGCGTGCCGCCGCGCATCATGGGCCTGGGCCCGGTGGGCGCCTGCCGCAAGGTGCTGGACCGTGCCGGCCTCACCCTGGCCGACATGGACGTGATCGAAATCAACGAAGCCTTCGCCGCCCAGGTGCTGGGTTGCTGCAAACAGCTCGGCCTGGAGGGCGACGACGAGCGCCTCAACCCCAACGGCGGCGCCATCGCCGTGGGCCACCCCCTGGGCGCTTCCGGCACCCGCCTGGCCCTCACCGCGCTGCGTCAGTTGGAGCGCATCAACGGCCGCTATGCCCTGGTCAGCCTGTGTATCGGCGTGGGGCAGGGTGTCGCCATGCTGATCGAACGCCAGCGCTAACTGTCGCCGGTGCCGTCGAGGAAAACGCGGGCCAGCGCGTCCGCTTCCTCGGCGGTGGCCACGATCCGTAGCGGCACTTTGAACAGGCCCGCCAGGGCCGCGCTCTGTGCCCGCATCATCGTTCGTTTGGTGGTGTCCGGCTCCACCGCCACCATGCCCCGGCAACGGCGCGCCAGGGTGTCCCGGTTGCGCTTCATCCACAGAGTGCGGCGTTTACGGTCCTCATGGGCTTCCCGATGCTCACCCCGGATGGCGGCGACCACCATCACGAACGGATCGGGCTGCCCGATCAGGGTCTCCATCTCCGCCTCCCATTGCACTGCGTAGCCCTCCGGCAGCCCCTCGGGCATCAGGCGTACCAGCGGAAAGTCGGCCACGTCGTGTACCTGAAAGTCACTCGGATTCATGGCCCGTCCCCCGGTCGGTGTCGGCGGCGCCCAGCCAGGCCCGCAGGGCCGGATCGCGGACTTCAAGAAGCTCGAACAGGCCCAGCACCTTCAACGCGGGCAGCAGTTCGCGCAGGTGTCGTTCTACTTGCCGCCGCCGGTCGGCGCCCGTGTCCGGATTCAGCCACAGGCGGGCGTTGGCCAAAAAGGCACCCACCGACCCCTTGCGGATGAGGGTGCCGTTTCGCTCCAGGGTGTTTTGTTGCTCGGTAAGAATATCGTTGGCTCGCATTGTCGTTTCCTTGAGTCGGGGCCGGGAATCAGGGTGCGATCCAGACTAGCCGCGCGCCTCTGACTGAAATACCGTATGGAAGACATTCAATATCGGAATTACGCCAATATGGCTTTGACCAAGATGGCCGCCGCCGGGGCCAGTGGCACCTTCCCGCCGTTCCAGGGCCCGCTGCTTGCCCGCATCTGGGACAAATCCCTGGCCAGCCGCGAGGCCCGCGCCGCCGGCGTCCATCAACACAAGGAAGGGCAGCTGTGCGGCGCCACGGAAGGGCTGTTGACCGTGCACACCGGCGACACCCGCTGGGCGGTGCCCGCTCTGCACGCCATCTGGATTCCGCCGCGCCGGGAACACGGTATCGACCCCCACGGTCAGTTCGACGGCTGGGCCATGCTGATCAACGAAGCGCTGTGCCAGGGGCTGCCGTCGGAACCCTGCATCCTGCGCGTCTCCGGTCTGCTCATGGAGGCGGTGAAGCGCGTGGCCGGTTGGGATGAACAAACCTGGGCGCCGGAGCGGGATCCGCTGGTGGCGGTGATCGCCGCCGAGATTCGTGCTCTGCCGGACGCGCCCCTGGGGTTGGTCATGCCCCGGGATCCGAGGCTGGCGCGCATCGCCGACGCCCTGCTGCGTGATCCGGCGGACCGGCGTGGGCAGGCGGAATGGGCGAGTCGGGCCGGCCTGTCGTCGCGCACCCTGTCGCGCCGCTTCCCCCGGGAAACCGGTCTGGGCTTTCAGGCCTGGCGCCAACGTGCCCGTCTGCTGCGCGCCCTGGAGCATCTGGCCGCCGGCCTGCCGGTGACCACCGTGGCCTTGGAATGCGGCTACCAGACCACCAGCGCCTTCATTGAAGCCTTTCGCGCCGTGTTTGGCGTGACGCCGGGACGCTTTTCTTGCAATTAAATAGCGCGCTATGTAATTATGCCTCCCATGAGCAATGACACCGACACCCCGGACTCCCTGCTGCGGCTCGACCTGCAGCTGTGCTTCGCGCTGTACTCCACGCAGCTGGCGATGACCAAGGTCTACCGCAAGCTGCTGCGCGAGCTGGGTCTCACCTATCCGCAATATCTGGTGATGATGGTGCTGTGGGAGCGGGACGGGCAGTCGGTGTCGGCCATCGGCGAGCGGTTGTTCCTGGATTCCGCGACGCTGACACCGTTGCTGAAACGCCTGGAGGGCGCCGGCCTGCTGCAGCGCCGGCGCGCCGCCGAGGACGAGCGGCGGGTGGAGGTGCGGCTCACCGACGCCGGCCGGACTCTGCGCCAACGGGCTGAAGCGGTCCCCGAGGCGGTGGCCTGCGCCAGCCAGTGCGACCCGGACGAACTGCGGGCACTGAAAGCGCAGCTGGAAGACCTGCGCGACAAGCTCACCGAAACGCCCTGAACGCCGCTTCAGGCGCGATCCGCCTTAAGGCGGCTAAGTACAAGCCATTAAGTAGCGCACGATTATATCGTGCAAAATAAACCGAGCGGAGAAAGACTCATGACCATTGAAAAAACGCTGTACCAGGCGGAAGCCCGCGTCACCGGCGGCCGCGACGGCCGGGTCACCAGCAGCGACAAGCAACTGGATCTGCAACTGGCCATGCCCAAGGCCCTGGGCGGCCCGGGCGGTGAGGGCACCAATCCCGAGCAACTGTTCGCCGCCGGCTATTCGGCCTGCTTTCTGAGCGCCCTGAAACTGGTGGCCGGCCAGGCCAAGGTAAAGCTCTCCGACGAGACCCACATCAACGCCAAGGTCGACATCGGCCCGGATGGGCAGGGGTTCGGCCTGGCGGTGACCCTGGCGGTGACGCTGCCCGGTCTGGACGAGGACGACGCCAAGGCGCTGGTGGACAAGGCCCATGAGGTATGCCCGTACTCCAATGCCACCCGTGGCAACATCCCGGTGGAACTGGAAGTCTACGTCTGACCGGTTCGCCTCACGGCCCCGTCACCCGGCGGGGCCGCCCCCGGGCACTGGTCTCGACCCGAGGCGATGCTAGAATCGGCCCGAATCCGCCCAAGACAACAGCGAGGTCGCCGTGTCCCAGATCACCCGTGCGCTGGATTATCTCAAGCAAGCTCTGACCCTGGCCCGCAGCCCCGGGCTGCGCGGTTACGTGATCGTGCCGATGATCTTCAACGTGCTGGTGTTCGGTGGCCTCTACTATCTGTCCGGGCAGTGGATCGCTGGTTGGATCAGTGCCGCCACCGCCGGCTGGTCGTTCGACGGCGGCCTCGGTTTTCTCAATGGGGCGGTGGACTTTCTGGTCGGCGCGGCGGTGGTACTGGTGTGGATCCTGCTGCTGGGATTGATGGCCAGCGTCTTTACCCTGGGGGTGCAGCTGATCGCGGCGCCTTTCATGGGCTTTCTGGCGGAAAAGGTGGATGTGCGCATCAGCGGCCGGCCGCTGCCGGAGGAGTCCATCGCGGCGATGACCGTGCGCGTGTTCAAGCGCGAACTGCGTAAAACCTGGTACTGGCTGTGGCGGGCGTTGCTGATTCTGCTGGTGGTACTGGTGATCTACTTTATTCCGGTGGTCAACGTGCTGGCCTCGGCGGTGTGGTTCCTGTGGTCCGGCTGGTTGCTGGGCATGCAGTACATCGACTACGCGGCCGACAACCGCCAGGTGCCATTCACGGTGATGCTGGAACGGTTGAAGACCAAACGCTGGCTGGTGCTGACCTTCGGTTCGGTGATCCTGGGGTTGACCATGCTGCCGCTGGTCAATCTGGTGATCATGCCGGTGGCGGTGATCGCGGGCACTCTGGTGTGGGTGCACGAACTGGCCGAGGATCCTGTGCCGCGGCGGGGCTAAACATCAAAAGCGTCCGCCATCTGGGATTTCTTCGCGTTTCTCTACAAATATTTTTCTAATGCCAACGGGTGAGGCCGGCCTCTCGATTGCGAGTGGCCGCGTCGCCGGCTGGCTGCCCACTTTTGTTTCACCTTTATGTTCTTCCTGCCCTGGTTATGAAACAGCGCCCCCTGGCGGCGAACACCCGAAAACCGGGTCTGAAAGGCGGACAACGAGCACTCATGCTTTAAGCTTATGGGGCGCTAAGGGTACGAAAATTTAGTGATCAAAAGGCTTTGTAAAAGGTTAACGATTGTAAAGAAATGCACGTTGACCGTTGAATTCCCGTGAAATAGATTGCCGGAATTGTGAACTCGTTCCTTGAATGAAAGAGTTTGCATTGGCCTTCGGGCCCGGGGGGGGAGAACAACGATCGGAGCGATGAACTCCGACCGGGGATAGCAAAAAAATACGGGGGGAAAGGACCTTAACCGCCACCCGGGGTGCGCCAGCACCTTGCTCTCCATCTCGATCCTTTTATCGACGGGTTTTTCGGGATGCAACAATGAGCAGTCAATCCGGTTTCTTGCGTATCGCACTTCTGGCCCTGGCGCTGGCCTTCCACATCGGCCCCGCGCGGGCGCAAAGCACGCCGCCCCAGGTGGTGGTCAACGGGGTAACCTTCCAGGGCAACTACACCTACACCGCCTCCGACCTGTCCGGGCTGATCGCCTCGGAAATCGGCAAACCCATGACGCTCAAGGACATCCAGGGCCTGGCCGCCAAGGTGGAAGCGTTCTACCACGATGCCGGTTACCCGCTGGTCAAGGTGGTGGTGCCGCAACAGACCTTCGCCGACGGCACGCCGGTGAAACTGGTGGTGCTGGAAGGCCAGCTGGGCGAGATCCGTATCGAGGGCAATCAGCGCTACGACTCCCAGCGCATCCTGGACGCCCTGGCCGCCGCCGACGTGCACCGTGACGAGCCGGTGCGGCTGGACCGGGTGGAACGGGCCCTGACCCGCCTCAACCGGCAGTCCGGCATCGAAGCCGCCGCCGCCCTCAAACCCGGCGCCCGCCAGGGCTACACCGACCTGGTGATCAAGGTCGAGGAAGCCCCGCGCGTCACCGGCGCGCTGGAGCTCAACAACTACGGCAGCAAGGACACCGGCCGCTACCGGGTGGTGCCGTCCATCACCCTGCAGAACCTGACCGGCCGGGGCGACAACGCCAACCTGATCGGCATGCAGTCCATCGGTGACGGCGACGCCTGGTTCGCCTACGTCGACTACGTGACGCCGGTGAACGCCCGCGGCACCAGCGTTCAGGTGTACGGTTCCACCGGCAACGTCAACGTGGGCCGCGACTTCGAGGTGCTGGAAGTGGAAGGCGACAGCACCGGCCTGGGCGTGGGCGTGCTGCAGGACCAGATTCTGTCCGCGCGCAGCGTGCTCACCTACAGCGCCTGGCTGGAAGGCACCGACCTGGATCAGGACATGCTCGGCGTGCGCATCGCCGAGGACCGCATCCGCAAACTGCGGGTGGGCGTGGCCCTGGACCGCACCGACCTGTCCGGGCGCAGCCTGGTCTCCGTGGACCTGCACCACGGCCTGGGCGAAAGCCTGGGCGGCATGGACGACGACTCCTCCCTGTCCAGCCGCGCCTTCGCCGGCGCCGACAACGACTTCACCAAGATCACCCTGGACCTGGCCCGCATCCAGCGCCTTAACGCGCGCACTCGGCTGATCCCGCGCCTGTACGGCCAGTACGCCTTCGACCCGCTGGTCTCCAGCGAGCAGTGGGCCATCGGCGGCGTCAATTCGGTGAAGGGGCATCCGCCGTCGATCTACTCCGGCGACAGCGGCGTCACCGCCACCCTGGAGGCCCGCTACGACCTGTTCGCCGACGACTCCCGTTATCAACTGATCGGCCAGCTCAGCCACGGCCGTCTGTACATCAAGAAGCCGTTCTACGACCAGGACGACGAACGGGACATCTCCGGCGCCAGTCTGGGCCTGCTGGTCCGGCCCTGGGACCCCATCGAGGTGCGCCTGGATTGGGGGCTGCCGTTGGGCACCGAAACCGGTGACAACAGCTATTTCTACGCTCAAGCACGCTACCGCTTCTGAGCGCCACCACTTTTACGGGTAACGAATCATGGCACGAAATAAAAAACGCAATGCTTCAGTGGCGGTCGCCGTATCGGTTTCAGTGTTCGGCTTCAGCGGCGCGGTCCACGCGGGTCCCAGCGGCGGTCAGGTGGTGCAGGGGGATGCCTCGATCACGCCGAACGGCGTGGAGACCATCATCAACCAGCTGTCCAACAAGGCGGTGATCAACTGGAACGATTTCAGCATCGATCCCGGTGAACTGGTCAAGTTCATCCACCAGGCCAGCACCGATGTGACCCTTAACCGGGTCACCGGCGACACCGTTTCCCAGATCAAGGGTGCGCTCACCGCCAACGGCAACATCTTCCTGATCAACCCCAACGGCATCGTGTTCGGCGCCACCGCCGAGATCGACGTGGCCGGCCTGCTGGCCACCACCTTCGACATCGCCGATCAGGATTTCATGGACGGCAAGCTCAACTTCAGCGGCGAGCTGATGAACGATGCCGCCATCACCAACCAGGGCAAGATCGAAGTGGGCAACGGCGGCTTCGTCTACCTGATCGCCCCCAACGTGGAGAACACCGGCCACATCATCGCCAACGTGGGCCGCGTGACCCTGGCCAACGACGGTTCCTACGACATCGACCTCACCGGCAATGGTCTGGTGACCTTCTCGGTGACCGACGCGGACCTGACCGGTGCCACCGGCTCGATCAAGAACGGCCCGGACGGCAAGATCGAGGCCGGTCATGTGCTGCTCTCCGGCAGCCAGAAGGACGCCGTGGTGTCCTCCGTGGTCAACCAGGGCGACCTCACCGCCGCCACCGAGCTGACCATGGCCGGTGACGACCTGGAGCAGTCCGGTAAGCTCACCGTCACCGGCCCCGAGGGCGAGGTTCGGCTGCAGGCGGACAACGCCATTACCTCCACCGGCGGGCTGATCAAGGGTGACACCGCCGTTCTCCAGGCGGGCACCGGCATCGGCGCCGCCGGCGCGGTCAGCACCGAGGTGGATCACCTGGACGTGAGCAGCGAGGCGGGCGCCATCCGCGTCGACGAAGTCGACCAGCTCGCCAGCCTCAAGATCGACACCGGCGACGACGCCGAGATCAACCTCAAGCACGAAAGCCAGGACCCGATCAGCGGCGATCCGGTGTTCAGCGACGCCAGCGTCAACTTCGAAGGCGACCGCCTGTCCACCTCCGGCATCGTGGAAACCGATCTGGACTTCACCCACCGCGACGGTCGCGTGACCCTGAACGGCGTCCAGGTGGACGGCGACCTGGGCGTCACCGCCGCCGGTCACATCCTCGGCAACGGTGACCTGGACACCGCCGCCAGCGGCGAGCGCGTGACCCTGGCCACTACCGTGGACGGCGCCACCATCGGCGCGGAAAGCAACCCCCTGCGCCTGGACGCGGACACTCTGCGTGCCGAAGCGCAAAAAGGCCATGTGGTGATCACCGATACCCACGGCGACCTGACCCTGGAGCGGGTCAGCACCGGCGACAACAGCGCCGAAGCCGGCCTGCGCGCCCTGATCACCGCCGAGGACGGCGACCTGCGTGGCAGCAACGGCGCCGAGGCCAACGTGGAAGCCTGGGCCACCAACCTGAAGGCGGACGGCGCCATCGGCGCGGATCATCAGGCGGTGAGCACCGCCGTGGACGTGCTGTCCGCCTCCACCCAGGACGGCGGCATCTACATCGACGAACAGGACGGCGAGCTGATGCTGGGCCGGGTCAGCGCCGGCGAGCGCATCAGCCAGGGCGGCCAGACCGTCTCGTCCACCGGCATCGGCGGCGCCGACGGCAGCGTCACCTTGAGCAACGGCGCCGTCGGCGACCACGCGGTGAAAATCGCCGCCGAGGACAACATCCTGATCGGCGACCGCATCTCCTCGCCGGACGAGCTCTGGCTGTTCTCCCGCCATGGCGGCATCTACAAAAGCGGTGAGTCCGCGGTCATCACTGGCCGCTTCATCGCCCTGGACGCCGCCGGCCGCCTGGGCCAGGACGGCGCCGCCCTGAGCACCCAGAGCAACGCCATCCAGGCCCGTTCCGGTTCCGACGGCATCTACCTGGCCGAGGACAACGGGCTGAGCGCCCTGGACATTCATGCCGAAGGCGACAACGCCGAGGTGCAACTGACCGCCACCCGGGGCGACGTGCTGCTGGGCAGCGTGCAAGCCGACCACGGCGATGTGTCCGTGGTCAGCCAGGACGGTGACATCCTCGGCTACGCCGCCGCGCCGTTCAACGTGCGCGGCAATCACCTGACCCTGGACGCGGACGGCGCCATCGGCACCGCCGCCGAGGCGTTGAAGACCGAGGTGGGCAGCCTGACCACCACCACCGGCACCAGCCTGGCCGGCACCTACGTGGCCAACACCGGCCTGCTGTCCAGCCTGGATGCCACCACCCTGGGTGGCAACGTGTCGGTCACCGACGCCGACGGCGGCGTGCGCTTCGAGCGCGCCAACGAACACCTGGCGATTGAGCGTAACAGCGGCCAGGGCCTGGACCTGACCGTCAATAACGGCGCCGGCAACCTGATCGTGGAAGGCGCCGACCTGAGCGGCCATCAGGTGAACCTGACCGCCAGCGGCCGCATCGGCGGCGACGACAAGGTGTTGGCCGCCGACGGCCTGGTCCTGGACGCCGGCGACGACATCGACCTGACCACCGACGCCAACCGCATCGACGCCACCACCGCCGATGGCGACATCGATTTGGACAACCAGGGCACCGGTGAACTGCTTCTGAACGCGTCCGCCGGCGGCGCCGATCGCGGCGTGGCCGTGACGCACAAGGGCGATCTCAAGCTCGGCCAGGTGTCCGCGGACGGCCTGATCCGCCTCACCGCCCTGGGCACCCTGAACGGCGACGGCGACAGCACCGCCATCACCGGCAATTACGTGGAACTGGAAGCCGCCCGCATTGGCAGCGAGGCGCGCCCGCTGTCCACCGCCATCACCGGCGAACTGTCCATGCTCTCCGGCGGCGACATCTTCGTCAGCAACGTGGGCGCCCTGAGCCTGCTGGAAGGCGAGGCCGGCGGCGACATCGACTTCGCCCAGTCCGGCGACGCCGTGCTCGGCCGCCTGGCCAGCGGCGGCAGTGTCACCTTTCAGGCCTCCGGCCGGGTCAGTGACGGCAACGGCGACGACGACAACATCGTCGCCGACGACCTGAACCTGAGCGCCCAGCAAGTGGGCGCCGCCGACGGCAGCGTGGACGCCCTGGAAATCCGCGTCGACGAACTGGTGGTCGACACCAGCAACGGCGGCATCTATCTGCGCAACCGCGACAATGGCCCGCTGAGCCTGATCCGCGCCCGCGCCGCCGGTGGCGACGTGAACATCGATAGCGCGGGCGACATCGGCCTGGGCACCGTCACCGCCGCCGGCGGCAACGTCACCCTGACCAGCGATGGCGCCATCAACGACGCCCGACCGGACGGCGCCGACGAAGCCAACGTGGTGGCCGGCAAGGTGGACATGCGCGCCCGGCAGGGCATCGGCAACACCGGCCCGCTGGTGCTGGACGTGGACCGCATGTCGGTGAGCGGCGGCAACGGCGACGTCAACGCCGCCAGCCCCGGCGCCGTGGAAGTGGACGCCGACAGCCTGGTGGGCAAGGGCGCCAGCGGCGTTACCATCGTCGCCGCCTCGATCACCGTGCTCGACAACAACGGCGGCATCCTGGTGATGGACGGCGGCAAGCTGGTGCTCACCGCCACCAACGGCAACATCGTGTTCCTGAATCAGGACGACACCATCCGTCTGCCCGGCGGTGGCAGCATCACCCTGACCGCCCGCGCCGACGGCACCAACGAGGGCTACAACGGCAACATCATCACCGGCAACCTGGTCACCGAGGGCGGCGACATCACCCTGGACGCGGACCGCAACGTGACCCTGGGCATGCTCGACACCGGCGGCACCGGCGACGTCTATGTGATCGCCCGTGACGGCGTGATCCTGGACGGCAACGGCGCCGACCAGAACGTGCGCGGCGACCACGTCACCCTGATCGGCAACACCCCCAGCCAGCGCGACGCGGAAATCGCCCGCGACACCGCCATCGCCGACTACGCCGGCCGGGTGGCGGAGCTGAACGCCAAGATCCTGCAGCTGGAGGTGCTCCAGCAGCAGCTCGAGGCCTACCTGGCGGCGCTCAATCAGGCGATCGTCAACCGCAATATTTCCCAGGCCAATCTGGCCAGCGCCCAAGCCCGGGTCAACGATCTCTCCCGCCAGTTGAACGCTGCGCAGAGCACCCTGAACACCCTCAACCGGGTGGTCTCCGTGGCCCAGATTGCGGTGGACGCCATGGCCATGGTGGCCGGCGGCGCCCAGGCGATCCCGTTCAGCGGCGATGGCGGCGCCGAAGCCACCTTCCAGGGCCTGAGCCTGGTACTGTCCGCCGCCCAGGTGGCCGTGGACGAGTACGACCGCAATACCTTCTCGCCGCTCTCCGACCGCTTCAACGTGGCCCTCAACGACCTGGACGTGGCCAAGGCCTACCTCGGCGACGCGGTCACCAACGTGGAAAGCTGGACCACCCTGCGCAACACCACCCGGGTATCCCGGGACATGGCCGACGAGTCCGTGTTCAAGGCCACCGCCGCCCGCGACGCCAGCCAGTTGCTGCGCCAGCAGTCCATCGCCGCCTACGACCAGGCCCAGGACATCGACATGTCCGCCGCCAAGCCGCTGGGCATCCAGGCCAACCAGTTGGACATGGGCACCAGTAGCGGCCGTGCCCTGAACAGCGGCGTCTACCTGGACTCCACCGGTAATCTGGGCCTCGGCGACATCGAGTCCGTGGGCGAGATCCGCGCCGAAAACGTGGCCGGCACCATCAGCGTGGTGGGCGACGTGGTCAGCCCGACGCTGATCTCCCTGCAGGCCGACGGCGCCGTGCGCGGCATCGGCGGCAGCTGGGTGAACGGTGAATGGGTCGCCGACGCCGGCACCCTGCACGCCCCGGCCATCGCCGTGCGCGCCGGCCAGGGCGTCGCCGACCGGGGGGATTCGCTGCGCACCGACACCGATGAAATCGCTCTCGACGCCGGTGACGGCGACGCCTTCGTGATCAACGACAACGGCGGCGATGAACTGGTGCTGGGCACCGTGGACGGCCTGAGCGGCATGACCGCCTCCGGCGACATGGGGCTTGCCAACCGGGGCGATCTGCGTCTGAAAACGCAGGTCGTCGACACCGACGTGACCGCCGACAGCGACACCTATCTGGTGGCCGAGGGCGGCGCCATTATCGACGACAACGGCGACACCCTGAACGTCACCGGCGGCGATCTGCACTTTGGCGCCGACGGCCAGGTGGAACTGGACACCCAGGTGGACCGCGTGGTCGACAGCGGCACCAGCGACGGCGACGTGCTGCTGCGCGAGCGCGACGACCTGGCGCTGATCGCCCTGGAAACCCTGAACGGTGACATCGACGTCACCGCCGGCGGCAACCTGACCGTCCATGAACTGGCCGCCGGTGGCGACAGCGCCACCATCCGGCTGGACGCGGACGGCCGCATCGACGATGACCAGGACAACAGCACCCTGATCGCCGGCAAGCGACTGGAACTGACCGCCGGCGGCGCCATCGGCGCCACCGGTAGCGTTACCCAGCGCGGCCTGGACACCGCCGTGGACGTGGTCACCGCCGACGCCCAGGGCGAGATCAATATCCACGACCAGGACGACCTGGACGTGGAGAAGGTCACCACCACCACCGGCAACATCACCCTCACCAGCGACGCCGGCGACCTGCGTCTGGGCGAAGTGCGCACCAACGACGAGGGCGGCAACATCACCCTGGTGGCCGACGGCGCCATCGACGCGCTCAATGAAGCGGACGACACCCCGGAACTGTACGCCGACCAGCTGGCTCTGCGCGCCGGCAACGGCATCGGTACCGCCGACCAGGCGCTGCTGATCGAAACCGGCGCCCTGGAAGCGGACGCCGGCAACGGCGGCCTCTACCTGTTCAATCAGAACCGCGACCTGACCGTGGGCGGCGTGACCCCGAACCTGGGCCTGCCCGGCCTCACCGGCCTGGACGCCAACAGTGACCTGCACCTGACCGTGGCCGACGGCGCCCTCACCGTGAACGAAGCGGTGACCCAGACCGGCGAAGGCGACACCCGCCTGAGCAGCGGCAAGGGCCAGTTGGTCAACGCTAACCTGGACGCCGCCGGGGATCTGACCCTGACCGCCGCCACCGGCGATATCACCGCCATCAACGGCGTGCAACTGACCAGCGACGGCGACTTGTCCGCCACCGCCACCGAAGGGGGTGTCAGCCTGGTGCAGAACAGTCGCGCCCAGGCCGACGGCGACCTGACGCTGAAGGGCGGCACCACCGTGTCGCTCAACAACGCCAGCGCCGAGGCCGGCGGCGACCTGATCCTGACCGGTGAAAACGGCAACGTGACCCTGGTTCACGGCCAGGCCACCGGCGCCGAGGACGTGACCGTCAGCGCCGGCGACAACATCACCGTGTCCGGCGTCTCCACCCTGACCGCCACCAACGGGGCCCTGAAAGCCACCGCCACCGAGGGCAACCTGGAGATCAGCAGCGGCAGCAGTGCCTCCGCCGCCACCACCCTGGACCTGAAAGCGGGCAATCAGGTGGCGCTGAACAGTGCCACCGTCCAGTCCGGTGGTGACATGAGCGTCACCGCGGAAGACGGCGACGTGCTGCTCACCAGCAGCCGCGCCGCCACCCAAGGGGCGCAGACCGTCAGCGCCGGCGGCAGCGTGCGCCTCAGCCAGTCCCAGCTGCACACCGAAACCGACGGCGACATGAAGGTGACCGCCACCAACGGCGACATCAGCCTCAACAACAGCCAGATGCTGGCCGGCGGTGCCTTCGACGGCCAGGCCAGCGGCGACGCCGTGCTGATCAGCGGCCTGATCAGCGCCGGGGGCTCTCTGAATCCGGAAGCGGATCCCGCTAACGGCACTTTGGATCTGGACGCCGGCGGCAGCGTGCGTCTGACCCAGGGCAGCACCCTCACCGGCACCGGCGACACCCAGGTGGGCGCCGAGAACGGTGAGCTGCTGGTGGTCGACAACGGTCAGATCCTGTCCGGCGCTGATCTGGACCTGAGCGCCGGCACCAACGTGACCCTGAACACCGGGCGCGCCACCGCCGAACAGGACCTGACCCTGACCGCCGGCGACCACGTGCGCCTGTCCGGCGGCGCCGCGCTGACCGCCACCCAGGGTGATTTGCGCGCCACCGCCACCGGCGGCGACCTGGAATTCACCCAGAACAGCGGCGCCACCGCCGGCGGCGAGCTGACGCTCACCGCCGAAGGCCAGATGCTGCTGACCAACGCCTTCGCCAACGCCGGCCTGGACCTGGCGCTGACCGCGCGCCAGGGCTCCCTGCGCATGACCGACAGCGACGCCATCGCCGGCGGTAAGCTGGATGCCAGCGCCGGCCAGGATCTGCAACTGGCCGCGGGCTCCACGCTGATCGCCAACGGCGGCCCGCTCAACGCCACCGCCACCGACGGCTCTCTGAATATGAGCCAGAGCAGTCGCGCCGCCGCCACCGGCGACGTGGCCCTGCGCGCCGGCACCGACCTGGCCCTGAACAACGCCATGGCGGAGTCCCTGGAGCAGAACCTGAGCCTCACCGCCGACACCGGCAGCGTGACCCTGGTGACCAGCCAGGGCACCGCCCGGGGTGACGCCACGGTGACCGCCGGGGAGAACCTGGTGCTGTCCGCCGGGTCCGCGCTCACCGCCACCGACGGCGACCTGGGCCTCACCGCCACCGACGGCAATCTGAGCGTGAGCCAGTCCTCGCGCCTGACCGCCGGCAATGGCCTCACCGGCAACGCCGGCACGGATCTGGCCTTCACCACCGGCACCCAGGCCACCGCCGGCGGCGACCTGGACCTGGACGCCGGCCGTCACCTCACCGTGGAAGACAGCCAGGTGCGCGCCGACGGCGACGCCGCTCTGACCGCCACCGCGGGCAACCTGTCGGTGACCCGCTCCTCGGTCACCGCCGGCGGCTTCCTGGACGGCGACGCCGGCCAGGGCATCCTGCTGACCGCCGCCACCCTGGCCAGTGGCCGGATGCCGATGGTGCCGTTCACCGCCGACTTCGACCCGGCCCCCGCCGCCAACGTGGATCTCACCCTGAACGCGGGCAGCGGTGACATCGCCCTGTCCCAGGGCACCCGCGTGGAGTCCGCCGGGGCCCTGGTGATGGACAGCGAGGAAGGCAACGTCAGCCTCACCAACGGCAGTCGCGCCACCGCCGTCACCGACGCCACCATCGAGGCCGGCGCCGACGTTACCCTGGCAGAAGCATCACGCCTGGAAGCCGGCAACGGCGACCTGAAAGTGACCGCCACCGACGGCGATCTGATCGTCCGCCAATCCTCGGTGCTGCGCGCCGGCGGTGACCTCACCGGCCGCGCCGGCGGCGACCTGGCGTTCTCCGAGGGCGCCCAGGCCGACGCCGACGGCGACCTGGACCTGGACGCCGGCGACAACCTGACCGTCCAGGAAGCCGGCGTACGCGCCGACGGCAACGCGGCGCTCACCGCCGCCACCGGCGATCTGGCGGTGACCCGTTCCACGGTCACCGCCGGTGGCTTCCTGGACGGCGACGCTGGCGGCGCCATCACCCTGACCAGCGCCACCCTGAACAGTGGTCTGAGCGATCCGGCGCCGACCGGCAACGTCGACCTGAGCCTGAACGCCGGCAGCGGCGACCTGACCCTCACCGACGGCAGCAGCGCCTCCGCCGCCGGCGACCTGGTGCTGGGCAGTGAGGAAGGCAGCATCGTCCTCACCAACAGCAGCCGGGCGCAGGCGGCCTCCGACGCCACCCTGACCGCGGGCAGCGACGTGCGCATCAACAACAGCGCGTCCGTGGAAGCCGGGGAGGGCGACCTGACCGTCACCGCCACCGATGGCGATCTGAGCCTGGCCAGCGGAGCCGCCCTGAGCGCCGGCGCCGACCTGGACGCCAGCGCCGGTGGCAAGATCACCATGGACGCCAGCAGTGTCATGAATAGCGGCGCCGACCTGACCCTGGACGCCGTCGACGACGTGGCCCTGTCCACCCTGCGCGCCGGCGGCGACGTGTCGGTGACCAGCGAGGAGGGCGGCATTCAGGCGGATCCGGCCATCGCCGAGCACATCCACGGCGACAACCTGTTCCTGTCCGCGGCCAAGAGCATCGGCTCCACGCTCAGCGGCCTGAAAACCCGCGTGACCCAGCTCTACGCCACCATCACCGGCAGCGGTGATCTGCACCTGGAGGACCTGGACACCAACGGCCTCACCGTGAAGGACAGCAGCCTGGCCGACGGCGACGCGCACCTGCGCGCCGGTGGTGGCCTGACCATCGACGCCCTGGCGGTGAACGGCGACGCGGTGCTCGACAGCGCCGGCCGCCTGGCCACCAGCGCCGAAGGCACGCTCAGCGCCGACGACCTGCAGGGCACCGCGGTCAACGGCATCCGCCTCGACAGCTCGCTGCAAAGCGCCACCCTGGCGGTGACCGGCACCGGCGCCATCGACCTGGACAACCAGGGCGACCTGCGCCTGGACGGCGCCACCACCGCCGACGGCGACATCAACGTGGACAACGGCGGTGACCTGGGTATTGGCCGGGTCGACGCTGGTGATCACGATGTGGCGCTCAGCGCCGACGGCGCCATCCGCAAGGACGGCGCCGGCGAGGTGGAAGGCGTCAACGTGACCCTGCGCGCCAACGACGGCATCGGCGAATGGGCCACCGACAACCCCACCGATGGTTTCCTGAACCTGACCGCCGGGCGCATCGACGCGCTCTCCGTGGCCGGTGACCTGGTGCTGAACCAGCAGGGCCCGGTACTCATTAGCCAGGCCCGCACCGGCGACGGCCGCGTCGGCCTGATGGTGGAGAACGGCGATGCCACCCTGGGTGACATCCACGCCCAGGGCCAGGTGACCGTGGTCGCCAACGCCGGCAAGCTGATCGACGACGGCGATGCCAACACCCGGGTGGTGGGCGACGAGGTCCGTCTGGGCGGCCGCGACGGCGTGGGTACCGACACCACCGCCATCGCCACCCGCGCCAACACCCTCGACCTGCGCGCCGAAAACGGTGTCATCAACGTGGAAGAACAGGACGGCCTGGCCGGCCTGAACGCCCACATCGACAACGGCGACATCCGCGTGCGCACCCTCACCGGCGACCTCACCGTCAACGAAGTGCGGGCGCTGACCCCGGGTAACGCGGTGATGCTGTCCGCGGTGGCGGGCGCCATCCTGGACGGCAACGCGGAGGCCACCAACATCGTGGCTTCCCTGCTGGAACTGACCGCCGCCACCGGCATCGCCCGCGCCAGCGACCCGCTGGACGTGGACGTGCAAACCCTGGGCGCCACCGGCGGCAGCGGCGGTGTCTACATCAACAACCGCGGCACCGGCCCGCTCACCGTCACCGGCCTCACCGGCCAGGGCGGTCTGGGCCTGACCACCGGCGGCGATCTGGATCTGGACGGTGACCTGGACGGCCGCCGCGTGGACCTGAGCGCCGGCGGCGATCTGACCCAGCGTGGCCGCATCACCGGCACCGACGGCGTCAGCGTCAGCGGTAACGGCGACGTCACCATGGCCACCGGCGCGGAAACCGGCAGCACCGGCCAGGTGCGCTACCGCGCCGGCCAGACCCTGACGGTGGATCGTATCCACACCACCACCGGACTGGGCGGCGGCACGGTGATCCTGGAAGGTCGCGACCTGGCCAGCAACGCCACCGGCTCCGGCTCCATCCGCGCCGGCGAGGTGCGGGTGCGCGTGCTCAACGTGGACAGCGACCGGGTCTACGAGATGGTCGACACCACCGACGGCAAGGCACGGGTCTCCCTCAACGACCGCACCCTGGGCGGCAAGGTGGTGGAGGACACCCAATACGTGGCTGACCTCACTGCCCCGCAAAGCGTCATGCCGCGCCTGGTGTTCGAACCGTTCGAACCGTTGCGCCCCGCCGACGGCCTGGGCTTCCAGCCCCCCGCCGACGACAGCGACGAATGGCGCTACCAGCCCTGACCCCCCAAGCCCGGCTCCGTCGGGCTTTTTTTCGGGGTCGGACCGCCGTAACCGATTGATTTAAATGGGCTAAAGGGGATTTTTGGCGGTGTTTTTGCGGTTAGAACGGGGTTTTTGGGGGTGAAAAAGGGCGTTAAGCCCTTTTTTTCCTTTCTGTCTTGGCGGCTTTTGGGGTGGAGAAAATCGCCGTTTAAGCTCTATATACCGCGTGAAAGGTGCTTCTTTTTGATATTAATCAGTAGCTTAGGGTGGTCCGACCCCGGGGCTCCCTTTTAGGGTGGTCCGACCCCGGGGCTCGCGGGGCTCCCCCCGGGGCTCCCTGAGGTTACAGCAGCCGGACGCGGAGGGAGCGGCCTTTGATCTTGCCGGCCTGGAGACGTTGCAGGGCTTTGTCGGCGACGGCGCTTTCCACCGCCACATAGGCCTGGTGGTCGAACAGCGTGATCTTGCCCACCTTGTCGCCGGGAATGCCGGCGTCACCGGTGAGCGCGCCGAGGATGTCGCCGGGGCGCAGCTTTTGCTTGCGACCGGCGCCGATGCACAGGGTCGTCATGGGCGCCGCCAGCGGGCTCCGATCGGAATGCGGGCGGACCTCCTCCAGGGGCAGCCAGGGCAGTGTGCCGAAACGATCCTCCAGGGCCAGAGCGCGGCGCATTTCCCGGGGCGCCACCAGGCTCACCGCCAGACCCGCCTCGCCGGCGCGACCGGTGCGGCCAATGCGGTGCGTGTGGGTGTCCGGGTCGTGAGCCAACTCCACATTGATCACCAGGTCCAGCGCGGCGATGTCCAGCCCGCGGGCGGCCACGTCCGTGGCCACCAGCACCGACAGGCTGCGATTGGCGAAGCGGCCCAGCACCTGATCCCGGTCCCGCTGATCCAGGTCGCCGTTCAGCGCCATCGCCGAAACGCCCTTGGCGACCAGATGATCCGCCACCTCCTGGCACTGTTGCTTGGTCACGCAGAACGCCACGCAGGAAACCGGTCGCAGGCTGTATAGCACCCGCGTCACCGCTTCCAGCCGCTGTTCCGGCGCCACCTCATAGAAACGCTGTTCGATGGCGGGCCGGTCCTCCCGCTCCGCCGCCTCCACCGTCACCGGATCACGCAGGAAGCGATCCGCCAGCTCGCGGATGCCCGCCGGCCAGGTGGCGGAAAACAGCAGGGTCTGCCGGCGGGTCGGCGTCTGCCCAACGATCTCGCTGATGCTGTCCACGAACCCCATGTCCAGCATCCGGTCGGCCTCGTCGAGCACCAGGGTATTCAGCCCATCCAGGGACAAGGTGCCCTTGGCCAGGTGCTTCTGAACCCGCCCCGGCGTGCCCACGATCACCTGGGCGCCATGCTCCAGGGACCCCACCTGCGGGCCCATGGGCACTCCGCCGCAAAGCGTCAGCACCTTGATGTTGTCCCGGCCACGGGCCAGACGCCGCACCTCCTGGGCCACCTGATCCGCCAGCTCGCGGGTGGGGCAGAGCACCAGCGCCTGGCAACCGTAGTAGCGCGGATTCAACGGATGCAGCAACCCCAAGCCGAACGCCGCGGTCTTGCCCGACCCGGTGCGCGCCTGCGCGATCACGTCCCGCCCCTGGAGAATCGGCGGCAAGCTTTGCGCCTGCACCGGCGTCATGGCGGTGAAGCCCAATGACGCCAGGTTCGCCAGGGTGGCGGCGTCCAACGGCAGGGAAGCAAAATCGGTGGCGGGCATGGCGAAACCTGACAGCAAGAAAAGGGCCCGCATTCTAACACCTTCCCAGGGTCGGACCCGGCTAAGCGATTGATTTCATGTACGCTGAGCAGCCCGGCAGCGGGCTTCGAGACCCTATACACCTGTTTTTGTGGGTGAAAAGGTGCGCTTGAGCCGGGTCTACTGGGCGGGATAGGAGTGTTAGCGGTCCGTTTTGGTGGGACAAAAAGACTGGTTAACCCTGGATTTGGTGCGCTATAAAAGAATGAATATATATAAATCAGGCGCTTGTCGTGGTCCGACCCGAGGTGCGCCGAGAGGCGCTGAATCAGACGCCGGCCGCAGCCGGCTTGGTTCTACCCTCTACCCGGCGTCGGACCACTCTAACCGCTTTTTATATATTATGAGCATCTCGGGGGGCGGTGTCGGGCTGCTGAGAAATTGCTCTCTCAGGTAAAGAGCGGCGTTTTTTAACGTGGCTTTTGGCCCGGTTTAGGTGTTGGTCATCTAATTTGGCGGCCAAATGCCCGTTTAACCCTGAATTCGTGACTAATGCGATAACAGTCATTGATAAAAAAGCACTGCGGATGGTCCGGCTCGAGATTCCGCAGAGATTTCGATAACGTTTGAAGTTTGCGGCGGTTGCGCGGTTTTTCACGACCTGCTTAGTGGGGCAGGCTGGAAGCAACTACATGCGAATCCCTTTCGAAAGGCTATGGTGTTGGATTCCAACCATGGATGATGAGTGTTGAAATTTTTCAATGTTAAGATTATTTTTATTGCCATTTTTGAGGTTTTAATGGTGGTCTTCCTTCTTGAGAATTTTGTTTTTGAAAAAGAATACGCCGTTTATTCAGGCGTGGTAAATGCTGTCGAGTGTAAGAGCTATTCAAGGTCGAGGTCTTTTTTAAAGCTGTATATGGATGGAGAGAGTTTTTTTAACACTATCAGTGATTCTGAGTGTGACGAAATGAAAAGTTATTACAGGGGTAGAAGTGTTGAATTTTATTATAACAAAAAAACGAAATACATTGTTGAAATGGAATGCAAGGGAATTAAAAGATTTAGTAAAGAGAAGCATTTTTATGTAAGCTTGGGTTTTTGTTTTCTCGTATTTTTCCTCTTTAATGGTGCTTTGGCGTCGGCCTTTAGAACTTTAAAGAAGTTGGGTTTTAATGTTTAGACATCAGTGGGGATTCTTGGAGGGCGGTAAAGAATGCGTGGTCAGGCACCATGATTAAGATAGACCATGTTAGATCAGTCAGGACAGTGAGCAAATAAAAATTTGTCACATGGGCAGATTTTTAATGGAAAAGAGAGATAATATGTCTGTTGAGGCTAATAGGAAGGCATAGTCGGTCATTCTTGTGATGGCTGCCACTATTCTGGTCTCTTGTGCGGCACACGAGAAAAAACCATGGCTTTTTGTGGTGTCTCTTGCTCTTCTTTTTGGGTGTGTATTTTTTGGGTATTCAAGAGGCTTTTTTTAAAAGAATAAGATTTTTATTTTCGTTAATTTTTTATCTTTGTTTCTGGTGGCTTTGATATCATTTTTTTTGTCTGAAGGAGGGGCGGGAGTTGCTTTCTTTTTGTGTTTAATGATTTCTATGTTGGCTTGTGTATTCAATAATAATATTTGATATTTTTGGGCTGGGATTAGATTTTTGCCGCCTTTCTGCGGTCTGTGAGGAGTGTGAAGTTGAATGATTTTTGTGCGGTCTTGATTGTTTTAATTATAATTGGCTGGCTTGTTTTTAATTGTATTAATATCCTTTATCTGGTGGGGCGGTCGCGCGGGGGGTTGAGGTTTTTTGAGGTTTATTGGTTTATCTGTTTGATGTCGCTCGGCGTGGAGGGAGAGTTTTACAAAAAAGCCTCTGAAGAAGATCGTTTGTTAATGTGTCATGCTTTTAAAATTTTTAAGGTGTCGAGCCTTTCTGTGGCTGTTTTTCTGTTTTTTTTTATTGGCGCATTTTCATGAGTGGGTGGGGGTACGGTGGGGCAACGTCAAGCCAGGATGAGGCCTATGAGGCGGTTTTCGACGTGAGAAGAAGCCTCCAAGCCCGGCACTGGCTCGTTAGCCGTCTCTTTTGAGGGCAAAAAAAGGCACCTTAAGCGTCGATCGGGCGCAATATTTTCCAGTATTTTCATTGATATCAGTCGGTTAGCGTGGTCCGACCCCGGGGTGGGGCGGGTCCGACCCCGGGGTGGGGCGGTTACGGCAAACACACGGAAAGTGGCGCCGCGCCGGGTGAATTCGGCCCCGCTTGTCGCTAGACTAGGCGGCTTAAGCTCTGCTTACGGTCCCGCAGCCAGGCGGGACCCCTGGCCCTGTTCTGGAGCGGTTGCGGCCGCGATACGCACGCTATGAGACTGAAAACCATCAAGCTGGCCGGCTTCAAGTCGTTCGTGGATCCCACCGCGGCGTTGTTTCCGGACAACCTGACCGCCGTGGTCGGGCCCAACGGCTGCGGCAAGTCCAACATCATCGACGCGGTGCGCTGGGTGATGGGGGAGTCCTCCGCCAAGCACCTGCGCGGCGAGTCCATGGCCGACGTGATCTTCAATGGCTCCAACGCCCGCAAGCCGGTGGCCCAGGCCTCCATCGAGCTGGTGTTCGACAATTCCGACGCCACCGTCACCGGCGAGTACGGCAAGTTCAACGAGATCTCGGTGAAGCGCCAGGTCACCCGCGACGGCCAGTCCAACTACTTCCTCAACGGCACCAAGTGCCGCCGCAAGGACATCGCCGACATCTTCCTGGGCACCGGCCTCGGGCCGCGCAGCTACGCGATCATCGAGCAGGGCATGATTTCCCGGCTGATCGAGGCCAAGCCCGAGGAGCTGCGGGTCTACATCGAGGAAGCGGCGGGCATTTCCAAGTACAAGGCGCGCCGCCGCGAGACCGAGAACCGCATGCGCCGCACCCGCGAGAACCTGGAGCGGCTCACCGACATCCGCGAGGAGCTGGAGCGCCAGCTGGAGCGCCTCAGCCGCCAGGCCGCCGCCGCCGAAAAGTACAAGCAATATAAGGAAGAGGAGCGCCAGAAGAGCGCCCAGCTCAAGGCGCTGCGCTGGCGCGGCCTGGATCAGCAGGTGCGCCAGCTCGATCAGATCATCGCCGAGCTGGAAGTGGCCCTGGAGGCGCGCATCGCCGAGCAGCGCCACGCCGACGCCGAGATCGAGCATCTGCGCGAGAGCCACAACGACGTGCAGGAAAACTTCAATCAGGTGCAGCAGCGCTATTACGCCCTGGGCGCCGAGGTGGCGCGGCTGGAGCAGAGCATCCAGCACCAGCGCGAGCGCCGTCAGCAGCTGTACGAGGAACTGGAGCAGGTCACCGCCAGTTGGAAGGAGGCCGACCAGCACCAGCGCACCGACGCGGACAAGCTGGCGGAGCTGGACGACAACCTGGCCGGCCTGGAGCCGGACCTGGACCTGGCCCGCGAGCGCGAGGAGGCCGCCGCCGAGACGCTGGCCCTGGCCGAGGACGCCATGCAGGACTGGCAGCAGGCCTGGGAAGGTTTCAACAACAAGGCCGGCGAGTCACGCCGTCAGGCGGAGGTGGAGCAGTCGCGCATCCAGCACCTGGAGAAATCCATCGAGCGCCTGGGCGACCGTCTGGAGCGGCTGGCCAAGGAGCAGGAGTCCCTGGACGCCGGCCCCCTGGCCCAGGAAATGCGCCAGCTCGAAGAGCAGGTGGCGGAGTATCAGGAGCAGCGCGAAGAGAGCGAGCTGCGCGCCGAAAGCCTGCAGGACCGCATCAACCAGATGCGCCGGGAAAACGGCGAGCGCGGCCGCGAGCTGGACGATGCCCGCGACCGGCTGCAGGCGGACAAGAACCGCCACACTTCCCTGGAAGCGCTGCAGAAAGCGGCCATGGGCGACGACGGCGCGGTCAGCGACTGGCTGGAGCGCCACGCCCTCGATCAGCGGCCGCGCCTGGCGGACCGGCTGCAGGTGGCGGAAGGCTGGGAGAAAGCCGTGGAAGCGGTGCTCGGCGACGCCCTGCAGGCGGTGGCCATCGACGGCCTGGAGCGGGTCGGCGACTGGCTGGATGACCTGACCCACGGCCGTGTCACCCTGGTGCAGGCCGGTGCCGACGCCGGCGCCGCGGAGGGCAGCCTGCTGCGCGCCCAGGTGCGCGGCGAGGTGCCGGAGGGCCTGCTGGCCGGCGTGCACGCCGCCGAGGATCTGCCCGCCGCCCTGGCCCTGCGCGCGCGCCTGGCGCCGGGGGAATCCGTGGTCACCCGCGACGGCATCTGGCTGGGCGCCGACTGGTTGAAGGTGGTGCGCGAGCAGGATCAGGAAGCCGGCATTCTGGAACGGCGCCGGGAGCTGGAAGCCCTGGAAGGCCGCATCGACACCGGCCAGGCCCGGGTGGACGAGCTCAAGGCCGGCCTGGAAGAGGCCCGCGAGCGCATCGCCGAGCTGGAGGAAGAGCGCGAGGAAGTGCAGCGCCAGGCCAGCCGGCTGAACCGGGAACTGGGCGAGGTGAACGCCCAGGTCAGCGCCCGCCAGGTGCGTCTGGAGCAGATCACCATGCGCCGCGAGCGTCTCAATAAAGAGATGGAGGAAGCCCGCGGCCAGCTCGACCAGGAACAGAATCAGATCAAGGAAGCCCGCGCCGTGCTCCAGGAAGCCCTGGACGCCATGGAGCAGGATTCCGGCGAGCGCGAGGCGCTGCTGTCGCGCCGCGACGAAACCCGCGCGCGGCTGGACGACGCCCGCCAGCAGGCGCGCCAGCACCGCGACCGCAGCCACCAGCTGGCGATGGACGCCCAGGGCGCGCGCACCCAGGCCGAATCACTGCGCCAGAACCTGGCGCGGCTGGAGTCCCAGGTGGCCACCCTCAGCGAGCGCAAGGCGCAGCTGGAGCAGCAGGCCGGCGGCGACGAGGACCCGGCCCGCGAACTGCAGGAACAGCTGGAGGAAAAACTGGAGCAGCGCCTGGAGTCCGAGCAGCAGCTGGCTGAGGCGCGCCGCCAACTGGAGGACGTGGAACACAAGATGCGCGACCTGGAAGGTCGGCGCGGCCAGCACGAGCGCCAGGCCCAGGAAGTGCGCGACACCATCAACAACAAGCGCATGCAGTGGCAGGACCTGACCACCCGCCGGCAGACCGTGGCCGAGCAGCTGGATGAGGGCCATTTCGATCTGGAGACGGTGCTGCGCAACCTGCCCGAGGACGCCGAGGAGCGGCACTGGTCCGACCAGCTGGAACAGATCGGCCAGCGCATCGCGCGCCTGGGCCAGATCAACCTGGCGGCCATCGACGAATACCAGCAGCAGTCCGAGCGCAAACAGTACCTGGATCAGCAGAACGACGATCTGGAAGACGCGCTCAAGACCCTGGAAAACGCCATCCGCAAGATCGACCGGGAAACCCGCACCCGCTTCAAGGAATACTTCGACCGCATCAACAAGGGGCTCCAGGAACTGTTCCCGAAGGTGTTCGGCGGTGGCCACGCCTACCTGGAACTGACCGGCGAGGACCTGCTGGACACCGGCGTGGCGATCATGGCGCGCCCGCCGGGCAAGCGCAACAGCACCATCCATCTGCTGTCCGGCGGTGAGAAAGCGCTCACCGCGCTTTCCCTGGTGTTCAGTATTTTCGAACTGAACCCGGCGCCGTTCTGTCTGTTGGATGAGGTGGACGCGCCCCTTGACGACGCCAACGTGGGACGGTTCTGTAATCTGGTGTCGGAGATGGCGGAGCGGGTACAGTTTATCTACATCACGCACAACAAGATCGCCATGGAAATGGCCCACACCCTGATGGGCGTGACCATGCACGAGCCGGGCGTGTCCCGTCTGGTGTCCGTGGACGTGGACGAAGCCGCCGAAATGGCGGCCATGTGATCCGGGCGATCCGATGAACCTGATCCAATGAATCTGGGCGACGCGAGCCAAGCTAAGGAAGAGGCAACATGGGCCTGAATCTGGAAACACTGATCGGCATTCTGGTTATCCTGATCCTGCTGATCCTTGCCGACGGCGTGCGGCGCATGATCCGCGAGCGGCACGGCCGCCTGCGCATGCGCATCGACCGCCGCTTCGGCAAGGACCACGGCAAACACCAGGAACCGGACGACGAGGACGACTATCCCACCGATCTGGGCAAGCCCCGGGTGCGTCGCCGGGATGAACAACCGTCCGATTTGGACCAGCCCGGCGGCTTCGACATGGGCCGGGTGGACGACGACGAAGCCGTCGATCCGCCGATGATGATGGACCCGGACGACGGCGTGGACGCCCGACCCGACCCGGCCCGGATCAGCGCCGCCCGCCGTGCCGAGCAGCAGAGCCTGTTCGGTGCCGACGAGGCCGACCACGACGACACGCCGGCCCCGCGGGCCCGTGAACCGCTGACGCCGCCGCCCCGGGAGGAAAGCCTGCCGGAGCCGGAGCACCACCAACGGCCGCCGGAACCGGCGCCGCGCCGTCCGGAACCGCCCCGCGCCGCGGACGTGACCGAATCCGCCGAAGCTGGCCGTAGGAGCGGCTTCAGCAGCGAGACCCCGGAGGACGCCCCCGAATCGCCCCGGGCCAAAAAGCCCCGCGCCCCGGCCCAGGAAAGCGCGCCCCTGGAAGTGATCGTGTTCCACCTGATCGCGCGCCGCCCGGGCCGTTTCGACGGCCAGGCCATGCTGCGGTTGCTGCTGGAGAGCGGCCTGCGCTACGGTGACATGCACATTTTCCACCGGCACCGGGAAACCGCCGGCCAGGAGCGCCTGGAGTTCTCCGTGGCCAATGCGGTGGAACCGGGTACCTTCGACATCGACACCATGGAAGAAGAGCAATTCGCCGGCATCACCTTCTTCATGAAGCTGCCCGGCCCCGGCGAACCGCTGGGCGCCCTGGACCGCATGCTCAGCGTCGGCCGCCGCATGGCCGAGGAGCTGGAAGGCGACCTCAAGGATGAGCAGCACAGCGTGCTCACCCCACAAACCATGGAACATCTGCGCCAGCGCGTGCAGGAATTCGAACGCCGCCAGCGCGTCTCCCACGGCGCCTGACGGCGGCGGCCTGGCCGCCCCTCGCAGGAGCGGTGGTCCCACCGCGATTCAGCGCCGGCTGATCGCCACCGGGGATCATCCACGAACCGGATCGCGGTCGAACGACCGCTCCTGCCTGGCCCTTCCGAACCAAGGATTCACCCCCGTGACCTCGAAGAAACCGGCCCCGGCCGACGAAATCCGCCAACTGCGCGACACCCTCAACGACTGGTCCTACCGCTATTACACCCTGGACGACCCGGCGGTGCCGGACGCCGAATACGACCGCGCCTACCGCCGTCTGCAGGAACTGGAAGAACGGCATCCGGACCTGGTGACCGCCGATTCCCCCACCCAGCGAGTCGGCGACACGCCCCTGGACGCCTTCGACGAGGTGCGCCACGCGGTGCCCATGCTCAGCCTCGGCAACGCCTTCAGTGACGACGAGCTGCGCGACTTCGATCAGCGGGTGCGCGAGCGTCTGGATGTGAGCGGCCCCATCGATTACGTGGCGGAACCCAAGCTGGACGGTCTGGCCGTGTCCCTGGTCTACGAGAACGGCGAACTGGTGCGCGGCGCCACCCGGGGCGACGGCGAGACCGGCGAGGACATCACCGCCAATGTGCGCACCATCAAGTCGGTGCCCCTGCGTCTGCGTGGCAAGACGCCGCCGACACTGCTGGAAGTGCGCGGCGAGGTGGTGATGCCGCACTCCGGTTTCGAGGCCCTTAACCGCCGCCAGCAGGAAGCCGGCCAGAAGGTGTTCGCCAACCCGCGCAACGCCGCCGCCGGCAGCCTGCGGCAACTGGACTCGCGGATCACCGCCGAGCGGCCGCTGGAGTTCTACGCCTATTCGGTGGCGCGCCTGGAAGGCGAGGACTGGCCGGACACCCATTCCGGCATGCTGAAGCGTCTGCGCGATCTGAATCTGCGCGTCAATCCGGAGATCAAGGAGTGCCGGGGCCTGGAGGCGCTGCTGAGCTTCTACCACGACATCCTTGAGCGCCGCGGGCGGCTCGACTACGACATCGACGGCGTGGTCTACAAAGTGGACCGGTTCGACTGGCAGCGCGATCTGGGCTTTGTCAGCCGCGCGCCGCGCTGGGCCATCGCCCACAAGTTCCCGGCCCAGGAAGAACTCACCGTGCTCAACGACGTGGACTGGCAGGTGGGCCGCACCGGTGCCCTGACGCCGGTGGCCAAGCTGGAGCCGGTGCAGGTGGGCGGCGTCACCGTCAGCAATGCCACCCTGCACAACATCGACGAAATCGGCCGGCTGGACATCCGCATCGGCGACACCGTGGTGGTGTACCGGGCCGGCGATGTGATTCCCAAGGTGGTGCGCGCCTTGCCGGAACGCCGCCCCAAGGACGCCCGGGAAATCCATCTGCCCGACGAATGCCCGGTGTGCGGCAGCGAGATCCTGCGCGCCGACGACGGCGTGGTGGCGCGTTGCACCGGCGGTCTGATCTGCGGCGCCCAGCGCCGGGAAGCCATCAAGCACTTCGCCTCGCGCCGGGCCATGGACATCGAGGGGCTCGGCGACAAGCTGGTGGACGCCCTGGTGGATCAGGGCCTGGTGGATAATGTGGCCGATCTCTACCGCCTCAAGGCGGAGGACGTGGCCGACCTGGAGCGCATGGGCGAGAAGTCCGCCGATAACCTGATGAAGGCCCTGGAAGGCTCCAAGCGCACCCGCCTTAACCGGGTGCTGTTCGCCCTGGGCATCCTGCAGATCGGCGAGGAGACCGCCAAGGCTCTGGCGGACTGCTTCGGCGATCTGGAGAGCATCCGCCGGGCGCCGCTGCTGCTGTTTCTGCAGGTGCCGGACGTGGGCCGGGAAGTGGCCAAGGCGATCGCCGCCTTCTTCGCCGAGGACCACAACGAGAAGGTCATCGACGACCTGCTGGCCGCCGGCCTGGAACCGCAATCCGCCGGTGCCCCCTCCCGACGTTTCGTGGACGCCCTGACCCTGGGCGCCCTGTTGCGCGGCGCCAAGAGTCTCGGCATGCCGCTCAGCGGCCTGGGTGACAAAAGCCTGGACGCCCTGGGCCGCCATTACCGCACCCTGGACGCCCTGCTGGCGGCGGTGGAGCGGGGCGAGGACGACAGCGGCGCCCGCGCCGGCACCCTGGAAAAACTGGCCGAAGGGCTGCGCGCCGACGACTGGCAAGCGCGCCTGCGCGAGGCGGAGCAACAGGCCGCCGCCCTGGCGGAACGGGCCCCCGCCGGCGGCGGTGACGAACGTCCCCTGGAAGGCCAGACCTGGGTGCTTACCGGCACCCTGGGCCGGCTGACCCGGAGCGAGGCCAAGGAACGCCTGGAAAGCCTGGGCGCCAAGGTGGCCGGCAGCGTCTCCAAAAGCACCGCCCGGGTGGTGGCCGGCGAGGCCGCCGGCTCCAAGCTGGAGAAAGCCGGGAAGCTGGGGGTGGAGGTGATGGACGAGGACGCCTTCGTCCATTTCCTCGCTGGCCACGGTATTTCATTGCCGGAACAATGAGCGCGGCCCGGGCAACAGGATGGCGGCCCGCCGCCCCGGCGGTTACCATGTCGCCAAGCCGAAATCTCGAGGTCCCTCCATGCGCGTGCTGATCGTGACGCTCACGCTGCTGCTGCTCGGCGGCTGCGCCACCACCCCCACCCATATCGACGACGTCTGCGCGGTGTTCGATCAGAAGGGCGGCTGGTTCAACAACTGGTACAAGGCCGCCAAGCGCAGCGAGAAGGAATACGGCGTGCCGGTGGCGATCCTGATGGCCACCATCTACAAGGAATCCGGCTACCAGGCCCACGCCAAACCGCCGCGCACCAAACTGCTCGGCTTTATCCCCTGGAAGCGGCCCTCCAGCGCCTACGGCTACCCCCAGGCCCTGGACGGCACCTGGGCCTGGTACCAGCGTGAAACCGGTCACGGCGGCGCCAAGCGGGACGACTTCGGCGACGCCGTGGACTTCGTCGGCTGGTACCATTACCAGAGCCACGTGCGCAACGGCATCGCTCTCAACGACGCCTATCATCTTTATCTGGCCTACTACGCCGGCCACGGCGGCTACGCCCGCGGGGTCTGGAAAAGCCGCCCCTACATGCAGCGCTCCGCCCGCCGCGCCCAGGACATGGCCAGCCGTTATGCGGTGCAGATGGAGCGGTGCGGGCGTTAGGGACGTTGAAAGTGACCAGTTAAAAGTTGAAAGGGCGGCGCCCGCGGTTGTTCGAGGTTGAAGTTTGGATAACGAGTCGATTGTCTACGGCTGCATCAAACACCTGCCGTTCGGCGACGAGCGGCAGCGCAAGGCCAGTTGTTTCCACAACCGCCGCGCGGTGCGCGCGCTGCCGGAGGCGGACGAGTCGCCGTTCCTGGGGCAGGACATGTTCGCCTTTTCCGCCGACCCGGGCGGTGGCGGCTACCAGACCCAGGTGATCCACTTCGGCCAGTCCTACCGGGCGGTGGAATACGAGTGGGCCCACTGGATCGCCAAGTTCGAGCGCCTGCTCAAGCAGATGTACTGGGTCAGCGCGGTGGTGCACCTGGACACGGAACTGGCCGGCACCCACACCTTTCACTGGGACTGCGCCGACGATTACCACGAGCCCTCCGACGATCCGCTGCGGGTGCGCTGCGAATGGTCCCGGGAGGGCAATCTTGTTTAGCCGCGAACATGTTTAGAGGTCAGCGATGATCGTTCCCTGGCAGGAGATTCCCGCCGCCACCCTCGACAACCTGATCGAGGAATTCGTGACCCGCGACGGCACCGACTACGGCGAACGGGAAATCGCCACCGCCACCAAGGTGGAGCAGGTGCGCGCCCAACTGAAACGGGGCGACGCGGCGGTGGTGTTCGACGACGCCACCGAAACCGTGTCCATCTTCACCCGCGAGCAGCTCCGCGAAGCGGGCCTGTAAGGCGGTTAATACAACCCCACGATCACAAGCAGATGCACACTGGCCGCCAGCAGCACCAGCCAGGTGGCGATGATGCCCAGCTTGCGGAAGGTGTTCACCTCGCTGCCCGGCTTGAGCATGCCCCAGGCATGGGCCAGCCGGCCCAGCACCAGCAGCAGCCCGTACAGATGCAACGCCCAGGCGTTGCCGTTATTGCCTTCCAGCAGCCCGATCAGAATCAGCGCCAGGGGCACGTACTCCACCGCGTTGCCGTGGGCGCGCACCGCCCGGTTGATCAGAACGTCGCCGCCATCACCCAAGGACACGCCCCGGCCGAAGCGGTAGCGCACCACGTTGAAGGCCAGCGCGAGAATCAACAGACCGCACAGAGCGGCGTACAGGGCGGTGATCGGGAACATGGGGCAGCCTCTTGGATTTAAGTGACAAGTTAAAAGTTAAAAGTTGAAAGGAAGCCGGGTTGGACTGGCCCCAAAAAAGTAGACACCTTCATTGACGAGGAAGGTGTATGCAATATCGGAGCAAGCGCCGTTTCAGTGATGCGTTCAAACGCGAGGCCGTCGAGGCCTCGCTCTCCAGCCCGCAGACACAGGCACAGATCGCTGCCAAACTAGGCGTTCATCCTACCTTACTAAGCCGCTGGCGGCAGGAGTGGATTGTGGGTAAGTCATCCGCCAAGAAGCCGGTCCGAAATGCCGGCCCGACCAAGAGTCTTGAAGAGCTGGAGCGGGAAAATGCCCGCCTGAAGAAGCAGTTGAAGCGGGCGGAGATGGAGAGGGACATCCTAAAAAAGGCGGACGAGTACTTCGCCAAGCTCCAGAAGTGAGGTTTGCCTTCATCGACGGGCATCGTCAATTCTGGCCGGTTACGGTGTTGTGTGAAGTACTCGAAGTCTCCCGAGCGGGCTATTACCGTTGGCGCCACGCCCC
>JAKUPL010000011.1 GCA_022449455.1 Alcanivorax sp. | reverse complement strand
CGCCTTTGTAATCGTGGCCCGGATAAACCAGCGTTTCGTCCGCCAGCTTCAACAACCTGTTGAACAGCGAATCATAGGCGGCCATGGGGTCGCCGTTCTGGAAATCCGTGCTCCCGGTGCCCCCGGATCAGCAGCGTATCGCCGGTGAACACCCGGTCGGGCAGGGCGAAACAATAGGAATCGTCCGTATGGCCCGGGGTGTACATGACATCGAGCGATATATTCTCTATCTCGACCTTGTCGCCGTCGTCGACGCGCATGGAGACCATGTCGACCTTTGATTCCTTGCCCATCACGGTGACGCAGTGGGTGGCGTCCCTGAGCGCGCCGATGCCGGTGATGTGGTCGGCGTGGACATGGGTGTCAATGGCCTTGACCAGCGTCAAGTCCAACTCCTTCAGCAATTCCAGGTAACGGTCGACCTTTTCGATGACGGGGTCGATGATCAACGCTTCGCCGCCGGGACGGCCGGCCAGCAAATAGGTATAGGTGCACGAAACGCTGTCGAGTAATTGGCGGAAAATCACGGGCCACCTGCATTGCCGAGGGCGACCCTGAAAAGGTAGGGACACAAGGCCCGCTGTCAATGGTTAAGGTGGGGAGATAAGGCCCTGGCCAGTGGGATCACTTGGGGGCAGGGGCGGGATCAGCCGACGGCGGCGCGGCCGCGGCCGCTACCGTCGGCGCCGAAAGGGGAAGCGTCATTGGTTTCGGCGAAGATGTCATGCAGGGCGCCGATGATCCGGGCCGCCTCGTCGCCGTCCAGGGAATAGAAAATGGCCTGCGCCTGGCGGCGGGTCTTGACCAGGTTTTGCCGGCGCAGCTGGGCCAGATGCTGGGACAGGCCCGATTGCGACAGGCCGATGATTTTCTCCAATTCGCCGACGCTCTTTTCGCCCCCGGCCAGTTGGCATATAACGAGCAGGCGGTGGGGATTGCTCATCGCCTTGAGGATCGAACTCGCCTGCTTAACGTTGCGGTTGACCGGTTCCCAGTCAAACCCCCGCCCCATACTACTTGTGGGATTTTCCCTATTCATGGCTTAACAACGGCCGCCCTCGATCTAAATAAAGCCCCATAATTTATCCGACCCGAGTATGACGGGCCACGCACGTTTTCGTGAGCCCCCTGGGTTTCCCGGTTTTTTTGGGATTTTTATTGGAAGGGTTGGTTTTTTCCTGAGTCAAGCCGCCGGGACGGTCATTGCGCCGGCTTGAGATCCCGGCCCGCGGCCTTTTTCGCCGACCGCTTGGCTTTCGTCTTGGCCTTGGCCGCCATCCGCCGGCCGCTTTTTTCCAGGGCGCCGGTGAACAACGTCAACAACGGCGGCACGATGGCCAGGGTCAGGACCGCCGACAGCGACAAGCCGCCGAGCACCACCGAGCCCAGTCCCCGGTAAAGCTCCGATCCGGCGCCCGGGAAGAACACCAGCGGCGCCATGCCGAAGACGCTGGTCAGCGTTGACATGAAAATCGGGCGGATGCGGTTGCGGGTCGCCTCCATGATCGAATCTTCGATGGCCATGCCTTCCTCGTGGATGTGCACGAGCGTCTGATGGACCAGGAGAATGGCGTTGTTGACGACGATGCCGATCAGGATGACGAAGCCCAACAGCGTCAACATGTCCAGCGGCTGGAAGGTGAACAGATTGACCAACGCCAGTCCCAGCACCCCGCCGCCGGTTGCCAGCGGCACCGACAGCACGATGATGAAGGGATAAATGAAGCTTTCGAACAGCACCGCCATCACCAGATAGACGATGACGACGGCGATCAACAGGTTAATCACCATGGCGTCCCAGGTCTGCGACAGCTTGTCCGCGGTGCCGGTGAGCAGCAGCCTGACGTCGCCGGGCAGGCCGGCGTTTCGAAGCGGCTCCATGACCTCGTCGCGAATCTTGTCCAGCGCCGTCTCCATGGCCATGGATTCGGGGGGGTGGATCTCCAGCGTCACCGTGCGCAGGCGCTCGAAATGGCGGATCTGCACAGGCCCCGACGTCACTTCCACGTCGGCCAATGAGATCAAGGGCACGATGGTGCCCGATGATGTTACCACCGGCAGTTGACCGATGCCCTGGGTCTCGGTGATCTCGTCCCTGAGGCCCCGCAGCATCAGGTCCATGCGCTTGGCGCCGACGGTGATTTCGGCGACCCGGCGGCCATCGTTGAAGGCGTCGATGGTGTCGCCCAATTCGCGGGCGGTGACGCCGTTGTCGGCGAGTTTGATCCGGTTCGGGAACACCCGCACCTCCGGCGCCCCCAGTTCAAGACCTGGCTTGGGGCGGATCTGGGTGCCTTCGGCCCGGGGCAACACCCGCTCGATCCGCTGCACGGCCAAGACCGCGACGTCGAGGACGTCGTCGAGTTGCTGTCCGGAGACGTTCATTTCGATGGACCGCGAGCCGCCGATGCCGCGCCCGAATAGCGAGCGCTGGGTGATCGCGCCGAAGGTCCCGGGCTCCAAATAAACGGCGGACTTCAGGAACGGGATCAGCTCCCTGACCCGGGACGGATCCTCGGCCGCGGCGCCCAGGAATGTCCGGCCGCGCGAGGCGACGAAAAAGAAACGCTGGACCTTCGGCGGCTCGCCGGGCTTCGATTCGGGCCCCGAAACCTCCGCCAGGAGGGGCAATATCTTGCTTTCGAACTGGCCGGCGATGTCGGTCGTGGTTTTTAGGTTATAGCCGGGGGGCGGCAGGATATGGCCGAAAATCAGGTTGCGGTTGCCGCTCGGCAGGTATTCCAGTTTCGGCATCAGGGCCGAGGTGATCACCGCACTGGTGGCGCAAATACCCCCGATGACGGCGATGGCCAGGGACCGGTTCCGGGTGATGCGGCGGGTGAATTCGAGCACCGAGGCAACGAACCAGCGGGCCAACGGGTCGATCACCGGCAGCTTTAGGAAGGCCCCGGCCCCGGTCCGTTCGGATTGGGTCCGGGGATCGTTCAACAGCCGGTTGGAAAGCGCCGGGATGACCGTAATGGCGACAAGGAGCGACAGCAGCACGGCGACCGAAAGGGCGACCGCGATGTCACGGAACAATTGCCCGGCTTCAAGCTCCATAACCAGGATCGGGATGAACACCATCACCGTCGTCAACGACGAGACGAACACCGCCGTCCACACCTCGCGGGTGCCCCGGTAGGCGGCGACGGCCGGCGATTCACCCTTCTCCCGGCGTCGGTAGATGTTTTCCAGCACCACGATGGCGGCATCGACCACCATGCCGACGGCAAACGCGATGCCGGCCAGCGAGATCACGTTCAACGACCGCCCCATGGCGGCCATGGCGACGAAGGCGCCGATGATGGAAACCGGAATGGCGAGTGAAACAACCAGCGTCGCTCTTCCCGAACGCAGGAACAACAAAAGCATCAACGCTGCCAGGGCGCCTCCGATGAAGATGTTCTTCTGCACCAGATCAATGGCGGAATTGATATAGACGGTCTCGTCATAGACCTGGCGCAGCCGGAGCCCTTCCTCCCGAAGCGCGGTTTCGTTGAGCTCCGCCAGCGCCTTGCGGACGCCCCGCATGACTTCGATCACGTTAGCGCCGGTTTCGCGGATGGCGTTGACGGCGATGGCCGGCTGGCCGTTGAAGCGGATGGTCGCCGTCGGCTCCTTTGAGGTGAACCGGACCTCGGCGATGTCGCCGACCGTGACCCGCGCCATGGCCCCCGTCGCCGGATCGCGTTCGGACCGCAAGACCACCCCGCGGACGTCGTCCAGGCGCTCGAACTCGCCCACCGTGCGGACCACGTAGCGCCGCTTGCCTTCATTCACGTCGCCGGCGGAAACCGAGGAATTGGCCTCACGCAGCACGCGTAAGACCTCCGTTACCGTCAGCCCATACCGGGCCATGCGCTCGGGGGCGACGCGGATCTCCATCTCGGTCAACGCCGCGCCGTAAACATTGACCCGGGCGATGCCGGTCACCCGCTCCAGGCGGTCCTGGATGACGTCGACGGCGAAATCGCCGTAGGTATGAATGAGCCGGTCGTTGCCGGGTTTACGCAGCAGCACGATCCAGGTGATCGGGTTGTCCTCGGAGCTGGCGGTGCGGATGGACGGCTCGTCGGCCTCGTCGGGGTAGCCGTCGACCCGGTCGAGCCGGTTGGAAACCAGCAGCAGGGCCTCGGACATGTTGGTGCCGATGGCGAATTCCAGGGTGATCCGGGAACGCCCGTCCTGGGAATCGCTGATGATCTGCTCCAGCCCCCTGAGACCCTTCATCACTTCTTCCTGGCGGTTGGTGATTTCGCGCTCGATCTCGGCCGGGGCGGCGCCCGGCCAGACGGTTCGCAGGCTGATGACCGGTTTGCGGACGTCGGGGGTGAGTTGGATCGGGATTTTGGTCAGCGCCAAAATGCCGAACATGACGACGGCTATCACCGCCGCCATCACGGCGACGGGGCGTTTGATGGAAAGCTCGATAAGGTTCATGGCGGGTTCATGGCGGGTTCATGGCCCTGGGCGCCTAGCCGCCGGCCTTGGCCGGCTATGAGGGTTCTCTGATGCGGATGGCTTGTCCCGGCAACAGCCGTTCGTTGCCGCGCACCACCACCCGGTCACCGGCGTTCAGGCCTTCCAGCACGGTCACCAGATCGTCCAGGCCACCGCCCACCCGCACCCGTTGCTCGCGGGCCAGCAGCGCGCCGTCGCGGGGTTCCGCCAGCCACACCGTGACACGGCCGTCCGGGTAGCGCACCAGCGCGTCCCGGGGCACCGCCAGGCTGGCCTGCTCGCCGGGCAACGTCAGGGTGGCTCGGGCCGACATGCCCGGGGTCATCGGCGGTGGGTCCGGCAAGCGGGCGCGCAACACGAAGGTACGGGCGCCCGGGTCGCTGACCGGCACCACGGCGGTGATTTCCGCGATCCGGGCGGGCCCGGCGTCGCCGCCCAGGCTGACCCGCAGGCCGGCGTCGTCGCCGAGGCGGGGGAAGTACTCCTGGGGCACCGCGAAATCCAGTCGCAGGCGGTCCAGATTGACCAGTTCCAGCACCGCGCTGCCCGGTGTCACCCATTCGCCCACTTCGGTGAGCTTCTGGCTGATCACGCCGTCGAAGGGGGCGTTCAGGGTGTGGCGGCGGAGCAGGGCGGTCTGTCGTTGCTGCTCGGCGCGGGCGGCGGCCAGGGCGGCGTCCGCCATGCTCACCTCGGATTCCAGCCCGCGCACCTCGCTGGCGGCGATACTGCGCCGCGCCACCAGGGTGCTGGCCTCTTCCAGCCGCCGACGGGCATCGTCACGGCCGGCGCGGGCCTCCTCGGCGGCGGCACGGGCGCTCTCCAGGGCCAGCCGGTTCAGCTCCGGGTCCAGTTCCAGCAGCAGGTCGCCGGCGCTGACCCGGTCACCCAGGTCCACGGTCAGCGCGGTGACCTGGCCGGCCACCGCGGTGGAGAGCAGGGCGGCCCGGTCGGCGGTGACGGTGCCGGTGAGCGGCAGCCGTTGTTCCAGGTGACGGGCTTCCACGGTGGCCAGCCGCACCGGCTCCGCCGCGCCCGCCGGTGCGCCGAAGAGCAGCGCCAGCAGCAGTGCCGGTTTTAATAACGGCAGCGCCGGTTTTGACAACGATGACATCCACATCCCCTGAACCCTACCGCAACGGCCCGATGTCCGCCGGCACCCGGCAAACAGCAATGATTCCTTTTATCGATAACGGTCGGATTAGGCCAAGAGGGGCGCGCTAAATCCAGCAAGCCGGTTGCCGGGAACCGCCCACGGGAAAGGAGAAATTACTTCAAGTAAGGAGTCTAGGTATCTGTTTTAGAAGAAAGAATGTCTTCGGGCCTGTCCACGTCGCGGAGCACGCCAGTGTCGCTCACCGGGATTTCCACCAGCGCCTGGCGGTGCCGCGCCACCACCGGCCGGGCGCCGTCCGGCTGATCGTTGGCCGCCAGCGCCGGCCACAGGTCGCGACCGAACAACACCGGAAAGCCGGGGCGGCCGTCCAGGGTCGGCCGCACGATACGGTCCCGGGCGGCCTCGGCCAGCAACCGGTCCACGGTCTCGGTGGCCACCCAGGGCATGTCGCCGAGCCACACCGCCACCACCTCCGCCGGTTCGTCCCGCGCCAGCAGGGCGGCGAACGCGTCCGCCAGACTCAGGCCCAGGCCCTGGTCGGCCCGCGGGCTGACGATCACCGCGCTCTCCGGTACCGCCAGATCCGCCGGTCGGTCATCGGCGCGCAGAATCACCCGCACATCGGCGAAGCGTTCGCCGGCCCGGGCCCGGGTGGCGGTGAGCAAGGCACGGCCGTCCGCCAGCTCGGCGCGGCGCTTGTCGCTGCCGAACCGGCGGGCACGGCCGGCGGCGGCGACCAGGGCCAGGGTTTTCACCGGCGGGCTCCCCCGGCGGCCTGCAGAGTGGCGCGTACCCGTTCCGGGGTGAAGGGCGGGCGCCGGAAGCGCACGCCGGTGGCGTCGTACAAGGCGTTGGCGATGGCCGGCGCCGCCGGCAGCGAGGTGGATTCGCCCACGCCCAGGGGCGGCTGGTCCGGGGCGTCCATCAGCACCAGATCGATCTCCGGCAGCTCGGAGAAGCGCAGCAGCGGGTAGCCGCCCCATTCCCGGGCCGCCGGTCGGCCGTCCTCGAACGGCACGCTTTCTTTCAGGGTGCGGCCCAGCATCTGCACGATATTGCCGTGCACCTGATGGCGCACCCCGGCCGGGTTGACCATCAGCCCGGCGTCCTGGGACACCACCAGCCGCTGCACGCGAATGCGGCCGCTGTCCGGATGCACCTGCAGGAACACCACCCAGGCGGCCAGGGAGGCGCCGAAGCCGGGGAACTTGCTGTGCACATAGCGGGCGTAGGCCAGGCCCCGGCCGGCGCGCCAGCCGTCGGCCTGTTCGGCGCGGCTCAGCATCGGCCAGGGGCGCGGCACCCAGCCGGCCCGTTCGGCGGCGGCGCGCAACACGGCACGGGCGCGGTCGTCCTCCAGATAGTGCAGCCGGTAGGCCAGCGGGTCCTCGCCGGCGCGCTCCGCCAGCTCGTCGATAAAGCTGTCGTGGGCGAAGGTGTTGGGCAGCGCCGACACGCCGCGCAGCCAGGCGGCGCGGATCAGCGTGGGCACGTCGTCGCAGGCGATGCGCCGGCGCGGATAGGCGTAGGGCGGCACCGCGGTGCGGTCGCCCATCTGAAACGGATGCTCGCCCTCGGCGACCTTGCCGATCAGCCGAAGTGCCAGGGTCGGGGCGTTGTCGGACGGGTAGCGGGTGACGAAGCGGTAGCTGGCCGGGGCGCCGTCGGCGTCCTGCTCGCCTTCCACGTCCATGATCTGGGCCGCGCCCTTGGGCTCCCAAAGATGCTCCTGTTCCCGGGACAGCTGCACGCGTACCGGCCGGCCCACGGCGCGGGCCAGCAGGGCGGCGTCGGCGCCCACGTCGTCGGCGCAGTTGCGGCCGTAGCAGCCGGACGCCTCGTAGCGACGGATATCGATGTGGCCCTCGTCCAGGTCCAGCAGGCGGGCCAGGTCGGCGCGCAGGCTGTGCGGGTTCTGGGTGCCGGACCAGAGCGTCAGTTGGCCGTCTTCCAGAGCCGCCACCGAACAGGACGGGCCGATGGAGCCGTGCAGTTGATAGGGCCATACATAGGTACGGCGCAGGGTGTCCGCGTCCGCCGGCGGCTCGGAATCCTCGTCGGTGACCAGCTCGCGGCGCTGGGCGGGCAGGGCGCGCAGCGCCGCTTCCAGGTCCTCGTCCCGGTTCAGAGCGGGCAGATTCTCCGGCGCGCGCCAGCGCACTTTCAGGCGCCGTGCCGCCTGGATCGCCTGCTCTTCGCGCTCCGCCACCAGGCCGACGAAATCACCGATCACCACCACGTCCACCAGGCCGGGCAGGTCCGCCACCGAATCCCGGTCCACCTCCAGCAGGCTGCGGCCCACGAAGTCGCCGCGATCCAGACCGTGGTAGGGCGGCCGCACCACGCGGCCGTGCAGCATGCCCGGCACCCGGATGTCGTGGACGAAGGTCAGGTCACCTCGTGCCTTATCGGGAATGTCCACCCGGGCGGTGCGCTGGCCGACGATGCGGTAGTCCGCCCGTGGCTTGAGCGGTACCTGGTCGGCCTCGGCCAGTTTCAGGTCCTCCCGGCGACCCCGCAGCAACTCGCCGTAGCCGAGCCGCCGCTGAGGCGCATCGTGGGGATGCACCGCGCCGTCGGCGGCCACCAGTTGCTCCCGTGGCGCCCCAAGACGCTCCGCCGCCAGCTCCAGCAGCCGCTCGCGGGCCTGGGCGGCGGCCCGGCGCAGCGGTTCGGCGGTGATCTGGATGCTGGCGCTGGCGATGGTGGGGCCCTGGTTGGGCACATCGCGGGGATGGCCCAGCACCATGCGCACGGTGTCGAAACTCACGTTCAGTTCCTCGGCCACGATCTGGCCCAGGGCGGTGCGAATGCCGGTGCCCAGGTCCACGTGGCCGTTGAAGCCCAGCACCCGCCCGTCACCGAGCACCGCCACGAACAGTTCCGGTTCGGTGGCCAGGAAATCCGAGTCGGTACCGGGCTGGCCCGGTGCCGGCTTGGGCGTGGGAATGGGGTCCCGGTACACCACCAGGGTGTCCGGATCGTGCAGCAGGGCCTGGCGGCCGGGAAGGGTTTCGGTTCGCATCATGGTCCGATCATCACGCCGCGCGACGGGCACGGCAAGCAGCGGCGCCGGGAGTACCCCGGCAAGAATGTCCGAAAAAACGTATACACCATTTATTGGCGGGTCAAGGAAAGGATAACCAGGAAAATCACGGATTAGGTAAAGGGGCTTGTTGACAGCCATGGGTGTTCTATTTAAAGCTATTTTCCTGGCTTAGAGCGGCGAAGTCCGGAATCCGGACGAAGTTGGCACGCTCGCCCAATTAGGGTGCACACCTTTCATCTTGGTACTGAAAAAGAATGTGTGCCCCATAAAAGTGATAATTACTCCGCTACGCACCCGAACGGTGCGATAACAGAGAGCATACGCATGTCCATCCGTCGAATTGTCCTGAATCCGTCATCGTTGTCGTTGGCCGTTCACGTCCACTGAGCCCACGATCATGAGTGACGCGCTTCATCTCACCGTCAACGGTGAGCGGCACGCCGTCCGCGCCGCCCCGTCCACGCCGCTGCTTTATGTGCTGCGCAACGATCTGTGCCTGAACGGCCCCAAATTCGGCTGCGGCCTGGGCGAATGCGGTGCCTGCATGGTGCTGGTGGACGGCCGCGCCGCGCGCTCCTGCGTGTTGCCGGTGAGCACCCTGGCGGACCATGAGATCACCACCCTGGAAGGTCTGGGCGACGGCGAGCGGCTGGACCCGGTGCAGGATGCCTTTATCGAAGAGCAGGGTGCCCAGTGTGGTTATTGCCTGAACGGCATGATCATGACCGTACGCGGTCTGCTCAACGCCGACCCGGCGCCCACCCGGGAGGCGGTGGTGGCGGCCCTGGACCACACTCTCTGCCGCTGCGGCACCCACCAGGAAATCCTCGCCGCCGCCTGCCGGGCGGCGGGACTGACGCCGTCAGCGGCCCAAGGAGAGCCTTCAGCGCCCAAAGGAGAGCCGTCAGCGACCCAAGGAGAGACGGAATGAACCCAATCTCCGACGCCCGCACCCCGGACACCGACAACGACGCTCTGCGCTATGGCGTGGTGATCCGCCCACCGGTATACCGCCTCGACGCCCGCGCCTTCGTCTGCTCTCAATTGCTGCACGTGGACCGCGAGGCGCTGGCCGAGGAGGGCGTCACCGTGGTCGCCGACGGCAACTTCGTGGGCGTGGTGGCCACCAGCCACGAAGCCGCCCGCCGGGCCGCCGCCCGCCTGCCGCTGCGCTGGTCCACGCCGGACCGGGACGCCACCGCCGTCGGTCCGGCGGCCACCGACGCCCGCCTGCGCCGCGACTACCAGTGGCCCGGACGTCTGGCCTGGGGCGCCGAGCCGGATTGGGTGATCGCCGACTTTATCGATGGCGGCCTGCGACTGGCCGGCCCGGTGGCCAGCACCGAGCGCCTGCGCGGCGAGCTGGCCTGCCTGCTGGAGAGCGATCCTCAACGCATTCATATCGACGGCGACGCGGAGGCCGGCCTGGGTCGCCAGGGCAGTGACGACGCCGCCGCCGACGCGGCCCTGCTGGCCCGGGCCATCGGCCGGCCGGTGGCGGTACGCCTCGACCCGGATCCCTATGCCCGCGACGCGGAGGCCCTGGCCCGGGCCCGCCGGCTGCGGGTCAGCGGCACCGCCGACGGCGACGACTTCCGGGTCGACGACGACCTGGGCTATGTCTCGGTGCCGCCGCTGGCCCTGTGGCTCACCGGCCGTCTCACCGAAAATCTGTTGCGCGACCCGGACGCCGCCGCGCTGCAGTTCACCTTCGTGCAGGAATCCTTCCTCGATGAGGTGGCCGCGGCCCTGGGCGAGGACCCGGTGGCTCTGCGGTTGCGTCATATCAAGGACCCGCGCGGCCGCCAACTGCTCAAATCGGTGGCCGACCAGGCCGCCTGGGACCACCCCGTCGAGAACGACGGCGGCGCCGATCTGGTCCGCGGTCGGGGCGTGGCCTACAGCCACCGCCCTTCGGAATCCGGTGACGCCGGTTCCGGCACGCGCAGCGCCTGGATCGCCGATGTGGAGGTGAACACGGTCACCGGCGGGGTGCGCCTGTCGCGGCTGGTGGCCGGCCAGGACGCCGGCGCCGACGGCCCGCTGCGCCCTCTGCTGGACGCCACCCCGCTGCGCGACACCCTGGAACGGAAACTGCTCGGGCTGCCGTCCTCGCCGCCGCCGGCGGACGACTGGGCGGCACCGGCGGACCGCAAGCTGCCCGCCTGGCGGCCGTCCTCGCCGCCGGCCCGTCGCGACGCGCCGGGTACCCCGGCGCTCAGCGAGGGGGTGGATCTGAGTCCGGCGGTGGCGGTGGTGGCCAACGCCCTGTACGACGCCACCGGCGTGCGCTTCCGATCGCCGCCGTTTTCCCCGGCGCGGGTGCGCGCCGCTCTGGAAGAACGGGCGCGCCCGGGCAAACGACGCTGGTGGTGGGCCGGTGCCCTGGCGGTGACCGGCCTGCTCGCCACGCTGTGGCCGTTCCGGCCGTCCATCGCGCCGGTGGCGCGGCCGGCGGCCAACCTTTATTCCGCGGAAACCATCGAGCGTGGCCGCCTGGTGGCGGAGGCCGGCGACTGCGCCGTCTGCCACACCGCGGAAGGCGGCACCGTGAACCTGGGGGGCCGGCCATTCGAGACGCCGTTCGGCACCCTCTACAGCACCAATTTGACGCCGGATCCGGACACCGGCATCGGTAACTGGTCCTACGCCGCCTTCGAGCGCGCCATGCGCGAGGGCATCGGCCGGGACGGCCGCCATCTATACCCGGCCTTCCCCTACACCGATTTCGCCAAGATCAGCGACACGGACATGCAGGCGCTCTACGCCTACCTGATGGCCCAGCCGGCGGTGGCCGCGCCGGCGCCACAAAACGAACTGCGCTTTCCGTTCAATATCCGTTCGATGATGGCCGGCTGGAACCTGCTGTTCCACGACCCGGCGCCGTTCAAGCCGGACCCGTCCCGCTCGGCGCAGTGGAATCGCGGCGCCTATCTGTTCGAAGGGGCAGGGCACTGCGGCGCCTGCCATACGCCGCGCAATCTGTTCGGCGCCGAGAAGGGCGGCGATGCCCGCCTGAGCGGCGCCCTGGTGGACGGCTGGGAAGCCCCGGCGCTGACCGCCGCCTCCCGCTCGCCGGCGGGCTGGACCGAGCAGTCGCTGTTCGAGTACCTGCGCACCGGCCGCTCCGACGCCCATGGCGTGGCCGGCGGCCCGATGGCGCCGGTGGTGGCGGGGCTGGCCGAGCTGCCGGAAGACGACGTGCGCGCCATCGCCCATTACGTGGCCACGCAGATGGACGCCCCGCTCAGCGACCCGGCCCAGAGCGAACGCGCCGCCGCTGTGGTGGCCGCCAGCCGCGCCGCGCCGGTGGGCCAGGAAGCGGGTCAACGCGTGTTTGAAGGGGCCTGTGCCGCCTGCCACGAAAACGGCACCGCCACCTTCACCTCCGCCAAACAGGCGCTGGCGCTGAACACCAATCTGCACAGCCAGCGCCCGGACAACGTCATTCAATCGATCCTCGGCGGCGTTCACGCCGAGGGCGTGGCGGGGGCCGGCGAGATGCCGGCCTTCGTACACAGTCTCAGCGACCGCCAGATCGTCGATCTGGTGCAGTACTTGCGGGCGCGTTTCGCACCGGGAGAGACGCCCTGGAAGGAAGTCGGGAAGACCGTCGCCGACCTGCGCAGGGAGCACGACCAACAATGAGAAAAGGCGTATATCGCTAATCAACCAATGCCTACGAGGTGGGATATGCAACGAAGCAAGTGGATCTGGCTGGTGTGGGCCGTGGTGGTGCTTTGCTACCTGGTTCCCTACACCGTTCTGAGTGACGTGCACGCCTGGTACGGGAGCGTCCTGTTCTGGACCCTGGCCGGTGTCGCCGTGATCGCCATCAACCTCTACATCACCAAAGATTTCGAGGGGCGCTGAACATGACCGAATCGATGATCTGGTGGTCGGTGGCGATCTATCTGGTAATCGCCATCGCCATCGCGATACTGGCCCGGCAGGGCAAGATGGCCAACATGTCCGGGTACTTCCTGGGCGACCGCAAGATGGGCGGGTTCGTCTCCGCCATGAGCTACAGCGCCACGACCTACAGCGCCTTCATGATGGTCGGCCTGGCCGGCCTGACCTACAAGGGCGGCGTCGGTGCCCTGGGGTTTGAAATCATCTACTTCGCCGGGGTCTCCCTGGTGGCCATCTTCGGCCCGAAATTCTGGGCGGTGGGCAAGAAGTTCGGCTTCGTGACCCCGAGTGAAATGCTTGGCCACCGTTACGGCGACAAGAAAGTGTCCATGGCCGTGGCCATCTCCAGCTGCATTTTCCTGATCCCCTACGCGGCGGTGCAACTGGCCGGCGTGGGCTATCTGCTGCAGGGCGCCACCGAAGGCGCCATCCCGTTCACCACCGGCGTGGTGCTGGCCACCGTGGTGGCGATCTTCTTCTCCTACATCGCCGGCATCCGTTCGGTCATGTGGACCGACTCCCTGCAGGCGATCATGATGATCATCGCCTCCACCCTGGTGGCCTGGCTGGTGATTCAGGGGCTCGGTGGCTTCCACGCGCTGTTCGATACCCTCGCCGAAGAGAAACCGCAATCCCTGGTGGTGCCGGGCCCCGGCCTGTTCAGCTTCGTTACCTTCCTGGGCCTGACCATTCCCTGGTTCTTCTTCAGCCTGTCCAACCCGCAGGTCAGCCAGCGGCTGTTCATGCCGTCCTCGCTGAGCGCCATGCGCCGCATGCTGATGGGCTTTCTGGTGTTCGGTCTGATCTACACCCTGGTGTCCGTGCTGTGGGGCTTCTCCGCGCTGGCCGCCTACCCGGACCTGGCCCAGGCCGACCTGGCCACCGCCACGCTGCTGGGCTCCGAGCACGTGCCGCCGGTGCTGGGCGCCATCGTGCTGATCGGCATCATGGCCGCCGCCATCTCCACCATCGACTCGATCATGCTGACCCTGTCCTCGATGCTGGCCCGGGACGTCTACGCCAACATGAAGGACGGTCGTGACGACGGCAAACAGCTGCTGCTGGGCAAGATCGTGATTCCGATCATCGCCATCCTGGCGTTCGGCTTCGCCGAACTGCAGCTGGACCTGATCGCGGTGCTGTCCGTGGCCGCATCCTCCGGCCTGGTGGCCGTGGTGCCGGCCACCATCGGTGCCTTCTACTGGAAGCGCGGCACCGCCGCCGGCGCCCTGACCAGCGTGGTGGGCACCACCCTGATCGTGTTGCTGATGTACGCCACCGGCAACAAGTTCCTGGGTCTGCCCGCCGGCATCTGGGGCATCATCGTCGCCACCGTGCTGTACGTGGGCGTGAGCCTGGCCACCCGCCCGCAGACCGAGCGCGCCGAGGCATTCCTGGACGCCAGCACCAAGTACTGATCACCCCCCCGAGCAACCCCCTTATGGCGCGCCGCCCGGCGCGCCTTTTTTTTGCGTATCGGGCCTCCCGGCACCGTTCCATTCGAAATCCACACCGTGTCACTGAATATTGCATATATTTGCATTAAAAAGGCGGGTTTGTGGGTAAGGGAGACAGGCATGAAAAGAAATCCATACGAAGCCGGCGAGCAGGCTAACATCGCTTTGGACACCGCTAATCCGCAAAGCGGTATTCATAATGGATGGGTCGTCGGGGCGATCAGCGCCGGACTGTTGCTGCTCGGCGCGATCATCCAATTGGTCGGGCAGGGCATCGACGCCGGCCTGCCGGTATTCGCCGGCGGCTGTATGCTCGCGTTGATCTGCGCCGGTCTGGCCTACGGCGTGTACCGCAAGAGCCGAATCGCGGCATTGGTCCTGTTCGTACTGTTCCTGGCGTTATGGGTGGCGTCGGTCATAACGTTGGGCGGCTTCGCCGGAGTGCTGGTGGAGATGATCCGCTTGCTGTTCGCGGTGATGCTGTATCAGGCCATCCGAGCCTGTTTTGACTGGCACCGAAACGAGCAACACGCTCGTTAGTCCTGATCACCAGGTTTGAGAGCATTGCGGAATCACCGGGGAGAACGTGGGGGCCGGGCGAGATCGCACAGGCATAAGTACGTGTAATGTATATTATGTTAAATAATGGCTGTTGACCTTCAACTCGGCTTGAACGTTAGAGTGGCGCCATAACGATCAAGAAGGAGCGGAACCATGAACGAGCCGCGCAAAGGGAACAAGGGCGCAGCCTGGATGATCTATGGCGCCAACGGCTATACCGGAGAATTGATCGCCCGGGAGGCCGGCCGCCCGCGGGCACCGTCCGATTCTGGCCGGGCGCAATGGGGACAAGGTGCGGGCGCTGGCCTCGGAGCTGGGCCTGGAAGCGCGAAGCTTCGGGCTCGACCAGCCGGAGGAGACCGCCGGTCATATCCAGGGCTGCGGCCTGGTGCTCAATTGCGCCGGCCCATTTTCTGCCACCGCCGAGCCGATGATGAAAGCCTGCCTCGCGGCGCGGGCGCATTATCTTGATATCACCGGCGAGATCGCCGTGTTCGAACTGGCGCAGTCGCTGGACGACAAGGCCCGCTCCGCCGGCGTGGTGCTGTGCCCCGGCGTCGGTTTCGACGTGATCCCCACGGATTGCGTGGCGGCCTCGCTGAAGGCCGCCCTGCCCGACGCCACCCACCTGGCGCTGGGGTTTGATTCCCGCTCGGGCTTCTCGCCGGGCACCGCCAAAACGTCCGTGGAGGGACTGGCCCAGGGCGGTAAAGTGCGGCGCGATGGAAAAATCGTGACCGTGCCGCTGGCCTACCGGGTGCGCCGCATTGATTTCGGCGACGGCGAGAAGGACGCCATGACCATCCCCTGGGGGGATGTATCCACCGCCTACCACAGCACCGGCATTGCCAATATCGAGGTGTTCATCCCGGGCTCCCCGCGAATGATCAGTGGCGCTAAAAAGGCCAACTACGTACGCCCGGTGCTGGGCGTCAAATGGGTGCAACGACTGATCAAGGCGCGCATCGCCAAGACCGTGAAAGGGCCGGATGAGCAGGCGCGGGCGAGCATGCCGACCTTTGTCTGGGGTGAGGCCCGCAATGCGCGCGGCGAGACCCGAACCGCCCGCATCCGCACCGCCAATGGCTACAGCCTGACCATTACCGGTTCCCTGGCGGTGATCGAGCATCTGCTGGCCGCCCGTCCGGCCGGCGGCGTCTATACGCCGTCGAAACTGGTGGGGCCGGACCTGGTCAGCCGGCTGCCGGAATCCGGGCCGTTGTCCCTGACTGAAGCCTGAGCGCGACGAGGAACAATGTATTGCTCAGCAACGAGAACCTGCAACCTGGCCGAGCGCGGCGGCAAAGGACACACTCCAAGCACATTTTACGCAAATTTACTTTTGTCTTTCACCGCTGTAGCCCGCTGCCCCGCCCGCTTTCGTCACCGGCCGCCCTTTTCACCGGCACCGCGCGGAACGGGTCGGTTTTCGGGCGTGAAAGAACTGTGAGATAGTCCACGCACTTTTTCCGGCCCTGGATGGCCTATGGAACACCCCCTCCAACCTCCGGTGGATTATCAGGATCTGTTTGATAACGCGCCGTTGGGTTACCTGCTCCTCGATGCGTCGGGGAGTATTGAACGCATCAATCAAACCGGTGCCGCGCTCTTTGCTCAGGATGCCGAAGGCATGACCGGCCGGCCGTTCGCCGAATGGGTGGCCGACGCCGACCGGGAGCGTTTCGATCGCTATCGTCGGCGTTTGCGCGAGAGCGATGAGATGGAAAAGCTGTTCGTGCGCGTGCGCACCCGACACGGCGAGGACCTGACCGTATGGCTCAGGGGCGTCGCCAGTGGCGACCACCCTGCCCGGCTCAGCCTGATCGATGTCTCCGAGGAACACAATTCCGCCCGTCAGCAGCGTTACCTGCAGTCTCAGCTCACCCACCTGGCGCGCCGCAACATGGCCGGTGAATTCGCCGCCAGCCTGGCCCACGAACTGAACCAGCCACTGGGTACGGTGGTGTTGAGTTGCGACGCCGCGTTGCGCTTTCTCAGTGAAGGCGGCGCCGACCGGGAGGAGTTTTCCGGCGCGCTATCGCAGGCCCGGGAAGCGGCGTTGTACGCCAGCAGCGTGATCGGGCAGCTGCGTGAATTCCTCAAGGACGGCGAACGGGACGCCCAGGCGGCCCGTCGTACCGTGCCGCTGGAGCAGGTGGTCGACACGGTACTGGCACTGATCGACGCCAACGCCCGGGACAATGACGTGGCCCTGAGCCTGGACATCGCCGACACGCTGCCGCCGGTACACGTCAACCTGATTCAGATTGGGCAGGTGCTGGTCAATCTGACCCACAACAGTATCGAGGCCATGGCCGGCCTGGACGAGGCGCGCCTGAGCATCCGGGCTCGCCCGGATCGGCAAGGCCGCGTCCTGGTCAGTGTGGAAGACACCGGTCCGGGCGTCAGCGCGGACATTCTTGACCGTCTGTTCAACCCCTTCCAAACCAATAAAGCCGGCGGGATGGGCATGGGCCTGGCGATTAGTCAAAACATCATCGAGGCCCACGGTGGTGAGCTGTGGGCAGAGCGACCGCCATCCGGCGCACTTTTCTGTTTCACACTCCCCGCCGCGGCGCGGGGGGACCATGAACACTGAAGCGGAACAGATCATACATGTGGTGGACGACGATCCGCCGTTTCTGGCCGCCATCGGCCGCGCCCTGGAAGTGCTGGAGCTGCCGGTGCGTCAGTACCCCCGAGCGCGTCAGTGCATGGAGGCGCTGGACCCGGACCAGGGCGGCTGCCTGATCACCGATCTGCGCATGCCGGACCTGGACGGGCTGGGCTTTCAGCAATGGCTCAACGAACGGCACTGCCCCTTGCCGGTGATTTTCATCACTGGCCACGGGGATACCGACACGGCGGTCAAGGCGTTGAAGCGTGGAGCGCTGGATTTCCTGCGCAAGCCGTTCCGGGAAGAGGATTTGCTGGCATGCGTGCGGAAGGCGCTGTGCCTGGAGCGCGAAAACCGTCAGCGCGCCCGGGATGAACGCGAGGCCCGCCGCCGATTCGCCGAACTGACTCCCCGCGAACAGGAAGTGCTGAAGCTGGTGGTGGCCGGTTGCGCCAACAAGGTGATCGCCCGTCATCTTGTGATCAGCCCGCGCACCGTGGAGCATCACCGCAAACACGTAATGTTGAAGATGCAGGCCCGTTCCACCAGCGACCTGCTCACCCTGGCGGTACTGTGCGGCGTTTACCGCCTGTCCCTGGACGATGATAGGGGAGAATACCTAGGAGACTGACCGGCTGGTGACGTCGGAGGCGCTTACTTACGCTTGAACGTTCTCGCCGCGATGATAAGAACGGACTCGGCGCGCAAAAAAAGGAGGCATGACCATGTCGCACCCACAGCACTCCGACGCTACAGACACGCCCTTCCTTGACGGCGCCCGGGCGGCGGTCTCCTCCGCCGCGCCCGATCCCGGCGCGATCTGCCTCGCCCGCATCGGCTGCGCTCTGCCCGGCTACGCGTTGCCGGTGACCCGGCCCCTCACCCTGGATCCGGAGTTCAGCCACCGTTGCGATCTGTGCGGCAGCGAACTGGGCGCCGAGCACGGGCATCTGCTGGAGCGCCGCAGCCAGCGGCTTCTATGCAGCTGCCAGGTGTGCGCGGCGCTGCTGGAACAGGGCGCAGGCCGCCGCTATCGGCGGGTGCCGCGGCGGATCGTCGCCCTGCCGGCCCTGCGCGCCGGGCCACTGGACGACGATCATCACTCGGAACCGGGGTTATCCTTTTTCTCACCGCGCGCGGGGGAGCAGCGTCTTTCGGTGTCGCGGGCCAGCCCATGGGGCGTGCGACATGACACGCTACCGCTCAATCTGTGGTACCGCCTCCGCGACGCCAACCCGGCCTTGCGCCCTCTGCGGTCGGACGTGGAGACGTTGCTGATCCGGCGGACCGACCGGAGGCTGGCCGGCTGGCGGGTGCCAGTGGACCGCCGTTGTCGGCTGCTCGGCCTGCTGCGGCTGCACGGCGACAGCGGTGAGCGCGTTCAGGCCTTGCTGGAAGACTTCGTGACCCGGCTGGATCTGGAGAGCCGGGCGCAGGCGCCGGACCCGACCGACTGATCCGCCCCTGCTTTATTTCCGCTAGCCGGTGGCCACCGCCGCCATGGCGTCCACCAGCCGGGTCAGCTGTTCCGGCTCGATGCCGAAGGGCGGCATGATATAGACCAGCTTGCCGAACGGGCGAATCCAGACGCCCCGCTCCACCAGCATTTTCTGGGTGGCGGCCACGTCGCAGGGCTGTTCCAGTTCCAGCACGCCGATGGCGCCGAGAGCGCGCACGTCGGCGACGCCGGGCAGCCGCCGGCAGGGTTCCAGTTCGCGGCGCAGTTGCGATTGGATGCCGGCCACCTGGCCGCGCCAGTCGCTCTCCAGCAGCAGATCAATGCTGGCGTTGGCCACCGCGCAGGCCAGTGGGTTGCCCATGAAGGTGGGGCCGTGCATCAGCACGCCGGCTTCGCCGTCACAGATGCCGGCGGCCACCCGGTCGCTGCACAGGGTGGCCGCCAGGGTCATGTAGCCGCCGGTGAGGGCCTTGCCCAGGCACAGGATGTCCGGGCAGACGCCGGCGTGTTCCAGGGCGAACAGCTCGCCGGAACGGCCGAAGCCGGTGGCGATTTCGTCGAAGATCAGCAGCACGCCGTGCTCGTCGCACAGGCGCCGGGCGCCGCGCAGATACTCCGGATGGTAAAGCCGCATGCCGCCGGCGCCCTGCACGATCGGCTCCAGGATCACCGCCGCCACTTCGTCGGCGTGCCCCTCCAGCAAGGTGCGCAGGGAGTCCAGGTCACGGTCGTCCCACTCATCGTGATAGCCGATGGTCGGCGCCTCGGCGAACAGGTGCCGGGGCAGGACCTTGCTGAACAGGTGGTGCATGCCGTTGACCGGGTCGCAGGTGGCCATGGCCCCGAAGGTGTCGCCGTGATAGCCGTTGCGCAGGGCGATCAGCCGGTGTTTCTCCGCCCTGCCCTGGCTCAGCCAGTACTGCAGCGCCATCTTGATGGCCACTTCCACGGACACCGAGCCGCTGTCCGCCAGGAACACCTTGTTCAGCGGGTCCGGGGTCAGCGCCACCAGCTTCTTGCCCAGCTCCACCGCCGGCTCATGGGTGAGGCCGCCGAACATGACGTGGGCCATGCGGTCGATCTGGTCCTTGGCGGCCTGGTTCAGGCGCGGGTGGTTGTAGCCGTGGATCGCCGCCCACCAGGAAGACATGCCGTCAATCAGCCGGCGGCCGTCTTCCAGTTCCAGGTACACCCCCTCGGCGCGAGCCACCGGGTACACCGGCAGCGGTTTCGAGGTGGAGGTGTAGGGGTGCCAGAGGTGGTCGCGGTCAAAGGCGAGATCGATGCTGTGGTGTCGGGGGCTGGCCATGGCGGGGTCCGTGCGGGCAAGTGGGGGGAGAACCATGCCAATTCACGGTCGCCGACTCAAGCCCCCGGCGCGGGGATCAGAGCTGGGTGACCAGCAGGCGCGCCAGCACCCCGTAGGTGTCGTCCGGATTACGGATGCCCGAAATGTCGAAGTTCAGCCGTTCGAACAGAGAGAACCCGAGGCCCACGGTGGCCGAGGTGTCCAGGTGATCGATCAGGTCATGGCGGTAGCCGACCCGCAGCGAGGCCGCTCCGAAGGTATCGAACGACAGGTTGGCGCCGGCGAAACGGGCATCGTCGTTTTCATTGAAGGCGTCCCGGGCATCGATATTGATATTGAGGCGGGCGCCGGGCCACCACCAGGCCGGGTCCAGATATGTGGCCAGGCTGGCCAGGGCCGAAGTGCGATAAGGGCTGGAGACCAGCCGGCCGTCATCGCGGTGCGGGAACAGCCGGTCCACGCGTACCGCCATGTCCAGGTCGCCGAAGGTTTTCGCCAGGCCGGCGTTGATGTTGAACCCTTCGCTTTCGGTGAGTGTGCCGGGCGCTTCAAAGAAGGGATTGAACGCCGCTTCGGCGGGCTGGGTGTAGTTGTACAGCATCTCCCGGCGGGCCTTGAACACCGCGTCGAAGCGATAACCGCGCCGGGGACCGAACAACCGGTCCAGGGTCAGGCCGGCCTCGGTGAGCGAGCTGCCCTGCCCGCGCATCATGCGGTCCCGCTGTGCCGCCGCATCGGCGGGAAACAGGGCCGACAGCCGGGTCTGGCTGCGGGCCATCAGCCGTGGGGAGAAATAGCGCACCGGCAACTCGAATTCGGTGCCGGCATCGGCGTTGACGCTGAGACGGTCCCGGTTCATCTCCTCGATCAGACCGCTGTTGCCACCCACCACCGGCTCGCCGATCACATCGAAATCGCCGAAGAAACGCTCAGCGTGGGCGACGCCGATCAGGCAAACACTCAGTAATATGGCAAACAGACGCATGGCCGTCCGCTCCGGGAAAAGGCGAAAACTGGGCTGACGAAGGACCCGCCAGGCAGGCCCTATGGGTATGGGTAGCTACTATGCAATACACCGGCCAATTGTTAAAAGATGCCAGCGTGAATTTTACGTTTCGCCTTTTCAGTCGGGATTTTTATTGTTTTTCTTTTATTCCATTCCCATAGGGCATGGAATGCAGCCCCGCTTTTCATTGGATTTCCCCGCCCCAGAGGCGGACCATGGGGCCGCTCCGCCCTGTTCCCTTTCTGTCTTGCGAGCTTTTCGATGACGCAGCGTGCCTTCTGGCAGTCCGGCCTGATGCTGGTGGCTCTGGCCACCTTCGCCATGGCCTTCAAGGGCATTTTTGCCCGTTTGGTATACCAATACGGCGTGTCCGTGGACGTGCTGCTGATCTGGCGCTTCGTGCTGGCGGTGCCGCTGTTCTGGGTGGGCGCCCTGTGGCTCAACCGGCACCGGCCCAAGGCCCGGCTCAGCGGCCGGCAGTGGCTGCTGTGCGGGGTCAGCGGCCTGCTGTTCTTTTTCAGTACCTGGTGCGACTTCAACGCCATCCATGAGCTCGGCGCCAGCCTGTCACGGATGCTGCTGTACCTGTTCCCGGCGCTGGTGATGCTGCTGGACGCGGCGCGCGCCCGGCGCCTGCCCTCGCCTCTGCATGCCCTGGTGTTCGCCGGCGCCTGGACCGGCATCGCGCTGCTGTTGCTGCCCGGCTGGCAGGCCGGCCGGGTGACCACCCACGGCGTGCTCTATGGGCTCGGCGCGGCGGCCTGCTACGCCAGCTTCCTGACCCTCAGCCAGGGGTTGATGAAACCGCTCGGCTCGGTGCGCTTCAATCAGGTGTCCAACAGTTTCACTCTGGTGTTCATGGGCGTGGGGTTGCTGCCGGGCATCCCCGCCTCCGAGCTGCTGCTGAGCGCGCCGGCACTGGGCTGGATGGTGGTGTTGGTGGTGCTGTCCACGGTGCTGCCCTTCTTTCTGCTGTTCGAGGGCTTTCACCGGGCCAATGCGTCGGAGGCGGCGGTGGTGGCCATGTTCGGGCCGGTGGTCACGGTCACCGCCGCGCTGGTGCTGTTCCCGGACGAACATCTGGGGCCGGTCCAGTGGCTTGGCATGGCGGTGGTGATGCTGAGTATCGGGTCCCTGCCCTGGTTGAAGCGGCGGGATCGCGGCTAGGGCCTGTTCACACTACTTGCTGAGGTACCGCATGGCCCGCTCGATCCCGTCCAGGGTCAGCGGAAACATGCGCTGGTCGGCGAGCTGCTTGATCCACTGGGTCGAGGTGGTCATCTGCCAGGCCCGTTCCGGTTCCGGGTTCAGCCAGATCACCTTCTCGTAGGTGTCCATGATGCGCTGGAACCAGACCGCGCCGGGCTCGTCGTTCCAGTGCTCCACGGAGCCGCCCACCGAGTTCACCTCGTAGGGGCTCATGGCGGCGTCGCCGATGAAGATCACCTTGTAGTCGCTGCCGTACTTGTGCAGCACGTCCCAGGTGGAGACCTTTTCGTCCCAGCGGCGGCGGTTGTCCTTCCACACGTATTCGTAAATGAAGTTGTGGAAGTAGAAGTACTCCATGTGCTTGAACTCCAGCCGGGCGGCGGAGAACAGTTCCTCGCACATCTTGATGTAGGGGTCCATGGAGCCGCCGATGTCGAAGAACAGCAGCACCTTGACCCGGTTTTCCTTCTCCGGGCGCATCTTGATGTCGAGCAGGCCGGCGTTGCGGGCGGTGGAGCGGATGGTGTCGTCCATGTCCAGCTCGTCGTCGCGGCCGGTGCGGGCGAACTTGCGCAGCCGGCGCAGGGCCAGCTTGATGTTGCGGATGCCCAGTTCCACGGAATCGTCCAGGTTGCGGAATTCCCGCTTTTCCCAGACCTTCACCGCGCTTTTATTGCGCGACGGGCCGACCATGCGGATGCCTTCCGGGTTCTCCCCGTAGCCGCCGAACGGGCTGGTGCCGCCGGTGCCGACCCATTTATTGCCGCCCTGGTGGCGCTTTTCCTGCTCTTCCAGGCGCTTGCGCAGCTCGTCGAGGATCTTTTCCAGGCTGCCCAGGCCCTGCAGTTTCTCGCGCTCCTCGGCGGACAGGGTCTTCTCCAGCTGGGCGCGCAGCCATTCCTCGGGAATGGTGCGGCTCAGCCAGTCCGGCTCGATGCTTTCCAGCCCCTCGAAGTAATGGGCAAAGGCGCGGTCGAAGCGGTCATAGTACTTCTCGTCCTTGACCATCACCGCCCGGGACAGCATGTAGAAGTCCTCGATGGAACCGAACGCCACGTGGTGTTTGAGCGCGTCGAACAGGTCCAGCAGTTCGCGCAGGCTCACCGGCACCCGGTGGGCGCGCAGGTCCTCGAAAAAACCGATCAGCATAAACGCTTCTCCGGGATCAGCGTTCGCGGCGGCTCATGAAGGCCAGCCGTTCCAGCAACTGCACGTCGGCCTCGTTCTTCACCAGGGCCCCGTACAGCGGCGGTACCGCGCTCTTGGTGTCGCGGTTGCGCAGGATGTCCTGGGGAATATCGTCGGCCATCAGCAGCTTGAGCCAGTCGATCAGCTCGCTGGTGGAGGGCTTTTTCTTCATGCCCGGCACCTTGCGCAGGTCGAAGAAGATCTCCAGCGCTTCGCTGACCAGCTCCTTCTTGATCTCCGGGAAGTGCACATCAACGATCGCCTGCATGGTTTTGGCGTCGGGGAAATTGATGTAGTGGAAGAAGCAGCGGCGCAGGAAGGCGTCGGGCAGCTCCTTCTCATTGTTGGAGGTGATGATCACGATCGGGCGCTTCTCGGCGCGCACGGTTTCCCCGGTCTCGTAGACGAAGAACTCCATGCGATCCAGTTCCTGCAGCAGATCGTTGGGGAACTCGATGTCGGCCTTGTCGATCTCGTCGATCAGCAGCACCACCTGGTCGTCGGCGGCGAACGCCTCCCACAACTTGCCCTTCTTGATGTAGTTGGACACGTCCTCGACGCCCTCGGCGCCCAGCTGGGAGTCGCGCAGGCGGGACACCGCGTCGTACTCGTACAGGCCCTGCTGGGCCTTGGTGGTGGACTTGATATGCCAGGACAGCAGCGGCATGCCGAGGGACTCGGCCACCTGCTCGGCGAGCAGGGTTTTGCCGGTGCCCGGCTCGCCCTTGATCAGCAGCGGGCGCTGCAGAGCGATGGCGGCGTTGACGGCCATCTTCAGATCTTCGGTGGCGACGTACTGGTCGGTGCCCTGAAACTGCATGCGTGTCTCTCCACGTCATCGAGAATAACGAGGCGCACTCTAGCAACCCCCGGCGCCGGCGCAAAGGGCCGGAATCGCCACGTTGCGGGAGGATTGCGTCAGTCCCTGTGCGATAATCCCGCCCCATGAATCTGCTGCTGCTGCACCCCGATCAACGGCTGGACGAGCACCGCTGGCGCCTGGACCCGCGCCAGGCCGGTCACGTGCGCACCGTATTGGGGCTGACCGAAGGCGCGCCCTGCCGCGCCGGCCTGCTCAATGGCCCCCTGGGGGAAGGCCGGATAGAATCCATTGATAACAATGAGATAGTGCTTTCTTTTAAAGCGATTTCTCACCCCCCGCCTCCCCTGGGGCTGAATCTGTTGCTGGCCCTGCCGCGGCCGAAAATGCTCAAGCGCCTGCTGATCGACGCCGCCAGTCTGGGCATCAAACGCATCGTGCTGGTGAACGCCTGGAAGGTGGACAAAAGCTACTGGCGCACCCCCACGCTCAAGGCGGATCTGCTCCGCGAGAAACTGCTGCTGGGCCTGGAACAGGCCGGCGATACGGTGCTGCCGGAACTGCTGCTGGCGCCGCGCTTCCGCCCGTTCGTGGAGGACGACCTGGATGCCTGGGCCGGTGCCGGCCCGCGCTTTCTGGCCCAGCCCGGCGACCACCCCGCCCTGCCCCATGAGCTGGACGGGCCGGCGACCCTGGCGATCGGCCCGGAGGGCGGCTGGACGCCGTTCGAGGTGGAAATGCTGCAGGAGCACGGCTTCCGCGCGCACCGCTTCGGCACCCGCATTCTGCGGGTGGAAACGGCGCTGCCGGCGTTGGTGGGGGCCTTGATGCGGCTGCCTTAGGGCCGCCGCGCCGCCTCAGCGGCGGTAGGGATTGCGGCGGGGCTTGCGCGGCGGCTTGTCGCCACGCTGGTGGCGCAGGCGCGCGCGACCGTACAGGCCGGTGTACTTCTTACCTTTCAGATCCACCCGGTCGGTGAGCGGCTTGATCTCGTCGGCGGTGAGTTCCTTCCAGCGCCCCATGCGCAAATCCGACGGCAGCGTCAGATCGCCGAAGCGGATGCGGATCAGCCGCGCCACTTCCAGATCCTGGGACTGGAACAGGCGCCGCACTTCCCGATACTTGCCGCCGGTCAGGCTGACCTTGTGCCAGTGGTTGGCGGCCTCTTCGCCGCCGCCGGCGTCCTCGATGCTGTCGAACCGGGATACCCCGTCCTCCAGCAGCACGCCGTCAAGCATCGCCCGCCGTTTCTCATCGGTGAGCTCGCCGCGCACGCGCACCGCGTACTCGCGCACGAAACCGTTGGACGGGTGCATCAGGCGATGCGCCAGCTCACCGTCGGTGGTGAACAGCATCAGGCCGGTGGTATTGATGTCCAGCCGGCCCACCTGCACCCAGCGCAGGCCCTGCAACCGGGGCAGATTGTCGAACACCGTGGGGCGCCCCTGCGGGTCGTTCCGCGAGCACACCTCACCGGCTGGCTTGTGATAAACGATCACGCGCCGAATTACGTCTTCTTCCGCCTTCACTGGAATGATCCTGCCGTCCACTCTGATCGTGTCTTCCGGCTCCACCCGGTCGCCCAGGGTCGCCACCTTGCCGTTCACGGAGATGCGCCCGTTGGCGATCCAGGTCTCCAGTTCACGGCGTGATCCCAGCCCGGTGCGGGCCAGGACTTTCTGCAACTTTTCACTCATGACGCGATGTTTCGTCCTCGTTGGCGGCTTCGCCGCCGTCGTCGTTCCCCTGCCGGTCTTCCGCGTCGTCCGCCACCGGCGTGTCCGTGGCAACCGGCACTTCCGTGGCAACCGGTTTGGTCGGGGCGGCGTCGTTCTCCGCCTCCGGTGACGCCTTGCGGCGGAATTCGGTCTCGAAACCGGCGTTCACCGCGTCCACCTTGTCCATGCTCATCAGGGTGGAGTCGTCGATTTCCGGCGCCTCGTCGTAGCCGCCGAACAGCCGCTCGGCGGGCTCACCAGCGGCGGTGTCGGTGCCCGGCTCCTGGTCTTCGTCCTCGTCCGGGGCGTCGCTCAGCGCCAGTTCCTCGTTGAGCTTGTCCAGATCCTTGATCTCGGACAGCGGCGGCAGGTCCTCCAGGCTCTTCAGATCGAAGTAGTCCAGAAACTGCCGGGTGGTGGCGAACATGGCCGGGCGCCCGGGCACGTCCCGGTGCCCCACCACTCTTACCCAATTGCGTTCCAGCAGGCTCTTGATGATGTGCGAGCTCACCGACACGCCGCGAATTTCCTCGATTTCGCCCCGGGTGATCGGCTGACGGTAGGCCACCAGCGCCAGCGTTTCCAGGATCGCCCGGCTGTAGCGCGGCGGTTTCTCCTGCCACAGGCGGCTGACCCAGGGGCCCAGGTCCTTGCGCACCTGGAAGCGGAAGCCGGAGGCCACCTCGCGCAATTCCACGCCGCGCCCGGCGTATTCCTCGGCCACCTCTTCCAGCAGCTTCGACAGGGTCGCCTTGTCCGGCCGCTCACCCTCGTCGAACAGCATCAACAGCGCGTCCCGGTCGAGCGGGCCGTCGGCGGCGAAAATCGCCGCTTCCAGAATGTTCTTGATGTGCTGCGGCTCCACGTCAATCGTCCTCGGGCGTGTCGTCGGCGGATTCGTCGTCATCGATTTCCAGTGCCGCCAGGGCCTCGGACTCCTCCAGCACCAGCGTGCGGGCCTTCACGTGGATCGGGCTGAACGGCTCGGTCTGGATCAGCTCGATCAGCGAACCCTTGACCAGCTCCAGCACCGCCAGAAAACTCACCACCACGCCGAGGCGGCCTTCCTCGGCCTCGAACAATTCCACGAAGGGCACGAATTCGCGGCCCTTGAGCCGGTCCAGCACGTTGGCCATGCGTTCGCGGGTGGACAATTTCTCCCGCGATACCTGGTGGCTCTCGAACATGTCGGCCCGGTGTAGCACTTCCTTGAAGGCCAGCAACAGCTCGCGCAGCTCCACGTCCGGCTGCGCCCGCTCGCGCACGTAGTCCGGGCGGCGCGCGGCGGCCAGCTGAAAATCCCGTTCCTGGCGCGGCAGTCCGTCGATGTCCTCGGCGGCCTGCTTGAAGCGCTCGTATTCCTGCAGACGGCGGATCAACTCCGCGCGCGGGTCCTCGGCGTCCTCGTCGTCATCGTGGCTGGGCCGCGGCAGCAGGCTGCGCGATTTGATCTCGCCCAGCATGGCGGCCATCACCAGATATTCGGCGGCCAACTCCAGGTTGAGCGCCTTCATCAGTTCCACGTACTCCATGTACTGGCTGGTGATCTGGGCCACCGGGATGTCCAGGATGTCCAGATTCTGGCGCTTGATCAGATACAGCAGCAGATCCAGCGGCCCCTCGAACGCCTCCAGGAACACTTCCAGGGCGTCCGGCGGGATGTACAGATCGTCCGGCAGCTTGGTGATCGCCTGCCCGTACATCAGACCAAACGGCATTTCCGCCTGTTGCGGACCGCTCGGCGCCAAGGGGTTCCGGGCGCCGGGCGCGGCCGGTTGGTCGATGACATCGTTCATGCGTGCCGCTCCCGCTGGCCACTCACCGCCCGCTGGCCACTCACCGGTAGTGCAGCCCCATGGCGGCGCGCACTTCCTCGAGGGTGGCGCGGGCCGCCTCACGAGCCTCCTCGCAGCCTTCCGCCACGATGGTGCGCACCAGATCCGGATTACGCAAATGCTCCTCGGCGCGCTTGCGGATCGGCGCCAGCTCTTCCTGCACCGCCTCGATCACCGGCTTCTTGCATTCCAGGCAGCCGATGCCGGCGGAGGTGCAGCCCTCACGCACCCAGGCGCGGGTGGCGTCGTCGGTGTACACCTGGTGGAATTCCCACACCGGGCACTTGTCCGGGTTGCCCGGGTCGCTGCGCCGCACCCGTGCCGGGTCGGTGGGCATGCGCCGGATCTTGGCGTCCACCTGGTCCGGCTCCTCGCGCAGACTGATGAAGTTGCCGTAGGACTTGGACATTTTCTGACCGTCCAACCCGGGCATCTTGGACGCCGGTGTCAGCAGTGCCTGCGGTTCCGGCAGGATCACCTTGCCGCCGCCTTCCAGGTCGCCGCTCAGGCGTTCCTTGTCGCCCAGGGTAATGTTCTGCTGCCCCTGCACCAGAGCCCGGGCGGCCTCCAGGGCCGACTCGTCGCCCTGCTCCTGATACTTGCGGCGGTTCTCGGTGTAGAGGCGCGACTGCTTCTTGCCCATCTTTTTGATGGCCGCCGCCACCGCTTCCTCGAAGCCCGGCTCGCGGCCGTACAGATGGTTGAAGCGGCGCGCCACCTCCCGGGTCAGCTCCACGTGAGCCACCTGGTCGGCGCCCACCGGCACCTGGCCGGCCCGGTAGATCAGGATGTCGGCGGCCTGCAGCAGCGGGTAGCCCAGGAAACCGTAGGTGCTGAGATCCTTTTCGCGCAGTTTTTCCTGCTGGTCCTTGTAGGTCGGCACCCGTTCCAGCCAGGACAGCGGCGTCATCATCGACAGCAGCAGATGCAGCTCCGCGTGCTCGGGCACCTGGCTCTGGATGAACAGGGTGGCGGAGCCGGGATTGACGCCGGCGGCCAGCCAGTCGGTGACCAGATCCCAGACATGGTCCTGAATGGCGTGCGGGTTCTCATACTCGGTGGTGAGACCGTGCCAGTCAGCGACAAAAAAGAAACACTCGTACTCGTGCTGCAAACGTGCCCAATTCTTGAGCACGCCATGGTAATGCCCCAGATGCAGGCGCCCGGTGGCGCGCATACCCGATACCACTCTTTGGGAGGGAACCACGGAACTCAAAAGCCGACTCCTGTCGCAACGGCAAGAAAGCGGCGATTATAAAGGGAACCGCCGGGGTAAAGACAGGGCTGGCACGCTGCCAGCCCGGTGAACATCCGGATTAATGCCTTGCAGGGACAATGCCAGTCCGTCCCCGGGCTTACGGGTGTTCAGAAAATGGCGTCGAGGGGCCCGGCGCCCTCGCGCACCACCTCCGGACCGGTGCCGTCCGCCAGGGAAATCACCGTGGTCTCGGTGACCCCGCAGAAGCCGCCGTCGATGACCAGATCCACCTGCCCCTGGAGGAAATCCCGCACGTCCTGGGGGTCGGTGAGCGGGAATTCGTCGTCCGGCAGGTGGGCGGTGGAGGTCATGATCGGGCCGCCCTGCTCCGCCAGCAGCGCCTGGCAGATCGGGTGGTCCGGCACGCGGATGCCGATGGTGCGCTTTTTCGGGTGCATCAGACGCCGGGGCACCTCATGGGTGGCCTTGAGAATAAAGGTATAGGGCCCGGGCGTGTGCGCCTTGAGCAAGCGGTAGTCCGGGTTGTCCACCTTGGCGAACACCGCCAGCACCGACAGATCCGGGCACAGCAGCGTGAACTGGTGCTTGTCGTCCAGGCGGCGCAGGCGGATCAGCCGCTCCAGGGCGTCCTTCTCACCGATGCCGCAACCCAGGGCGTAGGTGGTGTCGGTGGGATAGGCAATCAGACCGCCCCGACGGATCACGTCCACCGCCTGCCGGATCAGGCGCGGCTGGGGCGTTTCCGGATGGATATGGAGAACTTCGGTCATGATACGGACACCTCCAGGTCAGGGTCGGGCGAACCGGCGTCGGCGGCGGCGTAACCGGCCTCGGGCAGCTGCCAGACGGCACGGCCGTCCGGCGGAAACGGCGGCAGGCCGCCCAGGGACAGCCACTTCTGTTGCGGCGAGTGAAAATCGCTGCCGCCGGACACCGCCAGCCCGAAATGCCGCCAGCATTCTTCCAGCAGCCCGGCCTGCTGGGCACTGAGCCCCGGCATCACCGCCTCCATGGCCAGGCCGCCGGCGTTGCGGAAATCCCGCACCAGCTCGCGCAGGCGTTTGCGGGTCAGGCTGTAGGCCTGGGGGTGCGCCAGCACCGGCACGCCACCGGCGGCCAGCAAATCCCGGACGCCCTGTTCCAGGGTTACCCAGGGGGTGGATACGAACGCGGACTGACCCTTCTTGAGAAAGCGGTTGAAGGCGTGGCGCTGGTCGCGCACCACGCCCTCCTCCACCAGCACCCGGGCGAACCAGGGCCGCCCCGGCGTGTCCGAGGCGGCCTTCTCGCAGGCCTTGGCGTAGCTGTCCTCGATGCGGGCGGCCTTGTCCAGGCGGGCACCGATGCGCCGGGCCCGTTCCCGCCGGGCGTCCAGTTGGGCGGCCACGCGGGCGCCCAGCACCGGACACTCCGGGTTCACCCACAAACCCAGCACATGGATCTCGCGGGTGCCCCACAGCACCGACAGCTCGATGCCGTCGATCAGGGTAATACCGTGCCCCGCCGCCGCGGCGCGCGCCTCCGGCAGACCGGCCAGGGTGTCGTGGTCGGTGAGAGCCAGGGCGTCGACGCCATACTCGGCGGCGCGGGCGACCAGATCCGCCGGCGCCAGAACGCCGTCGGAGGCGAGGCTGTGGCAGTGCAGGTCGGGGCGTTGGAACGGGGCAATGTGGGTCATGGCGCGCACGTTACCACACTCGCGCCCCCGCCCTATACAGGCGGCGGTCGCCGGGCGGGATGATTTGCACGACGGTTCCCGCTACCATCGGCGGTCCGACCGAGGATACGACTTCATGAAGCAATTGTTCGACTACCTCCCGGTGGTGGTGTTTTTCGGCCTGTACTTCCTCAGCGGCCGCGACATCATGCTGGCCACCTGGGGCATCATCGCCGCCACCTCCTTCCAGGTGATCGCCGGCCGGCTGATCTGGAAGCGCTGGCATCGCCTGCATCTGATGGTGCTGGCCGTCACCCTGGTGTTCGGCGGCCTGACGCTGCTGCTGCGCGACGACGTGTTCATCAAATGGCGGCCCTCGATCATCAGCTTCGTGCTGGCGGCGGTGCTGCTGGTGGGCCATTTCCTGCGCCAGCGCAACCTGCTGCAGCGGCTGTGCGAGAAGCTGATGGTCAGCGGTTTCGGCTATGTGGTGGCCCTGCCCCGCCGTGACTGGAACCGCCTCAACCTGGCCTTCATCCTTTATTTCGTCGGGCTGGGCGTGCTCAATCTGTACATCGCCTACAACTTCAGCACCGATTTCTGGGTCAACTTCAAGCTGTTCGGGTTCACCGCCCTCCAGATGGTGTTCTATGTGGGGGCGTTCCTCTACTTCTACAAACGCATGCCGGACGCCGACCGCCAGCGCCTTTTCCACCAGGACAAACAGCCGCCGGAACCGCCGGCCAAGAAAGACGAGGACGACGATGCTGTACGCGATCATCAGTGAAGACGTGGCCGACTCCCTGGACAAGCGCGCCGGCGCCCGGGGCGACCACCTGGCCCGCCTGGAGCGGCTCCGCGACGAAGGCCGGCTGACCCTGGCCGGCCCGCACCCGGCGGTGGACAGCCCGGACCCGGGCCAGGCCGGGTTCACCGGTTCCCTGGTGGTGGCCGAGTTCGATTCCCTGGACGCGGCCCGGGCCTGGGCCGACGCCGACCCCTATATCGCCGCCGGCGTCTACGCCCGGGTCACGGTGAAGCCGTTCAAGGCGGTACTTCCCTGAGTTTCTTCCCTGAAATGTGACTATTTCGGCGCCCTCGGCGGCGCCGGTTCCCTAAACTTCGCGCCTTCACCGTCAAGGAGTACCCATCGATGCTGGTCCGCTGGTTGTGTTTGTTGTTGCTTGCCGTGCTGTCGGTGCCCGCCACCGCCGCCACCGCCTGGGTGGACGATGAGATTTACGTGCCGGTGCGCTCCGGTGCCGGTGCCGGTTACCGCATCGTGCACCGCGGCCTGAAGAGCGGCACCCAGGTGGAGTTTCTCGGCGAGGACGGCGACTGGGCGCACATCCGCTACGGCGACGTGGACGGCTACATCGGCAAGCAATACATCAGCCGCACCCCGGTGGCGGCGATCCGCCTGCGCGACGCCACCCAGAAAGCGGAGAAACTGGAACAGCAGGTGGGCGCCCTCCAGGAGCAGCTTAATCAGGCGCAAAGCGAGCGCGACCGGCTCAGCGGCGAGAACCAGGAACTGCAGGGCTCATTGACCAGCCGGGGCCAGGAACTGGACAAGCTGCGTGACGTGGCCGCCGACCCGCTGCGGCTGGATCAGGCCAACCGGCGCCTCAACGAGGAATTGAGCATGCTGCGCTCGGATCTGGACCAGCTGAAGGCCGAGAACACCATGCTGCGCAACGACAATACGTCGCGGAAATGGATCACCGGCGTCGGCATTCTGCTTCTCGGCGCCGTGGCCGGCCTGCTGCTGAAATCCAAATCCGGCCGCCGCCGGGGCGGCTGGGCCAACTGAGGCGGTCGCTTCTAAACGAACTGGCCGCCACCGGCGTTGCAACCCGGGCCGCCACCGGCGTTCACACGTCCACCTTGCCGAACAGGGTTTCCAGGCGCAGCACCACCCCGTGCACGCCCTGGTAATCCTGTTCCCGGGGCCACAGCACGAAAGGCTCCACCTCCACGAACAGCCAGGGCCGCCACAGATTGCGACGGTAGCGGGCGTACAGCCGATAGTTGTCCACCACCCCCGGCTTGCTGCGCCCGCCCACGCCCAACCCCAGATTGAGCGCCGACTGGTGCCCCAGTTGCTTGAACAGGTTAACGCCCTGGAACAAGCCCAGGCCGGTGCCCTCCTGATTGAATTCCTCGGTGTAACGGACCTCGGTGGAAAAACGCAGGATGGCGTCCGGGGCCAGGGGCCGGTCCAGTTCCACCAGTGAGCGACTACCCCAGCCGTCCGGATCCTCCCAGTAGATACGCTGGGTGTAGCGCAGCCAGGCGCTCTGATTGAACAGCGGATAGAGACGCCGGTAGCGGGCACGCACGAAGGTGGTCAGGTCGGACCGGGCGCCCACGTCCACGTCCAGATCCATGGCGTCGGTGCGGTCCACCACCCAGCGCAGGGCGCCGCGAAAACCCCCTTCGTCTTCGCTGCCGGGCAGGTCGCGGGCCACCGGCTGGTCGTCGCGGTCCTCATCGCGGCTGCGGAACAGCAGCGACAGGCGACGCTCGGCGCTGGGCAACCACACCCGGGCATCCACGTCCACGTCGCTGGCGTCCTCATTGTCGTCCCGCCAGACCCGTTCTCCGGTGACCCGCACCAGGCTGGCGGCGGGTTCGTTGTTCTCGCGCAGGGGGTCCTGGAAAAAGCCGTCCACCCAGCGGCTCGGCCAGCACAGGGAGCGCGACAACCAACCGTGGGTGCGGTCCACCAGGGTGTCCGCGCCCTGCCAGAGGCAATCGTCCGGGGCCGCCCTCAGCAGCCCGCTCCACAACAACAATCCCACCAGTAACGTTCGCCTCATGGCGCCAGCATAGCGTCCGCCGACGGCGCCGGGAATCGCGATCGTCAGGCATCGCCTCCCAGGGCACCGGCGTCGCGCAGGCGCTGGATGGCGGCGTCGTCCAGGCCCCGTTCGCGCAGCACTTCGCGGTTGTGCTGGCCGATGCGCGCACCGCTGAAGCGGTAGTTCACCGGCGTGGCGGAGAACTTGAACGGCGACGCCACCTGGCGCTGATGACCGCCGTCATGGCGCGGCACGTCCACCACCATGTTGCGGGCCCGCAGCTGCGGATGAGCGGCGGCCTCGCTGAAGCTCAGTACCGGCTCCACGCAGCAGTCCAGGTCGGCGAACAGGGCGCACCAGTGATCGTAGTCCTGGCCGGCCAGCACCTCGGCGATGGCCGCCTTGAGCCCGGCCACGGTCTCCGGATCCTGGCTCAGCCCCCGGGCGGTCAGCTCCGGCCGGCCGATGGCCTCGCAGAACTGGCTGAAAAACTGCGGCTCCAGGCCGGCCACGGACAGGTAGCGGCCGTCCCGGGTGCGGTAGCAATCGTAGAAGCCGCCGCCGTTCAGGGTGGTGCCTTCCAGCGCCGGGTCCTGGCCGGCCACCAGCGCCGGCGGCGCGGCCAGCCCGTGCAGGGCGAAGGCGGCGTCGGTCATGGCGATGTCCAGATGCTGGCCCTCGCCGGTTTGCTGACGGTGCACCACCGCCGCCAGGATCCCCATCACCGCGTGGCAGGAGCCGCCGGCGATATCCGCCACCTGAAAGGCCATCGGCGCCGGGCCGCTGCCGCGGCGGCCGTTGTAGCTGGTCATGCCGGCCAGAGCCAGATAATTGAGGTCGTGGCCGGCCCGGTCCCGGTAGGGGCCGTCCTGGCCGTAACCGGTGATCGAGCAATAGATCAGGCCCGGGTTGATCGCCTTCAGGGTCTCGTAGCCCACCCCCAGCTTGTCCATCACGCCGGGGCGGAACTGCTCCACCACGATGTCGTAGTCCTTGACCAGCTCATGGACCACCTGGCGGGCTTCCGCCTTCTTCAGGTCCAGGGCCAGGCAGCGCTTGGAGCGGTTCAGGTAACCGTGCACCGCCGACACACCGTCCTCGGAGGGCGGCAGCAGCCGCACCATGTCCGGCCGCGTGGGCGACTCCACCCGCAGCACCTCGGCGCCCATGTCCGCCAGCATCAGGGTGGCGAAGGGGCCGGGCAGCAAGGTGGAAAAATCGAGGACTTTCAGGGAGGCCAGGGGACCGCTCATGGACTTCACTCCTTACCCGGGGACATCAGCAAAAGAACGTCGACCCTACCCGCTGCCGGGAACGCCGCCAATGGCCGGGTGCGTCACGGACTGACCGAATCGGACATGGGGCGGCGCCGCCAAACACGGTAGCATGCGCCGCTGTTTCGAGGACTTTACCGGTAGATCATGACTCCGATAATAAAACTGCGCGGCATCCTGGCCCTGGTGGGCATTACCCTCAACACCCTGCTGATGATCGGGCCCTTGTATCTGTTCGCCCTGTTGCGGCTGGTCCTGCCCTTCCACCCGGTACAGGTGGCCCTGGCCCGGGTGCTGGTGGTGATCGCGGAAAGCTGGATGGCGGTGAACAACGCCATCATCGGCCTCACCAGCGGCGTGCGCTGGCGGGTGGAGGGCATGGAAGGCCTGGCCCGCCGGGAATGGTACCTGGTCACTTCCAACCATCAGTCCTGGGCGGACATCCTGGTGCTGCAGAAGGTCACCAACCGGCGGGTACCGTCGCTCAAGTTCTTTCTCAAGCAGGAGCTGATCTGGGTGCCGCTGCTGGGGCTGGCCTGGTGGGCGCTGGATTTTCCGTTCATGAAGCGCTACACCCGGGCCCAGTTGGAAAAGCACCCGGAACTCAAGGGCAAGGACATGGAAACCACCCGCCGCGCCTGCGCCAAGTACGCGCACTTCCCGGTGTCGGTGATGAACTTCTTCGAGGGCACCCGCTTCACCCGTGCCAAGCACGATGAGCAGGGCTCGCCCTACCTGCACCTGCTCAAGCCCAAGGCCGGCGGCGCCGCCTTCACCCTCAAGGCCATGGGCGGCCAGCTGCACAAGCTGCTGGATTTCACCATCGTCTACCCGCCGAACACCACCCGCTCCCTGCTCGGCTTCCTGGGCGGCGCCATGGACGAGGTCCAGGTGATCGTGCATCAGCGCCCGATCCCGGACTGGGCCGCCGAGGGCGACTATGAGAACGATCCGGAATTCCGCGCCCGCATCCAGGGCTGGATCAGCGAAATCTGGGCGGAAAAAGACGCCCTGATCCAGTCACGCCTTTCCGCCTGAGGGCGAAATTGCCTATAGTAGGAACCGCTTCAGCCGCGATGCGCCGACGGTGCCATCACGGCTGAAGCGGAGCGCCGTCCGGCCGTTCCCACAACAAACGCCATAACAGGGGTGACATGGCACTACGCAACCTTTTCAAGCCGCGGTGGCGCCACCGCGACGCCGCCGTGCGCGCGGACGCCGCCGCCGACCTCGATCCGAGCCGTGACGGCGACACCCTGACCGCTCTGGCCGAGCACGACGACAGCCCGCGGGTGCGGGCGGTGGCCGCCGGCGCCCTAATCGACCTGACGGTGCTTGACCGGCTGATCCGCGACGACGCCGACGCCGAGGTGCGCGAAGCCGCCTCGCAACGGATCATGGCGTTGCTCGCCGGCCAGGTCGACGGTGGCCCGGACGCGGCCACCCGACAACGTCTGATCGCTCACACCGACAACCCTCGGGTGCTTCAGCACGTGGCGCGCCACAGCCCGGACCCGGACAGCCGCCAGGCGGCCCTGGCCGCCATCGATGACGCCCAAAGTCTTTATGAACTGGCCGTGCACGGCCAGGACGCGGCCCTGCGGCTGGCCGCCGCCGAACGCCTGGACGACGACGCCCTGCTGCGCCAGCTGGGCCGCGACGGTCGCGACAAGAAAGTGGTACGGCTGGCCCGCGAGCGCCTCAAGGACCATCAGAAAGCCGCCGCCGACCGCGAGCAGCGCGACCAGGAGCGCGACCAGGCCCTGGTCGCCCTGGAACAGTTGGCCAGCCGCAGCGCCGACCCGCTGTTCGACGCCCGTCTGGGGCAACTGGAGCAGCGCTGGCGGGCCCTGGACGACGAGGCCTCCGCCGACCAGCGGGGCCGCGCCGAACGGGCCCTGGCCCAGTGTCACGAGCGGATCGAGGCACGCCATCGGGAAGAGCGGGCGGCGGCCCTCCATGAGGCCGCCGTGGCCGAGCGTCAGGCCGCTCTGGACACCTTGCGCACGCTGCTGCGCGACCTGACCAGCGACACCTGGGACCACCAGCTCGGCGAGCTGCGTTCCGCGGTGGCCACCCAGGAGCGCCGCTGGCAGGCGGCGGCGGAAGAGGCCCCCGGCGACGACGACCAGGAGCTGGCGTTCCGCTCCCAGCTGGACGAATGGCGCCGCCTGATCGCCCTGGCCGAGGCGGCCCGCGAGCAGGAAGAGTCGGAAACGCGCCGGGAGCTGGCCGAGCAATGGCCGGCCCGGGTGCCGCCGCCCTCCTCCCTGGCCGGCCTGGCCGCCGGGGACGACGCCGAGCCGGCCGCCCCCGAACCGGCGCCACGCCGCTCGGAGAAAACCACCACCAGCCGCCACCGGGGTCTGGTGGTGGCGCTGCGCCGGGAACTGGAGCGCGGCAATCTGAAACACGCCAACCGCCTGTGGCTGAAAGCCGAGGCGGTGCTCGCCGACGAAGACGACCCCTGGCTGGCCCGCCAGCTGGAGCGGCACGCCGAACGGCGCGAGGAACTGCGCGACTGGCACGCCTTCGCCGCCCAACCGAAGAAGGACGCCCTGTGCCAGCGCATGGAGGCACTGGTGGACGTGGACATGGACCCAGAGGAACGGGCCAGCGCCATCCAGGCGCTGCACGACGAATGGCGCGCACTGATGAGTTCCGATCAGGGCCAGGACCAGGCACTTTGGGACCGTTTCAAGGCGGCCTCGGACCGGGCCTATGAACCCTGCCGCGCCCACTTCCGGGAGCTCGACGCCCAGCGCGCGGAAAACCTGGAGAAGCGCCGCGCCCTGTGCGCCCAGCTGGCGGACTTCGTGGCCGGGGAAAACTGGGCCAAGGCGGACTGGCAGGCGGTCTGGGAAATCCGCCGGCGCGCGCCCCGGGAATGGAAAAGCCTGGCGCCGGTGCGTTTCACCGATGCCCGCGACGTGCAAAAGCGTTTCTCCGCCCTGCTCGCCGAGATCGACGAACGGCTGGACCAGGCCTGGCAGCAGGCCGAGCAGCAGCGCCAGGGGATGATCGACGAGGCCCGCGCGCTCACCGAACAGGACGACGTGCACGGCGCCGCCCGCCAGGCCCGCGATCTGCAGACCCGCTGGCGGGCCGCCGGCTGGCTGCCGCCGGCCCGCCATCGTCATTTTCAGAAGACCTTCCGTGGCCTGATGGACGCCCTGTTCGGCGCCCGCCAGGCGGCCAGCCAGGCCCGCGACCAGGAGCGCCGCGCCGAGCAGGAACGGGCCAGCGCGGTGCTGGCGGAATGCGAGCAACGACTGGAACGGCCGCTGGCGGAGCAGGACGACGGCGACCTGGCGGAACGCGCCGGCGCCTTGGAGACCCTGGCGCCGGCCGCGCTGGAGCGCGGCCAGCAGCGCCGCCATCAACAGTTGCGGGACCGGCTGCGGCAATTGCGTGCCGACCTGCCGCGCTGGCGGCGCTGGCGTGACGCCCGGCAACGGCTGGCGGACGCCCCGGAGGGCGACAGCGATGACACCGCTGAAGACAGTGGCCGGGCGGTGGCCCTGGAAGCGCTGGCCGGGGTGGAAACGCCGGAACACGCCCGCCAGGAGCGGCTGGCCTGGCAGCTCGAGCAGCTGCCCCGGGCGATGAAGTCCGCTGGCTACGCGCCCCTGGAAGAAGCCCTCAAGCTGGTGGAGGAGCGGCCCGCCGAGGCGCCGCTGGAAGCGGCCCTGCGCCAGCGCCTGCTGGCCGCGCTGGATGCACTGGAACCGGGCGAAGGGCGCGCCTGACGGATCTCTGCTGAGGCGGAGCGCCGACTATTGCCCGTAGCGTTTCGCGGTTTCCAGAAACGCCCGTTCCTCGGCGGTGCTTTCCCGCCCCAGCGCCCGGTTGCGGTGGGGAAAGCGCCCGAAGCGCCGGATCACGTCCCGGTGCTCCTCGGCGAAACGCACGTTCTCCTCGATGTTCGCGCGCAGCGCCGCCGGCACCCGCTCGCTCAGGTCCTGATAACAGCGCACTGCGCGGTTCTGCAGATCCTCGTCCTCGGCGTGCATCAACGGCATGCAGAAGAACACCTGGCCGGGCCAGTCCAGCCGCCGGTCCTGGCCGGTGGACAGCCCTTCCAGACAAAGCGTGGCGGCGCGATGGTCGCCGGCGAAGGCGCGGGCCTCTCCGCGAAAGATATTGCGGGTGAACTGGTCGAGCAGCAGGATCAGCGCCAGCCGCGAGCCGGCCTCCCGTTCCCAGTCCACCAGTTCCCGGGCCAGCGCCGCCTCCACCCGGTCACCGAAGCGCGCTTCGATATCGGCGTCCCGGCCCGGGCTGCTCTTGAACCAGCCACGGGTGATCCCCGCCGACGGCCAGCCGTATTCATCCCGTTCCTCACCGAGCCAGAACGTCAGAATGTCTTCATGGGGCGCGTGCAGGTCCATCATGGTGGTTCTCCGTCGGGTCAGCGGCAGGTCGCCGGCAGCGCCGGTTCGATCACCGGCCAGGCGTTGTCGAGCAGGGTCGGCTGGGCGGCCACGGTGGGATGGATGCCATCGTCCTGTAGCTGGCCGGCTTCCACCACGCCGTCCAGCAGAAACGGCAGCAGCGGTACGTCGCCCTGGTCGGCGGCGTCGCGAAACGCCTGCTCGAAGCGTTCGGTGTAGGCGCGGCCGTAGTTGGGCGGAATGCGCATGCCCAGCAACACCGGATCGGCGCCGGCTTCACGGCTGAGCCGTATCATGGTGCCGAGATTGTCCGTCAGCCGCTGCGGCGGCAGACCGCGCAGGCCGTCGTTGCCGCCCAGCTCGATCACCACGATGTCCGGTTGATGACGCTCCAGCAATTTGGGCAGCCGCACCCGGCCGCCGTCGCTGGTATCGCCGCTCACCGAGGCGTTCACCACCGGCAGGCCGGAACATTGCGTCTCCAGGCGCTGTCGGAGAAGCTGTACCCATCCCTCCGACTCGTCGATGCCATAGGCCGCGCTGATGCTGTCACCCAGCACCAGCACGCCGTCGGCGCGCACGGCGGCGGGCAACAACAAACAGATTACGATCAACAGGCGTCCCCACATATGGCTTCCACTCCGGTTCTCGACGCGCATCAACTTAGCAAAACGGTTCCCGCCCCGGAAGGCACGCTGACCCTCCTCGATGATATCCACCTGACGTTGAACCCTGGTGACAGTTTGGCCATCACCGGGCCGTCCGGTTCCGGAAAATCCACGTTATTGGGTTTGCTCGCCGGCCTGGACGTGCCCAGCGGCGGCGAGGTGCGGTTGCGCGGCGAACCGTTCAGCGCCCTGGGCGAGGATGGCCGCGCCGCCCTGCGCGGGCGCTACTGCAGCTTCGTGTTCCAGGCGTTCCATCTGGTGGCGGAGCTGAACGCCCTGGAAAACGTGATGCTGCCGCTGGAGATCGCCGGCGCCGAGCGCGCCCGGGAACGGGCCCGTCACTGGCTGGAGCGGGTCGGCCTGGGCCACCGGGAACGGCATTTCCCGGCGCAGCTGTCCGGCGGCGAACAGCAACGGGTGGCGCTGGCCCGGGCCTTCGCGGTGGAGCCGGACCTGCTGTTCGCCGACGAGCCCACCGGCAGTCTGGACCGGGCCAACGGCGACCAGGTGGCCAGCCTCCTGTTCGACCTCAACCGCGACCACGGCACCGCCCTGGTACTGGTCACTCACGACCCGGCCCTGGCCGCCCATTGCGCCCATCACCACGAGCTGGTGGAGGGGCGCCTGAATGCCTGATCCCCGTCTGTTGCTGCGACCCTGGCGCTCCGGCGCCTTCCGTATTCAGGCGCTGGCGCTGCTGGTGGCGTCGCTGGCCATCGCCGCGGTGGTGCTGCTGCGCGGCGAGCTGGAGCATCGTTTCGCCAACCGCACCGCCGAGGCCATCGGCGGCGACCTGATCCTGGAGGGCAGCCAGCCGGCCAGCGAGCAGCAGATCGCGCTGCTTGGCGACCGGCCCCGTTCGGCGATCAGCCGCTTCACCACGGTGCTGGTGCGCGACGACACCTTCGTGCTGGTGAGCGTCAAGGCGGTGGACGATGGTTACCCCCTGTTCGGCCAGCTGCGAGTCAGCGACCGGCGCTTCGGCGACCCGGCGACGGTGGACCGGGGGCCGCCGGCCGGTGAAGTGTGGCTGGCCGGCACCGCCCTGGACCGGCTGGACCAGAACCTGGGCGAATTCATCACGGTCGGCGACCGGGCACTGCTGGTGAGCAAGGTGCTGGTGCGCGAGCCGGACCAGGGCGCCGGCTTCTACAGCATGAACCCGCGCCTGATGATGAACCTGGCCGACGTGGGCTCCACCGGCATCCTCGGCCCCGGCACCCGGGTCCGCCATGAACTGCGCATCGCCGCCCCCGGCGATCAACTGGCGGAGTTGCAGGACGCGCTGCGCCCGACCCTGGCGGTGAACCAGGAAATCGACACCCGCGAGGACGCCGGACTGCGATCCATGGGGCCGCTGCGCCAGCTGACCCTGTGGGGGCAACTGGCGGTGATGATGGTGGTGCTGCTGTGCGGCGGCGCGGTCTATCTGGCCGCCGGGGTGCGCGGCGCCGAACAGGCCGGCCGCTGCGCGGTGATGAAAACCTTCGGCGCCAGCCGCCGCCGCATTCTCGGCCAGGTGCTGGGCCGCGAGCTGCTGGCGTTGCTGCCGTCGCTGCTGCTGGGGCTGGGTCTGGCGGCGCTGGCGTTCACCCTGCTGCGCCGGTGGCTCGGCGAGGCGCTGGCCTGGCAACCGCCCTGGCACACCTGGCTGCTGCTGGGGCTGGCGCCGGTGGTGATCTGGGCGGGCTTCGCCCTGCCCCGCCTGTGGCGGCTGGCCCACCTGCCGGCCCGGGACATTCTCGGCGACCGGCCCCAGGCGCCCTCCGCCCGGGCCGGCCTCAACCTGATCGGCGCCCTGGCGGCGCCGGTGCTGGTGGCGATGATGCTGTCGGGCTCGCTCACTGATCTGGGCCAGTTGCTGGCGTTGATGGTGGCAGTGGCCGTGGGCCTGCCGTTGCTGCTATGGGGGCCGCTGCGGCTGGCCGACCGGGCCGGCCAGCGCTGGCCCCTGCCGGCCCGGCTGGCGCTGCGCCGCCTGTCCCGGCGCCCGCTGACCACGCTGCCGATGCTGGCCGCCATGGTGCTGGCACTGTCGATCATGTCCCTGGCCACCCAGGTGGGCCAGCAGTTGCTGGCCGACTGGCGCGACCGGCTGCCGGAGAACGCCCCCAATTATTTCGTGCTCAATCTGTTCGACCAGGATCTGGACGCTTTCCGGGACTGGCTGGACCGGCACGACGCCCGGGTGCCCGGCTATTACCCGGTGGTGCGTGGTCGGCTCACCCGGATCAACGACGAGCCGGTGCGCGAGGCGGTCACCAAGGAAGAGGACGACGACGATCAGGGGCAGCGGGCCCTGAACCGGGACCTGTCGCTCACCGAGGCGGAGACCTTACCGGACAGCAACCTCACCCTGGAGGGCCGCTGGATCGGCGAGGCCGCCGGTGAGGTGTCGGTGGAATCGGAGCTGGCCGAATCCCTGGGCCTGGCGGTGGGCGACACCCTGACCTTCACCGGTCAGGCCGGTGACCTGGAGGCCACCGTGGTGGGGCTGCGCGAGGTGGATTGGGAAAGCTTCGAGCCCAACTTCTACTTCATGTTCAGCCCCGGCACCCTGGACGGGCAAAGCCGTTATTGGCTGACCAGCTTCTATCTGCCCGAAAACCGCACCGGCGAGCTGCCCGATCTGATCCGGCAGTTCCCGCAAATCACCCTGCTGGACGTCAACGCCCTGCTCGACCAGGCCCAGGGGTTGATCGATCAGGCCAGCCGCGCGGCCCTGGCCCTGGCGGTGTTGCTGCTGGCCGCCAGTATCCTGGTGATGGCCGCCGCCTGGCTGGCCGGCGGCCAGCAACGGCGACGGGACGAGGCGCTGCTGCGCGTGCTGGGCGCGCGCAATCGACTGCTGCGCCGGGTGGCGGTGCTGGAGCAGTTGCTGCTGCTGGGCGGTGCGGCCCTGTTCGCGCACCTGCTGCACCTGTTGGCGTTGATACCGCTGGGCATCAAGCTGTTCGACGGCGACCTGCCGCTGTCGGCGTGGATTCTGCTGCCCTGGGTGGTGGTGCTGCCGCTGCTGGTGCTGGAGGCCCTGCGCCCCCGGAGCCAGGACCGGCCGCTGGCGCGGCTGGCCGGGTCTTAGAAACGGCCTTAGAAACGGTTGCCGATGCGCTCGCCGGCGATCAAACGAAACGACAGCAGCGCCGCCAGGGCGCTGGCCGCCATCAGGGCGGTCATCGGCAGCGGCGTGCCGTCGTGGATCATGCCCAGACCGGTACCGATCAGGCCGGCGAGCAGAAACTGCAGGCAGCCGTTGAGCCCGGTGGCGGCGCCGCTGTCGCGGTCGAAGTAGGCGAGAAAACTGGCCAGGGCGTTGGGAATCGCCAGGGCCGCCATGCCGGCCACCAGCATGATCAGCGGCACCGTGTTCCAAAGGGCCAGCTCGCCGGCCAGCGTCAACGTCAGCAGCGCCGCCGCGGACAGGCACTGGATCAGCACCGCCACGCCCAGAATGGTGACACTTTCATAGTGACGCAGCAGCAGCACGTTGACCCGGTTGAGGGTCAGCATCAGCACCACGTTGGCGCCGAAATAGAGCGGAAAGGCGCTCTCCCCCACCTCGAAATACTCGATATAGAGGAAGGCGGCGTCGGTGATAAAGGTGAACATGGCCGAGAACACCAGGCCGTTGGCGAGGATGAACCCCATCGCCTTGCGCTGGCGCAACACCCGGCCGTAGGCGGCGAACATGCGATGGCGCAGGGGCTCCTCCGCCACCTGGGGCGCCACCGACGGCAGCCCGAAGCGCAGAATCAGCCCCACCACCACCGAGTAGGCGGCCAGCATCACGAAGATGCTCGGCCAGCCGGCCAGCTTCAGCAGAGCCGCGCCGATGGCCGGCGCCAGCAACGGCGCGATCAGCAACACCAACCCCACCGAGGTCAGCACCCGGGCCGCCTCGCGGCCGTTGAAATGATCGCGCACCGAGGCCGCCGCGATCACCACCGTGGCGCCGCCGCCCAGGGCCTGCACCACGCGCAGCAGGTACAGCTGGCCGACGCTGGTGCACACGCTGATCGCCAGGCTGGCGAGCAGGAACACCGCCAGCCCCATATAGGCCACCGGCTTGCGACCGAAGTGGTCGGACAGGGGCCCGCCCAGCCACTGCCCGGCGGCCACCCCGATCACATAGAAGCTCACCGACAGCTCCACCCGGTGCACCGCCACGCCGAAGTCCTCGGCCATGGTCGGCAACGCCGGCAAATAGGTGTCGATGGCCAGCGGCCCGAGGGCCACCAGCCCACCCAGCAGAATCGCCAAGCGCAGCGGAGAGATCGTGGGCATGAAAAAGATTCCGGGAAACGCGAACAGGAAGCGCGCAAGGGTAACATTTGGCGGCGGCCGGCGCGCTAGGAGAATTGCCCGGCGGCGGGCGTGCGACGCCGCCGATCATACTTCTTGCGGCTTATCGGATTCGCTGGGACCATAGCCGCACCCTCGAGACAAGGAAGCCCATGGAACTTTCCGTCCCTTTTCAGCTTGCCGTGATCACCGTGGTGGCTTTTTTGTGCCAATGGGCCTCATGGCGCATCAAGCTGCCGGCGATTCTGCCGCTGTTGATTTCCGGTCTGCTGCTCGGCTCGGTGACCGGCCTGATTCAGCCCCGCGACCTGTTCGGGGATCTTTTGCTGCCCGGCGTGTCCCTGGCGGTGTCGATTATTCTGTTCGAGGGCGCCCTGACCCTGCGCTTCGATGAAATCCGCGGTCTGGAAAAGACCGTGCGCCGTCTGGTCACCTGGGGCGCGCTGGTCACCTGGGGCGTGGTGACCCTGTCCGCCTGGGGGCTGCTGGATCTGCCGCTGGGGCTGGCGCTGCTGTTCGGCGCCCTGGTGGTGGTCACCGGCCCCACCGTGATCGTGCCGCTGCTGCGCAGCGTGCGGCCCAAGGCCAGCGTCGCCCGACTGCTGCGCTGGGAAGGCATCGTCATCGATCCGCTGGGCGCCATCCTGGCGGTACTGGCCTATGAGCTGGTGGTGGCCACCGGCCAGCAGGGCGCCCTGCTGCACGGCCTGTGGCTGTTTTTCCAGGCGATCGCCGTGGGCACGGTGATCGGCGCGGTGGTGGCCTTTATTCTCAGCTTCCTGCTGGCCCGGCAACTGGTGCCGGAATACCTGCGCAGCTTCCTGGTGCTGTCCATGGTGATCGGCTCCTTCGTGCTCGCCAACGGCCTCAGCGAGGAGTCCGGCCTGGTGGCGGTGACGGTGGCCGGCATCGTGCTGGCCAACCGCAAGGGCGTGCGCACCGACGATATCCTGCACTTCAAGGAAAACCTGTCGGTGATGCTGATCTCGGTACTGTTCATCGTGCTGGCCGCGCGCCTGGAGATGGACCAGCTGCTGAGCCTGGGCGCCACCGCCCTGCTGGTGCTGGCCATTATCCAGCTGGTGGCGCGGCCGCTGTCGGTGTGGGTGTCGACCCTGGGCAGCAGCCTCAACTGGCGGGAAAAAGCGCTGCTGGCCTGGATCGCGCCGCGCGGCATCGTGGCGGCGGCGGTGTCCGCCCTGTTCGCCCAGCGGCTGCAGGAGAACGGCGTGGAAGGCGCCGACTTGCTGGTGCCGCTGACCTTCATGGTGATCATCGGCACGGTGGCCCTGCAGAGCGTCACCGCGCGGCCCCTGGCACGGCTGCTCAAGGTTGCGGAGCCCGGCCCGCGCGGCTTCCTGATCATCGGTGCCAACCCGGTGGCGCGGGCGGTGGGTGAAGCGCTGCACGAGAACAATTTCCCGGTGATCCTGATCGATTCCAGCTGGGAGAGCATTCGCGCCGCGCGCATGGAAGGCCTGGGCACCTTCTACGGCAACCCGGTGTCCAGCCACGCGGACCAGCATCTGGACCTGGTCGGCTACGGCAAGCTGCTGGGCCTGAGCCCGCGCCGCGAGCTGAACACCATGGCCACCATGCGCTACCGCCTGGAATTTGGCGAAGCCAACGTCTACAGCCTGCCTTGGGTGAGCGAGAAGGAAGACAAGCACGAGGTGGCGGCCCAGCACCGGGGCGCCACCCTGTTCAGCAGCGAGGCCAGTTACGCGCGGCTGGCCAGCCTGATCAGCCAGGGCGCCGAGATCCGCCGCACGCGGATCACCGACGAATTCAGCTTCGACGCCTATCTGAAGGTGGAGGACCGGCAGGTGCTGCCGTTGTTCGCCATCGACCCCCGCGACCGGGTGCACGTGTTCACCGCCGAGACCCAGCCGGAACCCAAGCCCGGCTGGTCGGTGATCGGCCTGATCAAGGAAGACCAGCGGCCGGAGCCGGAAAAAGACGCCTGAGCGGGCCCCGGCGCCGGCGGCTATTGGCCGGCGCGGGCGCCCGCTTCCGGCGCGTTGAACGAGTCGATCAGACCGCACACCCGGCCGTCTTCCAGACGGCAGTCCGGTGCGTTTTCCCAGGCCGCCACGGCGGCCTGCATGCGATCGCTGAGGCCGCGCAGTTCCTGGATGCGCGCCTCCACTTCCTGAAGGCGCGTTTCGATCAGGGCCCGCACCTTCGGGCATGGCGTGGCGCCGCTTTCCGATTCCTCGATCAGGGCGCGCACATCGCCCAGGGTGAAACCCAGCCCCCGCGCCTTGAGCGCGAAGCGCAGCCGGCGCAGATCGTCGCCGCCGTAGCGGCGGTAGCCGTTGGCCGGATCCCGGTCCGGGCGCAGCAGCCCCAGTTCGGTGTAATGACGGACGGTCTCGGCGGTGGTGTCGGCCCGCCGGGCCAGATCGGTGACGCGCATGGCGGCCTCCCGGTAATCGCGAAGGCCCAGTGTACCACCGTGCGACACCGGTGCGGCCCGCTCAGGCGCGACCCGGGTAGCCAGTGATCTGGCGGATCGCGCGGTACAGCGGCGCCAGCCGCGGATAGAGACGCCGGTACACCCTGCGGTACAGACGATCATAAAGCGCCGCCGGTGCCGGGCGCGGCTGGAAGGCGGTCCCCGGTCGGGTCATGGCCGCCACCGCCGCGCCGTGATCCGGGTACAGGCCGGCGCCCACGGCGGCGTTGATGGCGGCGCCCAGGCCGGAGGTCTCGAAGGTGTGCGGGCGCACCGCCGGCAGACCGAACAGGTCGGCGGTGATCTGCATCACCGCGTCGCTTTGGGAGCCGCCGCCGGACACCAGCAACCGCCGGATCGGCGTGCGATTGCGCTTTTCCAGCCGTTCCCGGCCTTCGCGCAGAGCGTAGGCAATACCCTCGATAATGGCCCGGTACAGATGGGCCCGGGTGTGCACGTCGCCGAAGCCGATAATCGCGCCTTTCGCCTCCGGCCCGGGAATGCGCACCCCCGGGTTCCAGAACGGCTGCAGGGTCAGCCCCAGGGCCCCCGGCGGCGACGCCTCCAGCAGTTTCTCGAACAGCCGCTCCGCCGGCACGCCCAGCCGCGCCGCCTCGCGCACTTCCTCGGCGGCGAACTCGCGCTTGAACCAGTTCACCATCCAATAGCCGCGCTGCACGATGATCTCGGAATTATAGCGGCCCGGCGCGGCGGCGCCGTAGGCGGGCACGAACGGGATCGGTTCCACGAAGCGGGCGTTGCAGGTATTGAAGGTGGCGGTGGTGCCGTAACTGATGTGGCCGGTGTCCGGGGCGAAAGCGCCCGCGCCCAGCACCTCACAGGCCTTGTCGGCGCCACAGGCGATCAGCGGCAAGCCGGCGGGAATCCCGGTGGCGGCGGCCGCCGCTTCGCTGATCCGTCCCAGCGCCTGCCCCGGCGGTACCAGCTCCGGCAACTGCTCGCGGCGCACCCGCAGGGCGTGCCACTTCATGTCCCCGGCGGCGGCCCAGGCCTGCTTCTTGTAATCGAACGGCAGATAGCCCACCTGGCTGGCGGTGCAGTCCCGGCGTTCGCCGCACAGGCGCCAGGTCAGGTAGCCGGACAGCAGCAGGAACCAGCGGGTGCGCGCCCAGCGCTCCGGCTCTTCCACCGCCAGCCAGTTGCACTCCGCCTTGGACTGGAACTGGCGCAGGGTCTCGCCCTGCCCCAGCACCGCCACCGGCCAGCGCCAGTACACCGGCAGCGTGGGGTAGTCGGCGGTGCGGCGCTGATCCAGCCAGATCACCGCCGGCCGCAGAGGGCGCATGTTGTCATCCAGGCACACCACCGAGGCCCGCTGGGTGGTCAGTGCCACCGCCACCACCCGTTCGCGCAGGGCGCCGTGGTCGGCCCACAGCCCCTGACAGGCGCCGGCCAGCTGTTCCCAGAAATAGTCCGCGTCCTGTTCCGCCTCGCCGGGGCCGCCGTCGCGGTAGGGCTGGATCGGCTGTTGAAAGCGCGCCACCAGTTCGCCGCCGGCGTCGAACAGCATGGCCCGGGCGCTTTGCGTGCCCTGATCCAGGGCCAGCAGCAGCGGCCCGGCCGGCGCGGTGGCGGCCCCGCTCACGCCGCCGCCCGTTCCGCCGGCGGCACGCCGTAGAAGCGCTCACGGAGGGCCTGGTAGCGCTGCCATTCCTGCTCCCAACGGGCCTCGTCCCAGCCCAGGATGTCGCCGGTGAGCGCGCGCAAGCGCGGCGCCAGGGCGGCGCCGCCATCGCGGCGCAGCAAGCCCAGCCGGGTGCGGCGCAGTAGCAGGTCGTCCAGGTGCACCACCGCCTCGTTCTCCAGCACCCAGCGAATCAGGGCGTCGTCGTCCTGCACCCCGTGCAGGAACTGATCCACCTGCAGCGGGGCCTCCGGCAGGGGCCGGAACAGCGGCGCGTTGCTGCGCCGGGCGCGACGGGCGGCGCGGGCGTCCAGCAGGCCGGCGGCGGCCAGGGCGTCCAGGGCGATCAGCCGGAAGGTGGTGAGCTTGCCGCCGCTCACGGTGACCACGCCATCGCCCTGCCAGACGGCATGGTCGCGGCGCTCCTTGGACGGCGCCTTGCCGGCGGCGGCGGGTTTGCCGGAGGCGATCACCGGGCGCACCCCGGCCATGGTGGAGAGCACGTCGTCGCGGCTCAGGCCGGCATCCGGGAACTGGCTGTTGATCAGCTCCAGCAGGTAATCCACCTCGGCGGCGCTGGCGCTGGCCTCCAGGTCCAGGTCGTCGCCGTGGTCCAGGTCGGTGGTGCCCACGCAGGTGACCCCCTCCCAGGGGAACACGAACACCGGACGGCCATCGCGGGGATGCATCACCGTCAGGCAGTCGTCCACCGGCAGCCGCGTCGGGTCCACGAACAGATGACTGCCGCGCAGAGGACGGATGCGCGGCGCGGTGTCCGGGCCGGCGCCGCCCAGGCGATCCGCCCAGGCGCCGGTGGCGTTGATCACCACCGGGGCGCTCACTTCCGCCTGCTCGCCGCTGAGCCGGTCCTCTACGGTGAGCCGGGTGCGGTCGCCGTCCCGGCGGCTGGCGGTGGCGCGCGCATAGTTGAGGCTCTCGCCACCCAGCCGGGCCGCCTCCAGCAGGCAGCGGATCACCAGCCGGCAGTCGTCGGTGAGCGCGTCGGTGTAGCTCATGGCGCCGCTCAGGCCGGTGGCGTCCAGGCCCGGCACCCGGGACAGCAACTCGCGGCGGGACACGAAGCGGTGGTCGCGAATGCCGGCCAGGAAATCGTACAGCGACAGCACCGCGGTCATCGGCCAGCGCCCCGGGAATTTGCCCTTGCGCAGCGGGAACAGATAGGTGGCGCGTTCCACCAGACCGGGCAGGTCGCGCAGCAGGCGCTCCCGCTCGCGCAAGGCGTCGCGGGTCAGCCGCACGTCGCCCTGGGCGATGTAGCGCAGGCCGCCGTGGACCATCTTCGAGGAGCGGCTGGAGGTGCCCCAGGCGAAGTCCTGCTGCTCCAGCAGCAGCACCTTGTGGCCCTGGCGGGCCGCTTCCAGCAGCACCCCGGCGCCGGTGATACCACCGCCCACCACGATCAGATCCCATTCCCGTTCGGCCAGCGAGGCCAGTGTCGGGCGCTGTCCCAGCATGTGTCAGTCCTCCAGCAGGCAGCCCGGGTTGAGCCGCCCTTGCGGGTCGAAATGTGTGAACAGGCCACGCAGCGCCTCCAGGCCCTGCGCGCCTTTCTCGTGCTCCAGCCAGGGGGCGTGGTCGCGCCCCACCCCGTGTTGGTGGCTGATGGTGCCGCCGTGTTCCACGATGGCATCGCTGGCCGCGCTTTTCATGGCCCACCAGCGCTGCCGGGTGGTTTCATAATCGTCCGAGCAGCGGAACACATAGGTGGTATAGATACTGGAACCCTGCGCATACAAATGCGACAGGTGCGTGAAAACGTGGGCACGCTCGCCCTCCCCGGCCTGGTCGCGCAGGGCCTGTTCGATGGCGGCCACGGTTTGCGGCACCCGCGCCCAGTCCACGCAGGTCTCCAGGGTGTCCACCGCGTAGCCCTGCTCCCACAGGCCGTGCCGCAGGTAGGGCGAGCGGAAGCGCGCCTCCTGCCATTTGCGGCCCAGCGCGCGTCCGGTGGTGACGCCGCCGGCGGCGCGCAGATAGCGGCGCGCCTCGGCCAGCGCATGGCGGCAATGGCGCCGGTCGCCGGTGACCCCGAAGGTGACCATGCATTTGCCGTCCAGGGGCTGGCCGCGCCAGGCCAGGTAACGGTGCAGCGCCGCCACCAGCCGCTCGTGACCGGCCAGGGTCAGCTGGGTGCGGGTTTCCTCCGGGTTGGAGACGCGCACCATGGACAGCGGCACGCGCTCCTGCACCAGCCGCCGCGCCAGCGCCACGGCGCTCGGCCAGTCCGGCATGAAGGCCACGTGGAACTGTTCGTCCCGGGGCGCCGCGCTGACCCGCACCTTGACCTCGGTGATCACCCCCAGGCGCCCCTCCGAGCCCATCACCAGCTCGCGCAGATCCGGCCCGGCGGATGACGCCGGAATGGTCGGCAGCTCCAGCGTCCCCCGGGGCGTCTCCACCCGCCCGCCGGCGAACAGCTGCTCGATGCGGCCGTAGGCCAGCGATTGCTGGCCGCTGGAGCGGCTCGCCACCCAGCCGCCCAGGGTGGAGAGCTCCCAGGACTGAGGATAGTGACCGAGCCGGTAGCCGCGCTCGGCCAGTTGACGCTCCACCTCCGGGCCCGGCGTGCCGGCGCCGAAGGTGGCCAGCCGGCTGTCCTCGTCCAGGGCCAGCAGGCGGTTCATTTTCGCCAGGCTCAGCGTCAGCACCGGCCGCTCGCCGGCGGACGGGTTGATGTGCCCGGCCACCGAGGTGCCGCCGCCGTAGGGAATCAGCCGCACTTCCTCGGCCTGGCACCAGTCCAGCAGCGCGCGCACCTGCTCGCCGTTTTCCGGAAACGCCACGCCGTCGGGGAACACCTGGAAGTCCCCGGAGCGCATCGCCAGCCAGTCACCCAGGCTCTGGCCACGGGCGTGGCGCAGACGGGTCTCCGCGTCGGTGTCGATCAGCGGATGGGCCGCCAGCCGGCTGGCCGGCACCCGCGCCAACACCGACTCCAGGCTGGCGTCCGGCAGCGGCCGGCCCGGCCCCAGGGTCCCCTTTAGAAAGGCCACCCCGGCCGGTTTCAGCGGATAATCGTTGGCGCTGTCGCCCCAGCCGTTCCAGCGTCGCATGCTCCGTTCTCCCCGTGAGGTCTCAACCCGTTACTACATGAATCAGAGCATGGTAGCCGGCGGCGCCCCGCCTTTCACTGGCCCTGACGGACAGGAGTGGACCATTTCGGACAATCACCGGCCCGGCCTTACCGTCACGACATCGTGACGGCGGTCGCTATTCACTAGTACGCGACTTTACCGATTTTTACCGGCTCACTATGGTTTCCACCGTTCGCTGGGCTAAGGTGAGGCGAACGCACCCGAATGGATATAAGGAGCAACAATGAAACGTCTTGCGGGAAGTCTGATGCTGGCGGGGGCAGTGACGCTGGCCGGCTGCAGCACCATCAATCCGTACACCGGTGAGAAGCAGACCTCGAAGGCCGGCACCGGCGCCGCCATCGGCGCGGTCAGCGGTGCGTTGATCGGCATCGCCACGTCCGACAGCGCCAAGGAGCGTAAGGAACGGGCCCTGGCCGGGGCCGGTATCGGCGCCATCGCCGGCGGTGGCGTGGGCTATTACATGGACGTGCAGGAAGCCAAGCTGCGCCAGAAGCTGGAAGGGACCGGTGTGTCCGTGACCCGGAACGGCGACCGCATCATCCTGAACATGCCCGGCAACATCACCTTCGCCACCGATTCCACCGAGGTGCAGGGCAACTTCCGCCCGGTGCTGGATTCCGTGTCCGAGGTGCTGAAAGAGTACAAATCCACCATGATCCAGGTGGCCGGCCACACCGACAGCACCGGTGGCGACCGCTACAACCTGCTGCTCTCCCAGCAGCGCGCCCAGGCCGTGGCTCAGGTGCTGCAGGGCTATGGCGTGCAGGCCGTGCGCATCGACACGGTGGGCTTCGGCGAGACCCAGCCGGTGGCCGACAACGGCACCGCCAATGGCCGCCAGCAGAACCGTCGCGTGGAACTGACGTTGATTCCGTACGAGGGCTAAAAACCGATACAAGATGCAGGATACAGGGTGAAGGGGCTTCAGGCCTTCCCTGTATCCTTCATCCTGCTTCCTTCATCGTCTTTGCTTTATCCCGCAGCCGCCACACCAACACCGCCAGCGGAATCATCAACGCCACCACCAACATGTAAGGAAAGCGGTGGTCCACCGCGTACAGACTGGTCCCCACCAACGGCCCCAATACGAACCCCAACGACGGACAGGCACTGGCCAGGCCGGCCACCCGCCCCTGCTCCTCGCTGGACACCCGCAGGCTGGCCAGGGCCATGATCGCCGGCATGCCGAAGCCGATGCCCAGCCCCACCAGCATCACCGCCGCGGTCATGCCGATGCGGTTGTCGAACACCCACAGCAGGCCGGCGCCGATACCGATGGCCGGTACCGCCACCGCCAGCAGCACCAGGGCCGGCGCGCGCAGCCACTGCACCACCAGTAACTGCCCCAGCAGCGAGGTCACCGCCGCCGCCATCATGGTGGTGCCGAGGGCACCGGCGGCCTCCGCCGGGCTCATGTGCAGGGCGTCCTGGAACAGAAAACCGAGGGTCTGCTGGATCAGCGCCAGGCACATGAACAGCACCACGCCGGTGACCAGCAGATCGCGGAAGCGACGGTCGCCGTAGGCACGCAGGCCGGTGGCCAGCACCGCCCGCACCCGCTGGTCCGCGGGCTGCCCCCGATACGGCGACGGCGGCAGGAACAGCAGCACGGTGAGCGCCATCAGGCCCACCAGAGCGGCCACCAGATACAACGGCAGCACCAGGGACACGGCGGCCAGCATGCCGCCCACGCCCGGCCCCAGCACCGTGCCCAGGTTGTTGGCGGCGCCGATGCGCGCCATGCCCCGGGTGCGCGCCTCGGGGGTGGTGATGTCGGCGGTGTAGGCCGCCGCCGACGGCGGCGTGGCGGCCATGATCAGGGCCTGAGCCATGCGCGCCACCACCAGCAGAGTGAGCAGAGCGCCGCCCAGCAGGACCTGGTTCAGACCGAGATGGAAGATGATGCCGAACACCAGGGTACCGAGGGCATAGCCGCTGAGGCCGATGATCAGCACCGGCCGGCGCCCGTGCAGTTCGCTCAGGTAGCCCCAGATCGGGCTGGCCAGGGCGAAGGCCAGGGACGAGCAACTGATGATCAGCCCCACCTGCACCTCCGCCAGACCGGCGGCGCGGCCCAGGGAAGGCAGCAGAATGAAGACCAGGGTCTGGCCCAGGGCGGTGACGCCCACCGCGCCCAGCAGCAGGGCCTGGGTGAGGCCCGGGGCGAGCGTGGGGGTCAGCGGGCGCGGCACGGCGGTCTCCTGAGCGGGCCTTTAAGGCCCATAAATCAAAGAGTTAATAATTAAAGTTAAGCCACTTTCTCGAAGTCAGTTGTTCTCTTCGGAGAGCAGAAAATGGGCCCGGGCGATGGTGATCGGCTCTTCCCGGCGTTTCTGCCAGGCGCTGATGTGCACATTGGCGATGCGCCGGCCGAGACGGGTAATGCGGCATTCCGCGAAGGTGTCCCGGAACAGCCCCGCACGGAGATAGTCGATGGTGAAATCGATGGTCTTGGGCACCTTGGGCTCGCCCATCTCCAGCAGGATGAAGATGATCGCCGCCTGCTCCATGAACCCGGCCACGGCGCCGCCGTGCAAGGCCGGCAGCGTGGGGTTGCCGATGTTCTCCGGATTCTTGGGCAGGATAAAGGTGAGCTCCTCCCCCTGCACCCGCAGCTCGATGCCCAGGAACCGGGCATAGGGCACCCGGTCCATCAGGTCCTGGTAATCGGCCTTGCCCTGCCGGCAGGCCTTGATCAGCGCTTTGAGACTTTCCGTCATCAGGACACCACCCGGCCGTTCTTGTCGATTTTCATGCGTGTGTAGGTGGCCAGGGCGGTGGCCACCGGCTCGCCCTCTTCCTTGCCCTCTTCCCAGGTGGTGAGTCGCACGAAGGTGACGTGGTCGGTGAGCCGGTAGCAGGTGGCGTGGCACACCACCGCCTTGCCCGGGGTGGGCGCGTGCAGATGGTCGACGCGGAAGTCGATGGTCGGCGTGATCTCGAAGTTGGGGTACAGGCGGCAGCTGTTGGCCATGCCGCCGGCCTGATCCATCATCGCGAAGATGGCGCCACCGTGCAGCACCCCGGTGTCCGGGTTGCCGACCAGGTCCTCGCGCCAGGGCAGGCGCACGCGCACGCCCTCCTCCTCGGCGCTGAGCACTTCCATGCCCAGGTTGCGGGAATGCTTTACCGTCTCCAGGGAGCGGTTGCAAACGTCCATTCGGGTGTAGGGGATGTTGGAATCCGTCACGGCGGCCAATGCTCCGTTATTGCGGGCACGGCAAGATTACCGCCTTGTCTGTACACCTTCAATTCCGCACACGTTCAATTGGCGAGGATGCATGGCTTCACGCCCGTCCCTGAAACGATCCGCCCGCGCGCTCGGTCACATGGTGGAGCGGCGCCGGCACCCGCGGCGTTTTATCCAGACCGACAAGACCCCCTGGGAAGTGATTCACCGCGACGGCATCATGGCGGTGCGTCACTACAGCCTGCCGCCCATGGCCAGCATCGCGGTGGGCGAGGAGCCGGTGCCGGTGCGTCGCGACAAGCACCGGGTGCCGCTGATCCTGGTGCCGGCCCTGGGAATTCGCTGTTGGACCTTCGATCTGATGCCGAACCGCTCCATGGTGCGCTACCTGATGGCGCGCGGCCACGATGTCTATTTGATCGACTGGGGCCAGCCGTCCCAGGCCAACCGCGAGCTGGATCTGGACACTTACGTGAACCGCTGGCTGCCCGACGCGGTGGACGCGGTGCGCCGGGCCAGCGGCAGCGAGCGGGTCAATCTGCTCGGCTACTGCATGGGTGGCCTGCTGTGCCTGCTGTACCTGGGCGGCCACCCGCAGGCGCCGGTGAACAGCCTGGCGACCATCGCCAGCCCGGTGAATTTCCATAAGAGCGGGCCGTTCGGCAAGGTGTTCAGCCTGGCGGCGATCCCCGCCATGAAGATCCACGACTGGTTCCAGTTCCGCCTGGAACCACTGGACAGCAAGCTGTTCCACATTCCCGCCGATCTGCTGTCCTGGGGCTTCAAGCTCACCAATCCGCCGGGGCTGGTGCAGTCCTACATGGACCTGGTGCGCAATATCGGCGACCGGGACTATGTCACCGAATACATGACCATGGGGCAGTGGTTCAACGACATGGTGGACTACCCCGGCGCGGTGGTGCGCGAGGTGATCGAGAAGATGATCCTGGGCAACAGCCTGGCCAGCGGCCGCATCACCATCGGCGAGCGGCGGGTGGATTTCGGCCATGTCACCCAGGACCTGCTGGCCTTCGGCGGCGCCAGCGACCGTATTGTCAGCGTGCGCGCCGCCCGCGAGATCCTGAAGGTGGTGGGCAGCCGCGAGAAGCGCTTCGAAGTGGCGCCGGGCGGCCATGCCGGGGTGTTCGCCGGCAGCAAGGCGCCGGCGCAATGCTGGCGGGTGATCGCCGACTGGCTGGCGGACCGCGCTGATTAGGGCCTGTTCACACTACTTGCATCGCGCCTGCTGGGTGTCATTTTGGCCTCCAGCTAGGCGGAGGGAGCGCCGTTTGGTCAGTCCAAATAAGCGACCGACAACGACGCTGGAGGCCAAAAGGACGCCAGCCCTTCGGGTTGCGGCTATAAATCCACCCCTCCGCGTTACTCGTCGTTCATTTGGAGCGACCAAACTTCTCTCCTCGTGCCTTGATGGGTGGATTTATAGCCGCAACAGGTGCGATGCAAGTAGTGTGAACAGGCCCTAGATCGTCCCTTCCAGCTCGGCGCCGATCCGGTTGCTGTAGCGGTAGACTAGGAACGGCACCGCGTCGGCGCCGAACTTGACCAGCGAACCACGCACGAACTGCCACTTCACCCGGGTTTCCTTGAGCGCCGCCGCCAGGGCCGCCTCGCCTTGGTGGCGTGCCTGTACCTGATCGAGACGCTGGTCGAAAGCCGCCAGCTCGGCGCGGAAGGCGTCCTCGGACTCCGCTTCGCCGGGCAGGCCGGCGTTGACCGCGACGATGGCGGTGTAGGCGGCGGTAATCGCCTGCAGGTGAGCCAGCAGCGCGTGCACGTCGTCGAAGTCGCCGCCCTCCACGTCGTCCACCGCCGTGAGCCGGTCCGCCATCGCCACCGGCACCCGGTCGAAGCGCGCCGGCTCACGCGCGGGGTCGGCGTCGAACCCTTCCCACAGGCCGCGCAGGTCAGCCAGCCAGGGCGGTGCCTCGCCCTCCCCGCCCCACCCGGCCAGGGTCTCGCTCACCGCCGCCACCTTCTCGTCCAGCTCGGCTTGATAGGCCCGGTCACCGTCCATCAGGCCGTACATGTGGAAGTTGGTGCGGATTTGCCAGAGCTGGCGTTCCAGGTCCAGCAGGCCGGCCCGCTCCACGGCCTGGCCGAGCAGGGGCAGCAACAACACGGCGAGCGCCGCGCTCCGTAGCAGTGTTCGCATAGGGTCCCTCTTGGCCACTCCGGCCCACATGAAAAAGCCCGCGCAAGATAGTACAAGCGGCGGGCTTTTACCAATCCGGCGAGCGCCTTCAGCGGGCGGCCAGTTCCCGGTACAGGGCCAGGTATTCCTCGGTGAGCTTGTGGCGCGGATTCCAGTTGATCAGCGGCGTGGCCAGCTCGTGGGACTCGCGCATGGCGACGCTGGCGGACAGCCGGTTGGTCAGCATCGGCAGGCCCTCCTCCTCCAGCGAGGCCACCAGCTCCTGGGGCAGCCGCGCGCGCGGCTGGAACTGGTTGACCACGATGCCTTCCAGCGTCAGATCCTCGTTGTGGTCCTCGCGCACTTCCTGGATGTTTTCCAGCAGCGTGTACAGGGCCTTGCGCGAGAAGGCGTCGCAGTCGAACGGGATCAGCACCCGCTCGGCGGCGATCAGCGCGGACAGCGTGTAGAAGTTGAACGCCGGCGGCGTGTCCACGTAGATGGCGTCGAATTCCCGCCCCAGGCTCTTGAGCAGGCCGCGCAGCTTGTAGATCTTGTGCTTGGATTCCAGCAGGTGCTCCATTTCGCCCAGGCCGGCGTCGGAGGGCAGTAGGTACAGGTTCTCGAAACGGGTGGTGTGCACGTAGTCCCGGGGCGCTTTTTCCTTGAGCTTGAACGACAGGGTCTGGGAGAAAAAGGTGCCGATGTTGGGAGTCGGGGCGCTGTCGTGGCCGTAGGCCTGCATGCCGAGCAGATACTGGCTGGCGTTGCACTGCGGGTCCAGGTCCACCACCAGCGTCTTGCGACCGCCGGCGGCGCTGATCGCCGCCAGATTCACGGTGATGCTGGATTTGCCCACGCCACCCTTACGATTGAACACCACTCTGCGCATGCACTCTTCTCCGTATCGGGAACCGGCCTCAATCATACACACCGGTCCGCCCTGCTCACAGGCCGCGGCGCCGCGCCGGCCGGCGATGTCGCAAGCGCCGACCCGGGCCGGGATAGTCCACAGAAACTGTGGATAACCGCGTGAACAAATCGTTGAAGATCGTCTCCCCGCGCCGGACCACGGGCCCTGGGCGCGGATTGATCGTTCCGTGGCCAGCGCCGCGAAAACCGGCCGGTAAATGCACAACGGAAAGTCATCTACCCCCTCTTGTGGCCCGCCCGCGCCCGGTTCACCATGCCGATATACACGATGTTTACGTTTTCATGGAGCGATTCGATGAGCGTGGTTCCCCTCGCCCGGGTGCCCTCGGGCAGCCCTCTCAAACCGGTACCCGGCGATCCGGGCTGGCCGCTGATCGGCAATACGCTGAGCAGCATGCGCGACCCCATCGGCATGATGCGTGGACGCTACGACCGCTACGGACCGGTGTCCTGGACCTCCCTGTTCGGGCTGCGCATGGTGCAGATGCTCGGGCCGGACGCCAACCAGTTCGTGCTGCTCAACCGTGACAACCTGTTCTCCAATCATGGCGGTTGGGACTTCTTTATCGGCCCCTTCTTCCATCGCGGCATCATGCTGCTGGATTTCGAGGAGCACCGCTGGCACCGGCGCATCATGCAGCAGGCGTTCACCAAACCGGCGCTGCAGGGCTATCTGGAACGCATGGGGCCGCGCATCGAGGACGGCCTGGCCACCTGGCCGGACGGACCGATCCAGGTGCTGCCCCGGGTCAAGCAGCTGACCCTGGACCTGGCCACGGACGTGTTCATGGGCAGCGAACTGGGGCCCCGCGCCGAACGCATTAACCGGGCCTTCGTCGACACCGTGCGGGCCGGCACCGCCCTGCTTCGCTTTCCGGTGCCCGGCCTGCGCTGGTCACGCGGCCTGCGCGGTCGCCGCGTGCTGGAGGCATTCTTTCGGGACGCGATTCCGGCCCGGCGGGCGAGCCACGGCAGCGACCTGTTCAGCGCGCTCTGCCACGCCACCACCGAGGACGGCGAGCGCTTTTCCGACGAGGACGTGGTCAATCACATGATCTTCCTGATGATGGCGGCCCATGACACCACCACCATCACCCTCTCCAACCTGTTCTATCAGCTGGCGCGCCACCCGGAGTGGCAGGAGCGTCTGCGTGAGGAGAGCCGGGCTGTTAACAAGGAGCGGCTGGATTTCGAGGATCTGGAAGCGCTGGGCGGCATCACCCTGGCGATGAAGGAAGCACTGCGCCTGTGCGCGCCGGTGCCGTCGCTGCCGCGCCGCACGGTGCGCGACGTGGAGTACCAGGGCTACTACATTCCCAGCGGCACCTTCCTCACCGTGGTGCCCTACTTCACCCATTACATGGAAGAGTACTGGCCGGCCCCGGAGCGTTTCGACCCGGAACGCTTCAGTGATCAGCGCCGGGAAGACAAGGTGCACCCGTACGCCTGGGTACCGTTCGGCGGCGGCGCGCACAAGTGCATCGGCCTGCATTTCGCGGACATGCAGGTGAAGGCGATCCTGCATCAAATTCTGCTGCGCTGGCGGTGGTCGGTGCCCGCCGGCTACGAAATGCCGGTGGACACCACCAGTCTGCCGGTGCCGAAGGATGGCCTGCCGGTGACGCTGACACCGCTGTAGCGGCTATTCGCCGGACTGGGTGTCCGACAGCACGACTTCCGCCTGGCGCAGGGTCACCACTTCCTCGGCGGCGGTGGGGTGGATGCCGATGGTGGCATCGAAGTCCGCCTTGGTGGCCCCCATGCGGATCGCCACCGCGAACCCCTGGGTGATCTCCGCCGCTTCCTCGCCGGCCATGTGCAGGCCCACCACCCGGTCGCTGGCGTCGTCGACGATCAGCTTGATCAGAGTTCTTTCCTGAATGTCACCCAGGGAGTAGCGCATCGGCCGGAAGCTGGAGCGGTAAACGCGCAAGGTGCCGAAGCGTTCCAGGGCTTCTTCCTCGGTGAGCCCCACGGTGCCGATATTGGGCGCGCAGAACACGGCGGTGGGAATATTCCGATAGTCCAGCGGCCCCGCCGGTTTCTGCTCCGCGAACAGGTGCGCCGCCAGCCACATGCCCTCGGCCAGGGCCACCGGGGTCAGCGGCACCCGGTCGATCACATCGCCCAACGCATACACACCTTTGACGGAGGTCTGGAAGTCATCGTCCACCCGCAGCGCGCCGTTGTCGTCAAGCGCCGGGGCCTGGCCCTCAGCGAACAGCCCTTCCAGGTTGGCGTCGCGGCCGGTGGCGTAGAACACCTCGTCGACGATCAGCTCGCCGCCGCCCTTCAGGCTCAGGCTGCGTGCGCCGTCCGGGCGCGCCTCCACCGCGTCCACGTCGGTGTTGAAGTGCAGGTGCACGCCCTTGGCCGCCATGTGCTCGGCGACGAAGGCGCGAATGTCATGGTCAAAGCCGCGCAGGAACAGCTCGCGGCGATAAAGCTGATGCACGGTGACGCCCAGACCATTGAGGATGGACGCGAATTCGCTGGCGATGTAGCCGCCGCCCACCACCGCCACGGTCTTCGGCAACGCCTCCAGATAGAACAGATCGTCGGAGATGCGCACATGCTCCTTGCCGGGAATGTCCGGCACGAAGGGTTTGCCGCCGGTGGCCACCAGAATATGGTCGGTGGTCAGCGCGCGTTCGCCGGCCACGCTGACCCGGCCCGGCGCCTCGACGCAACCGTGGCCCTCGAAAATGGTGACGCCGGCCTGGTCGAGGATGCGGCGGTAAATGCCGTTGAGCCGTTCGATCTCGCGGCTTTTGTTGTCGCGCAGGGTGGCCCAGTCAAAGCGCCACTCGCCCAGCCGGTAGCCGTAGTCCGCGGCCAGTTCCAGGTCTCCGGCGAAGCCGGCGCCGTAGGCGAACAGCTTCTTCGGCACGCAGCCCACGTTGACGCAGGTACCACCGAAAAAGCGCTGTTCAATGATCGCCACCCGGGCGCCGTGGCCGGCGGCCATGCGCGCCGCGCGCACACCGCCGGAGCCGGCACCGATTACCACCAGATCGAAATCGTTAGCCAACGTACTCTCCTCGTTGCAGGTTCTTTATGATCAGGCGCCCACCCGGAAGCGGGCCAGCGGCGCGTGCAGGCTGGGCCGCCCCTGGCGCAGATACAACCCCGGTTCGATCGGCGGCCACAGTTCTTCCAGCGGCAACGAATCGCCGTTGGCGTTGACCATGCGCGCGTGATGGCGGCGCAGCTGGCGCGGCTCCCCCACCCCGCAGGCGTGGGCGATGGTTTCCACTTCCTTGACCAGGTTGGCGTGGAAATGCGCCACCCGCCGGCCCTTTTCGGCGGGCACCAGCCCGCGCTGCAGGCGCGGGTTGTGGGTGGTGACGCCGGTGGGACAGGTGTTGCGGTTGCACTGCATCGCCTGGATGCAGCCCAGCGCGAACATATAGCCCCGGGCGGACACGCAGAAATCGGCGCCCATGGCGATGGCCCAGGCCACCATGGACGGGGTGATCAGCTTGCCGGAGGCGATCACCCGGATGCGCTCCTGCAGGCCGAAGCCGTCGCGCAGGTCCACCACCAGCGGCAGCGATTCGGCCAGATTCAGGCCCACGTCGTCCATCAGCGACATGGGCGCGGCGCCGGTGCCGCCTTCGCCGCTGTCCACGGTGATGAAGTCCGGGGCGCTGTCCAGGCCGCGCTCGTGGATCGCCACGAACAGGTCCTCCAGCCACTGCCAGGAACCGATCACGGTCTTGATGCCGGTGGGTTTGCCGGTGACCTCGCGCACCCGCGCGATCAGGTCCAGCAGGTCTTCGGCGCCGCGCACGCCGGGCTGGCCGTTGGGGCTCACCGACGGCTGGCCCACCGGAATGCCGCGAATACGGGCGATTTCCGGCGTCACCTTCTCGGCGGGCAGAATGCCGCCCTTGCCCGGTTTGGCGCCCTGGCTGAGCTTGATCTCGAACATCTTCACCTGGGGCAGCGCCGCCAGTTCCGCCAGCCGGTCGTCGCTGAGATTACCGTCGGCGTCGCGCACCCCGTAATAGGCGGTGCCGATCTGGAACACCACGTCGCCGCCGCCTTCCAGATGCATTTCGGTGAGGCCGCCTTCGCCGGTGTTCAGCCAGCAACCGGCGTGGCCGGCGCCCCGGGACAGCGCGCGCACCGCCGGTCGCGACAGCGCCCCGAAGCTCATCCCGGAAATATTGTGGAAGCTGCGCGCCACATAGGGTTGCCGGGCATGGGGCCCGATCATCAACGGCAAGGTTTTGGCGGCGTCCTTTTCCAGGGTCGGATACGGCGTGTTGAGAAAGATCACCCGGCCCGGCGCGTTCTGCTTGGTGGTACCGAACGCCACCGTGTTGCTCAGGTCCTTGGCGGCGCGATACACCCAGCTGCGCTGGGCCCGGTTGAACGGCAGCTCTTCCCGGTCCATGGCGAAAAAGTACTGACGGAAGAACTCACCCAGGTGCTCGAAGAAGTAGCGGAACCGACCGATCAGGGGGTAGTTGCGGCGGATGGCGTGAGACTTCTGCAGGTAGCGATCCTGGATCCACAGCACCGCGGCGGTCACCGACAGCACCAACAGCATCAACAATAACCCGAACGCCAACCAGGTGGCCAGATTCACCACCCAGGCGTGCAACCGATCCGACAGCATGCGTCCTCCTTTATCCTGAGGGCATGCTACCACTTTAACGGCGCCGCGACGGCAGCGGCGGGTGAAGAGCGACCGCCGGGAACGTAAAACCTGCTCACCCGAAACACTGAGACCCGGTCGCGCTAACTGATACGAGACACCTAGCCCCACCCCGGTGACTGTGGTATCAAGACGGTTCGGAATCGGGCTGGACAATGATAATGACGATCACGGGGGTGATCGGCCCGGTGCGGGGACTGCTGCTGGCCGGGCTGGCACTGGGGCTGTCCGCGCACGTGGGGGCCGACAATATCTACAAATACCGGGGGGCGAACGGGGAAATCCTGTACACCGACCAGCCCCAGGACCGGGTTTCGGCCAGTTATACCCTGCTGTCGGTGCGCAAGGGCTGGAGCTATCGGCCCCAGCCGCTGTCCGAGTTCCAGCGCAACCGCTACGACACCCTGATCCTGGCCAACGCCGGACAGTTCGAGGTGGAACCGGCCCTGGTCAAGGCGGTGATTCACGCGGAGTCGCTGTTCGACCGCTACGCGGTATCCCGGGTCGGCGCCCAGGGGCTGATGCAGCTGATGCCGGGCACCGCCGATTATCTGGACGTGACCAACCCCTTCGACGCCGCCGACAACATCCGGGGCGGCACCCGCTTCCTGGCCTATCTGCAGGACCGTTTCACTTCCCTGGACCAGGTACTGGCCGCCTACAACGCCGGCGAGGGCAATGTGCGCCGTTACGGCGGCATTCCGCCGTTCCCGGAGACCCGGGCCTACGTTCAGAAGGTGAAGGAACTGCGCTTGCGCTACCAGCTGGAGATGGCGGCGCCGGAGGCGGTCGCCAGCCGCTGATCCGGGCCCGCCCGGTCGCGGTCAGTGCCCGCCGGCGGGGTCCAGGGACACGCCCAGCCAGGGGCCGTCAAATTGCAAAGGATAGTGCCGCAGGCGGAACGCCGGATTGTCCGGGCTGCGCCCATCGCGCAGTGAGAAGGTCAGGCCGTGGCCGGGGCAACGCAGTATTCCATCGCGCACCGTGCCGCGCTCCAGGGGGAAGTCCCCATGTGGGCAGCGCCGCTGCACCAGCCAGGTTTCCCCTTCCTCGTGGACCAGCAGCAGCTCGTGGCGGCCGATGGTCACCGGCAGGCGCAGGCCGTCGTAGAGGTCGAGGGTGCGGATCAGACGATGGAACATGGCGCTGACAAAAAAGCCCGGCGAAAGCCGGGCTTTTTTTACTCAGTGACCGTGCTTCTCGGCCAGGTAGAACCAGGTCCCGAGCACCGAATCCGGATTCAGGGACACGGAATCAATGCCCTGCTCCATCAGCCACTTGGCCAGATCCGGGTGGTCGGACGGCCCCTGGCCGCAGATGCCCACGTACTTCTTGCGGGCGTTGCAGGCGTCGATGGCCATCTTCAGCAGCGCCTTCACCGCCGGGTCCCGCTCATCGAACAGATGGCTGATGATGCCGGAATCCCGATCCAGGCCCAGGGTCAGCTGGGTCAGGTCGTTGGAGCCGATGGAGAAGCCGTCGAAGTGCTTGAGGAACTCGTCCGCCAGCAGCGCGTTGGTGGGCAGCTCGCACATCATGATCACGCGCAGGCCGTTCTCGCCGCGCTTCAGGCCGTTCTTGGCCAGCAAATCGATGACCTGCTCCGCTTCACCGGTGGTGCGCACGAAGGGCACCATGATCTCCACGTTGGTGAAGGCCATTTCATCGCGCACTTTCTTGAGCGCCCGGCATTCCAGCTCGAAGCAGTCGCGGAAGTTCTCGCTGATGTAACGGCTGGCGCCACGGAAGCCGAGCATCGGGTTTTCTTCGTCCGGCTCGTAGAGGCTGCCGCCGATCAGGTTGGCGTACTCGTTGGACTTGAAGTCGGAGAGTCGCACGATGACTTTCTCCGGGAAGAAGGCGGCGGCCAGGGTGGAAATCCCCTCCACCAGTTTCTCCACGTAGAAGTCCACCGGATCGTCGTAACCGGCGATGCGCTTGTCCGCCGCGTGCTGCACGTCGCGGGGCAGCTTGTCGTAGTTGAGCAGCGCCTTGGGGTGCACGCCGATCATGCGGTTGATGATGAACTCCAGGCGCGCCAGGCCCACGCCCTGGTTGGGCAGCGTGGCGAAATCGAAGGCGCGGTCCGGGTTGCCCACGTTCATCATGATCTTGAACGGCAGCTTGGGCATGGACTCGATGGAGTTGCGCTGGATGTCGAAGTCCAGCTTGCCTTCATAGATGTTGCCGGTGTCGCCCTCGGCGCAGGACACGGTCACTTCCTGACCGTCCTTGAGCAGCTCGGTGGCGTCGCCGCAGCCGACGATGGCCGGTACGCCCAGCTCACGGGCGATGATCGCCGCGTGACAGGTACGGCCGCCGCGATTGGTGACGATGGCGGAGGCGCGCTTCATCACCGGTTCCCAGTCCGGGTCGGTCATATCGGTGACCAGCACGTCACCGGGCTGCACCCGGTCCATTTCCTTGATGCTGGAAACGATGCGCACCGGGCCGGCGCCGATGCGCTGACCGATGGCGCGGCCTTCCACCAGCACCTTGCCGGTCTGCTTGAGCAGGTAACGCTCCATCACGGAGGCGTCGGAGCGGCTCTTCACCGTCTCCGGGCGGGCCTGCACGATGAACAGCTTGTTGGAGTCGCCGTCCAGTGCCCACTCGATGTCCATCGGCATGCCGTAGTGCTTTTCGATCTCGATGGCCTGGCGGGACAGGCTCTCCACCTGCTCGTCGGTGAGACAGAAACGCTGACGGTCGGCCTGGGGCACGTCCACGGTCTGCACCGATTTGCCGGCGCTGGCTTCGCTGCCGTAGACCATCTTCTGCAGCTTGCTGCCCAGGTTGCGGCGCAGGATGGAGGGCTTCTTGTTGAGCAGGGTTTTCTTGTGAACGTAGAACTCGTCCGGGTTCACGGCGCCCTGCACCACCATTTCACCGAGGCCATAGGAGGCGGTGATGAACACCACGTCACGGAAGCCGGATTCGGTGTCCAGGGTGAACATCACGCCGGCGGCGCCGGTCTCGGAGCGCACCATCTGCTGCACGCCGGCGGACAGCGCGACCAGTTTGTGGTCGAAGCCCTGGTGCACGCGGTAGCTGATGGCACGGTCGTTGAACAGGGAGGCGAACACTTCCTTCACCGCCACCATGACGTGGTCGAGGCCGCGAATATTGAGGAAGGTTTCCTGCTGGCCGGCGAAGGACGCGTCCGGCAGGTCCTCGGCGGTGGCGGAGGAACGCACCGCCACCGGCAGGTCCGCGTTGCCCTCGCCCATCTGCTCGTAGGCGTCACGAATGGCGGCTTCCAGTTCCGGCTGGAAAGGCGCGTCCACCACCCATTTGCGAATTTTCTCGCCGGTTTCCGCCAGGGCCACCACGTCTTCCACATCCAGCGCGCTCAGGGCGTCGTTGATCCGGGTGGTCAGATCGTTGTGCTCGAGGAAATCACGGAACGCCTGCGCGGTGGTCGCGAAACCGCCCGGCACCGACACGCCGGCCGCCGCCAGGTTGCTGATCATCTCGCCAAGGGAGGCATTCTTGCCGCCGACGTGTTCCACGTCGTCCTTGCCCAGATCCTGAAACCAGACTACGTACTCCGCCAAGGGTCGTCTCCTTAAGTGTTGCTGGCCGTGGAACCCGGGAACGGTGTTGTGCACCGTGTTTCGGCGGTTCCCGGCTTTACCGGAATGAATCGAGGCGCCATTCTACCCAAAACCACGGCGCTTTGCCCGCCCGTATTGGCGAAACTGTAACGACGTTTGTTGAACCGCGGCGCGGCCTCGTCCTCGTGCCGCCGAGGAGCCTCAAGCCCATGAAAAGAACCGCTTTTTTCGTTTCCGACGGGACCGGTATTACCGCCGAGACGATCGGCCACAGTCTGCTCAGCCAATTCGGCAGTATAGAATTTGATCAGGTCACCATCCCTTATGTGCAGTCCGACGCGCTCGCCCACGAAGCGGTCAATCGCATCAACCGCGCCGCCGAGGACGACGGCGCCAAGCCGGTGGTGTTCTCCACCCTGGTGGACGGCCCGCAGCGCCGCATCCTGCACACCTGCAACGGCAAGGTGCTGGATCTGTTCACCGCGTTTCAGAAACCCCTGGAGGATGAACTGGGCGTGGCGGCCAACCACAAGATCGGCCAGACCCACGCGATCCGCGACCAGCAGGCCTACCGCATCCGCATCAACGCGGTGCATTTCGCCCTCGACAACGACGATGGCGCCCGTACCCGGGCCTACGATCAGGCGGACCTGATTCTGGTGGGGGTATCCCGCTCGGGCAAAACACCCACCTGCCTGTACCTGGCCCTGCAGTTCGGTCTGTTCACCGCCAACTACCCGCTCACCGAGGACGACTTCGACGACCTGCGCCTGCCCGACGCCCTGGCGCCGCACCGCCACAAGCTGTTCGGTCTGACCATCAACGCGGACCGTCTCAGCGCCATCCGCAGCGAGCGCAAGGCGGGCAGCCGTTACGCCTCGCCGCGCCAGTGCGACATGGAAGTGCGCGCCCTGCAGGCGCTGTACAACAAGTTCAATATTCCCCACCTGGACGCCACCGAACTGTCCATCGAGGAAATCAGCACCCGCATCCTGGCCATGACCGGCCTGCAGCGGCGGCTGCAGTAGGCGGCTGGCGCCGCCGATGCAGGATTCAGGATTCAGGCGCGGGCAGAGCGTTTCAGAACCGAACGGCCCTGCCCGCGTTCATCCTGCATCCTGTATCGCGCCGTAGGCGCTTAAATCACGAACCCTTCCATGAATTCGTTGACCGGCGTCGCCTCCAGCCGGTCAGCGTCGGCGCACAGGTCGAACAACGCCCGGGCCCGGCCCGCCGGGAAACGGGTGGCCAGGTTGCGGCGGAATTTTTCCTCCAGCAGCGGAATGCCTTCCTCGCGCCGGCGACGGTGACCGATGGGGTATTCCACCGCCACCTTGTCGGTGTGCTCGCCGTTGTTGAAAAACACCTGCACGGCGTTGGCGATGGAGCGCTTGTCCGGGTCGTGGTAATCCCGGGAATACTCCGGATCCTCCACCACCTCCATCTTTCCGCGCAGTGCGTCGATCAGCGGGTGCTCTTCGTGGAAGGCGTCCTCGTAGTGATCCGCGGTCAGGTCCCCGTACAGCAACGGCACCGCGGTCATGTACTGCAGACAGTGGTCGCGGTCCGCCGGGTTCGACAGCGGGCCTTCCTTGGAGATGATGCGGATGGCGGAATCGTGGGTGGTGAGCACGATGCGGTCGATCTCGTCGATGCGGTCACGGACCTGGGGATGCAGCCGCACCGCCGCCTCGCAGGCGGTCTGGGCATGGAACTCCGCCGGGAAGCTGATCTTGAACAGGATATTCTCCATCACATAGCTGCCGAACTCCCGCTGAAAACGGAAGCGGCGCTCGCTCTCCGGCTTGATCTTCTGGTCCTTGTTGGTCTTCGCGAACAGCACATCATAAAAACCCCATTGCGGCGCGCTGAGCGCCCCGGGGATGCCCATCTCCCCGCGCAGGGCGATGTCCGCCAGACGCACCGCCCGGCTGGTGGCGTCGCCGGCGGCCCAGGATTTGCGAGAACCCGCGTTGGGCGCGTGCCGGTAGGTGCGCAGCGCCTGGCCATCCACCCAGGCATGGGAGACGGCGGCGAGCAACTGCTCCCGGTCGGCGCCCATCATCCTGGCCGCCACCGCGGTGGAGGCCACCTTGACCAGCAGCACATGGTCGAGCCCGACCCGGTTGAAGGAATTATCCAGAGCCAGTACACCCTGGATTTCGTGGGCCATGACCATGGCCTCCAATACCTCCTTCATCACCAGCGGCGCGCCGCCGTTGGCGAGCCGTTTCTGGGACAGATGGTCGGCCACCGCCAGGATCGCGCCGAGATTGTCCGACGGGTGGCCCCACTCCGCCGCCAACCAGGTGTCGTTGTAATCCAGCCAGCGCACGATGCAGCCGATGTCCCAGGCCGCCTTCACCGGGTCCAGCCGATGTGGCGTGCCCGGCACCCGGGCGCCGTGGGGCACCACCGTGCCCTCCACCAGCGGCCCCAGATGCTTGGTGCACTCGGGGAACCGCAACGCCAGCAGTCCACAGCCCAGAGTGTCCATCAGACACAGGCGTGCCGTGTTCCAGGCCTCCTCCGACCGAATCTCATAACCGAGTACATAGTCGACGATGGCCTGGATTTCCGGATCGTAATCCGGGCGTTGGTTCTGCTCCACGTTGCCGGTCATGGTGCCTCCTCGATGATGCGTTCGGGGCGGAGGGTTATCGCGGCAGCACGTCGCCGGGCACGCGCACCCACCCTTCCATCAACACCCGGGCACTGCGGCTCATGGTCGCCTTGGTCACCACCCAGCCGTCACCTTCCCGGCGGGCCTCGCCGCCCACCTTGAGGGTGCCGGAGGGGTGGCCGAAGCGCACCGCGTTGCGTTCGCCGCCGCCGGCGGCGTCGCTCACCAGGGTGCCCGGAATCGCGGCGGCGGTGCCGATGGCCACCGCCGCCGTGCCCATCATGGCATGGTGCAGCTTGCCCATCGACAGGGCCCGCACCAGCAGATCGATGTCCTCGGCGTCCACCGTCTTGCCGCTGGACGCCGTGTAGGCCGCCGGCGGCGCCACGAACGCCACCTTCGGGGTGTGCTGGCGCTGTTCCGCCTCTTCCAGGGACCGGATCAGGCCCATGCGCAGGGCGCCGTGGGCGCGGATCGTTTCAAAGCGGGCCAGGGCCCGGGCGTCCTCGTTGATGTCGCCCTGCAGCTCGGTGCCGGTGTAGCCGATGTCCGCCGCGTTGACGAACACGGTGGGAATGCCGGCGTTGATCATGGTCGCCTTGAGGGTGCCGATGCCCGGCACCTCCAGGTCGTCCACCGGATTGCCGGTGGGGAACAACGCCCCCTCCCCGTCCGCCGGATCCAGAAACTCGATCTTTACCTCGGCGGCGGGAAAGGTGACGCCGTCCAGCTCGAAGTCGCCGGTTTCCTGGACCTGGCCGTCGGTGATCGGGATGCGGGCGATGATGGTCTTCTCGATATTGGCTTGCCAGATACGGATTTCCGCCTCGCCGTTATCCGGCACCCGGGCCGGGTCCACCAGACCGTTGCTGATGGCGAAGGCACCCACCGCGGCGGTCAGGTTGCCGCAGTTGCCGCTCCAGTCGATAAACGGCTTGTCGATGGAGACCTGGCCGAACAGATAATCCACGTCGTGGCCTTCACGGGCACTGGCGGACAGGATCACCGTCTTGCTGGTGCTGGAGGTGGCGCCGCCCATGCCGTCGGTGTGCTTGCCATAGGGGTCCGGGCTGCCGACCACCCGCAGCAGCAGTGCGTCGCGGGCGGCGCCGGGGACCCGGGCGGTTTCCGGCAGATCGTCAAGCCGGAAGAACACGCCCTTGCTGGTGCCGCCACGCATATAGGTGGCGGGGATACGGATTTGTGGTGCGTGGCTCATCGCTGTCTCGCTCGCTTCAGGCCGCGGAATCCGCCATGAATTCCTTGGCGAATTTTTGCAGGATGCCGCCGGCGGAATACACCGACACTTCCTCGGCGGTGTCCAGGCGGCAGATCACCGGCACCCGTTCCACCTCGCCGTTGGCGCGATGCACCACCAGCGTCAGGGTGGCGCGCGGGGCCGGCTCGCCTTCCACGTCGTAAACCTCGGTGCCGTCCAGGCCCAGGGTCTCGCGGGTAGTGCCGTCCTGGAACTGCAACGGCATCACGCCCATGCCGATCAGGTTGGTGCGGTGGATACGCTCAAAGCCTTCGGCGACGATCGCCTCCACGCCCGCCAGGGCCACGCCCTTGGCCGCCCAGTCCCGGGACGAACCCTGGCCGTAGTCGGCGCCGGCGATCACGATCAACGGCTGCTTGCGCTGCATGTAGGTTTCGATGGCCTCCCACATGCGCATCACCTCGCCGTCCGGTTCCACCCGCGCCAGGGAGCCCTGGATCACCTCGCCGTTGTCGTCCCGCACCATCTCGTTGAACAGCTTGGGATTGGCCAGGGTGGCCCGCTGGGCGGTCAGGTGGTCACCGCGATGGGTGGCGTAGGAGTTAAAGTCCTCCTCCGGCAGCCCCATCTTGTGCAGGTAGGCGCCGGCGGCGCTGTCCAGCAGGATGGCGTTGGAGGGCGACAGGTGGTCGGTGGTGATGTTGTCCGGCAGGATCGCCAGGGGCCGCATGCCCTTGAGCGCGCGGGCCTCGGCCATGGTGCCTTCCCAGTACGGCGGACGGCGGATGTAGGTGCTTTGCGGGCGCCAGTCGTAGAGCGGACTGGCGGCGCGCTCGTCGCCGCCTTTCTTTTCGAACATGGGAATGTAGGTGGCGCGGAACTGATCCGGTTTGACGCTGGCCTGGACGATGGCGTCGATTTCGCCGTCGTCGGGCCAGATGTCCTTGAGGTAGACCGGCTTGCCGTCCGGGTCGTGGCCGAGCACGTCCTTCTCGATGTCGAAGCGGATGGTCCCGGCGATGGCATAGGCCACCACCAGCGGCGGCGAGGCCAGAAACGCCTGCTTGGCGTAGGGATGGATGCGGCCGTCGAAGTTGCGGTTACCGGACAGCACCGCGGTGGCATAGAGATCGCGGTCGATCACTTCCTGCTGGATGGCCGGATCCAGGGCGCCGCTCATGCCGTTGCAGGTGGTGCAGGCGAACGCCACCACGTCGAAGCCCAGGTTTTGCAGCTCGGGCAGCAGATTGGCCGCTTCCAGATACATCTTCACGGTCTTGGAGCCCGGCGCCAGGGAAGACTTCACCCACGGCTTGCGGAACAGACCGAGCCGGTTGGCGTTCCGCGCGATCAGCCCGGCGGCGATCATATTGCGCGGGTTGCTGGTGTTGGTGCAGGAGGTGATCGCGGCGATGATCACCGCGCCGTCGGGCATTTCGCCTTCTTTCTCCTGCCATTCGCCGGCCACGCCCCGGTCGCGCAGCTGCGACACCGGCAACAGCGCATGGGGATTGGACGGCCCGGCCAGGTTGCGGCCCACGCTGGACAGGTCGAAGGTCAGCACCCGCTCGTACTCGGCGCCCTTCAGATCATCCGCCCACAGGCCGGTTTCCCTGGCGAAGGCTTCCACCAGCGCCACCTGGTCGTCGTCGCGGCCGGTGAGTTTCAGGTAATCGATGGTCTGGCCGTCGATAAAGAACATGCCAGCGGTGGCGCCGTATTCCGGCGTCATATTGGCGATGGTGGCGCGGTCGCCCACGGACAGGCTGTCGGCGCCCTCGCCGTAGAATTCCAGGTAGGCGCCCACCACCCGCTCGCGGCGCAGGAACTCGGTGATCGCCAGCACCATGTCGGTGCCGGTGATGCCCGGTTGCAGCTTGCCGGTGAGTTCCACGCCGACGATGTCGGGCAGACGCATCATGGACGGATTGCCGAGCATCACGTTCTCGGCTTCCAGGCCACCCACGCCCACGGAAATCACGCCCAGGGCGTCGACCATGGGGGTGTGGCTGTCTGTGCCCACGCAGGTGTCCGGAAACGCCACGCCGTCCTTGACCTGCACCACCGGCGACATCTTCTCCAGGTTGATCTGGTGCATGATGCCGTTGCCCGGCGGAATCACGTCCACGTTGTCAAAGGCGGTCTTGGTCCAGTTGATGAAGTGGAAGCGGTCCTCATTGCGACGTTCCTCCACCGCCCGGTTCTTCTCGAAGGCGCCCTCCTCGAAACCCGGGTGTTCCACCGCCAGGGAGTGATCCACGATCAGCTGGGTGGGCACCACCGGATTGACCTGGGACGGGTCCCCGCCCTTCTCGGCGATGGCGTCACGCAAACCGGCCAGGTCCACCAGGGCGGTCTGGCCGAGAATGTCGTGGCACACCACCCGCGCCGGGTACCAGGGAAAGTCCAGGTCGCGCTTGCGCTCGATCAGCTGCTTGAGCGAATCGGTGAGCGCCGCCGGCTCGCAGCGGCGCACCAGTTGCTCGGCGAGGATGCGCGAGGTGTACGGCAGTTTGGCGTAGGCACCGGGCTGGATCGCCTCCACCGCCGCGCGGGTGTCGAAGTAATCCAGATCGGTGCCGGGAAGGCGTTTGCGGTATTCGCTGTTCATCTCAACCCCGCTCGGCAATCGGCGTCACCTTGCGCAGTTCCGGACCGGTGTACTCGGCGCTGGGACGGATAATGCGGTTGTCCGAGCGCTGTTCGAATACGTGGGCGGCCCAGCCGGTCAGGCGGCTCATCACGAAGATCGGCGTGAACAGCTTGGTGGGGATGTCCATGAAGTGGTAGGCGGACGCGTGGAAGAAATCCGCGTTGCAGAACAGCTTTTTCTCACGCCACATCACTTCCTCGCAGCGCACCGAGATGTTGTACAGGTTCTCGCCGTTGACGTCCCGGGACAGCTTCTCGGACCAGTGCTTGATGATGGCGTTGCGCGGGTCGGACTCGCGGTAGATCGCGTGGCCGAAGCCCATGATCTTTTCCTTGCGCTCGAGCATGCCGAGCATGCCTTTTTCCGCGTCGTCCGGGTCCTTGAAGTTCTCGATCATTTCCATGGCCGCCTCGTTGGCGCCGCCGTGCAGCGGGCCCCGCAGCGTGCCGATGGCGCCGGTGATGCAGCTGTGCAGATCGCTGAGCGTGGAGGCGCAGACACGGGCGGTGAAGGTGGAGGCGTTGAACTCGTGCTCCGCGTACAGGATCAGCGACACGTGCATCACGTTCTCGTGCAGCGCGTTGGGCTTCTCACCGCGCAGCAGGTGCAGGAAGTGGGCGCCGATGGAGTCGTCGTCGGTTTCCGTTTCCACGCGCACGCCGTCATGGCTGTAGCGGTACCAGTAACAGATGATGCTCGGGAACGCCGCCAGCAGACGGTCGGTGGCGTCTTCCTGCTGGTCGAAGCTCTGCTCGGTTTCCAGGTTGCCGAGCATGGAGCAGCCGGTGCGCATCACGTCCATGGGGTGGGCGTCCTTGGGAATCCGCTCCAGCACTTCCTTGAGCGCCTGGGGCAGACCGCGCAGGCCCTTGAGCTTTTTCTTGTAGGCGTCCAACTGCGCCTGGTCGGGCAGTTCGCCCTTCAGGATCAGATGGGCCACTTCCTCGAACTGGCAGTTTTCCGCCAGGTCCTTCACGTCGTAGCCACGATAGGTCAGCCCGGAACCGCTTTTGCCCACGGTGGAAAGGGCCGTTTTGCCCGCTACCTGGCCGCGCAGGCCGGCGCCGCTGAGTTGCTTCTCTGCCATTGTCATCGTCCTCGTATTGCCGGTTCCGTTATTCTCCGCGCTGTTTGGCGAAGAGCTCGTCGAGTTTCTGTTCGTAGTCGTGGTAACCCAGGAAATCGTACAGATCCATGCGCGTCTGCATCAGATCGACCACGTTTTTCTGGGTGCCTTCCTCACGGATGGTCTGGTAAACCCGCAGCGCCGCCTGATTCATGGCGCGGAACGCGGACAGCGGGTACAGAATCATGCCGGCGCCGGCGTCACGCAGTTCCTCGCGGGTGAACAACGGCGTGGCACCGAATTCGGTGATGTTGGCCAGCAGCGGCGCGCCGCCCAGCCCTTCGGAAAATGCCTTGTAATCTTCCAGGGTGTGCACCGCCTCGGCGAAGATGCCGTCGGCGCCGGCTTCCAGACAGGCCCGGGCGCGGTCCACGGCCGCGTCGATCCCTTCCTTCTGGAAGGCGTCGGTGCGCGCGATGATAAAGAAGTCGTCATCGGTGCGGGCGTCGGCGGCGGCCTTGATGCGGTCCACCATCTCTTGCTTGGAGACGATTTCCTTATTGGGCCGGTGGCCGCAGCGCTTCTGCGCCACCTGGTCTTCCAGGTGCACGGCGCCGGCGCCGGCGCGGATCATCTCCTTGATGGCGCGGCCGATATTGAAGGCCCCGCCCCAGCCGGTGTCGATGTCCACCAGCAGCGGCACCTCCGAGGCGGCGCTGATGCGGCGCACGTCCTCGAGCACATCGTTCATGGTGGTCATGCCCAGGTCCGGCAGCCCGTAGGAGGCGTTGGCCACGCCGCCGCCGGACAGATAGATGGCGCGGTAACCGACCTTCTCGGCCATGATCGCGGTGTAGGCATTGATGGTGCCCATGATCTGAAGCGGTTGTTCCTCCGCCAGGGCTTGCCGGAAACGGGCACCGGCGCTGGGGGTGCGGCTCATTGTGGATTCCTCTGCTGGGCTTGCTGTTCGATGTTTTCCCGTGCGCGACCGATATGGCGGCGCATCAGGAGTTCAGCCATTTCCGCGTCGCGGGACTCGATGGCCTCGACGATGCGGCGGTGTTCATGCAGGGCTTTCTGCGGCCGGTTGGCCGTGGTGCTGAACTGGTAGCGGTACATCCGCACCAGGTGATACAGCTCGCCGATCAGCATGCGGATCAGCGTCTGATTGTGACTGCCCTGGATGATGCGATAGTGAAAGTCCAGGTCGAACTCGCGCTGGAAGTAGGCGGTGTCCTCGCGCAGGTCCTGTTGCTGCTCGTGCTGGGCCAGCAGTTGATAGAGGCCGGCCACCTGCTGATCGCTCATGCGCTCGGCGGCGAGCCGGGCGGCCTGCCCTTCCAGGGCCTCGCGCACGTAGTAGATTTCGATCAGATCGGTGAAGCTCAGGGACGCCACCCGGGTGCCCACGTGCACCTCGCGCTCCACCAGCTTGCGCGATTCCAGACGGCGGATGGCCTCGCGCAGGGGGCCGCGGCTGACGCCGTAACGGCCGGCCAGGTCGGTCTCGCTGACCTTGCTGCCGGGGGCGATCACACCGCGCACGATGTCGTCCTGAAGCCGGGCGAAGACCCGGTCGGCCAGGGTGCGTGCGCTGTCGTCGGCCAGTTGCTGCATGGACTGCCGCATGGAAAGTTCCGCCCGTCATTGTCGACAATGGAAAAGACTGGTCGGCACTTTACCCTCGAAAGCGCAACCTTTCAATGCGGATTGTCGACAATGGCGGCACCGCTTCAGGCGGCTTTGCCGGCCTCCGGGCCCGACGCTACACTACGCCCTCCCCGGCGCGCCGCGCCGGTGTCCACGCTCAGCGGAACCCGATGACCAACACGCAGCCCCTCGACGACGATCCCGCTGGCCGCCGCCGGCCCCAGGTGGTGTTCATGGCGGACGGCCGCCCGATGGCCCTGGATACACCGGCGCGCACCCTGCGCGCCCGTGACCCGGGCGCGCTGCGCGCCCTGCCCGGCCAGATCCAGCGGGCTCTGCAAGAAGACTGTGTGTTCGCCTGCGGCCTGCTGCCCTACGACGCCGGGCCGGCCCTGCACGGTCTCCCCGATGCCACCGGGGCCGGCGCCGTGGTGCATCTGTTCCACGCCCCGCCGCGCCCGTTCCAGCCCGCCGTCGCCGACGACTTCCAGCTTACCGCCCCGTTCCGCGCCGAGCAGGACGCCGCCGGCTATCACCGGGCGCTGACCCGCATCCGCGACTATTTAAAGGCCGGCGATTGCTATCAGGTAAACTACGCCCAACGCTTCCAGGCCCGCTGGCGGGGCAACCCGCTGGTCGCCTTCGCGCGCCTGCTGGCCGCCCACCCGGCCCCCCACGCCAGCTTCTTCCGCGACGGCGACGAGGCGGTGTTCGGGGTATCGCCGGAACGGTTTTTGAGCATCGATGGCGGGCGGGTGCGCACGGAACCGATCAAGGGCTCCCGCCCCCGGGGCCGGGACGAGGCCGAGGACCGGGCCCTGGGCGAAGCGCTGCGACGCCACCCCAAGGACCGGGCCGAGAATTTGATGATCGTGGATCTGCTGCGCAATGATCTGGGCGCCTTCTGCGCCGCCGGTTCGATCCGCGTGGACCCGCTGTTCGAGCTGCGCCGCTTCAGCAATGTGCAGCATCTGGTCTCCACGGTGACCGGCGCCCTGCGCCCGGGCGTGACGCCGCTGGGCGCCCTGCTCAGCGCCTTCCCCGGCGGCAGCATCACCGGCGCGCCCAAGAAACGGGCCATGGAAATCATCGCCGAGCTGGAGCCGCACCCGCGCGGCGCCTACTGCGGCAGCCTGTTCTGGCAGGACCGGGACGGTCGCTTCGACAGCACCATTCTGATCCGCACCCTGCAGACCGACGGCGACCGCCTCTACTGCCACGGCGGCGGCGGCATCGTCTATGACTCCGACCCGGAGGAGGAATACGAGGAAAGCTGGTTCAAGGTGAGGAAGCTGATGGAGGCGCTGGATACCACACCGTAGCAGCGGCCGTTCGACCGCGATCGCCCGGCGCCCGGATGCCGGCGCCGGATCGCGGTGAGGCTACCGCTCCTACGGATCGGCAGGAAACGTTACAGAGGCAGGTCGCGCTGGCTCGCCTTGACGATCTCTTTCTTCAGGTCGTCGTAGCTGTGCACCGCCGGGAATTGCGGGAACTCGCGGATCACATTGTCCGGGGCGTGGAACAGGATGCCCTGGTCCGCTTCGCTGAGCATGGTGGTGTCGTTGTAGGAGTCACCGGCGGCGATAATGCGGTAGTTCAGGGTGTGCAGGGCTTTCACGGAAGCCCGTTTGGGGTCCTTCTGGCGCAGCAGATAGTCGGTGATGCGGCCGTTGTCGTCCACCGCCAGCTTGTGGCAGAACAGGGTCGGTGAGCCCAGCTTGCGCATCAGCGGGCGGGCGAACTCATAGAAGGTGTCCGACAGAATGATCAGCTGGAAATGCTCGCGGGCCCACTCCACGAAGTCCACCGCGCCGTCCAGGGGCTCCAGGGTGTCGATCACCTTCTGGATGTCCGGCAGGCCGTAGCCGTGCTGGTCGAGGATGCCGAGCCGCATTTTCATCAGCTCGTCGTAGTCCGGGATGTCCCGGGTGGTGGCGCGCAGTTCGTCGATGCCGGTGCGCTCGGCGAAGTTGATCCAGATTTCCGGAATCAGCACCCCTTCCAGGTCCAGACAAAGCAATTCCACGGTGATCCCCTTAAACGGTCAATGCTCGGTAATCGGTAAGTGCCCGGTAAAAGGCGCGCACAATGTAGCCGCGCCCCGGTGGCTTTGCAACGGCGCCCGGCGCGGCCGTCAGCGGCTGGGCAGCTCCAGGTCCGCGAACAGCGCCTCGCGCTCCTCGCGGCTGCCGGCCTGCACGGCGGCGTCGATGCGCTCGCGGGTCAGATGCGGCGCGAAGGTCTGCAGGAATTCGTACATGAAGCCACGCAGGAAGGTGCCCTTGCGGAAGCCGATGCGGGTGGTGCTGGGCTCGAACAGATGGCCGGCGTCCAGGTTCACCAGCCCTTTGTCCTGCACCGGGTCCACCGCCATATGGGCGACGATGCCCACCCCCATGCCCAGCTTCACATAGGTCTTGATCACGTCGGCGTCGGCGGCGGTGAACACCACCCGGGGCTCGAGCCCCTCCTTGGCGAAGGCGTCGTCCAATTTGCTGCGGCCGGTAAAGCCGAACACATAGGTGACCAGCGGGTATTCCGCCAGGGCCGCCAGGGTCAGCGGTTTCACCTGCGTCAGCGGGTGCCCTTCCGGCACCACCACGGTGCGGTTCCAGCGGTAGCAGGGCATCATGATCAGGTCGGTGAAATGCTCCAGCGCCTCGGTGGCGATGGCGAAGTCGACGCTGCCGTCGGCGGCCATTTCCGCGATCTGCATGGGCGTGCCCTGGTTCATGTGCAGGGACACGTCCGGAAAACGGCGGGTGAACTGCTGGATCACCGGCGGCAGCGCGTAACGGGCCTGGGTGTGGGTGGTGGCGATGCTCAGATCGCCCTTGGTCTCGTCACGGAATTCCTGGGCCACCCGCTTGATCGATTCGGTCTGCTGCAGGATCTCGCCGGCAATGCGCAGAATCGCCTCGCCGGCCGGGGTGATGTGGGTCAGGTGCTTGCCGCTGCGGGCGAAGATTTCCACGCCCAGCTCGTCCTCGAGCATGCGGATCTGCTTGCTGATGCCGGGCTGGGAGGTATACAGGGCCTGAGCCGTGGCCGAGACATTGAGGTCGTGGCGCGCCACTTCCCAAATATAGCGGAGTTGCTGCAGCTTCATTAACGCTCCTTGCCGGAGACGCCCCACCCGCGGGGTCGCCAAGGGTTCCGGACCCGGGCTCGGTTATAAAAATGCGGGCGATTATGCGTTCCAAGCATAGTAGCACGTGAAGAGGCTGGCAATGCCGGGCCCCGGCGACCGCGCGGTTATTGGCCGGATTCGCGACGCGGGTTGGAAATGCCGTGGGGCACATGGCCGGCGGCCACATGACGACTGGCGGATTCGCAGTGGCCCTGCTGGTCATCGAAGAACACGTCGGCGCCGAAGGCGCGCAGGAACTCACCCTTGGGCAGCCCGCCCAGAAACAGGCTTTCGTCGATGCGGATGCCCCAGCTGCGCAGGGTGCGCACCACCCGCTCGTGGGCCGGCGCCGAGCGGGCGGTGACCAGGGCGGTGCGGATCGGGCAGCGATCCGGGGTGAACTCCCGCTGGATCTGATGCAGCGCTTCCAGAAACCCCCGGAACGGGCCGTCGCTGAGCGGCTGGCGGGCGGCGCTCTTCTCGTTGGCGGCGAACGCCTCCAGGCCGTCGCTTTGAAAGACCTGCTCGGACTCGTCGGAGAACAGCACGGCGTCGCCGTCGAAGGCGATGCGCAACACCGAGTCGGTGGGGTCCAGGCTGCCGCGGGACAGAATGGTGGCGGCGGCGAAACCGGCGTCCAGGGCCCGACGCACATCCTCCGCGTGGGTGGACAGAAACACATGGGCGCCGAACGCCGGCACATAGCGGTGCGGACTCTCGCCGCCGGCGAAGGCGGCGCGGGTGATGGGCAGGCCGTAGTGCTCGATGGAATTGAACACGCGCAGGCCGGTGTCGGAGCTGTTGCGCGACAGCAGGATCACTTCCACCCGGCCGCGCCCCTCCTCCATCTCATTGATGGCCAGCAGCTTCTTGACCAGGGCGAAGGCGTCGCCGGGGGCCAGCACGTCGTCCTCGTGGGCGACCTGGTAATCCTGAAAGGCATCCAGCCCTTGCTGCTCGAACACCTGGTGGCTGTCGCTGAGATCAAACAGCGCCCGGGAGCTGATCGCCACCACCAATTTGCCATCGAAGGAAACCGGCATAATCGATCCGTCCGTTGATAAGGCGCCCAGTATCCCCGTTCACCGGGCAAACCACAATTCACCGGCGCCGCTGCGACCCGCCGTGGCGCGGTTACACGATTGCATCATAAAGCCGCCATTCCCGGGCGCGGCGGCGGTTGTCCAGGGCAAAAATGTGACATACAGTTTCAAGCGGATCGGTAGTCCGGCGATCCGCACCGCCAATCACTCAAGGGGAAAGGGAGTCATCCATGGCCGCTAATAAGGTAAGAGACCGCCTCGACGAATTGCAGGGTCAGATCCGCAAGCTCGCCGAGCGCTTCGATCAGGAACGGGACAAGCAGATCGCGCAGTTGGAAACCCAGCTGGAAAAGGCCCGCAAACGGGTCAATGAAGAAATGCAGCGCCGCCGCGAACGCCTCAACCGGCTGGAAAAACTGCAGGCGGAGTACCGGGAGAAAGCCACCTCCACGGTACAGCGGCAGGTGGACCGGGCCCGCAAGGCGGTGGACGACGCCCGCCAGCGCGTGGATGACTCCGAGGCCCGCAAGCGTTTTCTGGAAACCGAGGTGCGGGTGCTCAAGGCCACCGCCAAGCAGGCCAACAGCCTGGCCAAGGTGATCAACCAGTATCAGAAGGACTTGGAAAAACGCGCCCGCGATATCGAGAAGAAGGTGACCCCGAAGAAAGCCACGGCGAAGAAAGCGGCCGCCAAGAAGAGCACGGCGAAGAAGAGCGCGGCCAAAAAAGCCACCGCCAAAAAGACGGCCGCCAAGAAGTCCGCCGCTGGCAAAAGCCCCGCCAAGAAGGCCACCACCAAAAAAGCCGCCAGCAAAAAAGCCACCGCTCGCAAGGCGGCGCCCAAGAAAGCGGCAAGCTCCGGCGCTTCCTCCACGGCCAGCGGCACGCCCTCCCCGTCCTCGGACACCGGTACGAACTGAGCCGGTCTTCGCGGGACACCCCAACGAAAACGGGCCGCCCAGGGGCGGCCCGTTTTTTCATCGGCGACGGCGGCGGAGTTCAGGTCGCCGGCCGCAGATCCAGCAGCAGCGATTCGAAATAGGCCACCACCGGCTGGCGGTGTTCCCGGTCCATGGCCGGGATGCCTTTTTCCACGGACGACGCGGACGCTTTCTTGATGGTCGCGCGGGCGCCGGCCACCAGGCCCCGGTTGATGCGGCCCAGCTCCAGATTGCCCACGGTCTTGTCCAGATAGTTCTCGATGGCGCCGGCGCTGATGCCGTCCATCACTTCCACCAGATGCTTCATTTCGCCCTGGCCGTCGGCGAACTCCTGGAATACCAGGCTGGCGCGCTCCGCCAGGGCCGGGGTCAGCGGGTAACCGATGAACACCTGACCGTCCTTCTCCAGACGCAAGGCCGAGAAGTGCGCGGCCAGGGCCTGCTGCTCCTCGATACTGGTCTTGCGCATCAGCCGCCCGGCCAGGCCGTGGGCCGCCTTGCTGATCACCTTCATGGCGCCGAGGATCACATTGACCGCCGGGCCCTTGGCGTTCACCGCGTCGATGGGGCCGGTGAAATAGGTGTGCAGGACCTCGTCGAGAAACGGATCCATGATCGCGTCGAGGCTGTCCACATGATTGCGACCGGGTTCCCGGGCGGTGGCGTCGATAAAGGCGTCGATGCGGTCACGCAGGGTATCGGAGGCCGGAAAGGCCACGTACAGGGAGGTTTGGCTCATAATTCTGAGTCGGCTTCACTGCGAAAACGGAGGCGCGATGATACTGCATGGTCGCTCGCGCCTCGCCGCTTTCGAGACTGGCGGGCGCGTCTGTAGAGCCAGTGCTCGCCAGCACCGCCGGGTCGCCGCTGCAGCCGCTCCCGCGGGGGCGCGTCGGGGCGGCTTGCCCCGCGATCAGGCCGACAACCGGGTGCGCCACTCGCCGATCACGCCCTGCAGACGGCCGGCGGCGGCCAGCACCGCCGGGTTCTGATCGTCCTCCAATTGCAGCCGCGCCAGATCCTGGCGGTTGCGCTCCGCCGGCGTCAGCCGGCGCCGTTCCTCGCCACGGTCAAAGCCGCCGCAGTCCTCCGCCAACTGATGAATGGCGGCCAGATCCACCTTGGGCGCCACGTCCGCCGGCAGGCAGTCGAGCAGCACCGCCATGCGGATGCTGGCCTCGCTGCTGTCCACCTGCCCCTGCAACAGGGCACGGCTCAGCACGTCCAGGCTGTCCACCAGTTCACGGTAACGGGCCGTCTGGCGGGCCCGTTCCTGGCGGCGCGCCATCCAGCGCCACGCCAGACCGCCCAGGGCGGCGCCGATGGCCAGCCCGACCAGTACCGCGAGAATCAGTTTCCAAACCATGGGGTCTCTCCTGCCGCAGAGCGATTGAATTGCCGGTTCAGTGCCGCCATTGTACGCCACAGGGCGGCGGCGACCCATCAAGGCGACCACCGACACGGTAGCAGCGACCACAAAACGCGGCCTTGGTCGCGATCTGGAGACGACGTTTGAATTTCCAATGGCCCGCCGGGCTGGCGCCGCTGATCGGCGCCGTGGAACCCTGGCTGCCGGCACTCACCGTGATCGGCGTGATCATGGCGCTGGCGTCGATGCTGGCGATCCCCTGGCTGGTGGTGCGCATGCCGGTGGACTATTTCCACCAGCCGTCGCGACCGGTGCGCTATCGCGGGCCGCTGGCCTGGGGACTGTGGGTGATCCGCAACGCTCTGGCGCTGGTGCTGCTGGCCGCCGGGGTCCTGATGCTGGTGCTGCCCGGCCAGGGCATTCTGACCATTCTGATCGCGCTGATGGTCAGCACCTTCCCGGGGAAATACCGGTTGGAACGCGCTATCATGCGCCGCCCCGGCGTACTGCGCTCGGTGAACTGGATCCGGCGCCGCTACCGTCGCCCGCCCCTCAATCCGCCGAGTGATGCCCCGCCGGGCGATCACCAAGTAAGGGACCCTGATGCCGATTGAAAGCCCCGCCATTCACTGGCTCGACGATCATCTGCTGCTGCTCGACCAGCGCCGCCTGCCCGCCCACACCGAGTGGCTGGACGTGCGTGACGCCGCCGGCGCCGCCGACGCCATTCGCCAGATGGCGGTGCGCGGCGCGCCGGCCATCGGCATCACCGCCGCCTATGGCCTGGCCCTGGAAGCGTTGCGACTGGGCCCCGGCGCCAGCGCCGCGCGGCTGGCGCCGGCGTTGGACGTGCTGGCCGCCAGCCGGCCCACGGCGGTGAACCTGTTCTGGGCCCTGGACCGGCTGCGCGCCCGCTTCGACGGCGAGCCCGGCGCCGCCCTGGGCAAACGGCTGGTGCGCGAGGCTGAACGCATCCACCAGGACGACCAGGCCGCCAACCAGCGCCTCGGCGAACTGGGCGCCGCCCTGCTGCCGCCCAACGCCTCCCTTTATACCCATTGCAACACCGGCGCCCTGGCCACCGGCGGCCACGGCACCGCCCTGGGCATCGTGCGCTCCGCCTGGCGCAACGGCCACCTGAAGACGGTGTTCGCCGGCGAAACCCGGCCCTGGCTGCAGGGCGCCCGCCTGACCGCCTGGGAACTGATGCAGGAAAACATTCCGGTGACCCTGGTGGCGGACAGCGCCGCCGGCCTGCTGATGGCCCGCGGCCAGGTGGACGCGGTGGTGGTGGGTGCCGACCGCATCGCCGCCAACGGCGACACCGCCAACAAGATCGGCACCTACAATCTCGCGGTGCTGGCCCGGCATCATCGCCTGCCGTTCATCGTGGCGGCGCCGGATTCCACCCTGGACCCGGCCATGGAAAACGGCGCCGGCATCGTGATCGAGGAACGGGACCCGGACGAAGTCCGCCGCTTTGGCGGCACCGCCATGGCGCCAGACGGCTGCCCGGTCTACAACCCGGCCTTCGACGTGACCCCGGCGGAACTGATCACCGCCATCGTCACCGAGAGCGGCGTGATCCGGTCCCCGGACCGGCAGGCCCTGGCCGACCATTTCGCGCGGAGACCGTCATGACCGAACGCCCCTACTCCACCAGCGCCTACCGGGAGGCGGCCCGCACCCTGGCCGCCACCGGCCGCCGGCTCTATCAGCACGGCTGGTCGCCGGCCACCAGCAGCAATTACTCCCTGCGCCTGAACGCCGGCCACGCGGCGATCACCCGCTCCGGCCGCGACAAGGGCCTGCTGCAGGAAACCGACATCATGGTGGTGGACCTGGACGGCCGCCCGGTGGGCGACGGCAAGCCGTCGGCGGAGACCCTGCTGCACACCGGCCTGTACCGCCGCGACCCGGCCATCGGCGCGGTGCTGCACACCCACAGCCACGCCGCCACCGTGCTGACCATGCACTGGCCCGCCGACCACCTGACCCTGGAAGGCTATGAGCTGCTCAAGGCCCTGGACGGTGTGCAAACCCACGACACCCGGCTTACCATTCCGGTGTTCGACAACAGCCAGGACATCGCCGCCCTGGCCGCGGACGTGGACCGCCAGCTGGACGCCGGGCACATCACCCACGCCTATCTGATCCGTGGCCACGGCCTTTACACCTGGGCGGCGGACATGACCGCCTGTTACCGGCAGCTGGAAGCCCTGGAAACCCTGCTGGCGGTGGAACTGGACCGCCGCCGGCTGGGCTGACCCGGGCCGCGACCTGAACGAGGACCGCTATGAGCAACCTGAAGATCTACCGCGACGGCCACCCGGAAACCCCGGAGATGATCGTCAATGACAAGCTGGCCATGGCCGAGGAACTGAACAAGGTCGGCGTGCGCTACGAGCAATGGGACGCCAACGCCGAACTGGCCGACCAGCCCACCCAGGAACAGGTGATCGAAGCCTACAAGGACGACATCCAGCGTCTGATGCGCGAGGAAGGCTACCAGACCGTGGACGTGGTCAGCATGACCCCGGACCACCCCCAGAAGGACGCGGCGCGGGTCAAGTTCCTGGACGAGCACCGCCACGGCGAGGACGAGGTACGCTTCTTCGTGGACGGCCAGGGCCTGTTCACCCTGCACATCGGCGAGCGTGTCTACGAGGTGCTGTGCAGCAAGGGCGACCTGATCTCGGTGCCGGCCAATACCCCGCACTGGTTCGACATGGGGCCCAACCCGCGCTTCACCGCCATCCGTCTGTTCAACAACCCGGACGGCTGGGTCGCCCACTTCACCGGCGATGACATCGCCCTGCGCTTCAACCGCCTGGAAAACTGAACCGGCCGATGACCGTCAACGCGATTCTCACCGACATCGAAGGCACCACCAGCAGCATCGCCTTCGTCAAGGACGTGCTGTTCCCCTACGCCGACCGGCAGATGGAAGCGTTTCTGGAGCGCCACTGGGACGACCCGACGGTGGCCGCCGCCGTGGGCGAGGCCGCCGACCAGGCCGGCGAAGCGCTGGACACGCCGGCGCGGGCCGCCCGGGTGCTGCGCCGCTGGATCGCCGAGGACCGCAAGATCACGCCGCTGAAAACCCTGCAGGGGCTGATCTGGCGCGCCGGCTACGAGCAGGGGGATTACCGTGCCCACCTGTACCCGGACAGCGCCCCCCGGCTGCGCCAATGGCACCACGCCGGGGTGCCGCTGTACGTCTATTCCTCCGGCTCCATCGCCGCCCAGAAGCTGTTCTTCGGCTACTCCGAGGCGGGAGACCTGACGCCGCTGTTCAGTGGTTTCTTCGACACCACCAGCGGCGGCAAGAAAGAAGCGGACAGCTACCGCGTGATCCAGCAGGCCATCGGCCAGCCGGCGGAAACCATTCTGTTTTTGTCGGACGTGGAAGCGGAGCTGGACGCGGCCCGCGCCGCCGGCCTGCGCACGGTGCTGCTGGACCGGGACGGGGTCATCGACGCCAGCGCCCACCCGAAAGTCTCGTCGTTCGATCAGATCGACCCCACCGCCCTTTAGCTCAGCCGCCGGCCACGCAACGGTAAATCACGAACTTCTCGTTCCGGGCCAGGATGTCGGCCTGGCCGAACAGTTTCGCCAGCGGTCGCCGGTACGGCAGATGCCGGTTGGCCACCACCCGCAGCTCGCCGCCGGGCGCCAGATGGCGGTGGGCATGGCGAAACAGGGTGCGCGCCACCCGGTCGTCCACCGCATGGCCCCGGTGGAACGGCGGATTGAGCAGAATCCGGTCGAACGCCTCCTCCACCCCGTCCAGCCCGTGCCCGAGATGGAAGCGGTGCCCGTGCTCCGCGCCGAACAGTGCCTCGGCGTTGTGCCGGGCGCTGTCCACCGCCAACGACGACACATCGCAGAAGGTGACCCGCGCGTCCGGATTGTCCGCCGCCAGGCTCAGTCCCAGCACGCCGTTGCCACAGCCCAGGTCCGCCGCCGGGCCGGTCACGTCCCGGGGCAGATGCTGCAGCAGAAAGCGCGCGCCGATGTCCAGATGGCGGCGCCCGAACACGCCGGGCCCGGCGCTCAGCGTCCAGCCCCGCGCCAGCAGCGACACCGTGGCCGGCTCCGGCATCGGCGCCAGCGCCTCGCCCGGGGCGCGGGCCCGGAACACCCTGGCCTTTTTCCAGCCCAGCCCGGCCCGGGTCTCGCCCAGGTAGCGTTCCATCAGCGGTACCAGCTGCGGCGGCAGGTGCTTGTCCATGCCCGCCGCCAGGATCGGCGTGCCGGCGGGCAGCCAGCCGGCCAGCCAGGCAAGTTGCCCTTCCAGTAAGGACAGGCTTTTGGGCAGACGCAGCAACACCTGGTGCGGCGCTTCCGGCGGCGTTTGCCAGGGCCACAGCCAGTGCGCCGGATCCAGCGGTCGCCGGTTGTCCTCGCCGTTGGCCAGCGCCGCCCGACGCGCCACCCAGTCGTCGCCGGCGCTCCAGGTCGGGCCCCGCTCGCCGGCGCCCAGCCACAGCGCACCGCACTGATCGTTGATCACCAGGGTGCGCGCGCCCGCCGCTTCCTCATCGAGCAGCCGCAGCAAATAGCGGTCGGCGCCGTCGAAGGCCTGCAGGGTGTCGCCGCGCTGGCGGGGCCAGCGGCGCAGGACCAGGTCACCAAGGCGGGTTTCAGGCATGGCGGGCGTCTCCGGGGCTGTCGAGGGGGCCGGCATTGTGCCCGTTGGGGGGCGGGCTGGCCAGAATATCGGCAGTTGATTCGAGGTGAGGTTTAAAACGGTGGTATTCTGAAATTTCGCTGCTAGAATACGCCGCACATTCGGAGTATAGCTCAGCCTGGTAGAGCACTACGTTCGGGACGTAGGGGTCGCAGGTTCGAATCCTGCTACTCCGACCAAATTAAAAAGCCGGCCCTCGCAAGAAGGCCGGCTTTTTTTTGTTCATCGTTTTCGCCGTCGAATTTGTTGGCTCCTGTCGGGGGCGCGGATCAGCGTGGGTCCCTTCCGGGATCGCTCGAGCCGTCCCTGGGCGCTCCCGTTTTTGGCATCCCTGCCAAAAAGGGTCCCGGAAGGGACCCACACTGCTCCGCTTCGAGGTAGCGAAACCCTTCCGGGTTCCAACAACGATGCACCAAGGTGGGTGGCGGCGGCGGCTCCGTAGAGCCCGTGGCGCGGAGGCTCACTGCTCAGCGGCTCAGGGCGCGACGCCCTTCCGGGACCCTTGAGAACAGGACGTTCGAAAGGGAGCCTACAGGGGTGAGGCAAGCGTGTTGCGAAGCACTGCTTCGCGCGCCGCCGAACGCCGCCCATCTGTGATGGGTGGCCGGGCCCGCTTGCGGGTACTCGCGGCGTTCCCGGAAGGGCGTCGCGCCCTGAGCCGCGCCCCCGCTGGAGGCGCCGGCCTCGCCGGAGCGCGATTGATCGCCCCCCTGCTTAGAAGGTGTAGACCACGGAGGCGGTGGTTTCCTGGTCGGTTTTGTGGGTGCCGGCCGGGACTTCCGAGTCGCGGGTGATCAGGTGAGTGAGCCGCAGGGCGAAATGGTCGTTGATGCGGGAGGTCAGGGACGTCTCCGAGCGCAGCGTGGTGTTCTCGTCGCCCACCTCGGTGCTCAGATTCTGCCGGAAGGACGCGGTGTCGCTGATCTTCCATTTGTAGCTGCCCGCGAAACGGCCGATCAGGCTTTCTTCCTTGTCGTCACAATCCGCGTAGCCGGTTTCCGGCTCCAGGCACTCCACGCGATAACCGGGACCGGCTTCCAGGTCCAGGGTGTGCGCCGGGGTGTCGATGAAGCGGCGACCCAGACCGAGCGCGTAGCTGGCCTGGTACTGGTAGCCGGAGAAGGTGTCCTTGTCGTAGGTGAGGACGTTGAACAGGTAGTTGTTGTCCGCCAGCTTGCGGTCCAGCTTGTAGGAGGCGTAGTAGCGCTCGGCGGTGCGTTCCTGCTCGCCGTCGTCGTTCTCGCCCACGGTGTTCACGCTTTCCGCCTTGGCGGTCTGGCGCCAGTTGATGCCCTCATGGGTGGCGTTGGCCTTGCCCACGATGGATTCGGAGTCGCTGTTGCCGCTTTTGAGCAGGTAGGAGGCTTCCACCTCGATGTCCCAGGCCCGTTCCTCGGCGGTCTCCTGATCCGCGTTTTCCGCCTCCTGGGCGTACGACAGCACCGGCCCCAGGGCCGCGCCACAGGCCGCCAGGGCCAACCAATGTTTGCGCATTACTCCTCCAGTATTCTCTACCCGCGAAAACGCCATAGCGTGATGGCATGCGGGGCAATTATGCGTAAAGGCGCCGCGCGCCTGTACCCGCACGGCAGGATTTTACATTCTCCGGCGGCGAAAATCCGTGCCCTGCCCCAACCGCCGCCCGCTGGCTTTGGGGAACCGGGCCCGCTGCGAGTATACTGCGCGCCTTACGATATCTCAGGAGCCTTTCATGACCGCCCCTCGACGCCGCGACGCCCTCAACGCCCTGCTCCGTGATCGCATCGCGATCCTGGACGGCGGCATGGGGACCATGATCCAGCGACTCAAGCTCAGCGAGGCGCAATACCGGGGCAGCGAATACGCGGACTGGCACTGCGATCTGAAAGGCAACAACGATCTGCTCAGCGTCACCCAGCCGGCGATGATCGAGCAGCTGCATCTGGATTATCTGCACGCCGGCGCCGACATCATCGAGACCAATTCCTTCAACAGTACGTCCATCGCCATGGCGGACTACGACATGCAGGAGCTGGTCCATGACATCAACCTGGCCGCCGCCCGGGTGGCCCGGCGCGCCGCCGACGCGGTGGCCACGGCGGAACGGCCGCGTTTCGTGGCCGGGGTGCTCGGCCCCACCAACCGCACCGCGAGCATCAGCCCGGACGTGAATGACCCGGGCTACCGGGCGGTGAATTTCGATCAGCTGGTGGCGGCCTACCGGCAGGCCACCCATGCCCTGGTGGAAGGCGGCGCGGATCTGATTCTGATCGAGACCATCTTCGATACGCTGAACGCCAAGGCGGCGGTGTTCGCCGTGGATCAGTACGCCTACGAGAACGGTCTGGATCTGCCGGTGATGATCTCCGGCACCATCACCGACGCCTCCGGCCGTACCCTGACCGGCCAGACCACGGAAGCCTTCTACAATTCCCTGCGTCACGCCCGGCCCCTGTCCATCGGCCTGAACTGCGCCCTCGGCCCCATGGAGCTGCGGCCCTATGTGGAGGAGTTGTCGCGGATCAGCGAGTTCGCCGTGTCCGCCCACCCCAACGCCGGCCTGCCCAACGAAATGGGCGAATACGATCTGGACGCGGCCACCATGGCCCGGGAGATTCGCGGCTGGGCGCAGAAAGGCTTTCTCAACATCATCGGCGGCTGTTGCGGCACCACGCCGGAGCACATCGCCGCCATGGCCGAGGCGGTGGCGGATTGCGCCCCGCGCACGCTGCCGGACATCGAGGTGCAGTGCCGGCTGTCCGGCCTGGAGCCGTGCAACATCGCCGCCGACTCGCTGTTCGTTAATGTGGGCGAACGCACCAACGTCACCGGCTCCAAGCGCTTTCTGCGGCTGATCAAGGAAGAGGACTACGACACCGCCCTGGACGTGGCCCGGGATCAGGTGGAGAACGGCGCCCAGATCATCGACATCAACATGGACGAAGGCATGTTGGAGTCCAAGGACTGCATGGTGCGGTTCCTGAATCTGGTGGCCTCCGAGCCGGAGATTTCCAAGGTGCCGATCATGATCGACTCCTCCAAGTGGGAGGTGATCGAGGCCGGCCTGAAGTGCATCCAGGGCAAGGGCGTGGTGAATTCCATCTCGCTCAAGGAAGGCGAAGCGCAATTTCTTGATCAGGCCCGGCTGATCCGCCGCTACGGCGCCGCCGCCGTGGTGATGGCCTTCGACGAGAACGGTCAGGCGGAGAGCCGCGCCGAGAAGGTGCGCATCTGCACCCGCGCCTACAAGCTGCTGACCGAGGAGGTGGGCTTCCCGCCGGAAGACATCATCTTCGACCCCAACATCTTCGCCATCGCCACCGGCATCGAGGAACACAACAACTACGCGGTGGATTTCATCGAGGCGGTGGCCGACATCAAGCGCACCTTGCCCCACGCGCTGATTTCCGGCGGCGTCTCCAACGTAAGCTTCTCGTTCCGGGGCAACAACCCGGTGCGCGAGGCGATCCACGCCGTGTTCCTGTACCACGCCATCAAGGCCGGCATGGACATGGGCATCGTCAACCCGTCACAGCTGGCGATCTACGCGGACATCCCCGAGGCGCTGCGCGACGCGGTGGAGGACGTGGTACTCAACCGCCGCGAGGACGGCACCGAACGGCTGCTGGATCTGGCCGAGCAGTACCGCGACAGCGGCGACAAGGAGGTCAAGAAGGAAGACCAGGAATGGCGCTCCTGGCCGGTGGAGAAACGCCTGGAGCATGCCCTGGTCAAGGGCATTACCGAGCACGTGGAAGAAGACACCGAGCTGGCCCGCCAGAACGCGGAACGCCCGCTGCACGTGATCGAAGGCCCGCTGATGGACGGCATGAACGTGGTCGGCGACCTGTTCGGCGAGGGCAAGATGTTTCTGCCCCAGGTGGTCAAGTCCGCCCGCGTGATGAAAAAGGCGGTGGCCTACCTGCTGCCGTTCATGGAGAAGGAAAAGGAAGAACTGGGCACCCAGGACGAGTCCAACGGGCGCATTCTGATGGCCACCGTGAAGGGCGATGTGCACGACATCGGCAAGAACATCGTCGGCGTGGTGCTGCAGTGCAACGGCTACGAGGTCATCGACCTGGGCGTGATGGTGCCCTGCGAGCAGATCCTGGACACCGCCAAAAAGGAAAAGGTGGATATCATCGGGCTGTCCGGCCTGATCACCCCGTCCCTGGACGAAATGGTGCACGTGGCGGCGGAGATGGAACGCCTGGGCATGGAACAGCCCCTGATGATCGGCGGCGCCACCACCAGCCGCATCCATACCGCCGTGAAGATCGACCCGGAATACCACAACCCGGTGGTCCATGTAGCGGACGCTTCCCGGGCCGTGGGCGTGGTGTCACGGCTGCTGTCGGACACCCAGCGCACCGACTACGTGGCCGAGATCAAGAGCACCTACGAGGACCTGCGCGAGCGCCGCAAGCAGCAACAGGTGGACCGCTCCCTGGTGAGCATCGACGACGCCCGCGCCAACCGCTTCCAGCCGGACTGGAGCGACTACACCCCGCCGGAACCCAAGGTGAAGGGCCTCAAGGTGTTCGACGATTATCCGCTGGACGACCTGGTGGCGCGCATCGACTGGACCCCGTTCTTCCGTTCCTGGGAACTGGCCGGCAAGTTCCCGCGCATTCTCGACGACGAAGTGGTCGGCGAGGAAGCCACCAAGCTGTACGCGGACGCCCGCGCCATGCTGGACAAGATCGTGGCGGAAAAGTGGCTCACCGCCCGCGCCGTGATCGGCTTCTGGCCGGCGCACTCCGACATGGACGACATTCTGCTGTATCGCCAGCCCGGCGACGCGGAACCGTTCATGACCCTGCATCACCTGCGTCAGCAGCTGGACCGCAAGAAAAACGACAAACCCAACTACGCCCTCAGCGATTTCATCGCCCCGAAGGACAGCGGCAAGCAGGACTGGCTGGGCGGTTTCGCGGTGACCGCGGGCATCGGCATCGACGAGCACGTGAAACGCTTCGAAGCGGATCACGACGATTACAGCTCGATCATGCTCAAGGCCCTGGCCGACCGCCTCGCCGAGGCCTTCGCCGAGCGCATGCACGAGCGGGTGCGCAAGGAATTCTGGGGCTACGACGTGGGCGAAACGCTCAGCAACGAGGAAATGATCTCGGAAAAATACCGGGGCATCCGCCCGGCCCCCGGCTACCCGGCCTGCCCGGACCACACCGAGAAGGCGCTGCTGTGGGAACTGCTGGAACCGGAGAAGAACGCCGGCATGACGCTCACCGAATCCTACGCCATGTTCCCGGCGGCGGCGGTGTCCGGCTGGTACTTCGCCCACCCGGAGGCCCGCTACTTCGGCACCGGCAAACTGGCCCGCGACCAGATGGACGACTACGCCGCCCGCAAAGGCATGCCCCGCAAGGACATCGAGAAAATGGTGCCGCATTTGTTGGGGTATGTGGACGAATGAAAACCAGTTGAAAGTTTAAAGTTAAAAGTTGAAAGGGGGCCGCAGTGTCCATGGGCCCCGCTTGAAGCTTGACGCTTGTAGCTTGCCGCCCACGCGGGCACGGCTTACCCGCCCCCATGGCCTCACCCGCGTTTTAACTTTTAACTTTCAACTTTCAACTCGCCCTCCCCGTCCAACTCCGCCCGCTGCCCATCGACGACGCTATGCATAACGTCGCTGACACCCCACACCGCCGGAATGCCGGCGGCCACGGCCAGGGCGGCGGCGGCGTTGCAGGGGTCGCGGCCGGCGATCACCAGGCCGCCGGCCTGGGCCAGCCAGGGCACCCAGCTCGGGTCCACCTGATCCACCACGATGATGTCACCGGGCTGCAGACGGTTGAGGCCCCAGGCGCTGCAAAGGCGGCGCAGAGGCCCCTCGACCCGGCCGGGGCAAAGGCCGCTGCCGCGCAGCACCGGGCTGGGCCGCCCCCCGCCGCCGAAGCCGAAACCGATGCGGTCCATCTTCCAGTCCGGCGCGCCGGCGTGGGCGTCTTCCAGGTAGCGGAGCTTGCGCTGGCCGAGCACCTCGCCGGCGGCGGACGCCGGCAACCGCCGCTCCATCCACAGCGCCCACAGCTCGTCGAAGTAGAGAAAGAACACGTCGTCCGGGTGGGCCAGCAGACCCTCATTGACCCGCACCGCGGCCACCGCCCGCAGCAGCCGGCGCAGCCGTTCACCCAGTTCGAACCGCAGGCGGCGGGCCCGCCGCCACGGCACCAGCCAGCGCTCCAGGGTCGCCGGCAAGGCCGGCTCGGCCAGGTCCAGCGTGCGCCGGGCCGGCCGCAAACTGCCCCATTGGGCGGGCTTTTCCCGCAGTGGCGCGTGCACCGGGTCGGCGCCGGGTCGCAGAGCACTGGCGTCCAGGGCGTCCAGGGCGGCCTGGTCGCCGGCCAGTACGGCGCGCAGGGCGTCCGCCTCGCCGTCGTCCAGCAAGGCCGCCAACGGCAGAGGCCGGCGCCGACCGGCCAGCAGATCAGGCAGGATCAGGTACGACAGCTCGCCGTCCAGCCGCGCCAGCCGCTCCCCCAGCCGATCCAGCGCCATCAAGCCCCGCCACAGCCGTTCCCGGTCGGTGGCCGGGTCGCGCCAACGGCCCAGCTGACGGGCCAGCCACGCCAGCTCCAGGCCCATCCGCGCCCGCCGCCACCGCCCGGGCGGTGACGCCGGCGGGTCGTTGTCGGTGGCCGGCGGCTGCCAGGCCGGCGGTACCTTGTCCGCCGCGCCGGGGTGGTCCGGCAGCAGGCGGCGAAAGAATTCCCCATTGCGATAAAGGTGGCTGTGCTGGCGGCGATAGGGCTCCACCCGGGCCAGATCCGTCCAGCCCCGCCGGGCCGCCAGCGGCGTCCAGAAGCGGGTCTTCAGCCAGCGGCCGGCCAGGGTGTACCAGAGGGGTGTCACCGCCTGGTTGAACAGCGCCGGGGCGGCGCGGCGGACCCACACCTCCCGGGGCACCGGCAACGACCCCACCGGCAGGGTCTGCAACAACCACAGGGTGTCGCCATCGAACACCCACTCACCGGCCTGGGGCCGGTCGAACAGGGTGCGCAGCTGCTCGCCCAGGGCCAGCAGGCGCTCGCCACCGACCACCTGTTCCAGGGCCTCGCGCTCGCTGTCGCTGTGATACACCAGCCGCCCGGCGTCGTCGAAGATCAGGCGCTGGCGTTCGGCGCCGCCATCCACCACCCCTTCCACCACCATATGAGAGAGGTCCTGGCGCAGCGGGTGACGGGTAAACAGCACGCCGGCGGCGCGCTGGCGCGGCAGCGCCTGCACCACCACCTGGGCCGGCGCCGGCTCACGGCGGAACAGCGCCCCCAGGGCCGCCGCCAGGGCGTCGTCGGAGTCCAGATTGAGGAGGCTTTCGCGCTGGGAGCTTTCGTTCATGGTGCCCTGGTGCAGCACCCAGTAGCGGTCGCCGGCGAACAGCCCGGGCAAGGCGCCCAGGCGGCGGATCAGCGCCTCGTGCCCGAGCCCCGCCACGTCCGCGCGGTGGATGCGCCAGCCGGGCGGCACCGGCAAGCCGCGCGCCGCCCAGCGTTGCACGTTCTCGCCGCCGTGCTCGTCGGCGGGCAGTGTTTCGATGCTCATGGAATGGAAAACTTATCGATGTCGTTCGCGAACCCGCCGGGCCAACCACAGCCCGCCCCCGTACAGCAGCGGCGCCAGTACCAGGGTCCCCCCCACCAGGACCACGGCAATGCCGCCGAACAGCGCCGGCGCCTTCATCAGGGTGCTCATCAGCGAATCCTGCCAGTAGAAAAACCATTCATGGTCGGCGGGAAACAGCCAGATATGGAATTGGTAGAACACCGCGGTGGGGCCGGCCACCAGCAGCCAACCTATCACAGCCAGCACGGGGGTCACAGCGACCAGTGCCCAGGCCCGCGCACCCGGCGGCGGGCGGCGCACCGCCAGCCAGGCCAGCGGCAGCCACAGCAGCGCGGCCACCCACACCAGCACCCGGCCGCCATCGATCAGATGCGCCACATCGCGCAGGTGCACCACCTCCGCCGGGCGCAGCAGCGGAATGGCACGGCCGGCGCGATCCGGGTAGGACAGCGTTTCCAGACCCCGGCCGCCGTCGTGGACGGCCACCCGGATGCGGTGGAACAGGGTTTGGTGGGTGGCGGCGTCGAGCCGCTCGAAGTCCCGCCGATGGTGGCGGTTGAGCGGTCCGTACTGGTCGATGTGGGCGCCGATTTCCAGTTGCTCGTACCAGAACGGATAGCCGTAATCCGCTTTCGCGTAGAGGCCCCAGGTCAGTCCCAGGGCCAGGATCAGGCTGGCCAGGCCATAGCCCACCCACAGGGTCAGGGAAAGGGCCGGCTTCATTCAGCGAGTCAGGGTGGCCCGCAGGGAGGCGGTGCCGGATTTGTCGCCGGCGCTCATTTCCAGCGTCGCCAGGGTCAGCCCCTGCTCTTCCAGGGACTGCAGCCACAGCAGCAGAGCACTGGCTTCCTGGTTTTCCAGCTGCACGCGCACCGAGTCGTTGCCGTTGGGGGTGAAACCGCGCAGGGTGAGCCCGTAGTTCTGCGCCGAGCGGCTCACCTCGCTGACCCAGTTGCTGCCCAGCTGGGCGGTATTGCGGCCGCCGCCGCCACGGGCGGCGCGCACCGCGTCCGCGTTGGCCTGGATCCAGGCCAGGGTCTGCTGGTTGGACAGGTAGCGCTGGCGGGCGTCCTGGCGGGCGTTCCAGCTGGGCTGCCAGATCAACCAGTAGATCACCGCCACGGCGAACAGCACCGCCAACAGCTGCATAATGCGCTGCTCGCGGGGTTCCCGCTCCTGGTACCAGGTGATGGCCGGCGCCAGCCGCTTGTTCAGTTGCGCCCGGGTATCGTTGAGCTTTTGTTTCATCCCGCCTGCTCCACCTTGACCCGCGCGGTGACGCCGCTGGCGCCGTTGCGGTAGTTGGCGATGGTGGCGCGCACGCCCTTTTCCTGAAGGGCGGTCTGCAGTTTTTCCACCTGGTTGTATTCCTTGGCGCCCAGGTCCAGCAGCAGGCTGCCGTCACGCTGGTCGAACTGTATGCGCTTGGGTTCCACTTCGCTGCCGGACAGGGTGGTGGCCACCGCCGGCAGCACCGCGAACAGGCTGCTGCCGCCGCCCTCCCCGGCGCTGCCCAGGCGCGCCAGGCGCGCCTCGAACTGGCGCCGCAGGCCGGAGGTGGCGCGGTCGCCGGGGAACAGGGACTGGTACAGTTTGGCGGCATCGGCGAAGGCCTGGTCGGCGGCCTGCTGATAGCGCCACTGCTGGGCCCAGGTGGCCGCCAGGGCAATCAGGAACACCGCCGCGGCCAGGCCCAGCACCGGTTTCCAGGGATCCCAGGGAGACGGGCCGGCGCGGCGGGTCTGACGGGGGGCGTAGGCGCCCTGCAGGATTTCCACGCCGCGCTCGGCGGCGAGACCGGCGCGCAGCCGGTCGCAAAGCGTGAGGTCGTCTTCCAGGCGGGTAAAGGGCTGCTCCTCGTCCTGATGCAGGGCCATCAGGGCGTCGCGCTGGGCGCCGTCGGCCACCAGTGCCTGGTCCCGTTCCAGAATCACCGCGCCCCAGTCCGGCACGCTGATCAGCACCGGGGTTTCCGGGGCCAGCAGATCCACGTCCACCTTCAGCCCCAGGGGGCGCACGCCGGCCTCATGGCACAGCGCCAGCAGCGCGTCCAGATGGTGCCGGTTGATCACCGCCACCGGATAGCGCCCCTGCTCCGCCTTGCCGGTGGCGAACCACAGGCTTTCCGGCGCCTCCAGCAGCTGTTCCTCAAGCAGATAAGGCAGCACCCGCTGCAGATGGCGGGCCTGCTTGCGCGACAGCGCCACCTCGGTGAGCAGCGCCTCGGCGCTGGTGATCACCAGCTGCGCGGCGGCGCCGTCCTGCGCGCGCAGGGCGTCGCCCAGGGTGGTGCGCACCGGCGTCTCCCCGGCCGCGCTCTGGTGCAGCACCGGGGCGGCGTCCAGACCGTCCGCCTGGCGCTGGCTGAATGCCCCCGGGGCCAGATAGATCAAAGCTGATTCGGCCAAAATAAATATCCTTTAGGTCCCTGGAATACTGTCTATCACATTGTTGTTGTCATCGCCCGCATTGTAGAAGGGATTGCAGGCGGGTTCGAGCGGCGCCAGCAGGGGTTTCACCTGCCGGCTGTAGACTCGGGTACCGTCCGCGCCGCCGCTGGCGGCGCGCCGTACGCGGCTGACCAGGCGGCTCAGATCGCCGGCCACTTCCACATCCACCATCACCTGGAAATATTCGCTGGAGACCCCCAGGCGTTCGCTGAGCTGCTGCTTCTGCGCCTCTTCCAGATCGGCGAACGGCGCCTGCTGCATCAGGGTGGCCACATCGGCGATGGGCTCCTCCCGGCGCATCTGCTCCACCACCTTGGCCCCTTCGGTGCCGGCGTACAGCCCCAGCACCGCGTCCAGCACCGGCAGCGGCGCGGTGTTCACATTCAGCTTGGTGTCCACCGGCAGCGCCGTGAACAGGCCCCAGGTGGCGGCATCCGGGAACAGGTCCGCCACCCGGAAATCGCGCAACGCGCGCAGCTCGGACTCGTGGGCGGCGGGCATGTTGGGGGTGCGACTGAGCCGGTATTCCGCGTCTTCCGCGCCTTCCACCGCGTCCACCAGGTTGTTGCTGTCCAGCCAGTCGGCCATCTGGTTGGCCAGCAGGCTGGCCTTGCTCGGGTCCGGCAGGGTCTGCTCCAGCAGCCTTTGCAGCATGTCCCGGGCCTGGTCGTCGCGCTCGAATCCGGTGCCCTGGGCGTTGACCAGCCAGTTGAGATTGAAGCGCCCCTGCAGGTCCTGGACGCTGGCGCTGAGAATGGCGTCCTCGTAGGGCGTGGGCGGCAGCTCCACCGCCCACTGTTCGTCCACGCAGTCGTCCAGCTGCTCGCCTTCCTGGCGGTCCGCGTCCAGGTCGTCGATCAGACCCTGCACCGCCACCACCTCCGCGGCCATGGCGTACTGGTAACGCTTGTCCCACTCCAGCAGGTTCTCGGTGCGGGTGCGGAAGCGGTCCTGGCGGAACATCACTTCCGTGGTGATGGCCGCCAGAATGGCGAACAGCATCAGCACGATGATCAGGGCCATGCCCTGCTGGCGGCGACGCGCGCTCAAGCGGCCCATGGGTTCACCACGGTGCGGAAGAAACGATGCAGGCGCTCACCGCTTTCCAGTTCGATTTCCACTTCCACGCTCTTCGGCAGCCGCTGGGTCCACACCGGCGTGTTCATCATCGCCGGCTCCGGCCAGAACTCCAGCCAGTCCCAGCGGCCGTCCTGGGCCTGGTCCAGGTAGCGCACCCGGAACCGCTCCACCTTGTCGAGCAGCACGTCCTGCTGGTATTCGGTGGCCACGTTGGTGTCCAGCACCGGCCAGTAGCGGCGATAGAGCTTGTCGCCCTCCAGCGCATAGATGACGCGCTGCATTTCGCTGCGGCGGCGCAGCTGGAAGGGATTGGCCCAGCCCAGGCGGGTGAATTCCACGTAGTCGTCGCGGCCAAAAATGGCCGGCTGCGGGTCACCGTAGGGATCGCGCACCGGGCGCGCGATCATCTGCTCGAAATCCAGGGTCAGGTAAGTGACCGCGCGCTGCATGTCCTCCAGTTCGGTGGCGCCTTCGCTGAGCATGTCGCGGTTGGCCAGGGCGCGGTTGAGAAACTCCACCGCCAGCACGTAGATCATCGCGAAGATGGCCACCGTGATCAGCACTTCCAGCAGGGTGAAGCCCCGCTCCGTCGAGCGTCTCATCATCCCTCCGTCAGATCCTGGCTGCCGCCGCCACCGCCACCACTGCCGCCCCCGCCACCGGGGAAGTTCTGCCCTTCTTCGGCGGGTTTGCCGATCAGACTGGCCAGGGTGTACATCATGTCGCGGTGCTGGTCGCCGATGATCTCGCCCACCTCGATGTCCACCCGGCGGGTGTCCGGATAGGGCCCGGCGCTGATGGTGGTGCGCACCCACCACTCCCGGTCGCCCACGGTGACCGTGCTGTCGTTGGTGCCGGTGTTGGGCCACTCCTGGTAGACCTGCAGTTCCACCAGCTTGTCCGCCGCCACCATGTAGGCCCGGCGGGTGTCGTCGATGGACCGGTAGGCGATGGCGCTGGCGCCCAGGGTCTGACTCAGCGCCACCATGGCCAGGGCCAGGATCGCCACCGCCAGAATCACTTCCACCAGGGTAAAGCCGCCCTGGGCGGTGGCCCGGCGCGGTAGATTCATCGGTCGTCCCCCAGGAAGTCCTCGTCGATCAGCGAGTCGTCCGGTTTTTCGTCCGGCGCGGTGAGGGCTTCCTCTTCTTCTTTCTCCGGGTCCCGGACCCGGCCCAGGGCGCTGAGCGCGCGCCGGCTTTCCAGGTCGATGTCGTCCCGGGAGCGGATGGTGAAGGTGATCGGCGTGGTTTCCCCGCTCGGGAAGAAGAACACCTGCGGCAGGCTGTCCTCGTCCTCGTCGTCCTTTTTCTCGTCGCCGTCACGCCGGTCGGCGCGCTCGCGCTCGTCCGACAGCAGGCCCCGGTCGTCGCCGAACGGGTCGTCGGACACCAGCCGCTCGGCCACCTGATCCAGACCCAGCTGCTCCTCGTCCTCACGCGGCAGGTCGTCCAGCTGCCAGGTCAGTTCCAGGCTCTCGGGCAGACGCCGTGCCTGCAGGCCGTTGCCCTGGGCCGGCACGAACCGGCGCTCGCCCACGTCGTAGACCAGCGGGGTCCAGCTCTGGTCGGTGAGCCGCAGCGCCATCAGGCGGCCGCCGAACAGGCTCTGCTCGTTGAGCAGGGTCAGCACATCGGCAAACCGCGCCATCTCGTCATCGAGCTGGCGTTCGTCGTCCATCCACACCGGAACCACCAGCACCGCCAGGGAAAGCATGGCGATCAGGCCCACCACCACCAGGATTTCCAGGAGGGTGAAGCCGTGCTGGCGCCGGCCGCCGCGCCGTACAGCCATGGCGGCGATCAGTTGCCCTTGTCGCGCCAGCTGATGTCGGCGTCGGTGCCGTCACCGCCCTCGGCGCCGTCCGCGCCCAGGGAGTACAGGTCGAAGGGCCCGTCCACGCCGGGGCTGATGTAGACGTACTCATTGCCCCAGGGATCTTCCGGCATGCTCGGCAGATAGCCACCCTCCGGCCACTTCTTGGCGGACGCCGGCCGCTCCACCAGGGCGCTGATGCCCTCCTCGGTGGTGGGGTAGGTGCCGTTGTTGAACTTGTACATGTCGAGCTGCTGGACGATCCGCGACATATTGGTCTTGGCGATGTCCACCTTGGCCTGTTCCCCCTGGCCGATCACATTGGGAACGATCATCGCCGCCAGCAGACCGATGATGGCCACCACGACCATGATTTCCAGCAGGGTGAAACCACCCTGAGCCCGTTGCATCGTTTTCATGATTCACCTTTTGATATTGTCTGGAGAGACTTCCTTGTGGACGGGGCGTCTCCTAACCCGCCATGAAATTGTTCATCTGCATGATGGGCAGCATCACCGCCAGCACGATCAGAATCACGAAGCCGGCCATCATCAGCAGCATCATGGGGCCCAGCAGGCCCACCAGCGTTTGGACCGTGCTGGTCAACTCCCGTTCCTGGTAATCCGCCGCACGAGTGAGCATGCTGTCCAGCTCGCCGCTGGCCTCGCCGCTGGCGATCATCTGCACCAGCATGGGCGGGAAATAGCCGCTGGTTTCCAGGGCCCGGCTCAGGCTGCCGCCCTCGCGCACCCGGGCGGCGGCGTTGACCACCGCCTGGCGGATCGCCAGGTTGCCGACCACCTGGGCGGCGATGAACAGGGCGTCCACCAGGGGCACGCCGGAGCGGCCCAGAATGCCCAGGGTACTGGCCAGCCGGGCGCTGTCGGAGGCGCGCATCATGGTGCCGATCAGTGGCAGCGCCGCCATCCGCCGGTGCACCCGCATGCGGAACGCGGGCTGGCGCATGGCCCGGGCGAACGCCACCCCGGCGCCGATCACCGCCAGCGCCAGCAACCAGCCCCAGGCGCGCACGAAATCGCTGAGGGCGATCACCGCCACGGTAATGAACGGCAGGGCCTGGTCGCGGTTGGCGAACACCGCCACCATCTTGGGCACCACGAAGGCCATCAGAAAGCCGATCACCAGGGCCGAGAACACCATGATGAAGGCCGGATAGATCATTGCCTGGCTCACCGAACGGCCGGTGTCGTCGCGGGTTTCCAGGTAGTCGGCGAGCTGTTCCAGCACCTGTTCCAGATGGCCGCTCTGCTCGCCGGCGGCCACCGTGGCGCGGTACATCTCCGGGAAGGCCCGCGGGTACTCGGCCAGCGCCCGGGCCAGGCTGAAGCCTTCCAGCACCTTGCCGCGCACCGCCAGGATGATTTTTTCCACGCGCACGTTGCCGGCCTGCTTGGCCACCGCCGACAGGGCCTGCTCCACCGGCAGACCGGATTTCAGCAGGGTCGCCAATTGCCGGGTGATCAGCGCCTGCTCGCCCCCCTTGAGCTTGCCGGTGCCGGAGAAACGTGCGGACAGGCCGCCGGCGGTGCGGTCCCGGGCCTCGGTGACTTCCAGGGGCACCCAGCCCTTGTCGCGCAGCTGCTGACGAATCTGACGGGCGCTGTCCGCTGCCAGGGTGCCCCGTTTGACCTTGCCCCGGTGATCCAGGGAGCGATATTCGAACGCGGGCATCAGTCTTCCTTCGTGACGCGCAGCACTTCTTCGATGCTGGTATCGCCGGCCAGCACCTTGCGCCAGCCGTCCTCGCGGATGCTCGGCGTCAGGGTGCGGGCGTGACGGGCCAGGCGCAGCTCACCGGCCCGTTCGTGAATCAACTCGCGCATCACGTCGTCGATCACCACCAGTTCATAGATACCGGTCCGGCCCCGATAGCCCTGATGGTTGCAGTGTTCGCAACCGGCCGGGTGATAGAGCGTGACCTGCTGATCCGGCGCCAGCCCCAGCAGCTGACGCTCGCTGTCGCTGGGCGCGTAAGGCTGCTTGCAGTCGTCGCACAGCACCCGCACCAGCCGCTGGGCCAGGGACCCGAGCAGGGAACTGGACAGCAGAAAGGGTTCGATGCCCATGTCCTGCAACCGGGTCACCGCGCCCACGGCGGTGTTGGTGTGCAGGGTGGAGAGCACCAGGTGACCGGTGAGCGACGCCTGCACGGCGATCTCGGCGGTCTCCAGGTCGCGGATCTCCCCCACCATCACCACGTCCGGGTCCTGGCGCAGAATGGCGCGCAGGCCGCGGGCGAAGGTCATGTCCACCTTGGCGTTGACCTGGGTCTGGCCGATGCCTTCGAGCTGGTATTCGATGGGGTCCTCGACGGTGAGGATATTGCGCGAGGCGTCGTTCAGCTCGGTGAGCGAGGCGTACAGGGTGGTGGTCTTACCGGAGCCGGTGGGCCCGGTGACCAGAATGATGCCGTGGGGTTTGTGGATCAGCTCGCGCATGTGGTTGTCGCACACTTCGCCCATGCCCAGGTGCGCCACCTGCAGGCGCCCGGCCTGCTTGTCCAGCAGACGCAGCACCACCCGCTCGCCGTTGCTGGAGGGCATGGTGGACACCCGCACGTCCACGTCGCGCCCGCCCAGGCGCAGGGAGATGCGGCCGTCCTGGGGAATCCGTTTCTCGGCGATGTCGAGCCGCGCCATCACCTTGATGCGCGACACCAGCAGCGGCGCCAGTTCCCGTTTCGGGGTCAGCACCTCGCGCAGCACGCCGTCCACGCGCATGCGCACCACCAGCCGCTTTTCAAAGGTTTCGATGTGAATGTCCGAGGCGTTCTCGCGGATCGCCTCCTGGAACAGGGCGTTGATCAGCCGGATGATGGGGGCGTCGTCTTCCTGCTCCAGCAGGTCCGAGGTTTCCGGCAGGGAATCCGCCAGGCTGGCCAGATCCAGCCCTTCCAGATTGTCGGCGGCCTCGGCGGCGGCGCCGCGCTGCTGCTCATAGGTAAGCGCCATGGCGGCGGCGAAGGCACCCTCGTCCAGACGGACGATGGGCGGCAGCCCGCCCAGCCAGCGCTGCACCTCGGCCAGCGCCTGCAGGGACACGTCCTCCCGGCAGCACAACTCGCGGCGGCCGTCCTTTTCTCTCAGCAGCACGCCGAAGCGCCGCGCGAACCCGTACGGCAGCAGTTGTGGTCCGCCGTCGTTGTCCTCCACCGCTTCGGTGTGCTCGACCAGTGCTTCGCTCATAACCCCTCAATATCCTTCAATACCGTTCCATGAGTATTTCTATGATCTCGCCATTGGCCTCGGAGAGATCCAGGAACTGGAAGCCGGCGTGGTATTCGCCCGGTTCGTCCAGGCCCTCGCTCCAGACCACCCGGGCGTTGAAACTCATGGTGTTGACCCCGCCGATCTGGTCCGGCAATACCATGCCCAGTTCCAGTTGTTCCCCCGGTGCCACGTCGCGACGCAGCAACAGCTTGAAGCCGCCGGCGCCCAGGTTGATCAGCCTGCCCACATTACCACCGGTGCCGCGATCGAACACCACCAGTTCATGGAACATGCGCTTGCGCGGCCAGCGTCGACGCTCCCGGCGCCCGTCGCCGGCGCCCTCCTCGTCCCGGCGCCGCAGCATGAATACCACGCCGGTGAAGGCCCCGCCCTCGCGGCGCACCGGGTTGGCATGGACGCGCAACGGTAACGGCTCTTCATGACCGTATGGATACACGTCCAGGTCCTCCTCCCAGTGCCGCCCCTCCACGCAGGGCGCCGGTACCGGTCCGGCCCAGGCCGGGGCGTCCTCGGCGCCCAGCAGGGCCGACACCGGGCCGCCCAGCAGCGCGTCGCGGTCAGCGTTGAGCAGGGCCGCCGCCGAGGCGTTGCAAAAGGTCACCCGGCCGTCCGCGTCGGCGCCGATCACCGCTTCGCCGAGGGCGTGCAGCAAGCGCTCGTTCTCGTCCTTGAGGCGCTTCATCTGCACCACCGCCTGCTGCAGCTTGCGACGTTGCCGGTCCAGCTCCAGGAATACATTGACCTTGGCGTCGAGAATCCGTTCGTCCACGGGCTTGAACAAATAGTCGACGGCGCCGTTGCGATAGCCCTGGAAAACGTACTTCTGTTCCTTGGAAATGGCGGTGACGAAAATGATCGGGATGTGGCGGGTCTTGCGGTTCTGACGCATCAGTTGCGCCACTTCGAAACCGTCCATTTCGGGCATCTGCACGTCCAGCAGAATCAACGCGAAATCGTGCTTGAGCGCCAGTGCCAGCGCCTCGTTGCCGGAGCCGGCCATGATCAGTTGGCGGCCCTCCCCGTCCAGCAACGCCTCCATGGCGATCAGGTTCTCCCGGTGGTCGTCGACGACCAGGATGTTCTGCTTATTCATTGCGCAACCCAGCCCCACTGTTCACTGATTCCGGACTCATTCCGGCACCCCGTCTTCCGACCGGATTTTCGCCAGAAAGGGGCCGATCCGCTCCAGATCGAGCACCTCCCGGACGGCGCCCAGGGCAATGGCCGCTTCCGGCATCACCGGCGCCTCGCTGCTCGGCGGCGACTGGGCCAACGTGAGCCCGCCGCGCCGGCGGATGTAGTCGAGCCCGGCGGAGCCGTCCTCGTTGGCACCGGTCAGGACCACGCCTATGACATTTTTGCCATAGACATGTCCGGCGGAAAAGAACAGTTCGTCAATGGACGGCCGTGAAAAATGCACCGGCCGGTAAACGGTCAAGGCGATGGTGTCATCCGCGTTGACCAGCATGTGATAGCCCGGCGGGGCCACATAGACGTGGCCGGCCCGGATTCTTTCTTTATCGTTCGGCGCCACCACCGGCAGGCGGCAGTAGCGCGACAGCAACCAGGCCAGTCGGTTATCGGCGCTGGCGTTCTGGTGCTGGACCAACATGATGGCGGCGGGGAAACGCTCCGGCAAGCAGGAAAGAATGCGCGAGTAGGCATTCAGCCCGCCCCAGGAGGCGCCCATCACCACCGCCTTGATCGACCCCATGGGTGCTCACCGCCACCCTGCCCGGCGCGCGGTCATCCCTGCCCGCCGCGATTGCGCTTCTCCGCCTCGTAGGCGGCGCGGTGGGCCTGGGCCTCCTTCAGCTTGGCCTGCAGCTCCCGGCGCTGGCGATCCAGTTGCAGGAAAAAGTTCACCTTGCTCTTGAGGATCAGCGGATCCAGCGGCTTGAACAGATAGTCCACCGCCCCGGCCTGATAGCCCTTGAACACGTACTTTTTTTCCTTGCTGATGGCGGTGACGAAGATGATCGGGATGGTCTGGGTATCCTTGCGCTGACGCATCAGCTCGGCCACCTCGAACCCGTCCATGCCGGGCATCTGCACGTCCAGCAACACCAGGGCGATGTCTTCCTTGAGCAGAATCTTCAGCGCGTCCTGCCCGGACTCGGCCTTCAGCAGGGTGCGCCCTTCCTCTTCCAGGATGGCTTCCAGCGAGACCAGATTGGCGGGTTGATCGTCGACCAACAACAGTTTCTGCTCGATCATGGTTTGTCTCGAACTCAGGCGTTATGACGCGGTTGTCGCTTGCGGAAAATCCGCATCGGTTTGTTGACCACCTCGAAGGCCTCCTCGTCGCCGCTGAAACGCAGGCTCTCCTTGGTGCCCAGACACAGGAAGCCGCCCAGGTCCAGGCTGTCGCCGAACAGGCGGAATACCCGCTGTTGCAGCGACCGGTCGAAGTAAATCAGCACGTTGCGGCAGAGTATCACATGCATTTCGCCGAACACCTGGTCGGTGGCCAGGTCGTGGTCGGCGAACACGATATTGCGTTTCAGGCGCTGTTCCATGATCACGCTGTCGTAGCGGGCGGTGGCGTAATCACTGAGCGAACGGCGACCGCCGGCACGGCGATAGTTGTCGGCGTACTGCTTGAAGGCGTGGATCGGATAGATGCCCTTGCGGGCCGCCGCCAGCACGTTCTTGTCGATGTCGGTGGCGTACAGCATGGCGCGGTCGTAGAGGCCCTCTTCCTCCAGCAGGATCGCCATGGAATAGATTTCCTCGCCGGTGGCGCAGCCGGCGTGCCAGATCTTGATGAACGGAAAGGTCTTGAGCACCGGCACCACTTCCTCGCGAAACGCCTTGTAGAATTCCGGGTCGCGGTACATCTCGGTGACGTTGATGGTGAGATCGTTGAGCAGTGTGACGAAGAAGGCGCGGTCGCGCAGCACCCGGTCGGTCATCTGCAGCACCGTGGCGAAACCGGACAGGGTCAGCCGGTGCATCACCCGCCGGCGGATCGACGCCTGGCTGTAGGAGCGGAAATCGTAGCCGTAGAGCTGGTAGATGGCCTCCAGCAACAGGCGGATCTCGATGTCCTCCAGGTGCACCTGGTCGTCAGTGATCGGCGGATCCGCGTCCACGGCCGGGTCTCCGTTCATTTGTGCAGCCACACCCGCATCAGCGAGGTCAGCTTGCTCATGTCGATGGGCTTGGAGCAGTAATCATTGGCGCCGGCGTCCAGGCACTGGGCGCGGTCGTCCTTCATGGCCTTGGCGGTCAACGCCAGGATCGGCAGGCCGGCGAAGCGCGGCTGCTGGCGAATCCGCCCCATGGCCTCGTAGCCGTCCATCTCCGGCATCATGATGTCCATCAGCACGATGTCGTAGTCCGGGCTCTCTTCCAGGGCGTCCAGCGCCTCGCGGCCGTTATTGGCGATGCTGATCTCGAAGCCGAGCTCTTCCAGCTGGGCGGACAGGGCATAAATGTTGCGCATGTCGTCGTCCACCAGCAGCAGCTTCTTGCCTTCGAAGATGTCGTCCCGGTGCTCGATCATGCCCGGCCCGCCGCGCCGGTGCGACGGCAGGGTGGACTCCAGCCAGTGCAGGAACAGGGACGCCTCGTTGAGCAGCCGCTCGTGGGAGCGCTCGGTCTTGAGAATGATGCGGTCGGCGTACTTGCGCAGCCGCGCCTCCTCTTCCCGGGTCAGGTCCTTGCCGGTGTAGATCACCACCGGCACCGCCTCGTACTGGTCGTCGGCGTGCAGCTTTTCCAACAGTTCGAAGCCGCTCATGTCCGGCAGGGTCAGGTCCAGGATCATGCAGTCGTAGACGGTGTCGCCGAGCGCCGCCAGCGCCTCGGCGCCGCTGGTCACCGCGGTGATCTGCACGCCTTTCTGGTCAAACAGTTCGCGGATACTGCGGTGCTGGATCTCGCTGTCCTCCACCACCAGCAGGCGCCGCACATTGGTTTCGATGGCGGATTCGATCTTGGCGAACGCCTTGAGGATCTGCTCCTGGTTCACCGGCTTGGCGAGAAAATCGATGGCGCCCAGCTCCAGGGCTTTCTTGCGCTCGTCCTTGCCGGACAGAAAATGCACCGGAATGTCCTGGGTACGCGGGTCCGCCTTGAGTTTTTCCATCACCGCCCAGCCGTCGATGCCGGGCAGGCCGATGTCCAGAATAATGGCGCTGGGCCGGTAGCGGCGGGCGAACTCCAGGGCGCTTTCGCCGTCGTGGCAGACGTGGCTTTCCAGGCCGTAATCCGCGGCCAGGTCCACCAGCACATGGGCGAACTCCCGGTCGTCCTCCACCACCAGCACGGTTTTCTCGCGCACCACGTAATCCTCGTCCTGCTCGGCGAACGGCAGGGTGGGCGCGGTGTGCGCCTCGGCATTGGCGCCCACGTCCATGGCGTCCGACGGCACCGGCCCGGTGTCCGCCTGCTCCGCGGTGCCCTCCGGCAGGTACAGGGTGAAGGTGGCGCCCTGCCCCGGCCCGTCGCTTTGCAGGCCGATTTCGCCGCCCAGCAGGCGGGCCAGTTCCCGGGAGATGGTCAGGCCCAGGCCGGTGCCGCCGTACTTGCGGCTGGTGGTGCCGTCGGCCTGCTGGAACGCCTCGAAAATCAGCTTCTGTTTGTCCTCGGGAATGCCCACGCCGGTGTCGGTGACCGAGAATTTCAGGGTGGTCGCCCGGTCCAGCCGGCCGGGCACGCGCTCCTCCGGACCCGGGCGATGCACGCCCAGGGTGACGCTGCCGTCCTCGGTGAACTTGAGGGCGTTGGACAGCAGGTTCTTGAGAATCTGCTCCAGACGCTGGCGGTCGGTGTAGAAATGCGCCGGCAGGTCGTCGCCCAGGGCAATGTGGAAGGCGACGCCGCGGTTTTCCGCCACATGGGAGAAATGACGACGGAAATGGTCCCCCAGTTCGCGCGGTGCGATGGGGTCCACCACCACGTCCATCTTGCCTTCCTCGATCTTGGAAATGTCGAGGATGTCGTTGATCAGCGACAGCAGGTCGGCGCCGGCGGAATGGATCACCTGGGCATGTTCCACCTGCTTCTCGTCCAGGTTGCCCTTCTTGTTCTGGCCCAGGGCATTGGACAGGATCAGGATCGAGTTAAGTGGCGTGCGCAGCTCGTGGGACATGGTGGACAGGAACTCGGACTTGTAGCGCGACGACAGCTCCAGTTCCTTGAGTTTGTCTTCCAGCTCCCGATGCAGCAGCTCCAGCTCCTGGTTCTTGTCCGCCATCTCCGTTTTCTGCTCGCCGAGCAGCTTGGCCTGGGCCTCCAGCTCCTCGTTGGTGACGCGCAGTTCTTCCTGCTGGGCCTGCAGGGATTCTTCCGAAGCGCGCAGGGCCTGGGTCTGGGATTCCAGTTCCTCATTGATGGCGCGCAGCTCTTCCTGCTGCTGTTGAAGCCGAGATTCCGAGGCGGACAGCTCCATGGCCTGCTCTTCCAGGTCCTGATTGACCCGGGCCATTTCCTCTTTCTGTTCTTCCAGGGCGCGGGCCTGCTCACGGGTGCGGTCAAGCATGGCCGCCAGCCGCAGCCGGCTCTGGGCGCTGTGCAAGGCCACCGCGATCACCGCCGCGCCCTGCTCCAGAAAGGTCAGCGCCTGGTCGTCGAAACGCTCGAAGGCGCCCACTTCCAGCACCCCCTTGAGCTCGTCGTCGTGCAGCACCGGCAATACCACCACGTTGCGCGGCACCGCCTGGCCGGTGCCGGAACCGACGATCATGTATTCCTCCGGCACCTGCTCCAGCACGATGCTTTTCTTTTCCAGCGCGCACTGACCCACCAGGGATTCGCCCAGGGCGAAGTGGTTGGCCAGTTGCTTGCGGCGCTGCATGGCATAGGCGCTGCTCAGGCTCAGCCGGGCGCCCTCCTCGTCCCAGGTATAGAACGCGCCCACCTGGGCATTCAGCGCCGGCACCAGATAGCCGAGCAGATTGCGACCCAGTTGCTCCAGGGTCATCTCACCGCGCATCAGCGCGTTCAGTTCGGCGAGCTGATTCTTGACCCGCTCCTGACGCTGCTGCTCCTCGCTGCGTGTTTTCAGGGCGTCGCGCATCTTGCGGATGGCGCGGATCAGATGGCCGGTCTCGTCGCGGCTGTCGCTGCGGATCTCGGTGTCCCAGTTACCCCCGGCGATGCTGTCGGCGGCGCTGACCGCGTCTTCCAGGGGGCGGGTGATGGCGCGGGTGACACGCAGCGCGATCAGTCCCAGCAGCGTAAAGGCGATGGCGCCCAGCACCAGGCCGATGCGCTGGGTGCTCTTGTTGTCCTCGCGGCTGGCGTTGAGGGTGTCGCGGAAACTGGCGTAGCGCTCCGCCTCGAAGGCGTTGTGGGCGTCTTCGTACTCCGCCTGCTGGGCGCGCAGGGCCTGGATGCGCTCGAAGCCGTCGAGCATCGCCACCGGGTCCTCGATCAGGTCGTGGGCCAGGGCGTCGGCGCTGCTGAAGTAGGCAAGGAAGGCGGCGCGCAAGGCGTCCACCTGGGGCCCCAGGTCCGGGTCCAGCCGTTCGATGTCGCCGAGCCGTTCCAGGAAGCGGTCGGAGCGCTCGCGGGCCTTGGTCAGTGCCTCGCCGTCGATGCGGTTGATGGCGCCGTCGAAGGCGGCGCTGATGCTGCGGAACTCCACGTTGTTGGCATTGACCAGTTCCAGCACCGGAAAGTCGTGCTGCTCCACCCGCTGCAGGTGGTGGATATTGGTTTCCGCGATGTAATAACTGTAGAGAAAGTAAGCCAGGAAGAGGAACACCCCCAGCGCCGCCACGGACAGAATCTTCAGCCGCACGGACAGATTGTTCAACCCGCTCATCCACGCATCCCCATGATCGCGCCCCCAGGCGCTTTTATTATCGTCCATCGCTGGCCGGTCATAATAGCCCGTTCCTCAGGCGAAAGTATCAAGCCGGTCGCAACTCTCGGATTATAAAGGGGAAGTGGCACCCGGGAAGACGGTCACGCCGAGACTGTGAAGCGCATCACTGCGAATATTGAGGGAGGGATCGCGGCTGAAGCCGCTCCTACGGGGCATCCTGTCTCGGTAGGAGCGGCTTTAGCCGCGATAAACGGTGGATCAATCCGCCTTGGGATTGAAACGCCGGTTGAGCTTGCGCATGCCGCCGATCCAGCGGTCGTAGTTGTCGGTCTTGTTGCGCATGTACTGCAGCACTTCCTTATGGGGCAACACCAGGAAGGTTTCCTGCCTGATGGCTTCCAGGCAGGCCAGCGCCACCGGTTCCGGTTCCATCATGCCGTCCACGCTGGCCACGTGGTCTTCCTTGCCCTTGGTCATGTTGGTGCGCACCGCCTGGGGGCACAGCACCGAGACCTTGATGCCGTCGTCGCCGTAGGTCAGCGCCAGCCATTCGGCCAGGCCCACGGCGGCGTGCTTGGTCACCGCGTAGGGCGCCGAGCCCACCTGCGAAAGCAGCCCCGCCGCCGAGGCGGTGTTGAGGAAGTAGCCGCCACCCCGGGCGATCATGCGCGGCGCCAGATGGCGGGCGGCGAACACGTGGGCCATCACGTTGATGTCCCAGATCCGCTGCCAGCCCTCGTTGTCCACTTCCGGGCCACCGGCAATGGAAATGCCGGCGTTGGAGCAGAACAGGTCGATGGGACCGACCTGGTCCTCGGTGTCGTCGATCAGCGCGCGCAGCTCGTCCTCGCGGGCCACGTTGACGGCGCGCCCGATGCCCCGGGCGCCGGCGGCGCTGACCTGGTCGGCGGTGGCGGCGGCGCCGTCACCGTCCAGGTCGGCGCACACCACGGCGCGGGCGCCGGCGTCCGCGCAGGCCACCGCCAGCGCCCGGCCGATGCCGCCGGCGGCGCCGGTGATCACGACGATGCGATCCTTGATGTCCATGCAGACCTCCCTGCCGCCGTCAGTCGGCGGTTTGCCGGTAGCGGTTCACTTCGTTGCGGGCCACCACGTTGTGGTGCACCTCGTCCGGGCCGTCGGCGAGACGCAGGGTGCGCTGTTGCATGTACATCTCGGACAGCGGTGACCATTGGCTGACACCGGTGGCGCCGTGGATCTGGATCGCCTGATCGATGATCTGGCAGACCTTCTCCGGCACCATGGCCTTGGCCATGGACACCCAGATACGGGCTTCCTTGTTGCCCAGCACATCCATGGCGCGGGCCGCTTTCAGCACCATCATGCGCATCGCTTCGATCTCGATGCGGGCGCGCCCCACCACTTCCATGTTCTTGCCCAGGTCGAGGATGCGCTTGCCGAACGCCTCGCGCTCCATGCCGCGCTCGAGCACCAGGTCCAGGGCTTTTTCGGCGGCGCCGATGGAACGCATGCAGTGGTGAATCCGGCCCGGGCCGAGACGCAGCTGGGAAATCTCGAAGCCGCGGCCTTCGCCCCACAGAATGTTTTCCTTGGGCACCCGCACGTTATCCAGCTTGATGTGCATGTGGCCGTGGGGCGCGTGGTCGTGGCCGAACACCCGCATCGGCCCGAGCACGTTCACCCCGGGGGTGTCCATGGGCACCAGAATCTGCGACTGCTGCCGGAACGGCTCCGCGTCCGGGCTGGTCTTGACCATGCAGATCATGATCTTGCAGCGCGGATCGCCGGCGCCGCTGATGTAGTACTTCTCGCCGTTGATTACCCAGTCGTCGCCGTCCAGCACCGCGCTGGTCTCGATGTTGCGGGCGTCGGAGGACGCGACCTTCGGTTCGGTCATGCCGAAGCAGGAGCGGATCTCACCGTTGAGCAGCGGCTTCAGCCATTTTTCTTTTTGTTCCGGCGTGCCCACCCGTTCCAGCACTTCCATGTTGCCGGTGTCCGGGGCGGAGCAGTTGAGGGTCTGGGAGGCCAGCGGGTTCTTGCCCAGCTCGAAGGCGATGTAGGCGTAGTCCAGGTTGGACAGGCCCTCGCCGGTTTCCGCGTTGGGCAGAAAGAAATTCCAGAGGCCGTTGGCCTTGGCTTTGTTCTTGGCCTCTTCCAGCAGTTCCAGCTGGCCGGGGGCGTAGCTGAAGCGTTCCGCGCGGCCCTCGCCCAGGCGGTGGAACTCCTCGGTGATCGGGTCCACGTTGTCGCGGATGTGCTTGATCACCGCGTCGAGCAGCGGCCGGGCGTCCTCGGACATGGCCAGGTTGTTCATCGCGGTATCGTTATCCAGTGCTTTCAACGTTCTACTCCTTTGCGTGCAATACGGCCCGCGGGCCGTCGTCGAGACAGGCGGCGCGCAGGGCCCGCCGGTCGATTTTGTCGGTGGCGCCGCGCGGCAGCGGCCGCGTCAGCACCCAGATGTGATCGGGAATCTTGAAGCGCGCCAGATGGCCGCGCAGAAAGCCGGCCAGCTCCGCCGGGTCGACGGTGGCGCCGGCCCGGGGCCAGACGGCGGCTCCCACCGCCTCGCCCAGCCGTTCGTCGGGCACCGGGAACACGCCGGCCTCGGCCACCGCCGGATGGTGATGCAGCGCGCCTTCCACCTCCAGGCAAGAGACGTTCTCGCCGCCGCGCAGAATGATGCTTTTGCGGCGGTCGACGATATAGACCAGGCCATCGTCGTCCACCCGCGCCAGGTCGCCGGTGAGCAGCCAGCCGTCGCGCAGCGTGTCGGCGGTGGCCTCGGGCTGGTTCAGATAGCCACGCATATTGGCGGCGCTGCGCACCGCCAGTTCGCCCACCTGCCCCGGCGGCACCGGCCGGCCCTGCTCGTCCAGCAGGCGCATTTCCTGCAGCGGCGGATTGAGCCGGCCGGCGGCGTCGGGATGGGTCACGTAGTCCGGCCCGGCCAGCACGATGCCCAGGGCGTTGGTCTCGGTCATGCCCCAGCCGGTGCCCACCTTGGCGGCGGGAAATGCCTCCGCCAGCTGGCCGACCTGGGCCGCCGGGCGTTTGGCGCCGCCGGCGCCGATGTAGTTCAGGCTCTCCAGGGCGGCGCCGGCCCGCCGCGCCGCCGCCAGCAGCTCGGCGGACTGGGTCGGCACGCCCACGAAACGGGTCACCTGCTCGCGCTCGATCAGGCGTACCGCCTCGTCCGCGTCCCATTTGTACATCAGCGTCATGGTGGCGCCGTTGACCATGCCCTGCAGAAAGCTGGCGTTGAGCGCGGTGACATGGAACAGCGGCGTGACGATCAGCGAGGCCGGCGGCCGCGCCGGCGGCGGCGCGTCCGGATTCATCAGCGGTCCCATGGCCTGCACCATCACCTGGGAGTAGACCGCCGAGATCATGCCCCGGTGGGTCAGCTGCACGCCCTTGGGGCGACCGGTGGAGCCGGAGGAATACAGCACCACCGCGTCGTCGTCGGTGTCGATGGCGGTCTCCGGCCAGCCCGCCCCGTCGCCGGCGGCGCGCAGGTCCCGGTAATCGTGGCCGGCGTGTCCGGGGGGCACGTCGCGCACCGCCACCAGGGTCACGCCCAGGCGTTCGGCGAAGGTCTCTCCGAGCCGGAAACGGGGCTGGTCGGCGAACAACACCCGCGCCCCGCAATCGGCCATGGCGAACGCCAGTTCCTGCTCGCCCCACCAGGCGTTCATGGGCACCGCCACCGCGCCCAGGGCGGCCACCGCCAGAATCAGGATCGGCAGCTCGGGGTAATTGCGCATGGCCAGCGCCACCCGGTCACCCTGGCGCACGCCCAGTTCCTTGGCCATGGCCGCCGCCAGGGCCCGCACGTCGGCGCACAGGGCACCGTGGTCCCAGCGCTCCTGCTGGTACACCAGCACGTCGCGGCCGGCGAAGACGGGGGCGCCGTGGCGCAGCAGATCGCGTAAATGAAACGGTGTGTTACGAAACACGGTATAGCGCTGGCCACGCACGGTGGCCTCGGTCAGCGCGAAACGGGGGTCCGTGCCGACCAGATGCGCGGCGGCCTGTTCGAAGCTCATCGGCGCGCCGGTGCCCGGCGCCGCCGGGGCGCGGTCCTGTTGGCCTTGGCCCATAGTGTTGTTCTCCCGACCGTGCTCTCGGTTGTTGTTCTTGATCGACCGGTCAAAAGCCCCGGTAGCCGCCGGGCGCGGCGCGACTGACAGTTGTCAGGAAGTAAGCTAAGCGGCCCGCTCCGGGGTGTCAAGTTCGCCACCGGCAACGGTCTCCCGCGCCCTCATTACGCCTCCACCCGCTTAAAATAACAACCAACTTGTTTGATTCAAGAAAACGATTTTAGTGGTTGCGGCCATCGAAACGCGGCTTTAGCCTGACAAACGTCAGTAACGAAAGACTGTTTTGTTTTTCATGCAGTAACCGCCTTTAAAACCACAAGAACAAAGGAGCATTCGATGACAACAATCACCTTGAAACAGATGCTTGGCAGCGCCCTGTGTGGCGGCGCTCTGCTGCTCTCGGCGCCCGTCCTGGCCAAGGACGATGCCTTCGAATGGCCCCGGCTGCTGGTGATCGGCACCCCGGGCACCGCCTCCGGCAGTTTCATTTCCACCAACGCCTGGGCGCCGATTCTGCAGAAGGACGTGGGCACCGTGGTGCGTATCGTGCCCGAGGACAGCGAGACCATGCGCTACCGCCGCCTCACCGACCGCAAGGACATCGCCATCAGTTCGGTGACCGCCGCCGAGATGCGCTTCCAGGTGGAAGGCGTGGGCGGTTACATCAACACCGTGCCGGCGCCCCAGCGCATCGTCTGGCACCATAACGACTCGCCCTGGGGCTACGTGGTGTCCGGCGATTCCGACCTGCAATCCCTGGACGATTTGAAGGCGGGCAAGCACCGGGTGGCCCAGGGCATGTTCTCGCCGCCGATGACGGTGGCCGTCACCAAGGCCTTGCCCGCCTTCCTCGGCATGAGCGAGGACCAGGCCGGTGAGCGGTTCGATTTCGTGCCCGCCAGCAGCTACGCCGAAAACTGCCGCTCGGTGGTGGAAGGCAAGGCCGACGTGGCCTATTGCGCCACCATCAGCGCGGTGGTGTCGGAGATGGAAGGCGCCCCCGGCGGTATCCGCTGGCTGCCCATGGATCAGAGCAACACCGAAGGCTGGCAGCGCTATCTGGAGTACCGTCCGATGCTGGTGCCCACCACCATCGACCAGGGCGTGGACTCCGCCCGCGGCGTACAGGGCGCCACCTCCAACTTTCTCTATACCGTGCCCGCCGGCGCCGACGACGCGCTGATCTACAACCTGTCCAAATGGATGCACCAGTCCTACGACCAATACAAAGGCAAGCACCCGCTGGCCGCGCGCATGTCCCTGGAACAGTTCCGCGCCTACCTGGACCGCACGCCGCTGCCGGTGCACGAGGGCACCGTGAAGTACCTGCGCGAAATCGGTGAATGGAGCGAGCAGGACGAGCAAAACAACCAGCAGGCCATCGAGAAGATGGACCGCTGGATCGCCGCCCGCCGCGCCGCCGTGGAAGAAGCCCGCCAGGCCGGCGTCAAGGTGGACTTCCAGAACCCGGCGTTCCTGGAGATCCAGAACAAGCACACCGAGGGTCTGGACGGCTTCCGCTCCAGGATCTGACCGCGCCTCCGGAGCGACGCTTATGAACACTTCCGTTTCCACCGTCGAGGACCCGGCGCCGCAGCCGGAGATCAGCCGCCTGGGAGCCCTGTTCTCCTGGCAGAGCATCCTGTTCGTGGTGCTCTGCACGGCGGGCCTGCTCACCGGCCTGGCCTATGTCTTCGGGCTCAACTGGGACGGCCAGCGGCTGCTGGAGGGCCAGTACTACTGGATCTTCATCGGCCTGTTCGTGGCCGCCGCCTTTATCGCCCTGCCCGCCTACAAGGGCCAGCATCGCATCCCGTTCTACGATCTGGCGGCGGCGGTGGTGGCCATGGGCATCAGCTTCTACTACTCCCTGCACGCCTGGGACATGGTGCAGAGCGGCTGGGCCCATGTGCCCACCGCGGTGGTGATCTGGCTGCTGATGATGGAGCTGGCCCGGCGCAGTGGCGGGCTGCCGTTCCTGCTGGTGGTGGCCCTGCTGGGCAGCTACCCGCTGGTGGCGGACCGCTTCCCGGGCCTGTTGATGGGCATCCCCTACGATTTTGATCGCATGATCGACGCCCATATTTTCCGGGCGGAAGGGATGATGGGCATCACCACCAAAATCGTGGCGGAGATCATCCTCGGCTTCCTGGTGTTCGCCGGGGTCCTGATCGCCACCGGCGCCGGCCAGTTCTTCATCGACCTGGCCAATGCCGGTTTCGGCCGTCACCGGGGCGGGCCCGCCAAGGTGGCGATCGTGGCCAGCGGTTTCTTCGGCAGCCTGTCCGGGTCGATCTTCTCCAACATCGCCGGGACCGGGTCGATCACCATTCCGGCCATGAAGAAGTCCGGCTATCCGCCCCACTACGCCGGCGCCATCGAGGCCTGCGCCTCCACCGGCGGCGTGGTGATGCCGCCGGTGATGGGGGCCATCGCCTTCGTCATGGCGATCACCATCGGCGTGGGCTACGCCACCGTGCTGTTGGCGGCGGTGATCCCCTCGCTGCTGTTCTACTTCGGCCTGCTGCTGCAGGTGGACGCCTACGCCGCCAAGTCCGGCATCAAGGGCCTGGAGAAGGACGAGCTGCCCCCCATGAAAGGCGTGCTCAAGCGCGGCTGGCCGTTCCTGCTGGTGCTGTCGTTCCTGGTCTGGGGGCTGCTGTACATGCGCTGGGAATACTACGCGCCCTGGTACGCGGCGGCGCTGATCGTGGCGCTTTCCTACCTGCAGAAGGACACCCGCCTGACGCCGGTGAAGCTGTTCGAGGCGCTGCGCCAGATCGGCTTTCTGGTCACCCAGACCGCCGCCATCATCCTGCCGGTGGCGTTCGTGGTCAGCGCCCTCACCATCACCGGGGTGACCGGCTCGGTGACCTCCGGGCTGATCGCCCTGGGCGGCGAGAACCTGTATCTGATCCTGTTCTTCGGGGTGCTGGCCTGCTTCATCATGGGCATGGCGGGGCTGGCCATCGTCGCCTACATCTTCCTGGCGGTGACCCTTGCGCCGGCGATCATCGAGGTGGGCGGACTGAACACCGTGGCGGTGCACTTCTTCATCGTGTACTACGCCATGCTGTCGGTGATCACGCCACCGGTGGGCACCGCCGCCTTCCTGGCCGGCACCATCGCCGGCAGCAGCCCCATGCGCACCTGCTTCACGGCCATGCGGCTGGGCGTGGTGATCTACTTCGTGCCGCTGTTCTTCCTGTTCCAGCCGGCGCTGGTGCTGCAGGGGGACCTGACGCCGCTGGTGTACATCCTGCCGTCCATCGTCGCCGGTATCGTGCTGATCTCCGGTGGCCTGGAAGGCTGGTTGCTGGGCGCGGGGCGGGTACGGCGCTGGTGGCGGCCGGGCCTGGTGGTGGCCGGCTTCATCTTCAGCTTCCCGTCGTTGATGAGCACCGTGATCGGCGGCGTGCTGTCGCTGCTGTTCGCCGCGCTGGTGTGGTGGGACAACCGCCGGGACCCGGCGGTGCAGACGACCTGAGCGAACCGGCCTTGCCGGTACGGCGCGCGGCGTTCAGCCGCGTGCCAGCTCCTCGATCATGGCGGCCACCCCGGCCGCCACGGTGCGCAGCATCAGATCGTCATCGATGTCGCGCCCCAGCCAGTCGCGCATGGGCGCGAAGGCGGAGATAAAGATAATCAGGTTGGCCATCACCTCGGCGCGCCGATCCTGCTCCGGCAGGCCGGCGCGCTCCCTCAGCCGCGCCGCCAGCGCGGCGATCACCGCTTCATCCCGGGCGCGCATGGCGCGCCGGTCGTCCGCTTGCAGGTACGGCACCGAACGGTACACCAGCAGCGTGCCCTGCCGCTTGTGGCTCCAGGTTTCCTTCAGGTACTCGGCGATGATGTCGGTGAGGGCCCGATCGCCCTGCCGGCTCAACCGTTCCGCCAGGGACGGCACGTCGTGTTCGAACCAGAGACGATTGAGCAAACGACGGAGGATGTCGTTCTTGTTGGCGATGTAGTCGTAGATGCTGGCCTGGTTGACGCCCGAGCGGGCGCAGATGTCGCGGATGGTGGTGGACGCGAAGCCCTTTTCCAGAAACAGGTCCAGCGCCGCGTCGCAGATCTGCTCCAGGCGCGCCTCCTTCAGTGCCGGGTCCTGGACCTTGCCGACCACCGCTTCGGCCAGTTTTTCTTCTTTCATGCTGCCCCGCCTGCGTCACCACCACGGACCGCTGTTCCCGAGGGCGGGGGCGGTTGCGATGGCTGGAAGAAAGATGGTGCGGGTAGCCGGACTCGAACCGGCACGGCCGTGAAGCCGAGAGATTTTAAGTCTCTTGTGTCTACCAGTTTCACCATACCCGCGTAACAGGAAAGGCTACCTGCGTAACGCGGCCCGGTGAAGCGGAAATGGAGGCGCGGGTCGGAATCGAACCGGCGTACACGGAGTTGCAGTCCGCTGCATAACCACTCTGCCACCGCGCCGTTAACCTGGGGAATAAAAAACCCCGGTATGAACCGAGGTTCTTTTGAATCTTGGAGCGGGAAACGAGATTCGAACTCGCGACCCCAACCTTGGCAAGGTTGTGCTCTACCAACTGAGCTATTCCCGCTTTGTCACGTCCGAGGGTCTCCCCTCAACGCGAAGCCGCATTCTACCCGAGCGGCCCCCTCTGTCAAGCCTGTTTCTTCTGTGCTTTCAGTGCCTTGGCCAATTATTCACCACGGCCGGCGCCACGAAACTGGGGGGCGGCGGCGCGCAGATAGCGGTACATGGACCACAGGGTCAGGGCGGTGGCCAGGTACAGCGCCGCGTAGCCGATCCACAGCCCCGGCGTCATTACGATGTCGCCGTCGACGGTGTGCGCGGGCTTGAGCGCCAGCAGCACGGTGATCGAGCCCATCTGCGCCACGGTCTTGATCTTGCCCACGGAGCTTACCGCCACCCGCGCCCGCTGGCCCAGTTCCGCCATCCATTCGCGCAGGGCCGAGACGGTGATTTCCCGGCACACGATCACCATGGCCGGCACCGACAACCACAGGGAAGCGTGCACCTGCACCAGCATCACCAGGGCCACCGCCACGATCAGCTTGTCCGCCACCGGATCGAGAAAGGCACCGAACGGGCTGGTCTGGCCGAGCCGTCGCGCCAGGTAACCGTCCAGCCAGTCGGTCAGGCCGGCGGCCAGGAACAGGGCGGCGGCCATCATATCGCTGCCCTGCATGGGGACATAGAACACCAGCACCAGCACCGGGATCGCGGCCACCCGGATCAGCGTGAGGATGTTCGGCAGATTCAGAATCGGAGCGTGCTTGGACATGGGTACGTCTATGCTCTATGCCAGGGCGCGAAAAACGCGAGTATATCGGAAAGCGGCGCGGCTCTCATGGCGGCGTGGGCGGAAGCCGGTCCGGCGCCGCTATTCATGGAACCAGTTGTACAGGGTCTCGGCGGTCTGGGCATTGATGCCCTCCACCCGGGCCAGCTCCTCCCGGGAGGCGTTGCGCAGCTGCTTGAGCCCGCCGAAGTGGTTGAGCAGCGCCTTGCGGCGCTTGGGCCCCACCCCGGGAATATCTTCCAGACCGGAACGCCGCGCCTTGCCGCGCCGCGCCCGGTGGCCGGTGATGGCGAACCGGTGGGCCTCGTCGCGGACCTGCTGCAACAGATGCAGCGCCGGGCTGGCGCCGCCGGGCACCAGCTCGCGGCCGTCGGGCAGGTAGAGCACTTCCAGGCCCGGGCGCCGGGTGGGGCCCTTGCCGATGCCCATCACCAGCACCCGATTGTCCAGCTGCAGCTGCTGGATCACCGTGAAGCAGCGCTGCATCTGCCCCTTGCCGCCGTCGATCAGCAGCAGGTCCGGCAGCTTGCCCTCCTCCTTGACCACCCGCTGATAGCGGCGGGTCACCGCCTCCTCCAGGGCCTGGTAGTCATCGCCGCCCTGGTCCGGGGTGACGTTGAAGCGCCGGTAGTCGCTCTTGCGGGCGCCCTGCTGGTCAAACACCACGCAGGAAGCCACCGCCTTTTCGCCGCGGGTGTGGCTGATGTCGAAGCACTCTATCCGACGGATCGGCGCGTCCGCTTCCAGCAAGGTTTCCAGGGCGTGGAAGCGCTGCTCCAGGTGCTCCCGGGCGGCCAGGTCCGCCTGCAGCGATTGTTCCGCGTTGGTGCGCGCCATGTTCAGCCAGGCGGCGCGCTGGCCGCGCACCCGGTGGGCCAGGCGAATGCGGCGCCCCAGCCGGGTGGCCAGGGCCTCCTGCAGGGCCTCGCCGCCGGGCAGCTCATGGGGCACCACGATCTCCCGGGGAATCGACTGTTCGTCGCGCTCGCCCAGGTAGTACTGGGCCAGAAACGCCTCCAGGATCTCGGTGACGTCCTCCTCGCCACGGGTGTCCGGGCGGAAGCTGCGGTGGCCCAGCACCCGGCCCTGGCGCACCATCAGCACCTCCACCACCGCCAGGCCATGGCGGGTGTCCACCGCCACCGCGTCCACGTTGCCGCCCCGGTCGGTCTCCACGTTCTGCTTCTGCTGCACCGACTGGATCGCCGCCAGCTGATCGCGCAGTTCGGCGGCGCGCTCGAAGTCCAGGTCGGCGGCGGCCCGTTCCATGTCGGCGGTGAGCTGGTCGGTGACCTGACGGCTGCGCCCGGACAGAAAGTCCATGGCCAGCTCCACCTGCTCCTGGTAGCCCTCGCGGGTCACGTAGTCCACGCAGGGGGCGGTGCAACGGCGGATCTGGTATTGCAGGCAGGGCCGGGTGCGGTTGCGGAAAAAGCTGTCCCGGCAGTTGCGCACGCGGAACACCTTCTCCACCAGGGCCAGGGTATCGCGCACGCTGCCGGCGCTGGGGTAGGGGCCGAAATAGCGGCTGCCGGGGCGCCGCTTGCCGCGATGGAAGGTGATGCGCGGGTAGTCGTCGGCGGTGGTGACCTTGATGTAGGGGTAGGATTTATCGTCGCGCAGCAGGATATTGTAGGGCGGACGCAGTTCCTTGATCAGGGACTGCTCCAGCAGCAGGGCCTCCGCCTCGCTGCCGGTGACGGTGGTCTCCACGCCGGCGATGCGCGACACCAGCGCGCGGGTCTTGGCGCCGGTCAGGTTCTTCTGGAAATAGCTGCCCAGGCGGGCTTTCAGGTCGCGGGCCTTGCCCACGTAAAGCACCTCGCCGGCGGCACCGATCATGCGGTAAACACCCGGCTTGCGGGCGCAATGGGCCAGAAACTGCTTGGCGTCGAATTCGGGCAAGGACGGCTCCGGACAGAGCGGCAAGGGCCGCTGGAATGCACTGGACGCCGATTGTAACAGGGAGGGTCAGAACATGCCGAGGCCGTTGGTATCCACCATGCCGTGGCGCACCGCCACCAGGGCCAGCTCCACGTCGCTGTCGATGCCCAGCTTGTCGAAAATCCGGTAACGGTAGGTGTTGACGGTTTTCGGCGACAGGCACAACTGGTCCGCCACGTCCTGCACCTTATGGCAGTTCACGATCAGCATCATGATCTGCAGTTCACGCTCGGAAAGCAGGTCCAGCGGCGCCAGATCCGGCGGTGAGAACGACCGCAGCGCCATGGCCTGGGCGATGTCCGGGCTGATGTAACGCTGGCCGGAGAACACCACCTTGATGGCCCGGGTCATTTCCTCCAGGTCGGCGCCCTTGCTGATGTAGCCGGCGGCGCCGGCCTGCATCAGGCGCGACGGAAACGGCTCCGCCTCGCACACGGTCACGGCGATCACGCGCAGCCCGTCGTCCTGGCGCATCATCCGCCGGGTGGCTTCGAGGCCCCCCATGCCGGGCATCTTGATGTCCATCAGCACCACGTCCGGGCTCAGGTCGCGCACCATCTCGATGGCGTCCTCGCCGGACCGCGCTTCGCCCACCACCCGGATGCCTTCCTGGTCCCCGAGCATCCGGCTGATACCGGTTCTGACCAGATCGTGGTCATCGACCACCAGTACTTTTATCATCGTTTTTCGTCCCCCACTTGACGTCCCTGATAGAGGCTGTCCCAGCACCGACAAAGACTAGCGCGAAGCCATCGTGCTGCCTAGGGCCTGCTCACACGACTTGCGACCATGGTCGTATTGACCCGGGTATCAGGGTCGATTGGATTGACCCTCCCCGACCCGGCGGTCATCCTGGGCCCGGTATCGGCCGAAACCGACAACAAGGATAACGCCCATGAGTGCGATTCTGCTCCTGGTACTGGGCCTCGGCGGCATGGCGGCGGGTTACTTTATTTATTCCCGCTTCATCGCCAACAAGGTCTACCAACTCGACCCCGACTTCAAAACCCCCGCCCACGAATTCGAGGACGGCGTGGACTTCGTGCCCACCAACCGTTTCGTCCTGTGGGGCCACCACTTCACCTCCGTGGCCGGGGCCGCGCCCATCGTCGGGCCGGCCATCGCCGTGATCTGGGGCTGGCTCCCCGCCTTCCTGTGGGTGGTACTGGGCACCATCTTCTTCGCCGGCGTGCACGACGCCGGGGCGATCTGGGCGAGCATCCGCAACCGCGCCAAATCGGTGGGCGCGCTCACCGGTGAAGTGGTCGGCGGCCGCGCCCGCAGCGTCTTCATGATCGTCATCTTCCTGGTGCTGCTGATGGTCAACGCGGTGTTCGGCGTGGTCATCGCCAAGCTGCTGATCAACACCCCCGGGGCGGTGGTGCCGGTGTGGGGCGCCATCGCCGTGGCGCTGGTGATCGGCCAGCTGATCTACCGCCGCATGATCGGCCTGGGGCTGGTATCGGTGATTGGCGTGGCCTGCCTCTACGGGCTGATCTTCCTGGGGCCGCAGGTACCGATCTCACTGCCGGAAACCACCGCCGGCCTGTCCGCCAACGCGATCTGGATTCTGATTCTGTTCGGCTACGCCGCAGTGGCCTCGCTGCTGCCGGTGTGGATGCTGCTGCAACCCCGTGACTACATCAACGGCCTGCAGCTGTTCGTCGGCCTGATTCTGCTCTACGCCGCGGTGCTGATCGCCAACCCCACGGTGGTGGCGCCGATGATCAACACCGACCTGCCCATGGACACCCCGTCCATGATTCCGCTGCTGTTCGTGACCATCGCCTGCGGCGCCATCTCCGGCTTCCACGGGCTGGTGGCGTCCGGCACCACTTCCAAGCAACTGGACAAGGAAACCGACACGCGGTTCGTCGGCTACTTCGGCGCGGTGGGCGAAGGGGCCCTGGCCCTGGCCGCCATCATCGCCGCCACCGCCGGCTTCGCCTCCCTGGCGGACTGGCAGGCGGTGTACTCCGCCTTCGGCCAGGGCAGCCTGACCGCCTTCGTCGATGGTGGCGCGCGCATTCTGTCCGCCGGCACCGGCCTCAGCAGCGAGGTGGCCGCCACCCTGCTCACCGTGATGGCGGCGCTGTTCGCCGGCACCACCATGGACACCGGTCTGCGCCTGCAGCGCTACATCTTCCAGGAGTGGGGCGAAATCTATAACCAGGAATGGATGCGCAAGCCGTTCCCCGCCACCGCCCTGGCGGTGATCAGCTGCCTGGTGCTGGCGTTCGGCGCCGGCGGCGCGGACGGCTCCGGCGGCCTGCTGATCTGGCCGCTGTTCGGCACCACCAACCAGTTGCTGGCCGGGCTCACCCTGCTGGTGGTGACGGTGATGCTGGTGCGGCGCGGGCGCCCCACCCTGTTCACCCTGCTGCCGCTGATCTTCCTGCTGGTGATGACGCTGCTGGCGCTGTTGATCCAGCTGAAGGGCTTCTACCTGAAGGAGAACTGGTTCCTGCTGGGCCTGGATCTGGTGGTGCTGGTGGCGGCCATTCTGGTGACCCTGGAATGCACCGCCGCGTTGCGCCGGCACAAGAAGCTGCGCGAGGAGGAGGTGCGGTCTTGACCGGGCCGCGCATCCTCGGCCGGCTGAAACGCTGGACCCGGGAGGCGGGCCGGCTGGGGGCGGAGTATTACAACGCCCCCTACCGGGCCGCCATCGCCCGCGCCCGCCGCGACGAGCAGGACCTGTTCATGCTGCTGGTGTTCGCCGAGACCCTGGGCATCCCCAACCCGGCGGGCTGGTACACCCTGGAACTGCAGCCGCTGCTGCTGGACCGTTTCCACGACTGGCACCGCCGCATGGGCCTGCCCCATTCCCCCCTGGACCAGTTCCGCTGCTGCTGAACCATGCCTGAACCCAGCCAATCCGACCTGAACGTCACCACCCTGCTCGACAACCGCCGCCTGCTGATGGTCGGCGGCAAGGGCGGGGTCGGCAAAACCACTACCGCCTCCGCTCTGGCGCTGGCCGCCGCCGGGCGCGGCCGGCGGGTGCTGCTGGTATCCACCGACCCGGCGCACAGCCTGTCCGACGCCTTCGGCCGCTACATCGGCGACCGGGAAACCGCCCTGGCGGAGAACCTGTTCGGTCTGGAAATCGACCCGGACCGGGAGGTGGACGCCCACCTGGAAACGGTGCGCGCGCGCATGGCGCGCTTCGCCGCCGCCGACCAGCGCCCGGAACTGGAGCGCCAATTGCGCCTCAGCCGCCAGTCCCCCGGCGCCCAGGAAGCGGCGCTGCTGGAGCGCCTCACCAGCCTGATGGACGAGGACCAGCGCTACGATCTGATCGTGTTCGACACCGCCCCCACCGGCCACACCCTGCGGCTGCTCAGTCTGCCCGAGGTGATGGCCGCCTGGACCGAGGGCCTGCTGCGCCAGAACCGGCGCAGTGAGCAGCTCGGCAAGGTGCTGGGGCATTTGAGCCCGGGCCGTGATGTGGAAAGCCTGACCGGTGAACCGGAGGAACGGGAGCTGGACGGCCTGGACGAGCGCGCCCGGGGTCTGGCGGCACCGCTGCTGGAGCGCCAGCGCCGCTTCCACCGCGCCCGGAGACGGCTGCAGGACGCGGCGCACAGCGCCTTTCTGTTCGTGCTGACCCCGGAAAAGCTGCCGATCCTGGAAACCGAACGGGCCGTGCACAGCCTCACCGAAGCGGGCATCCCGGTGGCCGGCGCCATCGTCAATCGGGTGCTGCCGGACGACGCCGAGGGCGCTTTCTTTCGCGCCCGCCGCGAACGCGAGCAGCGCCATCTGGCGGACATCGACACCCGCCTGGGCGCCCTGCCCCGCCACCATCTGCCCCTGCTGGCCGACGATATTCAGGGGCGCGAGGCGCTGCAGGCGTTCGCCGCCCGCCTCACGCGTTGATCCGCCTGGCGATCAGTCCTTCAGCGCGAACAGCTTCACGTCCGGGCGACCGGCGAGCAGGCCCTTGAGGCCGCCGCCCAGTTCTTTCATATGATCGCGGTGGGCCTGCAGGGCCGCCTCGTCGGTGTACTGCTCATAGATCAGCAGGGTGTCGGCGTCGTCCAGGGACTGGTGCACCAGATAGCAATGGTTGCCCTCTTCCTTGACCACCTCGGCGGCGATCTTTTGCATGGCGGCCACCAGGGCGTCGCCCTGGCCAGGGGTGGCGGTCATTACGGCGGTAATCCCAATCATGGTGCTCTCCCGTTATCGCAACAGTTTTATTGAAATGGTGTTCCGAATACTGGCAGCCGATAGCGCCGCCGGCCATGGCCTGTTGCGTCGTTGATCGGGGCAAAGACGCGCCGGCGCGCATAAAAAAAGCGGCCCCGCGGGCCGCTTTTTCGAGGGTCCGGACGACGCGCCTAGCGACGTTCCATCTGGATTTCCTTGACCACGATGTCGCCATCGATGACCACCGGCTCGTCGTCCAGGAACAGCGAGCAGTCCCGCATCGGGATGTCCAGATGGCAGGCGGTGTCGTTAGTGCCGCCCAGCTCGTTGTTGGGCCCGGTGGAGAACATCACGTTGCCGTAGAAACTGCGCGGCTCCATGCCCATGCCGCCGGGGAACTCACCCGGGGTCATGCGGTGCCATTTGGCGTCCGGGTTCATGCCCCAGCCCACGTGGCTCATGCCGTTGCCGCGCTCGTCATTGAAGCTGTCCATGTAGGACTTCACCAGGTCCGCGTCGAGGCCGCCACGGATGTCGGTGATCCAGCCTTTTTCGATGGTGTAGGTAATCGGGTCGCGCACGTACATGTTCTGCGGCAGCAGCACGTCACCAGGGGCCACAACGATCTGGCCATCCACGCCGTCGTCGTCGCCGCCGGTGAACACGAAACCGGAGGGCCAGTGGTCCCAGCGGCCCGGCTCGTCGGTGCAGGCGTATTCCATGATGGTCGGGTAGGTATTGAGCTTGTAGGTCACGTCGGTGCCGTGGGGCGAGGTGATGCGCATCACCTTGGCCTTGGCGAGCAGCTCACCGGCGATTTCCACTTTCTCGCGCAGCTCCTTGGAGGGCAGCATGCGCGCCAGCAGCTCCGGCGGCTCCACGGCGGTGAGCACGCGGGTGCCAGCGGCCTGGATCGCCATCTGCTCCGGGGAGAACAGCAGAAACATGCAGTCGATCAGCATGTCCGCCTGCTTGAGCGCTTCCACCGCGTCCGGCAGCGCCGCCAGGCCGGTCTGGCCCACCACCCAGCCGCCCATGGGCGGCGGCGCCGGCAGACGCATGTGGTACATGCGGGCTCCAAGCTTTTGCCCGGCGGCCATGAAGGCGTCGGCGTAGTCCAGTCGTTCGTTGCCCTGGGTCAGGACAACCACTTTCTCGCCCTCATGGACGCCGGACATCTTGAGCTGGTGCAGGCAGATATCCGCGAAGCTGATGGGATCCATGATATTTCTCCCGGAGTCGTCGTTATGGGGATAACCATTGCCTCCGAGCATAAATTATAATTTCGTATAATTACAAGGCCAATGATCAGCATACCGACAAACAGGCGGGTTCATTCCAGCGGCGCGGTGAGCCCGGCAGTGAGGAAGAGCACCAGCTGACGCAGCATCTCGTCGTGGCCCGGCTCGCCGATCTGCCCGTCGGTGAGATCGTTGAGCCGGCCCAGGTCGTTGAGCATGAACATATAGGTGCCCACCAGGAACGCCATGCGCACGCTGATCACTTCCCGGGGAATGCCCGGCAGCGCTTCGGACAGAGCCTGGATATAGCGGCGCAGAGAGTCGTCGTACACCTCCCGGCGCAGACGCAGGGCGTACTCCGCCGGCTCCGCGTGCAGCCGCGCCTGCAGGCGCACGAAGGCGGCGCCGCCGGTGCCGCTGTACTTCATGTCCCACTGGGGCTTCAGGTAGGCGTGGATCAGCCGCGACACGGTGGGGCGGCCGTCGTCGGCCAGCAAGGCGTCCAGCAGCTGGTGGCGGGCCCGGGAGATGACGCCGCCGTGGCGCCGGTAAACCGCGTCGAACAGCTCGTCCTTGGTGCCGAAGTAATAGCGGATCATGTTCTGATTCACGTCCGCCGCCCGGGCGATATCGCGCACCTTGGTGCCGGCGAAGCCGTGCTCGGCGAACGCCAGCTCCGCCTGGTCGAGAATCACCTCGCGCACCGCCTGGTCGTCCTTGGGCCGCCCCGGCCCGCGTCGCTTGCCCGATGCCTTCGCTTCCACCATGGCGGTGGTCACCTCCGCTGTTCGCCGCCCGGGGCGCCAGTAAAACCGTCCCGGGGCGCAAATAAAACCGCCCGGGACGCAAATAAAAAAGGCGCCGCGAGGGCGCCTTTCCTGTCTGGCGGAGAGGGTGGGATTTGAACCCACGGAGGACGCAAATCCTCGGCGGTTTTCAAGACCGCTGCATTCGACCACTCTGCCACCTCTCCGGTCGGCGCACATCATACCTGAGACGCTCCGGCAGTCAACGCCCCCACGTCAACAAGCCTGCCCTAACTGTGTGATTCAACGGGAAAATCTTGATTTTGGCGCGCACGTCCCTATTATCCGGGTAATGCCCTTCAAGCAACGAGTCCGATTATGAGCAACCACCCGAATCCCTACGCCTCGCCGGTCCGCGGCGGCGGTGTCCAGGTCACCGGCGAACGCGCCGCCCAGGTGCTGAAGAACACCTACCTGCTGCTCGGCCTGAGTCTGATGGCCGCCACCGGCGCCGCCGTGTTCGCCATGTCCGCCGGCGTGGGCTACATCAATCCGTTCCTGACCATCGGCGTCTACTTCGTGCTGCTGATCGCCACCAACATGCTGCGCAACAGCGGCTGGGGCATCCTCGCCGTGTTCGGCCTGACCAGCTGGCTGGGCTTCACCACCGGTCCGCTGATCAATATGTACGCGCAGATGCAGGGCGGCATGGAAATCGTGTCCCTGGCCCTGGGCGGCACCGCCACCATCTTCGTGGCCATGTCCGCCATCGCCCTGGTGACGCGCAAGGACTTCAGCTTCATGACCAATTTCATCATGGTCGGTGTGCTGGTGGCCTTCCTGGCCGGCCTGGGTGCCATGTTCTTCAACATCCCGGCCCTGGCCCTGGCGGTGTCCGCCGCCTTCGTGCTGCTGTCGTCCCTGCTGATTCTGTGGCAGACCAGCGCCATCATCCACGGCGGCGAAACCAACTACATCATGGCCACGGTCACCCTGTTCGTGTCCATCTACAACCTGTTCCTGTCCCTGCTGAACATTCTTACCGCGCTCAGCGGGAATGACTGAGTTCAGTGTTCTGGTGACCGCCGGGCCCCAGCGGCCCGGCGCCCTCACCGCCCTGCGTACCGCCCGCGCTCTTCAGAACTCCCCCTACTCCCTGTACCGGCTGTTTTTCTACGGCGACGGCGTGCTGCTCGCCCATCGACTATTGAACACCGACGGCGCCGCCGATGACACCGCCCGAGCCTGGCAGCAGTGGGTGCGGGACACGGCGCCGCCGGCCTCGGTGTGCGTGGGCGCCGCCCACAAGCGCGGCGTCACCGAGGAGACCCTGGCCGGCGGGTTCCGGCTGGTGGGGCTGGGGGACTGGGTGGACGCGCTCAACCACGGCGGCCGGGTGGTGCATTTTGGCTGACTCCGTTCTCTATCTGATCCAGGGCGTGCCCGGCCGCGATGGGCGCTGGCGGGAAAGCGTGGAGATGGCGCTTACCGGTGCCGCCTTCGCCCTGCCCACCCGGGTGTGGCTGGCCGCCGACACCGTGGCGGTGCTGGCCCGGCGGGCCGACGGCGACGAACTGCTGGCCGAGCTGACCGGCTTCGGCGTAACCTGCGTGGCTGATCGCGCCCATTATCGGGACGGGGCGCCGGCGGCGATCCAGTGGCTGGACCGGGCCGCCCTCCGTGATGACGCCGACCGCGTTATCGTGCTTTGACCTTTGATCGGTGACGGAGCCGGCATGCTGCATCTGATCGCCTTCGAGACCCTGGACGCCCCGCTGGCGGAGGCCTGCCTGGCCCTGTACCGGGACGGCGATGTCTGCGTGTTCGCCGACGGTGGCGGCCTGGTGGCGGCCGCGTTTCCCCTGCGCGGCCCCGGCTATGTGTTGGAAGGCGCCGCCCCGGCCTACCCGCCCGCCCCCCTGGAAACCATCGACCATGACCGCTTCGTGGCGCTGATGGCGGAACACGGACCGGTCACCAGCTGGTACCCTTGAACCATGACTGAACATGCCTTTGCCCCCTATGTCCGCACCCTGGGACGCGGCAAGCGCGCCCGCCGCAGCCTGACCCGGGAAGAAGCCGCCGAGGCCATGGGCCTGATCCTGGACGGCCGGGCCACCGACGCCCAGGTGGGCGCCTTCCTGATGCTGCTGCGCGTCAAGGAGGAGACCGCCGAGGAGCTGGCCGGTTTTCTCGATGCATGCCGGCCGCGCTGCGCGGAACGGTTGGCGGCGTTGCCGCCGGTGGACGTGGACTGGCCGGGCTACGCCGGCAAAAAGAAACACCATCCCTGGTACCTGGCCGCCGCCCGGCTGCTGGCCGGCCATGGCGTGCGCATCCTGATGCACGGCGGCCCGGCCCACACCCCGCAGCGGCGCTACAGCGACGACATGCTCGCCGAGCTGGGCTTCGCGCTGCCCGGTTCGGTGGCCGAGGCCGGCACCCAGCTGCAACGGGACGAGCTCACCTACCTGGGCCTGGACCAGTTCTGCGCGCCCCTGGCCGATCTGTTGATGCTGCGTTTCGAACTGGGCCTGCGCTCGCCGATCAACACCCTGGCCCGCAGCCTCAATCCGGCGGCGGCGCCGCTGAGCATGCAGAGCGTGTTCCATCCCGCCTATCTGGAGCTGCACCTGGGCGCCGCCCGTCTGTGTGGCGACCGCCATCTGCTGCTGTTCAAGGGTGAAGGCGGCGAGCCGGAGATCCGCCCGGACGCGCGCACCGCCCTGACCGGCCTGCGCCACGGCGAACCGGCGGAGGCGGTGCTGGACGCCGCCCTGCCCCGCCAGGCGCCGCCGGGGGTGGTGTCCCCCACCCATGTGCGCGCGGTGTGGCGCGGCGAAGCCGATGACGACTACGGCGTGGCGGCGATCCGTGGCACCGTGGCCACGGTGCTGTGGGGGCTGGAGAAGGTGGAGTCCCTGGAAGACGGTCTGAACGCCGCCGAAACCCTCTGGGAAGCCCGCGACCGCGAGGCGTTCTAAAGACGCTGGATCGGCTCGTCTCAATCCTGCCCGAACCAGCGGTAACGCGGGTGCAGGCTCACCACACTGCCGACGATGATCAGGGTGGGCGCGTGGATCTCCCGGCCTGCCACGGTGTCCGGCAAATCCGCCAGGGTACCGGTGATCACTTCCTGCAGATCGGTGGTGCCCCGGGACACCAGGGCGATGGGCGTGGCCGGGTCGCGGCCGTGTTCGATCAGCCGCTGGCAGATCTGCCGCAGCCCCACCAGGCCCATGTAGAACACCAGGGTTTCGTGGGGCGCCATCAGCCCGGCCCAGTCCAGGTCCACGCTGCCGTCCTTGCGATGGCCGGTGACGAAGCGCACCGACTGGGCGTGGTCCCGGTGGGTCAGCGGAATACCGGCGTAGGCGGCGCAGCCGCTGGCGGCGGTGATGCCCGGCACCACCTGGAAGTCGATGCCGGCGGCCACCACCTGTTCCAGCTCCTCGCCGCCACGCCCGAAGATAAAGGGATCGCCGCCCTTCAGCCGGCACACCTTCTTGCCCTGGCGGGCGTAGTGCACCAACAGGTCGTTGATATTGTCCTGCGGCAGGGTGTGCTGATCGCGGGCCTTGCCCACATAGATCTTTTCCGCGTCGGCGCGGGCCAGGGCGACGATTTCCGGGGCCACCAGTCGGTCGTAGAGCACCACCTCGGCCTTGTCGATCAGATGCAGGGCCCGGAAGGTGAGCAGGTCCGGGTCGCCGGGGCCGGCGCCCACCAGATAGACTTCCCCGGCGGCGCCGTCCGGGCGCACCGTGGCCTGCTCCAGCGCCCGGCGCAGGCCCGCCTCGGCGTCGGATTCGTGGCCGGACAGCACCCGCTCTTCCAGCGGCCCGTCGAGCTGGGCCTCCCAGAACGCTTCCCGGTCCCGGCGGTTCGGCAACCGCTGCTCCAGCGGCGCGCGGAAGCGGCCCAGCAGCGTTGCCAGCCGGCCCCAGCGGGCCGGCAGCCAGGCTTCCAGGCGGGCGCGCAGGCGCCGTACCAGCACCGGCGAGACGCCGGAGGAGCTGATCGCGATAAACAGGGGATCGCGGTCGATCAAAGCGGGAAACACGAAGCTGCCCAGGTCCGGCCGGTCGACCACGTTCACCGGCAGGCCACGGGCATCGGCCGCCCGCGCCAGCCGTTGGTTGGCGTCGGCGTCGTCGGTGGCGGCCACCGCCAGGCGCACCCCGTCCAGATCCTGGTCGCGCACCGCGCGGCGGTGCCATTCGCCACCGCCCTGCTCCACCAGCCGCGCCAGGTCGTCCCGGCAGCGCGGCGCCACCAGCCGCAGGCGGGCGCCGGCCTTGTCCAGCAGGCGCGCCTTGCGCAGCGCGGTATCGCCGCCGCCGGCCACCAGCACGGTAGCGCCGTTCAGTTTCAGGCCCAGCGGCAGAAAGTCCATGAGCGCTCCGTTCGCGGCTCGTTTATCAGCGGTTCAGGCCAACCGTTCCAGGCCGCGCATGTAAGGGCGCAGGGCCTCCGGCACGGTCACCGAACCGTCCTCGTTCTGATAATTCTCCAGGATCGCCACCAGCGCCCGACCCACCGCCAGACCGGAGCCATTCAGGGTGTGCAGCAACTCCGGCTTGCCGGTGTCCGGGTTCCGCCAGCGGGCCTGCATGCGGCGCGCCTGGTAATCGCGAAAATTGGAGCAGGAGGAAATCTCCCGGTAGCGCTGCTGGCTGGGCAGCCACACTTCGATGTCGTAGGTCTTGGCGGCGGAGAAGCCCAGGTCACCGCCGCACAGCACCACCACCCGGTAGGGAATATCCAGCTTTTGCAGGATCGCCTCGGCGTGGCCGGTGAGCGCCTCCAACGTTGCCTCGGACTGGTCCGGGCGCACCAGCTGCACCAGCTCCACTTTCTCGAACTGGTGCTGACGAATCATGCCCCGGGTGTCCTTGCCATGGCTGCCCGCCTCGGAGCGGAAACACGGGGTATGGCAGGTGTAACGGCGCGGCAGCGCGTCCGCGTCGAGGATTTCGTCGGCGGCCAGATTGGTCACCGGCACCTCGGCGGTGGGGATCAGGTACAGCTCCCGCTCGCCGCGCATTTTGAACAGGTCGTCCTCGAACTTGGGCAGCTGGCCGGTGCCGCGCAGGGCCTCCGGGCCCACCAGGTACGGCACATAGACTTCCTGATAGCCGTGCTCGCCGGTGTGGGTGTCGAGCATGAAGTCGATTAGCGCCCGGTGCAGCCGCGCCAGTTGGCCGGTCATCACCGCGAAGCGGGCGCCGGACAGCTTGCTGGCGCGTTCGAAGTCCAGCGCGCCGGCACCCAGGTTCTCACCCACGTCCACGTGATCCTTGGGCTCGAACTCGAAGGTCCGTGGCGTGCCCCACTGGCGCACTTCCACGTTGTCGTCCTCGTCGGCGCCGGCGGGGACCTCGTCGGCGGGCACATTGGGAATGCCCATCAGGAAGTCACGGATTTCCTCCTGGATCGCCTTGGCGCGTTCCACTTCGCCGTCCAGTTGCTGGTCGATCTGCTGCAGGGTTTCCGCCACCTTGGCCTTGGCCGCGTCCACGTCCAAGCCGGACTTGATCAATTCACCGACCTCCTTGGAGGCTTTCTTACGCTGCGCCTGCAGATCCTGGGAGCGCACATCGGCGTCCTTGCGGCGGGCGTCCAGCGCCCGGAAGCCGTCCAGATCCAGTTCGAAGCCCCGCTTCTTCAGAGCCTCGGCAATGGCCTCGCCGTCCTGGCGCAGCGCGCGGATATCAAGCATGTTCGATCCCCTTGGGAAACAGTCGGTGATTCATGGGTCGGGCGTTTGGGCGCCGGGTGCAAAGCTTAGCAAAAAGCGCGGCGGCAAGCTCAGTCGTCGTAGCGGTGCCAGTCCGCGTCGACGTTCTGCTGGCGCAGGCGGCGCAGTTTTTCGCCGATGCGGATTTCCAGGCCCCGCTCCACCGGTTCGTAAAGGCGGGTGTCGCGGAGCTCCACCGGGAAGTAGTTCTCGCCGGCCACGAAGGCATCGGGGAAGTCGTGGGCGTAGTGGTACTCGGCGCCGTAGCCTTCATTCTTCATCAGTTTGGTGGGGGCGTTGCGCAGGTGCAGGGGCACCTCGTTGCTGGGGTTGCGGGCCACCAGGTCCCGGGCCCGGTTGTAGGCGTTGTAGACCGCGTTGCTCTTGGGCGCCACCGCCAGGTAGGCGATCGCCTGGGCCACTGCCAGCTCGCCCTCCGGCGTGCCCAGGCGTTCCTGCACGTCCCAGGCATTGAGGCACAGGGTAAGCGCCCGGGGATCCGCGTTGCCGATGTCCTCGCTGGCCATGCGCACCACCCGGCGGGCGATGTAGAGCGGGTCGCAGCCGCCGTCCAGCATGCGCGCGAACCAGTACAGGGCAGCGTCCGGGTCGGAGCCGCGCACCGCCTTGTGCAAAGCGCTGATCTGGTCGTAGAAAACGTCGCCGCCCTTGTCGAAGCGGCGCACCGCGTCGCGCAGCACTTCTTCCATCAGCGGCCGGTCGATGACGGCGGCGTCGCCGCTGCCCTCGGCCAGGTCCACGGCGATTTCCAGCATATTGAGCAGGCGCCGGGCGTCGCCGTCGGCGTAGCCCAGCAGCAGGTCGCGGGCGTCGTCGGCCAGCGCGATGCCGGCCAGTTCCGGCTCGCGCAGGGCGCGCTCCAGCAGGCCGGCCAGGTCATCGCGCTCCAGGGAGCGCAGGCGATAGACCCGGGCCCGGGACAGCAGTGCGTTATTCAGTTCGAAGGACGGGTTCTCGGTGGTGGCACCGATGAAAATCACCGTGCCCTCTTCCACATGGGGCAGAAAGGCGTCCTGCTGGGCCTTGTTGAAGCGGTGCACCTCGTCCACGAACAACACCGTGCGCCGGCCCTGGCCGAGCCGCGCCTTGGCCTGATCGACGGCGGCGCGGATGTCCTTGACCCCGGACAGCACCGCCGACAGGGTGATGAACTCGGCGTCCACCACGCCGGCCAGAATCAGCGCCAGGGTGGTCTTGCCGGTGCCCGGCGGCCCCCACAGGATCATGGAATGCAGTTGGCCGCGCTCGGCGGCCTGGCGCAGCGGCTTACCGGGCCCCACCAGATGGCGCTGGCCCACGTACTGGTCCAGGTTGGCGGGGCGCAGCCGCGCCGCCAGGGGCTGGGCTTCGGCGCGGTGCTGGTTCTCGAACAGGTCGCTCATTGCTGCCGGATGACGTCGGTCCCTTCCGGCGGCTCGAACTGGAAACGGCCCGGGGTGGGCTCGCCGTTGAGGGTCAGATCGCGGAAATCGATGATGGTTTTCTGGCCCAGAGCGTCTTCAAGGCGCATGGAGCGCGGCGTGTCGCCGTCGAAGGTCACGTCCAGGGTGTCGAACAGCGGGTCGCCGCCCTTGGGCTTTAGGCGGTAGGTGACACGGCCGCCCTCGCGGCTCTGCTCGCTGATCGAGAACGCCTTGGAGACCGCCTGGGGATCGCCACCGAACAGCAGCGCCGGGGTCTGGCCCAGGTCCTGGGTCAAGGGGCGCACCACCACTTGTTCCAGGTCCGGATCATAGACCCACACCTGACGACCGTCGGACACCGCCAGCTGCTCATAGGGCCGCTCGGTGTGCCAGTAGAAGCGGTTGCCCCGGGCCACTTCCATGGTGCCGGCGCTGTCGCGGGCGCGCTCACCGCCCTCGCCCACCACGGTCTGCTGGAAACCGCCGGCCAGGCTGCGCAGGTCGCCCAGCCGGGCCAGCAGGTCCTCGGTGGGGCCGGCCAGGGCCAGGGAAGGCAACAGCAGCGCGATGATCAGGAAAAGTCGCATATCAGGTCCTTGAAAAAAGGGGCATCAGACCGGCGGCGGCGCCAGCACTTCGCGCTGGCCATTGTGTCCGGCCTCGGACACCACGCCGGCCATTTCCATGGCCTCCACCAGGCGCGCCGCCCGGTTGTAGCCGATCTTCAGTTTCCGTTGCACCGAGGAAATCGAGGCGCGGCGGGATTCGGTGACATAGGCCACCGCTTCGTCGTAGAGCGGATCGTCCTCTTCGCCGCCGCCGTCCGGGCTTTCCATGCCGGGCAGCGGCGCGTTCAGGTCGCCGCCGCCTTCCAGGATTTCCTCCAGATAGTTGGGCTCGCCGCGCTTGCGCCAGTCGTCGCAGACGCGGTGCACCTCCTCATCTGAGACAAAGGCGCCGTGCACCCGTTCCGGCATGCTGGTGCCGGCGGGCAAATAAAGCATGTCGCCGTGGCCGAGCAGCTGCTCCGCCCCGCCCTGGTCGAGCACCGTGCGCGAGTCGATCTTGGAGGACACCTGGAAACCGATCCGCGACGGCACGTTGGCCTTGATCAGGCCGGTGATCACGTCCACCGACGGGCGCTGGGTGGCGAGAATCAGGTGGATGCCGGCGGCCCGCGCCTTCTGGGCGATGCGCGCGATCAGCTCTTCCACCTTCTTGCCGACGATCATCATCATGTCGGCGAATTCGTCGATCACGATAACGATATAGGGCAGCTTCACCGCCAGCGGCGCTTCCTCGCTCAGGTCCATGGGGTCGTTCGGCTTCCACAACGGGTCCTTGAGCGGCTCGCCCTTCTTCTCGGCGTCGCTGATTTTGCGGTTGTAGCCGGCCAGGTTCCTCACGCCCATGGCCGCCATCAACTTGTAGCGGCGCTCCATCTCACCGACACCCCAGCGCAGCGCGCTGGCCGCTTCCTTCATGTCGGTGACCACCGGGGTGAGCAGATGGGGGATGCCGTCGTACACCGCCAGTTCAAGCATTTTGGGGTCGATCATGATCAGCCGCACCTCTTCCGGGCTGGCCTTGAACATGATCGACAGCAGCATGGCGTTGAGGCCCACGGACTTACCGGACCCGGTGGTGCCGGCCACCAGCAGGTGCGGCATCTTGCCCAGATCGGCCATCACCGGGTTACCGGAAATGTCCTTGCCCAGGGCCAGGGTCAGCGGCGAGGCGGCGTCGTCGAACATCCGCGACCCCACCACCTCGGTGAGGCGGATCATCTCGCGCTGCTCATTGGGAATCTCGATGCCCACGGTGGTCTTGCCGGGGATCACCTCCACCACCCGCACGCTGATCACCGCCAGGGAGCGGGCCAGGTCCTTGGCCAGGTTGGAGATTTTCGAGACCTTGATGCCCGCCGCCGGCTGAATCTCGAAGCGGGTGATCACCGGCCCGGGCTGCACCGCCACCACCTCGGCGTCGATGTTGAAGTCCTTGAGCTTGATCTCCAGCAGCCGGGACATGCCGTCCAAGGCTTCCTCGGAGTAGCCACCCTTGCTTTCGTCCACCGCGTCCAACAGGGCCAGCGGCGGCAGATCGCCGGTGACCTGGGCGGTGAACAGGGGCTGCTGTTTCTCTTTCTGCACCCGCTCGCTTTTTTCCACCGGCCGGGCCGGCTGGGCGATCTTGGGCGGGGTGCGGTTCTCCTGCTTCTTCTTCGCCTCGGTGACCACCTGGGCGCGCTTCTGTCGGGCCTCGCGGGCCACTTTCTGCTCCGCGCGGCGCTCGCGGCGGGCCTGGAACCAGGCCGGCACCTTCTGCCCCACCGCCAGCACCGCGGCGCCGAGCCGCTCCGCCAGGGCGATCCAGGACAGGTCGGTGAACACGGTGACGCCGATCAGGAACAGGGCCACCATCACCAGGGTGCCCCCCAGGGGGTTGAAGGCGTCCAGGGCGGCGTCGCCGACCACATGGCCGAGAATGCCGCCGGCGTCCTCCGGCAGCGGCAGGCCGCCGCCGGAGAAATGCATGTAGGCCAGCGCCGTGCCGCTCATCATGGTCAGTACAAAACCCACCAGCCGCAGGCTGAACAGCGGCCAGCTGCCGGCCAGGCCGGCGTGGCGCTCGCGCAGCACCCGGGCCGCCCAGAACGCCACCAGCACCGGGAACACATAGGCCATGAAACCGAACAGCCCGAGCAGCAAATCGGCGCAGAAGGCACCGGCCCGGCCACCGGCGTTGTTCACCTCGCCGGCGTTGCCCACGTAGGACCAGCCCGGGTCGCCGCTGTCATAGGTGACCAGCGCCAACAACAGGTACAGGGACAGGGCGATCAGCGCGATCACCATGCCTTCCACCAGGCCTTTCTTGAGATGACGGGAGAACCCGGAAGGGTTGCCGCCGGTTGCTGCCTTTGCCTTGGACACCGCAGGCCTCTGGGGTTGAGGAGCCGCCGAATCACGCCTTGCGCGCCGGGCTCCTTGAATCTAACGACTTGAAAACCTTGGGATTGTAGTCAATCCGGGGGCCTTGGACCAGCGCTCGATGGCGCCCTGGCGCCGGCTATCGCGGCCATAGAGTGTACGCCCTTCACGGATCGGGGGTTTTGTTGTAGTTTGCATGCGCCCTGAAACCCGATTCTCCGCGGAGACAGCCATGAGCGACGCCCAACACCATCGACTGATCATTCTGGGTTCCGGCCCGGCCGGTTACACCGCGGCGGTGTACGCGGCCCGCGCCAACCTGAAGCCGGTGGTGATCACCGGCATCGAGCCCGGCGGCCAGCTCACCACCACCACCGAGGTGGACAACTGGCCCGGCGACGTGGAGGGCCTGCAGGGTCCCGACCTGATGGTGCGCATGCAGAAGCACGCCGAGCGCTTCGAGACCGAGATCCTGTTCGACCACATCAACCAGGTGAACCTGGACCAGCGCCCGTTCGTGCTCAAGGGCGACAACGGCACCTACACCTGCGACGCCCTGATCGTGGCCACCGGCGCCTCCGCCATGTACCTGGGCCTGGAGTCCGAGCAGGCGTTCATGGGCAAGGGCGTGTCCGCCTGCGCCACCTGCGACGGCTTCTTCTATCGCGGCCAGAAAGTGGCGGTGATCGGCGGCGGCAACACCGCCGTGGAGGAAGCGCTGTATCTGTCCAATATCGCCGAGGAAGTGGTGCTGGTGCACCGCCGCGACAAGCTGCGCGCCGAGAAGATTTTACAGGACAAGCTGCTGGCCAAGGACAACATCAAGGTGCTGTGGGATCACACCCTGGATGAGGTGCTGGGCGACGATTCCGGCGTCACCGGCATGCGCGTCAAGGCCACCGCCGACGGCGCCACCACCGACGTGGACCTGCAGGGCGTGTTCATCGCCATCGGCCACCAGCCCAACACCGGCATCTTCGAAGGCCAGCTGTCGATGAACAATGGCTACATCAAGATCCGCAGCGGTCTGGACGGCAACGCCACCGCCACCAGCGTGGAAGGCGTGTTCGCCGCCGGCGACGTGGCCGACCACGTGTACCGGCAGGCGGTGACCTCCGCGGGCGCCGGCTGCATGGCCGCGCTGGACGCCGAGCGCTATCTGGAAAGCCTGGAAGAGTGATCCCCTGGCTGCCGGCGGGAAGCGAATTCCCGCCGCCGGAGCACGCGCTGGATGACCCCAACGGTCTGCTCGCCGCCGGTAACGATCTGAGCGCCGCCACCCTGGTGCGCGCCTACCGGCTGGGGATCTTTCCCTGGTACGAAGCCGGCCAGCCGATACTCTGGTGGTCCCCCAATCCCCGGTGCGTGTTCCGCCCCGGGGATTTTCATATCAGCCGGCGGCTGGCCCGCCACCTGCGCGGCACCGAACTGAGTTTTCACCTGGATGACGATTTCGCCGGCACGCTGGACGCCTGCGCGGCGCCCCGCGAGCCCGGCGGCGGCACCTGGATCACCACCGCCATGCGCACCGCCTATTTGCGGCTGCACGCCCTGGGCCATGCCCACTGCCTGACCGTGCGCCAGGATGACGAACTGGCTGGTGGTATCTATGGGGTGCAGCTGGGCGGGGTGTTCTTCGGCGAGTCCATGTTTTCCACCCGCACCAACGGCTCCAAGAGCGCCCTGGCCATGCTGTGGGCCCTGGCGCCCCGGCTCGGTATCGGCCTGCTCGACGCCCAGGTGGAGAACCCCCACCTGATGCGCCTGGGGGCGTATTTGATGCCGAGGGCGGACTTTCAGCGGGAACTGGATCGGTTGATCGTCGAGACCGCGCCCCGCCCCTGGCCCAAGGGGCCGTTTTATTGGGGCGAGGTCTGATCGCGACTGAAGCGCAACGCCGCCATCAACGCCTGGCCGTGCCCTGCCGTTCCGCGAAGTCACTGTAGAAGGCGATGCTGTCCGGGTTGGCCATGGCGTCCGGGTTGGCCACCTTGTCGATGGTCTGGCCCAGCAGCAGCTTCTTGATCGGCAGTTCCATCTTCTTGCCGGTGAGCGTGCGCGGCACGTCCGGCGCGGCGATGATGTCGTTGGGCACGTGGCGGGCGGACAGCTGGTCACGAATGGCCGCCTTGATGCGTCCGCTCAGCCCCTCGTCCAGGGTCACGCCCTCGCGCAGCACCACGAACAACGGCATGTAGGACTCCCGGCCCAGGTACTCCAGATCCACCACCAGACTGTCCAACACCTCATCGAACTCCTCCACCACCCGGTAGATCTCGGCGGTGCCCATGCGGATGCCGTGGCGGTTGATGGTGGTGTCGGAGCGGCCATAAATGATGGCGCCGCCGCGCGGGGTGATGCGGATCCAGTCGCCGTGACGCCAGATGCCCGGGAACACGTCGAAATAACTGTCCCGGTAGCGTTCGCCGCCCTCGTCGTTCCAGAAATACAGCGGCATGGAGGGCATCGGTTTGGTGACCACCAGCTCCCCCACTTCGTCGTCCAGCAGCTCGCCGTCGTCGCCCATGGCGTACACCGCCGTGCCCAGGTAGCGGCACTGCATCTCGCCGGCGAACACCGGCAGCGTCGGGCTGGCGCCCACGTAGGCGCTGGCCACATCGGTGCCGCCGCTGATGGCGGCGATCATGACGTCATCGAACTGCTCCATCAGCCAGCGGTAGCCCTCCTCCGGCAAGGGTGAGCCAGTGGCGCCGATGGAGCGGATGCGGCCGGTGTCCACCCAGTCCCCGGGGCGGATGTCCGCTTTCTTGCAGTTGAGAAAATAGGCGGCGCCGGCGCCGAAGAACGTCATCTCCGTCTCTTCCGCGAACCGCCACAGGGTGCCCAGGTCCGGGTAGCCCGGGTTGCCGTCGTACAGGCAGATGGTGGCGCCGGTCAGCAGGCCGGACATCTGCGAGTTCCACATGATCCAGCCGGTGGTGGTGAACCACATGTAGCGGTCCCGGGGGCCCAGATCCAGTTGCAGGGCATGGTCCTGCAGACCTTCCAGCAGCGCGCCGCCGTGGCCGTGGACGATGGGCTTGGGCATGCCGGTGGTGCCGGAGGAATAGACCACCCAGAGCGGATGATCGAACGGCACCTGCTCGAAACGCATGGGCGCCTCGTGGCTGACCAGATCGTCCCAGAGCAACGCGCCGTCCAGGCGCGCGTCGGCGTTCAGATACGGCAGCAGCACCACCTTTTCCAGGGTCGGCAGCTGATCGCGCAGTCCGTCCACCACCGTCAGCCGGTCGAAATCCTTGCCACCGTAGCGGTAACCGTCCACGGCGATCATCACTTTGGGGTCGATCTGGCGGAAGCGGTCCAGCACGCTGCGCGTGCCCATGTCCGGCGAGCAGCTGGACCAGATCGCGCCCAGGCTGCTTACCGCGAAGAACGCCACCATGGTTTCCGGCAGGTTGGGCAGATAGGCCACCACCCGGTCGCCGGGGCCCACCCCCAGTCGGCGCAGGCTGTCGGCCAGGGCGGCGATGCGCCCGCGCAGCTCGCCCCAGGTCAGGGTGTCCAGGCCGCGCAGTTCGGACCGGGACAGAATCGCCGGCCGGTCCGGTTCGTTCTCGTGGTGGCGGAACACCTGCTCGGCCAGATTCAGCCGCGCCCCCTCGAACCATTTGGCGCCGGGCATGGTCAGGCCGTCCAGCACCCCTTCGTAAGGGGCGGAATGGCGGATGTCGAAGTACCGCCAGAGCGATTCGTAGAAGTCTTCCAGGTGCTCCACCGACCAGGCCCACAGGCTCTGGTAGTCATCGAAGGCCAGCCCCTTCTCCGCGCTCAGCCAGCGCTGATAATCGGTGAGGCGGGCGTTCTCGACGCGCGCGGCGTCCGGGCGCCACAGGGGCGCGGGCGTGGTGTTTGTCATTCTTGCTCTCCCGGTACCGACGCGGCGGCCTCCAAGGGGGCGGCCGATCCGTCGCCGGCGTTGTCGTTGTTTTTACGCCGGCCACACTATAACCGTGGCGAGGAAGGCAAGTCACCGGGTGCCCGGCGCCGGCCTTTCACGCCACGGTGTTCCCGGCGTCCGCCTATCCGCTACACTTGAGCCATGACCGACCTGTCCGAACTTCGCTTTTTCCGCACCCCGGCGCACCCCTGCAGTTACCTGGAGGGGCACCAGGCAGCGACCCTGTTCGTCGATCCGCAGACGCGGCTCGACGCCTCGCTGTACAGCGAACTGTCGCGGCTGGGCTTCCGGCGCAGCGGCGACTATCTGTACCGGCCGTATTGCGAAGGCTGCCAGGCCTGTATTCCGGCGCGGGTGCGAGTGGCGGATTTCCGGCCCCGCCGTCGCCACAAGCGGTTGGCGCAGCGCAACGCCGACCTGCGCGTCACCGAGGAACCGGCCCGCTATACCCGCGAAATCTACCGGCTGTACGCCCGCTACATCGATCAGCGCCACGGCGACGGCGACATGTTCCCGCCCTCCGAGGAGCAGTTCACCAGCTTTCTCACCTGCGACTGGGCGGACACCCGCTTCCACTGCTTCCGGGACGGCGACGACCGGTTGCTGGCGGTGGCGGTCACCGACCATCTGGACGATGGCCTGTCGGCGGTCTACACCTTCTTCGACCCGGACCGGGGCGAGCGCGGCCTGGGCGTCAACGCCCTGCTCTGGCAGATCCAGGCCAGCCGCGATCGCGGCCTGCCCTACCTGTACCTCGGCTACTGGATTCGTCAGTGCCAGAAGATGGGCTACAAGAGCCAGTACCGGCCGCTGGAAGTGCTGGTGCGCGGACAGTGGCGCGAGCTCCGCGATCCGCCCGCCGGGGGCGGCGCATAAGCCTTTGCAGCACGGCGGCATTTGCGGCACAATTGCGCTCCCTCTGAAGCCGACACGTATCAGGACAGTCACTGAATGGCGAAAGAAGAGCAGATTGAGCTGGAAGGGGTCGTGCTTGAAACCCTTCCCAACACCATGTTCCGCGTGAAGCTGGACAACGGTCATGTAATTACCGCCCACATCTCCGGCAAGATGCGCAAGTTCTACATCCGCATCCTCACCGGCGACCGGGTGAAAGTGGAAATGTCGCCCTACGATCTCAGCAAGGGCCGCATCACCTTCCGCATGAAATAATCCCTTCCCGCCCGCGCGGCGCGAAGCGCACCCCCGAACCCGGCCCCGCCGGGTTTTTTGCTTTGTGTCGCGGGAACCCATGCCCGACCGCGATGGCCACGCATAAAAAAGCCCGGCGCGAGGCCGGGCCTGGTAGGGGTCGAAGGACTTTGCCGGATCAGCAGGTGGCTTCCTCTTCCGAGGCGTCCACGGTGAGCACCAGACCGTCGTCGCCCACGGCGATGTGCACCTGGCCACCCTTGCCGGCCAGTTCGCCGAACAGCAGCTTCTCGGCCAGCGGCTTCTTGATCTGCTCCTGGATCAGGCGGGCCATCGGACGGGCCCCCATGTCCTTGTCGTAGCCTTTCTCGGCCAGCCAGCGGCGGGCCTGATCGTCCACGTCCAGCACCACCGCTTTCTCGTCCAACTGGGCCTGCAGTTCCACCAGGAACTTGTCGACCACGCCCAGAATCACCTCGGTGGTGAGCGGGTTGAACTGGATGATGCCGTCCAGCCGGTTGCGGAACTCCGGCGTGAACACCTTCTTGAGCATTTCCAGACCGTCGGAGGACTGGTCCTGCTCGGTGAAGCCGATGCTGCGCTTGTTGAGCACCTCGGCGCCGGCGTTGGTGGTCATGATCAGGATCACGTTGCGGAAGTCCGCCTTGCGACCGTTGTTGTCGGTGAGCGTGGCGTTGTCCATCACCTGCAGCAGGATGTTGAACACCTCCGGGTGCGCCTTCTCGATCTCATCCAGCAACAGCACGCAGTGCGGCGTCTTGGTGACCGCCTCGGTGAGCAGGCCGCCCTGGTCGTAACCGACGTAGCCCGGGGGCGCGCCGATCAGCCGGCTGACGGTGTGCCGCTCCATGTACTCGGACATATCGAAGCGCACCAGCTCCACGCCGAGGGCGCGGGCCAGCTGCCGGCTCACTTCGGTTTTGCCGACCCCGGTGGGCCCGGCAAACATGAAGGAGCCGATCGGCTTGTTGTCCGCCTTGAGGCCGGCGCGGGACAGCTTGATCGCCGCGGAGATGGTCTCGATGGCGTCTTCCTGACCGAACACCGTCATCTTCAGGTCGCGCTCCAGATTCTGCAGCACTTCCTTATCGGACGAGGACACTTGCTTGGGCGGAATCCGCGCGATCTTGGCGACGATGGCTTCCACATCGTCCTGATCGATGGTGGCCTTGCGCTCGTTCTCGGGCCGCAGCCGCTGCCAGGCGCCGACCTCGTCGATCACGTCGATAGCCTTGTCCGGCAGGAAGCGGTCGTTGATGTACCGCGCGCTCAACTCGGCGGCGCTTTTCAGGGCGGCGTCGGTGTAGCTCACGTTGTGGTGCTTCTCGAAGCGGCTCTTGAGCCCCTTGAGGATGCCCACGGTGTCTTCCACCGTCGGTTCCACCACGTCGATCTTCTGGAAGCGGCGGGACAGGGCCCGGTCCTTCTCGAAGATGGTGCGGTACTCGGTGAAGGTGGTGGAGCCCATGCACTTGAGATCGCCGGAGGCGAGCAGCGGCTTGAGCAGGTTGGAAGCGTCCATGACGCCGCCGGACGCCGCCCCGGCACCGATGATGGTGTGGATTTCATCGATGAACAGAATGGCGTTGTCTTTCTTGCGCAACTCCGCCAGCAGCGTTTTCAGCCGCTTCTCGAAGTCACCGCGGTATTTGGTGCCGGCCAGCAGCGCGCCCAGGTCCAGGGAGTAGACCACGGCGTCGAGCAGCGGCTCGGGCACCTTCTCTTCCACGATCATGCGCGCCAGGCCCTCGGCGATGGCGGTCTTGCCGACGCCCGGCTCGCCCACCAGCAGCGGGTTGTTCTTGCGGCGGCGGCAGAGAATCTGGGCGGCACGCTCGATTTCGAAGGCACGGCCGACCAGCGGGTCGATGCGGTCGGCGCGGGCCAGTTCGTTCAGGTTGGAGGCATAGCTTTCCAGCGCACTGGCCGGGGCGCCTTCGCCGGCGACCTCGGCGTCCTCGCGCTGTTCCGCGGCCGGGTCGCTGTCTTCCACCTGGGAAATGCCGTGGGCGATGAAATTGACCACGTCCAGACGGTGCACATCCTGGCTGTTGAGCAGGTAAACCGCCTGACTCTCCTGCTCGTTGAAGATCGCCACCAGGACATTGGCGCCGGTGACTTCCTTGTTGCCGGACGACTGCACGCTGAACACGGCGCGCTGAAGCACCCGCTGGAAGCCCAGCGTCGGCTGAGTGTCGCGGTCCCCATCGTCGGACAGCAGAGGGGTGGAATCGTCAATGAACTGAGTCAGGGCCTCGCGCAGCTCTTCCAGATCGGCGCCGCAGGCGCGCAACACTTCCACTGCCGCCTCATTGTCGAGCAGCGCCAGCAACAGATGCTCCACGGTCATGAACTCATGACGGTGGCTGCGGGCGTGGTGGAAAGCCTCGTTGAGAGTCAGTTCCAGTTCTTTGCTGAGCATAGGCTACCTCACTGCTTGGTGCCCTGTCCGTCGCCGGACGGCGTCAGGCGCGTTCCACCTGACACATCAGCGGATGCTGATGTTCGCGGGCATAATCGACCACTTGCGCGGCCTTGGTTTCGGCGATGTCCTGGGGATAAACCCCGCACACCGCCTTACCTCTCGTGTGCACCGTCAGCATGACCCGGGTGGCCTGCTCACGGTCCATCCGAAAGAAGGTCTCCAGCACCTCGACGACGAAATCCATGGGCGTGTAGTCGTCGTTCAGCATCATCACCTTGAACATCGGCGGCCGTTTGACCTTGGGCCGCGCCTCCTCGACGGCGGCCTCGCCGTGTCGATCGGGCCCCTCGGGCTTTTCCGGGCCCAGCCGGGCGGCCCGCGGCGCGGACGCCGCCGCTTTGCTGTTTCGAGGTGTGGAGTCTTGATGCCTGTTCATAACCTTCTCTAACGGTTGTATACCCGCTGGCGTCAGCAGGCAATCAACAAATGAGGGGTATCACGACGTTTTTCAATCCCGGTGGCTCGGGGGTTGACACCCCGCGGGCCTTAAGGAACAGTTGTTCAAAAACCAACCTATTCTAACCGAGCCGGGGGTGGTTGTGGCCGATAACAACAACTTCGCAGCCAGCGGCCAGAGGGAGCACCATGCCAACGGGTACAGTGAAGTGGTTTAACAACACCAAGGGTTACGGATTCGTGCGCCCCGACGAAGGCGGCGACGATCTGTTCGTCCACTATTCCTATATACAGGAAGAAGGATACAAAACCCTGTACGCGGGACAAAGCGTCGAGTACGAACTGCGCGAAGCCAGCAAGGGCTACCACGCCGTCAATCTTAAACCCGGTGACGTGAAGAAAGGGGAAGCCCCGTCTTCCCGCCGGCCGGGCGGAGCACGGCGGCGGGATCAGGAAAGCAACGCCGTCTCCTCGCAATAAGGAGCGCGGCGCGGGCGGGCGTGGTTACACGCCCATGTGCTCGATCACGGCGTCGCCGAATTGAGAGCACTTGAGCAGGGTGGCGTCGGGCATCAGTCGCTCGAAGTCGTAGGTCACGGTCTTCGCGGCGATGGCGCCTTCCATGCCATTGATCACCAGATCAGCGGCGTCTTCCCAGCCCATGTGGCGCAGCATCATTTCCGCGGACAGAATCAGGGAACCCGGGTTCACCTTGTCCTGGCCGGCGTACTTCGGCGCGGTGCCGTGGGTGGCCTCGAACAGGGCCACGGAGCCGCCGATGTTGGCGCCCGGCGCGATGCCGATGCCGCCCACTTCCGCCGCCAGGGCGTCGGAGATGTAGTCACCGTTCAGGTTCAGCGTGGCGATCACGCTGTACTCGGCGGGGCGCATCAGGATCTGCTGCAGGAAGGCGTCGGCGATCACGTCCTTGATGACGATGTCCTTGCCGGTACGCGGGTTCTTCATGACCATCCACGGGCCGCCGTCGAGCAGCTCGGCATTGAACCGGTCACGGGCCAGCTCGTAGCCCCAGTTCTTGAACGACCCCTCGGTGAACTTCATGATGTTGCCTTTGTGCACCAGGGTGACGGAATCCTTGTCATTGTCGATGGCGTACTGAATCGCCTTGCGCACCAGGCGCTGGGTGCCTTCGCGGGAAACCGGCTTGATGCCGATGCCGCAGCCCTCGGGGAAACGGATCTGGGTCACGCCCATCTCCTCCCGCAGGAACTTGATCAGCTTGGTGGCCTCCGGGCTGTCCGCGGGCCATTCGATGCCGGCATAGATGTCCTCGGAGTTCTCCCGGAAGATCACCATGTCGGTGAGTTCGGGGTGCCGCACCGGGCTCGGTACGCCTTCGAACCAGCGCACCGGGCGCATGCAGGTGTACAGGTCCAGTTCCTGACGCAGGGCCACGTTCAGGGAACGGATGCCACCGCTCACCGGGGTGGTCAGCGGGCCCTTGATGCCGACGGTGAATTCCCGCAGCGCTTCCAGGGTCTCTTCCGGCATCCAGGTGTCCGGGCCATAGACCTTGGTGGCCTTCTCGCCCGCGAACACTTCCATCCACGTGATCGCACGTTTCGCCCCGTAGGCTTTTTCCACGGCGGCATTTACCACTTTCATCATCACCGGCGAGATATCAACGCCGATGCCGTCCCCTTCGATATATGGAATGATCGGGTGGTTGGGGACATTCAGGGATAGGTCCGCATTAACGGTGATTTTGTCACCGTCCGCCGGAACCGTGATCTTTTGGTATCCCATCTACACTACTCCCTCTGAGAAAAACCGTAGTATTCGGTCGCCGCGCGAGTATAGCACCCAGGTGGTATTCTTGCTCGGCTTCGCGACCGTCGGAGAGCGATTTCGACCATGGCAAGGCTGATTTTGTTTAACAAACCCTTTCAGGTGCTGTCGCAGTTCAGCGATGACCGGGGGCGTCCCACCCTCAAGGACTACATCCCGGTGCCGGGGGTCTATCCGGCGGGTCGTCTGGACTGGGATTCGGAAGGGTTGCTGCTGCTGACCGACCACGGCGGGCTGCAGGCGCGCATCGCCAGCCCCCGCTTTCACCTGCCCAAGACCTATTGGGCCCAGGTGGAAGGCGCGCCGGAGGACGCGGATCTGGCCCCCCTGCGCCAGGGCGTCACCCTCAAGGACGGGCCCTGCCGGCCGGCGCCCGCGCGGCTGATCGAGCCGCCGGACCTGTGGCCGCGCCGGCCGCCGGTGCGCGAGCGGCTCACGGTACCGGACCGTTGGCTGGAAATCATCCTGGACGAAGGTCGCAACCGGCAGGTGCGGCGCATGACCGCGGCGGTGGGCCACCCTACCCTGCGGCTGGTGCGCTGGCGCATCGGCGACTGGAGCCTGGACGGGCTGGCGCCGGGTCAGTGGCGGGAGCTTACCGTGCACCCTCCGAAGACGGCGCCATCCAGCGGGCGGCCGCCTCGGCGTCGCGCTCGCGGGCCTCGACCCAATGCCAACCGTCGTCGGTGAGTTCCTTCTTCCACAGCGGCACCTGGCTTTTCAGCACGTCCATCAGAAAGGCACAGGCTTCGAAGGCGGCCTGGCGGTGCCCGGCCCAGACCACCACGCGGACGATCTCCTCGCCAACGCGGATCTCGCCGACCCGATGAATCATTTCAATGGCATTGAGAGGCCAGCGCTCTCGGGCGTGTTCGCCGATGCGCCGCAACGCGCGCTCGGTCATGCCGGGATAGTGTTCCAGGAACAGGGCGCGCACCTGGCCGGATTCGTCGCGCACCCGCCCGGAAAAGCGCACCTCGGCGCCGCTGCGGCCGTCGCGCCCCTCGCTGGAGAGGCGCGATTCCAGGGGCTCGGCGGTGATCGCCACGTCGATACGGGTCATCTCAGCCCCCGGTCACCGGCGGAAACAGCGCCACCGTGTCGCCGTCGGCCACCGCGCTGTCCGGCTCCGCCAGTTGCTCGTTGATCGCCACCATGCGGCGGGGGGTAGCGTCCAGGGCCTGGCCCACCGCCGGATACTGTTCGGCCAGCCAGTCGCACAGGGCGGCCACCGTGGTCACCGTCTCCGGCGGCGTCACACGCAGGGAATCCTCGCCCACCCGTTCGCGCAGGGCGGCGAAAAACACCACTTCGATCATGGCTTCAGACCTCCTCCCGCCGGAAGTCGCCGCTGCGGCCACCGGTCTTCTCCACCAGGCACACCTGCTCGATCACCATCGCCCGGTCCACCGCCTTGCACATATCGTAGACGGTCAGCGCCGCCACCGAGGCGGCGGTGAGGGCTTCCATTTCCACCCCGGTGAGCCCCTTGAGCTTGCAGTGGGCGTCGATGCGCAGGGCGTCGTCGCCCTCCGGCTCCAGGGACACCTTCACGCCACTGAGCATCAGCGGATGGCACAGGGGAATCAGGTCCCAGGTCTTTTTCGCCGCCTGGATGCCGGCCACACGGGCCACCGCCAGCACGTCCCCCTTGGGATGCGCCTGGTCCAGGATCATCGCCAGGGTACGCGGCGCCATGCGCACCCGCGCCCGGGCGTGGGCGGTGCGGGCGGTTTCCGCCTTGTCGCTGACGTCGACCATGCGGGCGCGGCCCTGGTCATCCAGATGGCTGAAGGTATCATTCACGTATTGCATTCTCCGGGACGCGGCCCCACCCATTGGCGTACTCGGTCGGCACCCATTTCGGCACCCATTGACGCGCACCGTGGCTGTCACGGCGGCCGGCGGTGCGCTACCATCTGCGCCCGCTGACCGATCATAACCGCCCGGCTGGAGCCTTCGATGAACAGCTTCGAACCGCACATTACTGTGGCCACCGTCGTGGAACAAGAGGGCCGCCTGTTGTTCGTGCGCGAGATGCAGGGCGGCCAGGCGGTGCTCAACCAGCCCGCCGGCCACGCCGAATTCGGCGAGGATCTGATGCAGGCCGCCTACCGGGAAACCCTGGAGGAAACCGCCTGGCGGGTGGAGATCACCGATCTGCTGGGCTGGTACATCTTCCAGCCCCATCCCGGCGGCGGCGTCTACTACCGCACCTGCTTCCTGGCCCGGCCGCTGGGTCACGACCCGCACCAGAAGCTGGACACCGGCATCCTGGAGGCGCTGTGGCTGACCCCGGAGGAACTGGCGGCCCGCGATGGCGAGCACCGCAGTCCGCTGGTGCAGCGTTGTGTGGAAGACTACCGAAGCGGACGGCGCCTGCCGCTGGACGCCATCTATCAACACCCCTGGCCCCTGCAACGAGGCTGAGCATACCATGATGTCCGACACCCTGCCCCAGGATCCCCAGGCCACCCGCGTGATCGTCGGCATGTCCGGCGGCGTCGATTCGTCGGTGGCGGCGGCGCGCCTGCTGGACGCCGGCTACCGGGTCGAGGGGCTGTTCATGAAGAACTGGAACGAGGACGACGGCACCGACTATTGCACCGCCCGCGAGGACCTGCTGGACGCCATGCAGGTGGCCGGCGTGCTCGGCATCGAGCTGCACACCGCCAATTTCGCCGGTGAGTACTGGGACCGGGTGTTCGAGCATTTTCTGGCCGAATACCGGGCCGGACGGACGCCCAATCCGGACATCCTTTGTAACAAGGAAATCAAGTTCGCCGCCTTTCTCGATCGTGCTCTCTCCCTGGGCGCGGACTACATCGCCACCGGCCATTATGCCCGGGTGAGCCACCACGGCGAGCGCGGCCGGCTGCTGCGCGCCGTGGACCACAATAAGGACCAGACCTATTTCCTGCACGCGGTGGGCGGCGACAAGTTCGCCCGCACCCTGTTCCCCCTGGGCGACCTGGAAAAGCCGGAAGTGCGCCGGCTGGCCGCCGAGCGCGGCTTCGACAACCATAAAAAGAAGGACTCCACCGGCATCTGCTTTATCGGCGAGCGCCGCTTCAAGGATTTCCTCGAGACCTATCTGCCGGCCCAGCCCGGTGACATCAAGGATGACCAGGGCCACCTGATCGGCCGCCACGACGGCCTGATGTACTACACCCTGGGTCAGCGCCAGGGCCTGGGCATCGGCGGCCGCGCCGACGCCGGCGACGCGCCCTGGTACGTGGCCGGCAAGGACCTGGAGCGCAATGTGCTGGTGGCGGTGCAGGGCCAGGACCACCCGCTGTTGTTCAGCCGGGCCCTGACCAGCGCCGCGGTGGACTGGATCGCCGGCGAGCCGCCGGCCCTGCCTGCCCGGCTCACCGCGAAAACCCGCTACCGCCAGGCGGACCAGGCGTGCCACGTGGAAGACGCCGGCGCCGGCCGGGTGCGGGTCACGTTCGACGATCCCCAGCGGGCGGTGACCCCGGGGCAGTCGGTGGTGTTCTACGACGGCGACAGCTGCCTGGGCGGCGCCGTGATCGAGGCGACGGAATGACGTTCAACCACGAGCAACAACAGATGCTGGCCCTGGCGGCGGTGTTCCAGGCCGCCGTGCTGGCCGACCGCATCGCCACCCGGGGCGACGCGGACAGCAGCGCCGTGGAGGCCCTGCTGGGCGGGGTGATGGCCATGGACGCCGGTGAATTCGACCAGATCTACCCGAACCCGGCGGCCCTGGAGGACGGCGTGCGCCTGCTGCGCCAGAGCCTGGGCCGGGAACACAGCCGGGACGCGGCGCGGCCGCTCAGTTACGCCCTGGCGCTGCTGCATCTGTCCTCCAAGCTGCGCAAGAACGACGAGGTGATCAGCCTGCTGCGCCACCGTCTGATCGCCCTGCAGGGCCAGCGCGAGCATTTCGACAGCCTGGCCAACACCACCTTCTGCCATCGTCTTGCCGGCATCTACCTGGATACCCTGGGCACCTTCCGCTTCCGCATCCGCGTGCAGGGCGACCCGGCCAAGCTGCAGGACGAGGACAACGCGGCGCGCATCCGCGCCCTGTTCCTGGCCGGCGTGCGCGCCGCCTTTCTGTGGCACCAGCTGGACGGCCGTCGGTGGCGGCTGTTGTTCCAGCGCAAGCAGCGCCTGGAAATCTTGAACAGCATTGAAATCAAATAATTAGCTTCAATATATAAAGTCAATTCGAGGTTACGAGGCCGGCGCGCGATTCCCGGTCAATTGCGGTATCATTGCGCCCGCCAACGGTTTCCCATTTCAGGAGTCCCCCATGTCCAGCCTCAACCCCCTCACCGCCATTTCTCCGGTGGACGGCCGCTACGCCGGCAAGTGCGAGCCCCTGCGCGCCATCACCAGCGAGTACGGCCTGATCCGCTATCGGGTTCATGTGGAAGTGAGCTGGCTGGAACAACTGTCCCACGACAAGCACATTCCGGAAGTGCCGCTGATGAGCGGCAAGGCCGCCTGGCATCTGCGCGGTGTGACCCGGGACTTCGAGGAGCAGCACGCCGAGCGCATCAAGGAGATCGAGCGCACCACCAACCACGACGTGAAAGCGGTGGAGTACTTCATCAAGGAGCGCATGGCCGAGCATGACGAACTGGACGCGATGACCGAGTTCGTCCATTTCGCCTGCACCAGCGAGGACATCAACAACCTGTCCTACGCGATGATGCTGCGCGAGGCCCGCGACGCCCTGCTGCCCAAGCTGGACCAGATCATCCGCACCATCCGCCAGCTGGCCCATGGCCTGGCCGACGTGCCGATGCTATCGCGCACTCATGGCCAGTCCGCCTCCCCCACCACCGTGGGCAAGGAAATGGCCAATGTGGTGGAGCGCCTCAAGCGCCAGCGCGACCAGTTCGTGGCGGTGCAGATCCTGGGCAAGATCAATGGCGCGGTGGGCAACTACAACGCCCACTACGCGGCCTACCCGGAGGTGGACTGGCCGGCCTTTGCCCGCCGCTTCGTGGAAAGCCTGGGCCTGACCTTCAATCCGTTCACCACCCAGATCGAGCCCCATGACTGGGTGGCCGAGTATTTCCATGCCCTGATGCGCTTCAACACCATCCTGCTGGACTTCGACCGGGACGTGTGGGGCTATATTTCCCTGGGCTACTTCAAGCAGCGCGCGGTGGAAGGCGAAGTCGGCTCCTCCACCATGCCGCACAAGGTCAACCCGATCGACTTTGAGAACTCCGAAGGCAACCTGGGCATCGCCAACGCGGTGATGGACCATCTCGCCGCCAAACTGCCGATTTCCCGCTGGCAGCGCGACCTGACCGACTCCACGGTGCTGCGCAACGTGGGCGTGGGCCTGGCGCACAGCCTGATCGCCTACGAGGCCGCCTTGAAAGGCATCGGCAAACTGGAAGTGAACCGCGAGCGACTGGCGGACGATCTGGACCACGCCTGGGAAGTGCTGGCCGAGCCGATCCAAACGGTGATGCGCCGCTACGGCATCGAGAAGCCCTACGAGAAGCTCAAGGAACTGACCCGCGGCAAGGCCATCACCCAGGAAAACCTGGCGGCCTTTATCGACGGCCTGGCGATCCCCGACGACGCCAAGGAGCGCCTCAAGGCGATGACCCCGGGCGGCTATGTGGGCAACGCCGGCCAACAGGCCCGCGACGTCCAATAACGTGACGCTGACCCTGCCCCGCTTCACGCTGCCGCTGGCGCCGGAGGATTTCCTGGCCCGCCACTGGCAGCGCGCGCCCCTGTTCATGCCCGGCGCCGCCGCCGGGCTGGCGCACCCGGACGCGGACACCCTGGCCGGCCTGGCGCTGGAACCGGAGGTGGAGTCGCGGCTGATCCAGGGCGCCGGCGACGGCCCCTGGAGTCTGGAACAGGGCCCGCTGGAAGCGGAACGCTTCGCGGAGCTTGGCGAGCGCGACTGGACCCTGCTGGTGCAGTCCGTGGACCACTACCTCACCGAGGTGTCGCTGCTGCTGGATGACTTCCGGTTCCTGCCCGGCTGGCGGCTGGAAGACATCATGATCAGCTACGCCGCCGAGGGCGGCAGCGTGGGGCCCCATTACGACCAGTACGACGTGTTTCTGGTGCAGGCCGCCGGCCGGCGGCGCTGGCAGCTGGGCCCGGAGTGCGATGAGAGCAGCCGGCTGCGCGGCGATGTGCCGTTGAAGATGCTGGCCGACATGCCGGTGACCGACGAGCACATCGCCGGCCCCGGCGACGTGCTCTATCTGCCGCCGGGGGTCGCTCATCATGGTGTCGCCCTGGACAGCGACTGCATTACCTGGTCGGTGGGCTTCCGCGCCCCGGATTATCGGGACCTGCTGGCGGAAATGGTGGCCGAGACCCTGGCCGACGCCGCGCCCGCCCTGTACCGGGATGCCGGCCGGGTGACGCCGGCGGACCCGGGCCGGCTCGAGGCCGGCGAGCGCGACGCCATGCTGGAGCAGGCTCTGGGCCTGTTCGACCGGGCCGCGGCCCGCAACGCGCTGGCCCGCTGGCTGAGCACCCCGCGTCAATCGGGACTTGATTTTCTGATCGACCCGGCGCACATTCGCGCCGCCGATTCCGACGCCGTCCTGGTTCGCCATGGCGGCGTGCGTCTCCTGGTGGCGGACGACACCGCCTGGCTCAATGGCGAGCCCTGGCCGCTGCACGGCGGCCAGCTCGCCCTGGCCGGGCTGCTCGCCCGCCAACGCCGCTACACCGATAAGGAATTGGCCGCGGTGCTCGACGCCGACGGCCGCGCCCTGCTGGACCATTGGATGGACCAGGGCTACTTTGCCGAGCTTTGACGAGAACGCCATGGGCTTTAGTTTTACCATCATCGAAACGTCCTGGGACGAACACCGCGATGAGCTGAGCGCGCTGCGCGAGCGCGTCTTCATCGGCGAACAGGGTGTTCCCGAGGAACTGGAATGGGACGGCGCCGACCACGCCGCCCGCCACTTCCTGGCGCTGGATGACCAACGGCCAATCGGCTGCCTGCGCCTGTTGGGCAGCGGCCAGATCAGCCGCCTCTGCGTGCTGGAAACCCACCGCAACAGCGGCGTCGGCCGCGCCCTGCTGGTGGCCGCCGAGGAAGCCGCCCGCGCCGCGCGCATGGGCGAGATCTTCCTGTACGCCCAGACCCACGCCACCAGCTTCTACGAAACCGCCGGCTTCAGCGTGTCCGGCGGCATCTTCATGGACGCGCACATTCCCCACCGACAGATGTTCAAACTGCTCGACTGAGCGCCGTCACACTGGCGGCGCCGGCGAAAATCGGCATCATGGTGAGTCAACAAGAATCACCCGATGGGGGAAGCCATGACCGAAAGCACCAAATACCTGCTGTCCGAAGACCGGATGCCCCGTGACTGGTACAACATCATGGCGGACTTTCCGGAGCCGATGGCGCCGGTGCTGCATCCGGGCACTCACCAGCCGGTGGGGCCGGCGGACCTGTCGCCGCTGTTTCCGGACACCCTGATCGCCCAGGAGATGACCGGCGATCGCCATGTGGAGATCCCCACCCCGGTACGCGACATCTACCGGCTGTGGCGCCCCAGCCCGTTGATCCGCGCCCGCCGTCTGGAAAAGGCTCTGGATACGCCCGCGAAGATCTATTTCAAATACGAAGGCGTGAGCCCGGCCGGCTCCCACAAACCCAACACCGCCGTGGCGCAGGCCTATTACAACGCCGAAGCCGGCATCAAACGTCTGACCACGGAAACCGGCGCCGGCCAATGGGGCTCGTCCCTGGCCTTCGCCGGCAGCCTGTTCGACCTGCAGGTGAAGGTGTTCCAGGTGCGCGTGTCCTACCAGCAGAAGCCCTACCGCCAGGCGCTGATGCGCACCTACGGCGCCGAGTGCATCCCCTCGCCGTCCGACCTGACCGAATCCGGCCGCGCCATCCTGGCGCGGAACCCGGACCACCCCGGCAGCCTGGGCATCGCCATCAGCGAGGCGGTGGAACTGGCGGCCCGGGACGAGGGCACCAAGTACGCCCTGGGCTCGGTGCTCAACCATGTGATGCTGCACCAGAGCGTGATCGGTCTGGAGGCCATGGAGCAGTTCGAACTGGCCGGCGACGACCCGGACATCATCATCGGCTGCACCGGCGGCGGCTCCAATTTCGCCGGCATCGCCTTTCCGTTCCTGGGCGCGCAGCTGCGCGGCGGCCGCCGCCGGCGCATCATCGCCGTGGAACCGGCGGCCTGCCCCACCCTCACCCAGGGGCGCTTCGCCTATGATTTCGGCGATACCGCCCACCTGACGCCGCTCACCAAGATGCACACCCTGGGCTCCAGCTTCACACCGCCGGGCTTCCACGCCGGTGGCCTGCGCTACCACGGCATGGGCCCGCAGGTATCCCACGCCCTGTCGCTGGGTCTGATCGAGGCGCGCGCCTACCAGCAGCTGGGCTGCTTCGAGGCGGCGGTGGAATTCGCCCGCCACGAAGGCATCGTGCCGGCGCCGGAGTGCACCCACGCGGTCAAGGGCGCCATGGACGAGGCACTGCGGTGCAAGCAGGAAGGCAAGGCGGAGACCATTCTGTTCAATCTCTCCGGCCACGGGCATTTCGACATGCAGGCGTACATCGACTTCTTCGACGGCAAGCTGGAAGACGGCGACTACGACGCCGCCGGCGCCGAGGCGGCGTTGGCGCAACTGCCCCAACTGGGCTGACCGGGAGTACAACGATGGCGTTTTTCGACGGGCTGATTGCCCTGATCGCGGTGGGACTGACGTTGATGGCGGTGGGCTTCGCCGGTCGCCAGTACAACTGGGGCGTGGCGCTGCTGGCGGCGGGCACCCTCTGCATGCTGGCCACCATTGCCTACAAGCTTTACCTGACCTTCAACTGAGCGGACGCCGCGCCTCGGCCACCAGTTCCCAGAGCCGTTGGCCGCTGTTGCGGTATTTATCCTCGAAATCGGTGAGCGGCCGCGCGCCGATCTCCGGCTCCCGCAGGGTCGCCGCGCGGCCCGCCAGGGCCAGGGCGGCGGCCATTTCCCGGGCATAGAGGGCCCAGTTGGTGCGCAGCACGAGGGTGCCGCCCAGCGCCAGCAAGTGCGGGAACACCGGGTGGCCGTGCCAACGGCGCTTCAGATGGGCGCTTTTCGGCCACGGGTTCGGGTACAGCAGATAATGCCGCCAGGGCCGCCAGCCGGCCTGCTCGGCGAGCCGCCAGAAACCGCCGCAGTCGGTGCGCACCAACAACACGTTGTCCGGTATATCGAAGCGCCGTGGCGCCCGCGCCAGACGGTGGGCGGACTGATCCAGCCCCAGCACCAGCGCCTCCGGATAGCAGTGCGCCAATTGCACCGAGGAGCGCCCCGTGCCGCACCCGGAATCCAGGATCAGCGGCCGGTCACGGCCGGCCACCCACTCCCGCGCGCGCTGGAACGCGGCCCGATCGTGGTCCGCCAGCGGCGCCCGCCAGGGGTGTATCAGATGGCGGCGCACGGTGGCCTCCAGGGCCGGATGCAGATCCTCCTGATTGCTGGTCACGGACCGGCTGTTCCCCACCATCAGCCCTCTCTTTGCCGGGTGTTTTTCACAATTTCCGTTTACAGCGCCCCGTGACGCAGTGGCATTCGCTACACTTCGGCGCGTGACGGAGAGCTCTCATTATGCGTTTTTTACTGCCTTTTTTCTGCCTTTTCCTGCTGGCGGCCTGCCAGGATAACCGTGCCCCCGATGCCGATTACGAAGACGATTTTCTGCTCGTCGCTCATCAGACCCTGAAGCGCGACAACAGCGACTATGGCCAGGACATGCAGCTGCAGGCCCTGGTCCGCAACCGGGTGGACGACGACGCCGGCGGCGGCCTGTGGATCCGCACCACCCTGCCCTGGATGCGGCTCGGCAACGGCGACCTGGACACCCGCAACCTGGCGATGCTGGGTGAGCGCGCCAAGCCGCTGCGCCGCTTTCTCGACACCGGCACCTTGAGCCGGGTGGAAGACGGCGAGATCACCGAGACCCGCATCGCCGACCCGGCGCTCCACGAGGAAATGGTGGAACGCTTCGGCGACAAGGTGGAACAGCTTCTCGATCAGGCCACCGCCACCGCGGTACCGCTGCCCGACGATCCCCGGCCCGGGGATACCTGGCAGGCCAGCGCCTCGCTGTGGGGCTTGCCCAAGGTCACCGCGGACTACCGGGTGCTGGCCCGGGACGGCGACCGGGTGCTGATCGCCCTGACCCTGGACGGCGACGGCGTCACCGGCCAGGCACGCATGATCGCCCGCTGGCCCTCCGGCATGCCCGAGGCACTGCGCCTGCAAAGCAGCGTACCGGTGCCGGACCAGGACGCTCGCATGGAGCAACGGCTGGTATTGATCAGCCAGCGGCACTACCCCTACCCGGTGCAGGACTGGGACGTGGACCCGTTGGGGGTGGAGATGTACGCGGACACCACCGAGCGCCAGCTGCGGGAGCCGCGCATCGTTGCCCCGGACCGGCGCATGCCGATGCGCGACGAGGCCTACGTGGACCGGCTGCTGGACAGCCTTGAACAGAGCCTGTTCTACAAACGCGACGAGCTGGAAGAAACCCGGCTGCTCACCGAGGGGGACTGGCCCCTGGCCACCCCGTTGCAGCAACAAGCCAGCTTTCATCTGACCGGCTTCGAGGGCCCGGCGCCGGACGGCCTGCTGCTCAACCGGCTGGGCGAGAGCGGCGGCTTCTATGGTCTGGCCTCGCCGATCCCCTCGGACATCGGCCGCGACCCGCTGGTGCTCACCGGGGACGGCAAGTTCGACGCCGACCAGCCGGTGAAGCTCACCGGCGCCGCCCGCATCTGGACCGATGGCGAACCGGTTACCCTCAAGCGCGACGACCAGGCACCGGACGCGCCGAAGATTCTCGACTGGCAGGACCAGCGCGTGGACCTGCAGCTGGGCGGCGACCTGGGCCGCTGGCGCGCCCGCCCGCTGGACGCGGACGGCGAGCCCCTGCCCTACGCGGTGGTCTACCGGCCCTACCAGCAGGCGGACACCTCCGCCGAGGTGTTCGTGGGCCGGCTGACCCTGGGCCCGCCCCTGGACCATGTCACCCTGATCACCGAGGCGCCCATCGCCGCCCTGCGCCTGACGCCGCTCAAGGAAAGCCAGCGCCCGCTGACCCTCACCGTCCGGCCGCTGCCGCGGGACCGGGAACCCGGCCTCAACCCCGGTGGCGTACGCCACCAGTCGTCACCGCTGCCGGAGGTGCCGGACGACACCGAGACGCTGCTTGAGGGGCTGACCCTGGAGGGCCTGGACGACAACCGGCTGCGGGTCACCGGCCCGCCGGGCCTGCGACTGTGTACCCTGGCGCCGGAGGACGGCGCCGACTACCACGGCACGCCCCTGCACTTCGTCTGGGACAAGGGCAGCGTCCGCGAGGACATTGATCCCGGTTTCGAGCTGCGCACGGAAGACGACAAAATCCGCTACTTCTATGACCGCGAGCTGAGTTTCCAGGCCCGCTGCCCGACCCGGGTGGAGACCGTCACCCTGACCCGCGAGCAACCCGGCTGCGCGCGCTTCGACGGCGACGACGGCGTGGTGATGGGCGACGATTGCGGCGGTATCGAGGGCCTGGACTACGCCGCCCTGGACGACACCGGCCTGGCCCTGCAGCCGCTCGGCGAGGACGACCAGGGGGTACGCCGCTTCTGGGGCAAGGTCAAGGAAGTGCGGTTGCTGCGCGCCGACGGCGAACAGCACCGTGATCTGCGGGCCGACTTCGCGGAGGTGCCACAATGAGCCTGACCACGACGCCCACCGCGAACCGTTTCCGCGCCCGGCTCCGGCCCGCCGCCGCTCTGGTCACGCTGGGCGCCCTGTTAATCGGCGCCGGCGCCCACGCGGAACGCCGCTACTTCAGCGAATACGACTATCCGCTGGATCAACCGGACAAGGCCTTTTACTACGTGGAGGTACCGCTGCCGGAGAACCCGGACGGCCCCGGCTATCTGTATGAAGCCCACTACCAGGACGGCGACGCTCTCTACGCGGAGGGCGTACGCAGTGGGCCCGGCAAGGACGGCCAATGGCTGGGCGACTTCCGCTATCTGTACCCGGACGGCCAGATCAAGGAGAAGGGCCACAACGATGAGCAAGGCCGCCCGGACGGCGAGCTGATCACCTACTATGAAAACGGCCAGGTGGAGAAGTACAAACCCTACCGCGACGGCAAAATGAACGGCGTCGAAAAAATGTACGACGAGGAAGGCAACCTGCTGCTGGAAAGGCCCGTCAAGGACAACCGCCCCGACGGCATGCAGATCAATTATTACCGGGAGAACGGCGGCCCGGACGGCGGTCAGATTCAGGAAGAGCGGCGCTACCGCGACGGCAATTACGACAATTTCTACAACCGCTACGACCGCGACGGCAACCGCATCGGCCATGCCGACATTACTTCTCCCGGGGTGCTCATGGCCTGGACCCGCTACCGCAACGGCAACTACGCCCGCCGCGAAGCCCACTTCTTTCGGGACGATCAGGGCCGCTTCCGGGACGGTGCGCCGCAGTGGCTGTCGGTGATGGCCGACCACAACCGGGACGGTTCGCCGAGCAGCGTCAGCCTGCGTTACCCGCAAGAGAACAGCCAGTGGCGGATCGGCTTCAACGGTGACACCGTGGTGAGTCTGGAACACTGGATCAATCGCGTGCAGCAGGGGTCGGCCATCGCCCCGCTAGGAAACGGCGGGCGCGAGCAGGGCCAGATGCGCGACGGCCTGCGCACCGGCACCTGGGAAGCCTACGACGACGGGGGCCGCCTGGTCCGGGTCATGCACTACGAAAAAGGCCGGCTGAACGGCGACTGGCGCGAACGCAGCGGGCCGGACGGCCAGCGCTGGACCCACAAACACTACCGGCAAGACCAGGAAGACGGCCCCTGGCGCACCGAAAACGCCGCCGGTGACGTGGTCGAATCCGGCCGCTACCGCCAGGGCCAGCCGGTGGGCGACTGGCACACCCTGGAGGACGACGGCCGGGTGCGCGACGCCCACTACGTGGACGGCAAACTGGACGGCGACTGGACCCTGCACTCCGCCGACGGCGACCTGCTCGCCGAGCGCCATTACCGGCGCGGCCAGCGGGTCGGCGAATGGACGCAGTACGACGACAGCGGCGAGCTGCTCTCCCGGGTGCCCTACCACGACGGCCAGCGCCACGGCGACGTGTTCCAGCGCCGCGACGACGGCGTCCAGGTGCGTGCCCGCTTTGACGAGGATCGCCTGGACGGCCCCTACCAGGAAACCACCGCCGAAGGTTATCCGAGGCTGGAAGGCCACTACCAGGACGGCAAGCGCCAGGGCCGTTTCGTGGAATACAGCGAACAGGGCCGGGTCGAGGAGATCACCCCCTACCGGGACAACCAGCCGGACGGCGAGGGCTGGATCCGCGACCGACAGGACCAGCTGGTGCCGGCGCGCTGGGAACAGGGCCGTCTGGTGGCGCCCTCGCGGTCGTCCGGGCGTCCGGGGGTGGCGCGGTGAGCGGCCCGGCGCCCTGTTGATCCCCGCGGGGTTGGGGCTATGATGGTTTTTCCCGCGCTTTTTCAGCCAAAGGAATGCTGATCATGGCCCCTGCCCCCTCCGTCCCCGCGTACCGGTCGCCGCCGCTGAAATGGCTGGCGGTGGCGATCCTCGCCGCGTCGATGTGCGTTCTGTTCGCCCTGCCCCGCGCCGGCCAGGCCCAGGCCCTGTCGATCCACGTGATCCAGCGCGCCGACGCCCAGGCCCTGGTGCCGGTGATCCGACCGCTGCTGCCGGAAGGCGGCTATGTGAACGCCTATCAGGGCAAGCTCATCATCCGCACCAGCACCGCCAACTTCGACGAGATCCTGGCCGCCCTGGGCGACATGCCGGAGGCGCCGCGCACGGTGGCCGTGCATCTGCGCCGCCGGACCGGCGGCGAGAGCGCCGGCGGCGGCATCCGGGTCGGCCCCGGCGGCGTCAGCGCCGGCGCCGGCAGCGTCACCCGCCAGCGCCAGGACGATTACCGCATCAACACCCTCTCCGGCCACGCCGCGGCCATCGGCCAGGGCACGCTGGTGGCGCTCACCGGCACCCAGTACCCGGCACTGATGAGCCTGCGCCAGGGCATCGAGGTGCGCCCCATGCTCACCGGCGACGGCCGGGTGCGGCTGGACATCGCCCAGCGCTTCGAACGGCCCACCGGCGGCGGCACCGCCGAGGTCCAGGGCGCCGCCAGCACCCTGATGATGGTGCCCGGCCAATGGCAGCCGCTGGGCGCCATCACCGTCACCGAGGACGGCGCCGCCGCCGGCCTGGGCGGCGCCGACCGCCACAGCGAACGGCTGTCCCTGCCCCTGGAAGTCAAGGTGGAGCTGCAAGGCGACTGATGTTCCGGCCCTTGCTCTGATCCAAGCCGCCCCGCTCCGGGGCGGTTTTCGTTCCGGCGCACCAAAATTGCTCTGCGCGGACGCCCACCGGCGCCGCTTACCGTCCCGTATTCTGGTCCGCAATTTGCTATGAGAGCCACAGCGCTTGTAAATTTACTAATCGATTAATTAATATGTCGGTCAGTCGCGCTAACAACAAAGTTCAACAGGAGATAACGACGATGAGAAAACTGATTCTGGCTCCCATAATGGCGACTGCCGTGCTGGCCTCCGCCGCGGCTCCGGCCCAGGACACCGTCAAGATCGGGCTGATCCAGCCGCTCACCGGCTCGGTGGCCTACAACGGCACCGCCGACGCCAACGGCGCGCGGCTGGCCGTGAAGGAGCGCAACGCCGCCGGTGGCGTGCTCGGCAAGCAGGTGGAACTGATCATCGAGGACGGCCAGTGCAGCCCGGCCAACTCGGTGAACGCCGCCGAAAAACTGATCCAGCGTGACCGGGTGGTGGCCCTGGTGGGTGCCTTCTGCAGCTCCGCCACCTCGGCGGTGATGCCGGTGGCGCGTAAATACAAAACGCCGTTCCTCACCGGCGTGTCCTCGGAAGCCAGCCTCACCGAGAAAGGCAACCCCTACTTCTTCCGCTCCGCCGAGACCGACGCCCTGCTGGGCAAGGCGTTCTCCCGTCTGATCGTCGACAACCTGGGCCTCAAGAAGGTGGCCTATATCGGCGTCAACGACGACTGGGGCCGGGGCAGCGCCAAGGCCTTCGAGCAGGAGCTGTCCAGCCACGGCGTCGAAACCGCCATGATCGAATACTTCAACCACGGCGCCACCGACTTCTACACCCTGCTCACCAAGCTGCGCGGCTCCGGCGCCGACGGCGTGTTCGTCGCCGCCGAGACCCAGGACGGCTCCACCCTGGTCAAGCAGATCAAACAGTTCGGCATCGACATGGACGTGTTCGGCGTCGGCTCCTGGGCCACCAGCGACTTCATCAAGATCACCGGCGACGCGGCGGAGGGCATCTACGCCGCCGTGCCCTACGTGTCCAACCTGCCCGGCGAGCGCAACGAACGCTTCGTGAAGGACTACAGCGCCGCCTACGACCATGCCCCCGGCAAGTACGCCGCCGCCGGCTACAACTCCCTGAACATCATGATGGACGCCATCGACCGGGCCGGCGGCACCGACGCCGGCGCCATCGTCGACGGGCTCCATGCCACCGACTACCAGGCGCCCAACGGCCGTTACCGGTTTACCCGTACCGGCCAGGGCTACGGCTTCGACGCGGCGCTGGTGCAAATCCGCGACGGCCACACCGACGTGGTCGCCACCACCCGCATCGCCGATCCCCAGGCGGACGGCGCCAAGGACGGACAATAATCCATGGATATGCTGTTGCAGTTTGTCGCCAACGGTCTGGTGTCGGGGGCGTTCTACGCGCTCTCGGCCCTGGGCCTGACGCTGATCTTCGGGCTGATGCGGGTGGTCAACTTCGCCCACGGTGAGTTGTACATGCTGGGCGGGGTGATGGGCTGGCTGGCCACCACCGTGCTGGGTCTGAACTTCTTCGCCGGGCTGGCGCTGACCCTGGCGGTGATGGGTGCCTGCGGTTGGCTGGTGGACCGCTTCCTGATCGAGCGGGTGCGCGACCAGGGCGAGGAGCCCAGCATCCTGCTCACCATCGGGCTGTCGATCTTTCTCACCAACACCGCCCTGCTGCTGGTGGGCACCGCGCCGCTGACCATCGAAGGGCCGCTGCCCAACAAACCGGTGTTCCTGGGTCCGGTGGTGCTCACCGAGCTGCGGGTGTTCGCGGTGGCCGCCTGCGCGGTGCTGATTCTGGCCGCCCATCTGGTGATCCGCCACACCCGCCTGGGGCGCGCCATGCGCGCCACCTTCCAGGATCCGATGGCGGCCCGGCTGGCCGGCATCAACACCGCCCGGGTGTACGCCAGCACCTTCGCCCTGGGCACCATGCTGGCGGCGTCCGCCGGCATGCTGCTGGGCTCGATCTATTCCACCCACGTGAGCGCCGGCGGCCTGGTCAGTCTGAAGGCCTTCGTGGTGGTGATCCTGGGTGGCATGGGCAGCTTCGCCGGCGCCATCGTCGGCGGCCTGATCCTGGGAGTGGCCGAGGCCCTGTGGGGCGGCTACATCTCCACCGGAACCGTGGACATCATCGGCTTCATCATCGTGATCCTGACTCTGATCTTCAAACCCTACGGGCTGTTTTCAACCCAGGTGGAGAGGGCCTGAGCATGAAATTTGAACGCAATACCCTGCTGGTGCTGGGCCTGATCGCCCTCGCCTTTCCCTTGCTGGTGGGCAACCAGTACCTGCTGCACATCGGCATCATGGTGCTGCTCTACGCGGTGCTCGCCACCAGCCTGAACCTGATCGTCGGCTACGTGGGCGAGTTTTCCCTGGGCCACACCGCCTTTCTCGGCCTGGGTGCCTACACCGCCGCGCTGCTGTCCCTGCGGCTGGGGCTGCCGGCCTGGGCCACCATCCCGCTGGCCGGAGTGGTCTCGGCGCTGTTCGGGGTGGTGATCGGCGCCATCACGTTGCGCCTGCGCGGCCCCTACTTCGTGATCATCACCCTGGCCTTCGCCGAGGTGCTGCGATTGATCGCCAACAACTGGGTGGACTTCACCAACGGCCCCATGGGTCTGTCCGGGGTGGCGCAGCCGGCGCTGCTGGCCGACGCCTCGCCGCTGATGGCCAAGCGCTTCTACTTCTATCTGGCCCTGGGGCTGACCGCGGTCTCCCTGTACCTGGCCTATCGCTTCGTCTATTCCAACAACGGCCGCGCCGCCGTGACCGTGCGCGAGAACCGCTTCGTGGCGCAGTCGGTGGGCATCCGTCCCTTTGTCTATGCCATGCGCGCCTTCGTGCTGGGTGCCTTCCTGGCCGGGCTGGCCGGGGGTTTCTACGCCCACTACATCACCTTCGTCGGCGCCAACGTGTTCGGCTTCGCGTTCATGGTAAGCATGATCATCATGGTGCTGATCGGCGGCAAGGGCACCCTGATCGGCCCCCTGTTGGGCGCTCTGCTGGTCACCCTGCTCACCGAGTACCTGCGTGAGTTGCAGGAACTGCGGCTGTCCCTGTTCGGGCTGATCGTGATGGCGGTGGTGCTGTTCCTGCCCAACGGCCTGATGGGCTTTCTCAATCACCGTCGCGAACGCGGCGACCGCGCCGCGCCCGACGACAGTGCCACCCGCGTGCAGGGAGGTCCGGCATGAACGCGACTCACGACGATGCGCCGCTGCTCACCGTGGAAGGCCTGAGCAAGACCTTCGGCGGCATCAAGGCGGTGCAGGACATCGACTTCCAGGTGAACCGGGGTGAAGTGTTCGGCCTGATCGGCCCCAACGGCGCCGGCAAGACCACCTGCTTCAACCTGATCACCGGTTTCTATACGCCCACCACCGGCCGGGTGGCTTTTCAGGGCCACGACATCACCGGCCACAGCCCCTACCGGATCGCCCGCCGGGGCCTGGTGCGCAGCTTCCAGAAAACCAATGTGCTGAAGCCGCTGACCGTGTTCGAGAACGTGCTCGCCGGCCATTACCTGAGCGCCCGGCAGAGCCTGCTGGCCACCTTCTTCCCCACCGCGCCAGTACGGCGGGCGGAACGGGAGGCCCGCGACAACGCCGCCCGGCTGGTGACCCTGCTGGACCTGGGCGCGCGCATGGACACGCCGGCCTACCGGCTTTCCTGCGGGGAACTGCGGCTGCTGGAAGTGGCGGTGGCGCTGGCCGCCCAACCCACCCTGCTGATGCTGGACGAACCGGCGGCGGGACTGAACAGCCAGGAGGCCATGCGTTTCGGCGGCATCCTCAAGCGGCTGCGCCGCGAGCAGGTGCCCTCCATCGTCATCGTCGAACACAACATGAGCCTGGTGATGGACGTCAGCGACCGGGTCATGGTGATGGACTTCGGGCGCAAGCTGGCCGAGGGCAAGCCGGCCGAGGTGAAAAACAACCCACAGGTGGTGGAAGCCTATCTGGGGAGGGCACGGGCATGACCGCGAGCAATAACAAAACCTTGTTGCAGGTGCGCGACCTGCACGTGGCCTACGGCAAGATCGCCGCCCTGCACGGCGTGGATCTGGCGGTGGGCGAAGGCGAAACCGTGGCGCTGATCGGCGCCAACGGCGCCGGCAAGAGCACCATTCTGCGGGCCATCTCCGGCCTGCTCAAACCGAGCCGGGGAAGCATCGTCTGGAACGGCGACGACATCGCCGGCCGGCCCGCCGAGAAGGTGGTGGCCGCCGGCATCGCCCACTGCCCCGAGGAGCGCCACGTCTGGCCGGCCATGACGGTGCGCGAGAACCTGATCCTGGGCGCCTTTCTCACCGGCTCGAAACAGCAGGTGGAAGAACGGGTGGGCATGGCGTTCCATCGCTTTCCCCGACTGCGCGAGCGCTACAAGCAGATGGCCGGCACGCTCAGTGGTGGTGAACAGCAAATGCTCGCCATTGCCCGGGCGCTGATGTCCGAGCCGCGCATGCTGCTGCTCGATGAACCGAGCCTGGGCCTGTCGCCGAAAATGGCCGACGAGGTGTTCGAGGTCGTTCGTGAGATCAACGGCCACGGCGTCACCGTGCTGGTGGTGGAGCAGAACGTGCACAACGCGCTGGCGGTGGCGTCCCGGGCCTATGTGGTGGAAACCGGCACCGTCAGCACTGAGGCGGACAGCGCCACCCTGCTGGAGGACCCGGAAGTGCTGAGCGCCTATCTGGGGGCCTGAACGCGGCATCCGGCCTCTATCGTTCAAGTATTGATCAAGATGCATAAAGGCGGTCGCGTCCGGTGATCGAAGCGCCGCCGTAATTAATTAATTGAATATTTAATAAGGAGTATTCCATGTCTGAGCGACTTCGTGTCGGTATCATTGGCGGCGGCATCGGCGGCGTGGCCCTGGCCCGGGCCCTGGGCCGCCGGGGCATCGATTTTCATCTGTTCGAGCAGGCACCGGCGTTCGGCGAAGTGGGCGCCGGGGTGCAGATGACCCCCAACGCGGTGAAAGTGCTCAAGGCCCTGGGCCTCACCGAGTCCCTGGACGACATCGGCTTCCTGCCCGAGTCCATGCGCGGCATCAACTGGCAAACCGGCGAGACCCTGTTCCGCACGCCGCTCAAGGAGACCTTTCCGCAGGTCTACGGCGCCGAGTTCTACCATGTGCACCGCGCCGATCTGCACGGCATTCTGGCCGCCGACCTGCCCGCCGACAAAGTGACCTTCAACGCCCGTTGCACCGGCATCGAGGAACAGGACGACGGCGTTCTGGCCCGCTTCGACGACGGCAGTGAGTTCAAGGCCGACCTGGTGGTGGGCGCCGACGGCATCCATTCTCCGGTACGCGCCTCCCTGTGGGGCCACGATCAGCCCCAGTTCACCGGGCATATGTGCTGGCGCGCGCTGGTGCCGGTGGAGCAGCACCCGCTGCCCTTCGTGGGCCCGGACGCCGCCTTCTGGATGGGCCCCAAGGCCCATGTGGTGACCTACTACGTCAAAGGCGGCCAGGCGGTGAACATCGTCGCCGTTACCGAGACCGCCGACTGGGTGGAGGAATCCTGGACCGAACCGAGCAGCACCGAGGAGCTGCTGGCCGCCTATGAAGGCTGGAACGACGATCTGATCCGTTTGTTCAAGATGACCGACCCCAGCCAGACCTTCAAATGGGGCCTGTTCGACCACGACCCGCTGACGCGCTGGTCCACCAACCGGGCCACCCTGCTCGGCGACGCCGCCCACCCGATGCTGCCGTTCCTGTCCCAGGGCGCCGCCATGGCCATCGAGGACGCCTATGTGCTGGCCGAGGCGCTGACCCACTATCAGGGCGACCCCGCCGCCGCCCTGCGCGCCTACGAGCAAGAGCGCCGGCCGCGCACCGCCGAAGTGCAGCTGCAGGCCCGTGAGCGCGGCCGCAGCTACCACTTGTCCACGCCGGAAGAACTGCGCAAGCGCGACGAAGCGTTCCGCGAAGCGCAGAAGAAGGACCCCAACGCGGTGGGCATCCGCGCCGAGTGGATCTACGAATACGACGCCACCACCTGCGCCGAGCGGTTCGACGCCCCCGCCACCGCCTGATCGGAGCCCAGCCATGCAAAGCGCGGATAACAAAAATCTCTATCGAATCGGCCAGATCGTACCGAGCTCCAACATCACCATGGAGACCGAGATTCCGGCCATGCTCACCGCCCGGC
>JAKUPL010000010.1 GCA_022449455.1 Alcanivorax sp. | reverse complement strand
CTGATACCGTGCTTGGCAACGCCCTTCATGGCCATCTCCCGGCGTTGAGACGGCCTTACAACTTTCCCTCCAGTGCTTCCTGGCGCAGTTCGGCTTTGAGGCGCTCCTCAGCATACATCTTCTTCAGACGGGCGTTCTCGGCCTCCAGTTCTTTCAGACGCTTCATCAGCGAGGCGTCCATGCCGCCAAACTTCGAACGCCACTGGTAGATCAGCGCTGTACTCACGTTGTGTTCGCGGGACAGTTCCGCCACCGGAACTCCGGCTTCGTGCTGCTTCAGAATCGCCAGGATCTGGCTGTCGGAAAATCGAGACTTCTTCATGTGTCGCTCCTCAATGCGATCAGTGTAAAAGTCTCTACTCAAAACCTCGATTACTTTTCGGGGGGATTACAATGGGACACAGAGCAGAAATTTTTGGCGGACTAACGCTGATTGCAGTGGGTGCATGGATTTTATATGGTCACCTGTAAGCTTCTTCTTCGAGGCTCCACAATGGACTGGAGCCTCGAAGTCTTGTTATCCGGCGCTGGTTTTCCTCGTTTCATTAATACAACGCTGCGGCCCGACAGTAACTTGCACTAATGACGGGCACCTAGCCTGAATACGCTGCTTATAGAAGGCAGGCGACTCGGGAGCATGCGAAACGATCGAGACAATGGCGGCGTGAATATTTGGACCAATGGCCCAGAGGTGCAGATCGCTGATTCGCGCATCATCATTCTCAATGGATTACCTGACGTCGTGCTCCAAGTCGCTGCGCTGTTGATCAAGCAGCACGCGGGAGGTGTCCTTCAATAGATGCCATGACCAGCGAGTGATGAGTAACGCACCGACGATCCCCATGAGCGGGTCCATCTAGTTCTCAACGAGAACCAGTTGAGCGCGATGAACAGATGCCAGTGGCCACCTCGGATTGCTGCAAAACGGTCACGGATTCGCACACTTCATAGATGGTATCTGGAAATCGTACGCCAGACCGTTGAAGCTGCACTTAGGCCCAAGCAAGCCATGTGGTGGTATATCAGCAGTCTCATAGAAGCAGTTTGACCAGGAGCACAGCACAAGCGATCCAGACGGCAATGACCACGCCAGCCGCCAGGCGACTGACTGGCCGTTCGGTGGCTTTGGCCGCTGCTTGTCGGTGTTTCTCCATCACTTCAGGCGGGATGAGCCGGACGACCAACAGGATGCCGAGCGGCACGATCACGAGATCATCCAGGTAACCGAGCACGGGAACGAAATCCGGGATCAGGTCGATGGGTGATACCGCATAGGCGGCTACAAGCAGCGCGAGCCCCTTGGCAAACCACGGCGTTCGAGGGTCTCGCGCGGCTAACCAGACTGCATGTACATCCCGCTTGATCGTGCGCGCCCATCGCTTGGCGTTCGAGATTGGCGTCATAGTTGGCCGCCTCAACGCTACTCGTTCCCGACGCGGAGCAAGGCCAGTGTCCCGGCTGCCATCAGCACCGCTGCCAGGCCGAAACCAAGCGTCGGCGAGACTGCGGTCCACACCACGCCGACCGTTGCACTGGAGACAAACTTGGCCGTGCCATTGATCGTGCCCAGCGCGCCGTAGCTCATCACCAATGTTTCAGTCTGCACCATTTCCGCCGTCACCGTGGATTCCAGCGCTTCCTCGACAGTGACGCACAAGCCCGCGACGAAGAAGATGGCGGCCAGCAATGGAATGCTGTCTACCGAAAACCAGAAGGCGAACGCAGTCAGGACGGCCGCCAGCGCGATGATGCCTGTCCGAGCGGCGTCAGGCCGTAGCCCACGAGGACCAGCAACTTGCGATGGCCCACTTTGTCAGCGACGTAGCCCGATACCATCTTGGTGAAGCTGGCCACGGCATCGGCAATACCTTCGATGGTGCCGAGTACGCTGGCCGGCAGGCCCAGCACGGCAAGAAAACCAGGAAGAATGACGGTCGTCGTCTCGTAGCAGAAGTCACCCAGAGCGCTGGTGATCCCAGCACCAACGACGGTGTGGTTGAACCAGCCTTTCGGTCGGGCGACGGTTTCGGCCGTCAATGCGGCTTCATTCTTACTTTCATCCATTCTTTGATCTTTCTGTGTGCACGGCTTCTTCATGTTCTACTTGAAGTAGGTTTTGATGACCTGCAGCACCGCATCCAAGTCTTGTTGCCGCTGCTCCAACTCGGGCTCCCTGACAACGTGATCAGTCAGGTGCCCCTCAATGATGGTCGCCATCAGCCCATTCACCGCTCCGCGAATCGCGGCGGCCTGTTGCAGCACGGCAGTGCAATCCCCTTCCTTATCAAGTTGCCTTTCCAGTGCAGCTGCCTGCCCCTGGATACGTCGAACGCGGGTTAGCAGCTTCGCTTTGTCTTTGATCGTGTGCATGGGGCTGTCTCTGTGAGAAGGGAAACTATACAGGGAGGTGGCATACAGATACTAGGGGGGAGTATGATTGCTTTCAAGAAAGATAAAGGTATGTGAGTCGTCTTCTCCCAGTATTCCGTCAGTAACCGACACCAACGCCTCGAGGAGGCCCCATGCTCCAAGTGCTGAGTCACCGCCGTTACCGCCATTTATTCCTGGCCCAGGTCACCGCTCTCGTCGGCACCGGGCTAACGACGGTCGCCCTGGCGCTGCTGGCCCATGACCTGGCGGGCGGGCAGGCGGGGCTCGTGCTAGGCACAGCCCTGGCGATCAAGATGGTGGCCTATGTGGGCATCGCGCCACTGGTCGGGGCTTACGCCTCGCGTCTGCCGCGACGCGTCCTGCTGGTCAGCCTGGACCTGCTGCGGGCATCCGTGGTCTGCGCGCTGCCCTTCGTCACCGAGATCTGGCAGATCTATGTGCTGATCTTCCTACTCAATGCCGCCTCGGCAGGCTTCACCCCGGTCTTTCAGGCGACGATCCCAGACCTCCTCGAGGACGAGAGGCAGTACACCCGGGCGCTATCGTTGTCGCGGCTCGCCTATGACCTCGAGAACCTGCTCAGCCCCATGGCCGCTGCGGCACTGCTGACGGTGATGAGCTTCGATGTGCTGTTCCTGCTCAACGGCCTAGCCTTTCTGGTCTCGGCTGGCTTGGTTGTCTCGGTGGTCCTGCCGTCGCCCCATGCCGCGGATGACGAAGCGCCGAGCGTCTGGCGCAGAGTTTTACGTGGTATGGAAATCTACCTGAAGACCCCGCGGCTGAGAGGGCTGCTGGCCCTGAACATGGTGGTGTCCGCCGCCGGGGCCATGCAGATCGTCAATACCGTGGTCTATGTCCGTTCCGTCCTGGGCCTGGGCGAGCAGGCGGTCGCCATGGCCTTCGCGGCGGTCGGGGGCGGTTCGATGCTGGTGGCCCTGCTACTGCCGAAGGTCCTGGAGCGCGTGCGTGCGCGCCCGATCATGCTCGCCGGCGGCGCGCTGATGACGGTGAGCCTGTTCCTCGGCCTGCTCGCCCCCGGGTATGTCGGCCTGCTGGGGCTGTGGTTTCTGCTGGGCGCCGGCGCCTCGCTGGTCATGACGCCCACCGGACACCTGCTCAAACAGTCGTGCCAGCCAGAGGACCGTCCGGCGCTGTTCGCCGCGCAATTCTCGCTGTCGCATGGCTGTTGGCTGGTGGCCTATCCGTTGGCCGGTTGGGTTGGGGCCGAGGTGGGCCTGATTGAGACCTTCGCCCTGCTGGGGTCGATTGCGCTGGTGTCGACGGCGCTCGCGACCCGTGTCTGGCCGTCATGGGACCCTATGGCACTCGAGCATGATCATGTTCCTGTTGAGCACACCCACCTGCATTATCATGACGATCACCACCAGCATGAACATGAGGGCTGGGAGGGGCCGGAACCGCATCGCCATCCACACCACCATCCGAGAGGCCGTCACCGGCACGCCTTTATGATCGATGGCCATCACACGAGATGGCCATCGTGACATGAGAGTTGATCGCACTGGCTGGGCTATACGTCGACCATCAAGGGCAGCACGCCCCTGCGTAACACCATTTTCAGGATATCAGGCCCAGAGTAGCTTCCCTCTATGGCGACATAATTCGCTTTTGAGCAAGGTATGGCGGTAAGCCCCCGAGGCTTTAGAAGCCGACTTTTGCAGCCCCGAACAATGTTATGACTCCGAGGAAAGCAAAGATCGCGGCTGCAATTGAATGTACGAGCTTCATCGGGATTTTCGAGGCGAGCTTGTCGCCCGTAAAGACAGCAGGGACGTCGGCAATCAACATCCCAAGCGTAGTGCCAACGACCACCATCAGCGGGGCGGCGTAATGGGCAGCCATCGCGACAGTGGCAACCTGTGTCTTGTCGCCCATTTCAGCAAGAAAGAAGGTGATCACTGTCGCGCCGAAGACGCTGAATTTCCGGGCAACTCGGGTCTCCTCCTCTTCAATCTTGTCTGGGATCATGGTCCATATCGCCATAGCGAGGAATGATAGACCCAATGCCCAGCGCAAGATCTCGGGGCTCAACGTTGAAGTAATCCATGCCCCTATAGCACCCGCTAGACCGTGGTTAACAAGAGTCGCCGCGAAGATGCCGAGAATGATCGGCACCGGTTTCTTGAAGCGGGCTGCAAGGATAAATGCCAGAAGCTGGGTTTTGTCGCCGATCTCTGCAAGTGCGACGACCCCGGTAGAGACGAGGATTGATTCCATGAATATTCCCAGGCCGGTCAATAGACGATTAACCACAACGCGTCCCCGGCCATAGTCGGAGGCGTTATGGTCAAAGGTCTTGCCAAGCTTGGGAACCGCTTACGCCATGACCTCTCCGGTCAAGTGTGTTGACGCAAGCCTCTTCGAGAAGAAGAGCGGCTACTCCCCAATGACACCAGAATTTTAACAGCACCAAGCTGTGGGGGCAATCTGGTATAAGCGATGGCTATACCGTAAACCGGTCTGTATGAATTCAGACTTGATCTAATTTAATCCGGTAGCCCCCTCGTTCCTATTCTTTGCAGCGCAATCCGATCCCATACCCCAGCATCATGCCATTCGCCCTGCGAGGAATGGCACGATGGCACACCACAGCAGCCGCAACATCCTATGGCACCGCGCTATCGCCGTGCTGCTGGCCGTCTCTGCCCTCACTATCGAGCCCGTACTGGCTGGGGACGGTGCCACCGAGCATGCTCAACTGGCCGCGCTGATCCGCCAGCTCGACATGATCGACCGCCTGGCCGAGCACAGTGTCAGCCTGCCTCGACAGGGTGACAGCCGTTACCACTTCGACTACGCCCGCCTGCGCGAGGACATCGAGCGTGTTCGCCAGGGCATCCGCGACTACTTGAGTCCCCAACGCGCGCAACCGCGTGATCCCGTAGACCTGCTCGGCGGCTACCGCCAGGAGTCCGAGGAGGCCGACCAATGAACGCCGCTCAAGCGACCGCCTTTCAGGCCAACGCCGGTTTCTCGGCGTCGGATATGTCCGTCGTACTCGTGAGCCTCGTCTTCGCCGTGCTGCTGCTATGGGGTGTCTGGGCCCTGCGCACCGCCTATGTGGGCTGGGCGGAAGAACGCATCTCTCAACGTCAGTTCCTCGGTGTCGCGGTGCGGTTCATCGCGATGTACGTCGTACTGACTTTTTTCCTGTTGTCTTGACCCGATGAGGACATCGCCATGGCTTCCCGCTCCGCTCGCAACCGCTTGATTCAACACATCCGCCAGTCTGCTGCCGCCTTGCTTTCGGCAAGCGCGGTGCCGCTGGTTCACGCCCAGGGGCTGCCGACGCTGGAGGACCCGTCGCGCGGCACCGGCAGTGGCATCATGGAGACGCTGCGCAACTATGGCTACGACATCGTGCTGCTGGTGGCACTGCTCGTGGTCGCCTCGATGTTCATCGGTGTCTGCTACCACGCCTACAGCACCTATTCGGAGATCCACACCGGGCGCAAGACCTGGGGGCAGTTCGGCCTCACCGTGGCGGTCGGGGCGATCCTGCTGGTCGTGGGTATCTGGCTGCTGACCGAAGCCACCGGCATCTTGTAAAGGTGTCCCGTGATGGCTAGCACGCCCGAACTTCAACAGGACGACACGGTGACATTCCTGCCGCATCGGCTCAACCGCCAGCCCGTGGTGGTCCGGGGGCTGACGGCGGATGAGCTGTGGATTTGCGTGGGCCTGTCGGCCCTGGTCGGGTTGGTGCTCGGCCTGCTGCTGGCCTGGCTGACGTCCACCCTAGCGCTGATACCGTCGATGATCGTGGCCACCGTTGCGCTTGGGGTCTTTGCCGGCGGAAGTGCGCTGCGGCGTCGGAAGCGGGGTCGCCCCGACACCTGGCTCTATCGCCAGTTGCAGTGGCGCATCGCGCTCGGGTATCCGCTGTTCTCGCCCTACGTCGGAGGCGGTTCACTGGTAACACGTTCGGGTCACTGGGCGACCCGAAGGGGGACACCATGAGCCGCTTCAAGAACGAGGTCACCCATCTTCAGGCCCATATCAGGACACTGCGTCTGGGTGCAGGCGCACTGTTCGTCCTCGCCTTGGTGCTGGGCGTTGGCTGGTGGAATGCCCCGCGTGATCTCACTATCCATGTACCCCCAGACCTGCGATCAGGCAGCGTGCGCAAGTGGTGGGACGTACCACCAGAGTCCGTCTATGCCTTCGCCTTCTACATCTTTCAGCAACTCAACCGCTGGCCCACCAACGGCGAGGACGACTACGCCCGCAACATCCATGCGCTGTCTGCCTACCTGACGTCCGGCTGTCAGCACTTTCTCCGGCTCGATTACGAGCAGCGGCAGCGCACCGGCGAACTGCGTCAGCGGGTACGCGGTATCTACGAAATTCCGGGGCGGGGCTTCGGCGATGACCCGACCCAGCGCGTCCGGGTGGTGTCCGACCGCGACTGGGTCGTCACCCTGGACGTTAGCGCCGATGAGTATTACGGCACCGAGCAGGTCAAGCGCGCCTTGGTGCGTTATCCGCTAAAGGTCGTACGCCTGGACATCGACCCCGAACGCAACCCCTTCGGCCTGGCGCTGGACTGCTATGACGGCACACCACAGCGCATCGCCGCCGAACCGCCTCCGGCATCCCCCGCACCGGAGACTCCGTAGAGGACTTGCCATGAAAAAACTTTCTGGAAAAGTTTTTCGCGTCAGCTGCGCAGCGGTGAGGCACAAGGATGTGCCGAGCAACCGTCCGTTCCTCATCCTGGCCTGTCTCGCGCTGTTCCTCGGCTGGATACCCACCAGCCAGGCAGTGGAAATCCTCAAATGGGAGCGCATGCCGCTGGCCATCCCCCTGGTGGTCGGCCACGAGCGCGTGGCCTTCATCGACCGCAACGTGCGCGTCGGTGTACCCGCCTCGATTGGCGATCGCCTGCGTGTGCAGAGCGCTGGCGGTGCCCTCTACCTGCTGGCACACGACACCATCGAGCCCACACGTTTGCAGTTGCAGGACGCCGACGACGGCACCCTGATTCTGATCGACATTGCCGCGCGAGACGGGGAGGCACCCTTGGAGCCCGTGCGCATCGTCGAGGGCGAGACTGCCGGCACAAGATACGGCGGCACGGGTGCGCAAGCCCCCAATGCACCGGCCGCCACACCACCCGATCCCGCGCGGGAGACACCGATTCCGGTGGTTCTCACGCGCTATGCAGCCCAGAGCCTGTACGCACCACTGCGTACCGTCGAGCCCGTGAACGGCATCTCGCGCGGGAACCTGCGCCGTGACCTGGCGCTGGACACGTTGTTGCCCACTTTACCGGTACATGCCAAAGCGCTGGCCGCCTGGCGTCTGGAGGATCAGTGGGTTACCGCAGTGCGCCTGACCAATACCGCCAGTCGGCGGCTCGACCTGGACCCGAGAGCCCTGCAAGGAAATTTCCTGGCAGCGACATTCCAGCATCCTGACCTGGGGCCAGCCGGCGAGTCTCAGGGCACCACGGTGGTCTATCTGGTGACCCGCGGCCACGGCCTGGCGGAATCGCTGCTACCGGCCATCAGCCCCATCGATGCCACTCTCAACCTGCCGGTAGCCGCTGCCGCTGGCGACGCGGAGGGAGCGGATCATGCGCAGTAACGGCCTGCTCAAGTGGTTGATGCTCCCGATCATCGCGCTCTTGGTGTTCGCCGGCATCCGATTGTTTTCGGGCGATCACGGCCCAAGCACCTCGCCGCAGGAGGCGGGAACACGATTGTCCGCCGACGAGAGGCAAGCTCTCGGCATCGAGGGGGACACCCCCAACGATACGGTGGCCACCCTGGTGGCCCAAGTGCGGCAGTTCCGGGAGGAGCTGGAAGCAGCCCTCTCGGACAACCGCTCTCAGCAGGCAGAGAACGACCGTCTGCGCCAGCGTGAACGCTCCATCGAGCAGCGTATCCAGACGGCGCTGGATACGGAGCGTGCCCAACTACGCCAGGATCGCGAAATCGTGGCGAACGAACGGCAGCAGGCGCAGAGCCTGCTTCAGGATATCCAACGGCAATTCGAAGGACTGGGAGGTCAGGGTGATCATGCGGATTTGCCCATCGGCCTCGGACTCGAACCCGGCGATGGTCAGGGTTTCGGCGATGGCGTCCGCTGGATCGAACCGGATGATGCCAGGCCCACAGAGGGCAATGGCAATCGCAGTGGCTTCACCTTTCCCAACGCTTTCGGGCCAGCCCAGGGCGCCATCGACTCGGCCAGCGAAACCCTGGGGCGGGCCACGGATGGGCAGGTCGGTGCCTCACCACTACAGGCGGTCTACACCGTGCCCTCCAACGCCACGCTGATGGGCTCGGTCGCCATGACGGCGCTAATCGGCCGGGTCCCCATCGATGGCACGGTGAACGACCCCTATCCGTTCAAGGTGGTGATCGGCCCCGACAACCTCACCGCCAACGGCATCGAGCTTCCCGACGTGGCCGGTGCCGTGGTCAGCGGCACCGCGTCGGGGGATTGGACGCTGTCCTGCGTGCGCGGCCAGATACGGTCGATCACCTTCGTGTTCCAGGACGGCACCATCCGCACGCTGCCGGAAGAGGATGGCAGAAATAACAGCAGCAACCGGAGCAATGACAACATCCTCGATGGACTCGGCTGGATCAGCGATCCCCATGGCATTCCCTGTGTCTCCGGCGAGCGGCGCAGCAACGCTCAGCAATTCCTGGGCACCCAAGCGCTGATCACGGCAGCCGGTGCCGGCGCGGCCTCCCTGATCGACTCGGACAGCGGGCAGGTATCTTACATCGGCAGCGACGGCTCCCTTGGCACCGTCGGCATCACTGCCAACGAGGCCATGGGCCGCATCCTGGCTGGGGGCGTGCAGGAAATGTCGCAGTGGGTCAACAAGCTGTACGGCCAGGCCTTCGCTGCAGTCTACGTTGAGCCGGGCGCCCAGGTGGCCGTGCATATCGAGCAACCCCTCAACATCGACTACGACGCCAAGGGGCGCCGGGTCGATCACCGTCTCGGAGGCTCCCATGGTTCGGATCTCGATTAGCCCAATGAGTTTCAAGGGCACTACTCTCATGCTCGCCGTACTGTTCCTGGCCGGTTGTGCAACGAGTAAGGAAGAACTGCTCACCCACGAAGGCCAAACCATGCTCGACATCTGGAGTCGTGAAGCGGGTGCCGCGGCCAGCGGTGGCCGCGGCACCCGTGAACTGCTGGATGCACGCCAGTCCCTGCGCCGGCCACTCACCACGGCAGACGTACAAGCTGCGCCCGTCGATCAAACCCGTTATACCCGCACGGCGCGGAACGAGGTCTACAGCCAGTTCAAGCGCCTGCCCAATCCAGACCTGGTCATGTACGTGTTCCCGCATCTGACCGGCACCGACCCCGTGCCGGTGCCCGGCTACAGCACCGTGTTTCCCTTGTACCAGCGTGTGCAGTACGCCCTGCCCGGTGAACGGGTGGAGGATTACTGATGGCCTGGTCGCTCCCTCGGTTATGGCATGGGCGCCAGGGTAAACCTGACGCTGAGGCGGTTTCAACGGAGCCACCCGATGCCTGGGAGCGCCATGTGGAGGCCTTGCAAAACCATGGCATTCCCGCGCCGGGGAGCCTGCGCGATCCCAAGTGCCCGCCCGCCACGCGACTGGATGAGCAACGCCTCTATGACGTCAAACCCACCTTTGTCGACCTGCTGCCCTGGGTGGAGTACCTGCCGGATTCCCAGAGCCTGTTGCTGGATGACGGCGAGTCCGTTGCGGCCTTCTTCGAGCTGACGCCCATCGGTACCGAAGGGCGGGAGCCCCAGTGGCTGCTGCAGGCCCGCGATGCACTGGAAAACGCCCTGCAGGACAGCTTCGATGAACTCGACGAGCAGCCCTGGGTGGTTCAGCTCTACGCCCAGGATGAGACCGATTGGTCCAGTTACCTGAAGACCCTGCGCGACTATATCCTGCCACGAGCTCAAGGCAGCGCCTTTAGTGAGCGTTACCAGCGCTTTCTGGCCCACCACTTGCGCGCCATCGCCAAGCCCGGCGGTTTGTTCGAGGACACCACCGTGACCCGTCTGCCATGGCGCGGCCAGTCTCGACGCGTGCGCATGGTGATCTATCGCCGTGCGCCGGGCGCTTCCCGGCGCCGTGGACAAACCCCGGAACACGCCCTGGCGACGGTCTGCGACCGGCTGCTGGGCGGTCTGGCCAATGCCGGCATCAAGGCCCGTCGCCTTCAGGCCGCGGACATCCACGCCTGGTTGCTGCGCTGGTTCAACCCCCATCCCACCCTGTTGGGACCGTCGGCAGCGGACCAGGAGCGCTTCTACCAGTTGACCGCCTATCCCCAGGCGTCGGAGCCCGGTGAGATCGAACTGGCCAGCGGCACGGACTTCTCGCAGCGGCTGTTCTTCGGCGAACCGCGCTCCGATGTGGAGAACGGCACCTGGGTTTTCGACGACATGCCACACCGGGTCATGGTGCTCGACCGCCTGCGCACGCCGCCGGCCACGGGCCATATCACTGGCGAGACCCGCAAGGGTGGAGATGCCTTCAACGCCCTGTTCGACCAGATGCCCGATGACACGGTGATGTGCCTGACCCTGGTGGCCACACCACAGGACGTGCTCGAAGCCCACCTGAACCACCTAGGCCGCAAGGCCGTCGGCGATACGCTAGCCTCCGAGCAAGCTCGCCAGGACATACAGGAGGCACGTTCGCTGATCGGCAGTGCCCACAAACTCTATCGCGGCGCGCTGGCCTTCTACCTGCGCGGGCGTGACCTGGCGGAGCTGGACGCGCGCGGCCTGCAACTCGCCAACGTCATGCTCAACGCCGGCCTGCAACCGGTGCGCGAGGAGGATGAGGTCGCCCCCCTCAACAGCTATCTGCGCTGGCTGCCCTGCGTGTTCGACCCGGCCAAGGATCGCCGCCAGTGGTACACCCAGTTGATGTTCGCCCAGCATGCGGCCAACCTCTCGCCGCTCTGGGGCCGCAACCAGGGCACCGGCCACCCCGGCATCACCTTCTTCAATCGCGGCGGCGGCACCATCACCTTCGATCCGCTCAACCGCAAAGACCGGCAGATGAACGCGCACCTGTTCCTGTTCGGTCCGACCGGTTCCGGCAAGTCCGCCACGCTCAACAACATCCTCAACCAGGTGGTCGCCGTCTACCGGCCACGGCTGTTCATCGTCGAGGCGGGCAACTCCTTCGGCCTGTTCGGGGACTTTGCCAAGCGTCTCGGGCTGAGTGTGCACCGGGTCAAGCTGGCCCCCGGTGCCGGCGTGAGCCTGGCACCGTTCAGCGATGCCTGGCGCCTGGTCGACACCCCCGGCGAGGTCAGCACCCTGGACGCCGATGCCCTGGATGACGACGAGGAAAGGAGTCCCCTCGCATCGGAGGAAGACGAGCAACGCGATGTGCTGGGTGAGTTGGAGATCACCGCCCGGCTGATGATCACCGGCGGAGAAGACAAGGAAGAAGCACGGATGACCCGTGCCGACCGCAGCCTGATCCGCCAGTGTATCCTGGATGCGGCCCGCCGCTGCGTCCAGAATGAACGCACGGTGCTGACCGAGGACGTACGCAACGCCCTGCGCGAGCGCAGCGCCGACACGACCCTGCCCGAGACGCGCCGCGCCCGTTTGCTGGAGATGGCCGACGCCATGGACATGTTCTGCCAGGGCCTGGACGGCGAGATGTTCAACCGCCCCGGCACGCCCTGGCCCGAGGCCGACATCACCATCGTCGATCTGGCGACCTTTGCCCGCGAGGGCTACAACGCCCAACTCTCCATCGCCTATATCTCCCTGATCAACACGGTCAACAACATCGCCGAGCGTGACCAGTTCCTGGGGCGGCCCATCATCAACGTCACCGACGAAGGCCACATCATCACCAAGAACCCGTTGCTCGCCCCCTATGTCGTCAAGATCACCAAGATGTGGCGCAAGCTGGGAGCCTGGTTCTGGCTGGCGACCCAGAACCTGGACGACCTGCCCAAAGCCGCCGAGCCCATGCTGTCGATGATCGAGTGGTGGATCTGCCTGTCCATGCCCCCGGATGAGGTAGAGAAGGTGGCGCGCTTCCGCGAGCTCAATCCGGCCCAGAAGGCGTTGATGCTGTCGGCGCGCAAGGAGTCTGGCAAGTTCAGCGAAGGGGTGATCCTGTCGAAGTCGATGGAAGTCCTGTTCCGTGCCGTGCCGCCGAGCCTATACCTGGCCATGGCGATGACCGAGCCCGAAGAAAAAGCCGAGCGCTACCAGTTGATGCGCGAGCATGGCATCAGTGAGCTGGAGGCCGCTTTCAAGGTGGCGGAGAAGATCGACCAGGCGCGCGGTATCGAACCATTGCCGCCAGATAGTTTTGGCTGAGGTGCGACTGCATGGAGAAATCGTGGCGTTCACCCTATGCAACAAGGCGCTACCTCTGGCCAGTGCTGGCGGTAGCGACGATATTCGTTGCCATCCTGGTCTGGTCATTCAGTCCCAGCCCACGGGTAAGTGATCCAGAGCCATCGGGACCACCCTGGCTTTACGGCCGCCTCGATGCGCGCTTCACCGTGATCGCCTACGCCGACCTGGAATGCCCGTACTGCCAGGCGTACTTCCCGGTCTTGAAGCAGTGGATCGACAGCCACCCCGAAGCGAACTGGCAATGGCATCACCTGCCGCTGGCGTTCCACGAACCCGCTGCCACCCAGGGCGCAGGCCTGGTGGAATGCGCCGGTGAAGTGGGCGGCCGTACCGCCTTCTGGCATGCCATCGCCTGGGTATACCAGCACACCCGCGGTGATGGACAGGGCGTACCCGCCAATGTCGAGATGCCCGGTTTGACGCCCGCTGTCCAGGCGTGCCTGGACAGCACGAGACCCGATGCCGTGATCCGCGCCCAAGCCGACGAAGCCGCACACGCCGGCGTGGTCGCGACGCCGACCCTACGCCTGGTCGACAACCACACCGGTACCGATCTGCTGTTACCGGCGGGGCCAATCGAGGGCGATGCCCTGCTGTCCGCCATCGACCTGCTCACGTCTGCTGAGGATGGGGTTTCAGAGCAGGCGCGAACCGGAACCACCGAGATGCCTGCCGACGTCGTCGGCGACATGCCCAGGTAGCCGTGATCTTCAAGGCTACGGCGCGGTTCCGACTGCGTTGATCGATCCGTTCGCTCCGCATCCCTCGCGCGAACGTCCATCACCCGTGATGGAGGATGCCCATCAATCCGGCCCGCGTGCGGGCCTTCATTGTCCCAGGGGGCCTTGCCCCACGGGACAGGAGCCTCCGTTCCTACTCAGGAGGTTCCCATGAATCTGTCCGAAACCGTCTCCGACGGCACCACCTGCGCGCTCGTCGACTACGCGAGCATCCAGGAAGACCCACTGATCCGTCAGGCCATCGGTGTGCTGGAAGAACGCCTCTTCAGGCGCGGTGCGTCGCTGACCAGTCCTACCGCCGTACGTGAGTATCTGCGGCTGAAACTGGCCAGCGAAGCACTGGAGGTCTTTGCCGTCGTGTTCCTCGACGCGCAGCATTGTGTCATTGCCTATGAGCAAATGTTCCGAGGCACTATCGACGGCGCTGCCGTCTATCCGCGAGCCGTGGTCAAACGTGCCATCGAGCACAACTGTGCCGCGGTGATCCTGGCCCATTGCCATCCCTCGGGTTCGACCGAGCCGAGTCAGGCCGACAAGGCCATCACGACCCGCTTGAAATCGGCCCTTGAGCTGGTCGACGTTCGAGTGCTGGATCATTTCATCATTGGTGAAGGGGTGCCTTTCTCCTTCGCCGAGGTGGGCTTGCTGTAATCACAGGGGCGTCTTCGGACGCCTCCTTCTTCGCTGCCGCGACAAAGTGGTAGCTTCTCTGTGCGCATTCTTCATGGCGTACGCGCCCCAAGAGATCGACGATCACGAGTCATTGATCCTGGGGAGCCCTGACATGCCTTCGTTCACCACCCATTCTGCGATTCGCCACCGCTACTATCTTGCCGCAGCGGTCTGTGTGCTGATGGTTTCAGCTCACGTCCAGGCTGCGGACGTCCTGGTCTTCACCGACCAATGGCACCCCGTCGAGGCACCGGATGACGTGCGCGTCATCCACCTGGATGCCGCCGCAGAGATCGAGGCGGAACTGGCGTCCGGACTTCCCGCCGATCCGCAGCAAGCGGCGGCCATCGTCCGTCAGCGAATGGATGATGGTGGTAACGACTTTCAAGCCCGTCTTGCTACCGCTTACCAGGGCGTCGTCGATGCATGGAACCTGGGCATTACCAAGATTCCGGCCATCGTGGTTGATGAACGCTATGTGGTTTATGGCGATGCCGATGTCTCGCGTGCCCTGGCCATTATTGAGGCTTACAGGAGGGACCAGCCATGAAAGCATCTCATCGAAAGTGGCGCGCCAGTCTCGCGGCTTGCCTGTTGAGCATTGCCATTCCAACCTTCGCCCTCGATACCGCAACCATCACCGGTTCAGTACTGTCGCCCGACTGTATCGCTTACCGGGTGCGGGGCATCTGCTACTGGCTGCTCTGCACTTTGACCGGTTGCTCCGTGGAAACCTCGGTCAAAGTGGCGCATTACGTGCCTGATGCGGTGGTCTCCAGTTATTCGAACACCGGGGAAAATCCCTGGGTAGAGGTGCGCGCACTGAGCCCGCCCAACGCCAGCGCCGAAGGCGGCGGTGACGGCACCACCAACGAGGAGCACGAGAACAACCTGGCCAAGTTCAAGAACGCCGACGTCATCGGCCATCCTGGAGCGACTCTGTTCAGTCAGTTCATCAGCCAATGGGGCTATTCCTGCGCCGGTGCGGGCACAGCCTTCATGCCTTATCTGCTGAGCACCCTCGATACTGTGGCTTGGCGTTACAACGTCCCGGAATCCCTGTATCCCGAGGCGCTGATACCGGGCAGGCGCGAGATCGGCACGCGGGCGGGCCTGAACCTGTGGGGCAATGTCTATCCGCGTGGCGGCTTCCTGCACCATGTCGATGACTACAAGGCGGCCGCCGTCGTTGCCCAGCGCGCGGGCGACATCGTCACCCGCCGTGGTCAGGTGCATGTGTACCAGCCGCTGCTGGCCAATGGCCGCGATGGCTACTGGCCGGCAGGCGCCCTGATGGAAAGTGATGCGGCCACCGGCAAGTGGCAAGAACTCACGCCAACACTCAAGAATACCTGCGCTGTATTTCCCCACAGCGAATCCCGAGTACAGTCACAACGGGGAGACTATGCCTGGGCGCTATGGCGACCTTATAGCTGTTGTGAGCGAAAGGGCCAGATCTTCCTCGGCAGTGTGGATTTCAATTGAGGCTGGTTCCATGACAAAGCACTCTCGTTTACGACTCATATGCATAGGGCTGGCGGTAATCAGTTTCTCGGCGATGCTGTCCAGCCCTCCCACAACAGCCCAAACCACTATCGACGACTATGGCGTGCACCATCGCGGCAGTGTCATCGGCGACGACGTGCTCTACAGCATCGGCGGCGGCCGGGCCGTCTCCATGGGACCGGTCGGTCAGATGCAAACCCTGGGCGTCGGCATCGGCTGGAACAGCAATCTGATTTGCGGCGACATGAGCATCACCACCACCTTGCAGAACCAGCTCAACGGGATCACCAACGGCTTCCAGACGATCATGAGCAACGTGATCCAGAACGCCACCGCGGCGGTTGCTTCACTGCCAGCCCTGATTATTCAGCGTGCCGATCCGGGCCTGTACAACCTGCTCACCAACGGCATCCTGCAGGCCCGGCTGGACTTCGACCGATCGAAAATGACCTGCCGTGCCATTGCCAACCGCATGGCGGACATGGCGGGCGGCCAACTGGGCTGGGATCAACTGGCCGAAGGCATGGTGCTCAAGCAGGCGGTGGCCAGCACCGATGCGGTGTCGGCCATCGAACAGGCGGAAACCAGCCGTGGCAATGACGGCGTGCCCTGGGTCGGGGGCCACAATGCCGGCGGTTCGGGTCAGGCTCCTATCCGTGTGGTCGGTGACGTGACCCGCGCCGGTTACAACCTGCTGAACGGTCGCAGTGCCACCGACGGTTCGCCGATTGACAGTATCACCTGCGGTCACCGCCTGAGTTGCCAGACCTGGTCGTCACCGGATGCCGCCGAGGCCTGGGCGACGCGGGTGCTGGGAGAACAGGAACAACGCACCTGTGATAGCTGCGTGAAAACCCGGACCATGCCCGGCGTGGGGCTGGCACCGCTGATCCAGGAGGAGTTCGAGACTCGGTTCGAAGCCCTGCGGGATCTGGTGACCGGAGCCACGCCCACCACCTTCGAGAATCTCGCGGAGGCCGGCAGCGCTTCATTACCCATCACTCGTGGCGTGATCGAGGCGCTGCGCGATGAGCCGGACCAGGACATTCTGGCCCGGCGCCTGGCGTCCGAGGTTGCTCTATCCAGCGTGCTGGAGAAGGCGTTGCTGTTACAGCGGACACTGCTCACCGGGCGCAAGGAGCCCAACGTGGCGGCCAATCAACTCGCCCAAGACGCGGTGTCCCGCGAGAGTGAATTGCTGGCGCAGGAGATCAACAACCTCAAGACCGAGTTGGAGTTGCGCCGCGAGCTGGCCGCCAACTCCCCGATGGCGATCATCCAGCGGCACAACAGCCGTGGTGAATCGTCGCGTGGCATCTACCAGGGAGACACCGAGCGCAACCGACTCGATACCATTCAGCAGGCACCGAACCCGAGCAACCCGCCATGAAACTTGCCAGGCCCAAGTGGCTGTTCAGTCGTCCGCTGGGGAAAGCGCTGCTCTGGACGACCCTCGTGGTACTGGTGGCGGCAGGTATCAACCTGGTCGGTATCGGTGTCGTCGGCGACATCACTGCCTGGAGTCAGTGGCTCGACGACTATGCGGGCTATTTCCTTGCCTGGCGGCTGTGCCTGTACGGCGCAACCATCTACGGCTGGCTGCGGATGCGCCGTCGGCTGTATCGGGACGCGGAAGCACGCCAACGCCTGTTTCGGGCGGAGATCGGTGCCATTGCAGCCATCACCCTGCTCGAAGTCAGCGTATTGCTGACCTGAGCCCGATCGCTGGAGCCCCACATGACGCTCTACACCTCGGACTACCTGGAGTACTACCTGACACTGGTGGCCTGGATCATCAACAACGGCATCTGGGAGGTACTGGTCGCCAGCGGCATCTTCGCGTTGCCGTTTCTGGCCATCGTCGTGCAGGAATGGCTCAAGGCGCGGTCGGAAGGCGCTGACGAGGGCAACAAGGGAGTGCTCTCGTCCATGCGCATCGAAAACCGCGTGTGGGTGGCCATCGTGGTCATCCTGTTCGCCGGCATCCCCTTCATCCCGGTCGATCTCAGCACCATCCAGTTCGATCGCACTCGCTCCCAGCAGTGCCAGGTCAACGTGCCGGAGCCGTCGGAGACGCCCTGGTCGACCTCATTCACCACCATCAACGATCAGAGCGCCCACGTCCCGGTTTGGTGGTTCTTCATGCATGCCCTGTCCAAGGCTGTTACCGGAGCGGCAGTGGCGTCCATTCCCTGTGGTACCGACCTGCGGCAGATGCGCATGGAGATTGACAGCACGCGCATTGCGGACCCACTGCTGGCTCAGGAGGTCGCCGATTTCACCGGCGACTGCTACGGCCCGGCGCGCGCCAAGCTGTTCATGAACCGGCCAGCACTGAGTGACGAGGAAATGCACGACGTCACCTGGATTGGCTCACGCTTCTTCCTGGACACGGCCGGCTTCTACGACACCTACCGTTCCCAGGCCCCACGCGACGCCTGGCCCTATAGTGACAGCCGTGACGCCGGCCTGGCCGAAGTGGCCAGTGGCGGGGGCTATCCGGACTGCCGGAACTGGTGGCTGGACGGCTCCGAGGGATTGCGAACCCGCTTGCTGGCACAGGTCGACCCCGGCCTGCTGTCCCGGTTCGCGCAATGGGCAGGGTTTATGGACCAGTCCCAGGTGGACGACGCCATCATTCGGGCCATCGCCTCACCACAACACCAGGCCATGAACCAGGGCCAGGTCTACACCGACTACGGCGGTCAAATCGGAATAACACTGCCCAATGCAACCACCCGCATCGCCTCGGACCTGGGCCTGACTGTGGGATCACTCGGCTTCTTCCCCGCCATGGACGTGGTGCGCCAGGCGCTGCCGATGATCCTGTCGTTCCTGAAGATGGCCATGGTCATCGTCATTCCGCTGGTGCTGATCTTCGGTACATACGACCTTCGGACTGTGGTCACGGTGACTGCCGTGCAGTTCGCGCTGTTCTTCGTGGATTTCTGGTTTCAACTGGCACGCTGGGTCGATAGCACGATCCTCAACGCGCTCTACGGCTGGGATTCGCCTCACAGCAACTTCAACCCGTTGATGGGCCTGAACAATGCCTTCGGCGACATGCTGTTGAATTTTGTGATGGCGATGATGTTCATCGTCCTGCCTGGATTTTGGGTCATCGCGCTCTCCTGGGCAGGCGTTCGAGTTGGCAATGTACTGGGAGGGTTAACTGTAGCGACAGGTGATGCAAAATCTGCAGGCGGCAGTGGATCGCGTCTTGCAATGGCTGCAGCAACAAAAGGAGGCTCTAAATAAGTGATGCAATGGCATCCATGTTCAATCTCCGGCCCATAGACTGCCGTTAGCCACCCCTTGTGGGATACCCCGGGCTGATCCCATCGATTTGCGCTCATGCCAAGCACATACGTCGCTTATCGCGCCGTCGTCATCATCAAAATGATGCTATCAATAGTTTCTCTATGGGTATAATAGACACATTCTATCGCTGCTGATATCCTTACGGCAACCATCATCACCAGCATCCATAAACAGAAACGAGCATCCAGAATGCCCAATGAGCAGTTAACCGCCTTGACGCAGCCGCAACGTGATCGCCTCGCGTTCATCGAACTGCGTGTTCGCTTCTTCGGCGATATACGCCGTCAGGAGCTGGTGTCGCGCTTCGGTATCCAGTCTGCAGCCGCTACAAGGGACCTGGGGATATACAAGGAGTTGGCTCCCGGCAACATCGACTACGACGCCAAAGCCAAGGCCTATGTGCTGGGGAAGGATTTCAACCCTGTCTTTACCTTCCCGCCAGAGAGGGTGCTGTCCTGGCTGACACAGAACTTCGGGGATGGGGAGCCGGGGCCACTCAGGGCCTGCGTCCCGAGCGAGTACCCCTGGCGATTGGATCAGCCCGACCTAGCTGTGCTGGCATGCGTCACGCGAGCCATTCACCAAGAGCACCCGCTAGGCATCGAGTACCACTCCATCTCCAGCGGGCGTACTGAGCGCGAAATCGTACCATTTGCCCTGATCGACAATGGCCTGCGCTGGCATGTGCGCGCCTTCGACCGCAAATCCCAGGAGTTCCGGGATTTCGTGATCACCCGGATCAAAATGCCCAAGCTGCTCAAGGGGCAGGCCATAGCCGCCCATGAACGCAGCGACCAGGACATTCAGTGGACCCGTATCGTTGAGCTGGAGCTGGTGCCGCACCCGGATCAGCCTCACCCCGAGATCACCGAAATGGACTACGCCATGCGCGACGGCGTGATCCGAATGAAGCTTCGCGCCGCCATGGTGGGCTATGTATTGCTCAAGTGGAGTGTGGATTGTTCGCCGGATCACAATCTGCACGGTCCGGAATACCGCCTGTGGCTCAGAGATCACTTGGCCATTTACGGGGTTAAAAACGCAATGCTGGCGCCGGGTTATCGCACACCCGATACGCAACTTCGGCAACACAGTGAATCAACCTGAGGACGGGCATGCTGGAAAGACTCGGAAAAATCGTCGACGAGATAGCTGCCCTGCAGACCAAGCTGATCCTGCTCGTCGGTGAGCCCGGCTCAGGAAAAACGCCTCTGTTGGTAAAGCTGGCCGACAGCCGAGACGGGCAAGTGTTGAATGTTGGCGTTGTCTTAGGGAAGCGCCTGGCTGCTTTGCCGCATCGACAACGGCCATTGAAGGTGAATGAAGAGTTGAAGGCCCTGGCTGACGACTATGTATGCGAGAAGGATTTGGTATTGCTCGACAACATCGAGCTGTTGTTTGACCAGTCGCTGAAACTCGATCCATTAGAGCTGTTGAAGCGTCATGCGCACTCTCGACGAGTCGTAGCTGTGTGGCCGGGAGAGCTGCGCGAAGGACGGTTGAGCTATGCCGTCATGGGGCATTCAGAATATCAGGACTATGGCCTGGATGGCCTTGTTCCGTTCGAGATTAACAAGAATTCGTAAAGAGGAAGCGCATGCGATACGGGGACCTTATTCAGTTTGAGCCGATCGAATCGGTAATCCAACTCCTTGATGCCAACAGGCCTGACGAGGCGAAAAAGCTCGTTGCCACTTACGTCATCTCGGATGACATGGCTGACCGTATCGCCGGTCAAATGATCCCGCAGCTCTCATTTGATGAGTCTGTTGATCACAAAGGTGTGCTTGTTGTTGGCAACTACGGTACTGGTAAGTCGCACTTGATGTCGGTCTTGTCTCTGGTCGCGGAGGACGCCGCCTACCTCCCAATGCTCCATCACCCCAAGGTGCGTGATGTCGCCGAGGCCATAGCCGGGAAGTTCAAGGTGCACCGTATCGAGATTTCAAGCCAGATGTCTCTGCGGGACATCATCACCCAGGAACTTGAAATTTTCCTGGAGAACCAGGGCGTCAGCTACAGGTTCCCATCGGCAGACAAAGTGGTAAACAACAAAGGCGCGTTCGAGGAAATGATGGCAGCCTTCCATGAAGTGCATCCCAGTCAGGGTGTGCTGTTGGTGGTTGATGAATTCCTCGAATACCTGCGTTCGCGTAAAGACCACGACCTGGTGCTTGACTTGTCCTTCCTGCGCGAAATCGGTGAGGTCACCAAACACCTGCGATTCCGCTTCGTGGCTGGTGTGCAGGAAGCCATCTTTGATAGCAGCCGCTTCCAGCACGTGGCTGACAGCCTGCGCCGGGTCAACGAGCGTTTCACTCAACTGCTGTTGGCCCGCCAGGATGTGAGCTTTGTGGTGGCTGAACGCTTGCTCAAAAAGTCTGCCGACCAGCAACACAAGATTCGCAGCTATCTGACCCCCTTTGCCAAGTTTTACAACAACATGAACGAACGGATGGACGAGTACGTTCGTCTGTTCCCGGTGCACCCTGATTACATAGGCACCTTCGAGCGCCTGGTTTTCACCGAAAAACGCGGAGCCCTGGTAACCCTGCGTGATCAGATTCAAGCCATCCTGGGTAGCGAAGTGCCGGAAGATCGTCCCGGCCTGATCGGCTTTGATCAATTCTGGGACACGATTACGTCCAACTCCGTACTACGCTCCGACCCCAACATCGGGCCGGTGCTGAAGGTTGCTGAAGTCTTGGGTGAGCGCGTACAGAAAGCATTCACGCGTCCTGCTTACAAGGCAATGGCCATGCGGGCGATCAACGGGCTTTCGGTACATCGGCTCACCACCGGCGGCGACATCTATGTCCCGGTTGGCCCAACAGCAGAGGAACTGCGCGATACCCTGTGCCTATATCAGCCTGGTATTGAAGACCTGGGTGGCGAGCCCGCCGACGACTTGCTGACTGCCGTACAGACCACGCTGCGCGAAATCGTTAAAACCGTCAACGGCCAGTTCATATCCAAGGCTCCGGATACTGAGCAGTATTATCTCGACCTCAAGAAGGATGTGGACTACGACGCGCAGATCGAGAAGCGCGCCGAAGCCCTGTCCGACGACGCCCTGGACCGGGCCTATTACAGCGCTCTCATGCAGCTCATGGAGTGCACTGACGATCACGCTTATGTCACGGGTTACAAAATCTGGCAGCACCAGGTTGAATGGCAGGATCGCCGCGTAGAACGCAACGGTTACCTGTTCCTCGGCGCCCCCAACGACCGTCCTACCGCCCAGCCTGAGCGCGACTTTTACATCTATTTCATCCAGCCCTTCGAGCCGCCGCGCTTCCGTGACGAAGCCAAGGCTGACGAGGTGTTCTTCCGCCTGAAAGGGCGGGACGACGCCATCAAGCGCCATTTGGCGTTCTATGCCGCCGCTCGGGAGCTGGCCTCCACCGCCAGTGGGGCAGCCAAGTCCGTCTATCTGGACAAGATCAAAGACGCTCTGCGCGACATGAGCAAATGGCTGCAAGACAAACAAATGAGCGCCTTCGAAGTCACCTATCAAGGCAAGAGCAAAACCCTGCAGGACTGGGCCAAGGGCGTATCGATGCGCGACAAGCTGCGCCTCGGACCGGACGAGCGCGCTAACTTCCGCGACATCGTCAATGTGACCTCCGGCCTGGCTCTGGGCACTCACTTCGCGGATCTCGCGCCGGAGTACCCGACATTTTCAGTTCTGGTTACCGAATCCAACCGCAAGCAGCTCATCGGCAATACGCTCAAGGCCCTGGCCGGTGGCACCCGTACCAAGGATTCCGTCGCTATCCTGGATGCCCTGGAAATGCTTGATGGCGATCGCATCGAACCTGGTCGATCCAAGTATGCCCAGGAAGTACTCAGCCGGCTGCAAGCGAAAGGTCATGGCCAAGTGCTCAATCGCAGCGAGCTGATCAGCGGTGCCAGCGATGTGGAATATTTCTCTCCTGTGCGTTTTCGGCTGGAGCCAGACCTGCTGGCAGTCGTATTGGGTGGGCTCGTCTACTCCGGTGACATCGTGCTGGCTATAACCGGTGACAAGATCGACTCCGGCAAAATTGCCTTGCTGGTAGAGCGTGGCATGGATGACCTCACGCACTTCAAGCATGTCGAAGCGCCCAAGGAAATCAATGTCGCGGTACTGCGATCCCTGTTTGAGATGCTGGGTCTGCAGCCCGGCTTGGCTCAAATGGCGACCCAGGGCAAGGAAGAGTCTGTCAAAAACCTATTGGGTGCCGTGGCTCAGCAGGTACAGCGCGTACTGACTACCGGCACCGACCTGCAAAATCGCCTCAGCTTGTGGGGGCAATCTCTCCTGCGGGAAGAAGAACTGAACGATAGGCGGTCGCGACTGGAAGCCCTGAAGGGCTTCCTAGAAAGCCTGTCTCCTTACAACACGGTAGGCAAACTCAAGAATCTGCGCATCACTCAGGCCGACATCGACACCCAAAAGAAAAACCTCGATGTGCTGGCATCGGTCGAGAAACTGCGTGATCTGGTTGCCGAGCTCGGCGGCACAGCAACCTATCTGAGCCAGGCCGAGATGGTGCTTGCAGCGGACCATCCTTGGGTTCAGCAGGCTCAAACCACGCGCAAGGAGCTCCTCGGCAAGCTCATCCAGGATCACGGCGCTCAACACGCAGCGGAATATCGCCAGCGCCTGGCCGCCCTGAAAAAGGATTACATCCACGCCTATGTGGCGGAACACAGCAAGGCGCGCTTGGGTGTAGCGGAGGACAAGACCAAAACGGCGCTGCGCAAAGACCCACGGATGACTACCTTGCGCACCTTGGCTGGCATATCACTGTTGCATCCCAGCCAGCTCACCACCTTCGACGACAAGCTGGACAAACTCAAGAGCTGCGCTGCCTTGGTGGAGTCTGAACTGAATGTAAGCCCAGTGTGCCCACACTGCGGCTTCCGCCCGGCCAACGAACAGGGTGACTGGATTCCGGCCACCAATGTGCTCAAGGCATTGGATGGCGAACTCGACCAACTGCTGGATAGCTGGCAACAAGCGCTGCTCGACAGCCTGGAAGACCCAATCATTCAGGCCAACTTCGAGCTACTGAAGGCTAATCAACGCACGTTGGTCGACAGTTTCCTGAAAGCGAAAATGCTACCTGACCCGGTAACACCAGAATTCATCGCGGTCATACAGGAAGCATTATCCGGTCTGGAAAAAGTCGTGATCACGGCGGAAGACGTCAAGGCCGCCCTGATCAGCGGTGGCTCACCGGCCAAGCCGGACGACCTGCGCAGACGCTTTGAGAACCTGATCAACGAGCGCTGCAAGGGTAAGGATGCCAGCAAGCTGAGATTTGTGGTGGAGTGAAGCTAATTACCGGAATGATTATAGGGGGCAATAAAGGTGAAACTGACAAAAGTCCAAGTCACTAATTTTCGGTCTGTCGAGGATAGCGGTGAATTCACTATCGGCGATTTGACCTGCCTGGTTGGCAAAAACGAGGCAGGGAAAACTGCGATTCTGAATGCTATCCAAGGTATTGCTCCCTCTGACGGTGACTATGAGTACGATAAGACGCGGGACTATCCCCGTAGATACCTAAGCAAATTTGCTGAACGCCACCCTAAAGGCAACTCTCCTGTAGCCAAAAGCTGGTGGCTTCTGGAAGACGATGATGTTCTGAAGCTGGAAGATCTGTTGGGGGAAGGTGTTTTAAAAGAAAACGAAGTGATCATTACCAGTTATATCGGTCATAGAAACACCTGGATGATCCCAGTTGATGAGAAAGAGTGTATCGCAAAACTGCAAGCACGACATGGCCTGAATCAGAAGGACAAAGCCGACCTGAAATCAGCAAAGACAACTAAAGAGGCGCAAGAAATATTAAAAGGTCTCACAGAGAGATCCGAGTCGCAAACTGCACTCATGCAGGTGATCGACAAGTTTCGTGACGGCTCGGCGGTGCATGCAGCCATTGATTTGCTTAGCGAAATAAAACCTAAGTTCTTTTACACCTCCCACTTCGAGAGGATGTCCGGTGAAATCTCCTTAAACCAATTGGCTTCAGACAAGCAGAATGGAAAGGTTAGCTCCGGAGATAGGATTTTCCTTGACTTCTTGGAGTACGCAGGAACCACCATCGAAGAGTTGCGTGATGCCACAAAGCATGAAGAGCTAGTTGCTCAATGCGAAGGGGCGTCTAACGATATCACAGACGAGATTTTTGAGTTCTGGAGTCAGAATGACGCCTTGGCTATCAAAATTGAGATCAATGAGGGCAGGCCAGATGACCCGCCTCCGCTGAACAGCGGCAAGATTGCAAAAATAAGGATCGAGAACAAACACCACAGAGTTACTGTTCCTCTATCCGAAAGAAGTGCCGGTTTTGTCTGGTTTTTCTCCTTTCTGGCGCAGTTCAAGCAGCTCAAAAAGTCTGCTGGAAAATCCATTATTCTTCTGGATGAGCCTGGCCTGACTCTTCACGGGAAAGCCCAATCAGACCTCCTCCGATATATTGAGGAACGTATTCTTCCCGAACACCAAGTAATTTACACGACCCACTCTCCGTTTATGGTGCCTGCTCAACGCCTCGCAGATGTGCGCGTTGTTGAAGACGTTGTCGACTATCATGACCCACGTCGCCCGGTAGTTAAAGGTACGAAGGTTTCGGCTGACGTCCTCTCGGTTGACAAGGACACGCTTTTCCCATTGCAGGCTCACCTTGGCTATGAAATTACCCAGTCCCTCTTTGTCGGCGAGAACTGCTTGTTGGTAGAGGGGCCGTCCGATGTTGTTTACTTGCAGGTTGTATCGAGAGCTTTGCAGGCCAGAGGAAGAACTGGTTTGGACGATCGTTGGACGATATGTCCTACTGGTGGATTGGACAAAGTTTGGTCTTTCTCATCTTTGTTTACGGGCAACAACCTAAATATTGCTGTTTTGTGTGACTACGGCAAAGGCGATAAGGCCAAAGTAGAGAGGTTGCGCAAAAGTCAGATTTTGAAATCCGAAAGAGTGCTCACGGCATCTGATTTCACAGGAAAGTCTGAAAGTGATGTCGAGGATTTATTCGATAGCGCTTTCTATTGCGCGCTGGTCAATCAAGCGTTGGGGCTGAAAGAAGGCGAAGTCACAGTCGAGAAAGCCAATGCTGCTGATAAGAACTCCAGCCGTATCGTTAAACAGGTAGAGGCGCTATGTCGGACGCTACCGGCTGATGCTCCAGACTTCGGCCATTATGTTCCCGCTGAGTATCTGTTGAGAAACCCTCAGATTCTGGATGGGGAGGACGATGAAGTGACTGGAACCTTGGATCGCTTTGAGAACGTCTTCAAGGCGTTGAATGGTTTTTTGGCCTAACTGGGTTGGGGATGATATGCCAGATCAGGATCAATCAATGGAACCTACGCAGGGCGCTCCTGTGAATCTCCTGAAAGTCAGAGATGACCATCACCCCATATGCTTTCGGGCAAAAGACGATGGCACCTTCGAGTTGTGTGAGGTTGCTGACGTTTCATGGCTGAGCGATGGCCAAGAAATCAAACTCAAGGATATTCGGAAACACGTCGAACCGTGGCTGACGGCATTGTTCCAATCTGAGCACCTGTCCCTGCTGGCTGGCTCTGGCTTAACACACGCTGTTCATGAGATGGCCACCGGCGAGTTGGCAGCCGGCATGTCGGGGAACGTTACTGACGGCGATTACAAAGACAAAATCATTGCTGCCGCTGAAGTATCAGCGAAGGCTGCCGGTCGCGATAAAAGCAATATCGAAGATCAATTTCGGATTGCCAACGAACTCTTGCGTGGCATGGAGATCGTTCAGCAAACAGACAAGGCCAATGCCCTACGCAATGACGTGTCGAATGCACTGAAAGTCCTTGCGAAAAGCATCCTTCAGAGTGAAGGCAATATCACCTCAGCAAATGAGAATAAGCGTGTCCTGGCATTCAATGCCTTGATTACCTTTTTGATGAGTTTTTCTAGTCGCACAGGTACACGTGATCGGTTGAATATCTTCACCACCAACTATGACCGACTGCTCGAAATGGGAGCAGAGCTCGCCGGGCTGCATCTTCTGGATCGTTTCGTTGGCAACCTGATGCCAATCTTCCGCTCATCTCGCCTTGACCTGGACATGCACTATAACCCTCCGGGAATTCGTGGCGAACCTCGTTACCTGGAAGGTGTCGCTCGCTTTAGCAAGCTGCATGGTTCGATCGATTGGGTGCAAACAGAAAGCGATATTCGTCGAATCGGGCTGCCATTTGGAGCCAAAGATGTAGAGCCGTTTCTGGATGCTCCAGGCTTAGGTGAGGTTACTTCACATCGGCTGATGATCTATCCAAACGCCGCTAAGGATAGAGAAACAGCAGAATATCCTTATGTTGAGTTGTTCCGAGACTTGGCGGCTGCGGTATGTCGCCCAAACAGTACCCTCGTAACCTATGGCTACAGTTTCGGCGACGAGCATATTAATCGCGTGATCCGCGACATGCTCACAATTCCATCCACGCATCTAGTAGTGATTTCCAGGGATGACAATCTTGGACGAATCCTACCGCTCGCGGAGGAGCGGAAATCGCAGGTCAGTCTGCTGGTAGGGCCGCAACTAGCTGATCTGGCAACGCTGACCGAATATTTCCTCCCCAAGGCCGCTATCGACAAAGCCACGTTCCGTATGAGCGAGCTGCTCAAGCAACGCTATGGTGCGGAATTCTCACCTCATGGCGGCACCAAAAGCGACGGCCAAGCGGACACGGGGGCTACAACATGAGCCTTTCGCCGATTGCGTATGCCGACTCCTTGCGCATCGGCACGATTGATTTCGTTTCTCCGGACGAGATCAAGGTGCTGCTCGATGTCGAAGCTCCGGATACCGTCGCCTTGAACACCGGAACACCTCGCCCGTTTCCGCGCATCAATGGCTATGTGCTGGTGCCCAGCGACCAGGGGTATCTCGTGGCACAGGTAGAGTGGATTACCGTCGAACAATCGCAGTACCCGAAACGCAAAGGCATGCAGGACTTTGGCTTGGTGGATCTTCCGTATCCACTACGCAAGATGAGCCTCAATCCCCTGGGATGCCTGATCTACGAAGGTCGGGAGGAGGACAAGGATAGTTATGAATTTCGGCGCGGGGTGGAGGCGTATCCCACGGTCGGAGATCCAGTACTGCTGCCCACACAAAGCCAGCTTCGCTCTATCGTCGAGTCTGGGGAAAACCGCCGCGTCAAGATCGGCATTAGCCCGCTGGCTGCCAACGCGGAAGTGCGGATCGACCCTGATCGCCTTTTCGGCCGCCACTTGGCAGTGCTGGGTAACACAGGCAGCGGTAAATCCTGCTCAGTAGCGGGACTGATCCGCTGGTCGATGGATGAAGCAAAAAAGGCGAGAAGCGGCGCTGACCCAAATGCTCGCTTCATCGTGCTCGATCCCAATGGCGAGTACACCAACACCTTCCGGGACATGAGCAAAGTGCGGGTGTTCGCAGTGGAGCCCGCCGAAGGTATTGAGCAGCTCCAGGTACCATTGTGGTTCTGGAATAGCGCCGAGTGGAGTGCCTTTACCCGCGCGAGCGATCGCGCACAGCGCCCGTTGTTGCGCAGGGCGCTGCGAGAAATGCGAGGAGGTGCTGACCGCTCCGAAGATTCGATCTTTATCTTAAGAAGAAAGATAAGCTCAATACTGATCACGCTGAAGTCTCAAGTTCGGAATGGAGAGAATTATGAGGGATGGAAATTCGGTCCCAAGCTTCCGGTATTTATCGAAGACCTCGAAGCCTATGGTCGAGATGTTCCAGACCAAGAGAATGGCCTTTCTGGTCTACGTGATCAGCTCCAGGGACTTATCAATCGTCCAAATCAGACATTCAGAAAGCAGAATGGCCAGACCGGATACAATGACTTTCCAGCTACTGCAGTAACAGGAGTAATCGAGAGCTTTCAAAACTACTTGGATAGCATTGGCGGGGTTGTCTATCAAGCGGGCCCGAATGAAGACACGCCGTTGCAGTTTGATGGCGCACAGTTCGCAGACCATTTGGAGTCACTAGCGAGTCAAGAGAACAACTCTCAGTTCTTTGACTACTTAATCATGCGTATCCGGACTATGTTGGCGGACACACGTGTTAGCAGAATCGCCTCTGGGGATGCCCACACGACCCTAGCAGATTGGCTGGAAAACTACATTGGTGACGATCAAGCTTCAAATGGTTCGGTTACCATTATTGATCTATCGTTGGCGCCAGCCGAAGTCGTTCATATCATCACTGCCGTCATTGCTCGCATGACGCTGGAAGCTCTACAGCGCTACCGAAAATTGAATCATGGGAAAACGCTACCCACGGCCCTGGTGATGGAGGAAGCGCATAGCTTTATCAGTCGCTACAAGGATGATACCGAGGACCAAAACACTGCTGCCGTCTGCTGCCAAGTCTTCGAGAAAATTGCCCGCGAAGGGCGCAAGTTCGGTCTAGGGCTCGTGCTGTCGTCTCAGCGTCCGAGCGAGTTGTCGCCCACGGTGCTATCCCAATGCAACAGCTACCTTCTCCATCGCATCAGTAATGACCGCGATCAGGAACTAGTGCACAAGCTGGTACCCGACAACCTACGCGGGCTGTTACGCGACCTGCCCTCACTGCCGTCCCGCAATGCCATTCTGCTTGGCTGGGCCTCCGAACTGCCAGTACTTGTGCAGATCAATGCCTTGCCGGAGAACCATCGACCAAAATCGGATGATCCCGATTTCTGGGGAGTCTGGTCCGGCCATGCGCAGCGAGAGGTGGATTGGACGGCCATTGCTGCAGATTGGCAGCAGACACAAGCACAAGCTGTACAAGAAAACGAAGACAACCAAGAAACGGCCCGCGATGCCGGAGAATTTGACGATGACATCCCTTTTTGAAACTCAAGCCGAAACCACAGGACCGGTAGAATGCCTGGGGCAAACCTTCCCAAGTGATGAGGCGCGCCGTGAGCATTTCCTAAATCTGTTGGCTGAAAAGCTGAAAGATCCGGAATTCCGCAAGCAGGAGGGCTTTCCGCAGGGAACGGATGAAGCCATTTTGGCCATGTCCGATCCGCCGTACTATACCGCTTGCCCGAATCCATGGTTGGCTGATTTCGTCGAACACTATGGCAAACCCTACGACCCTTCGGTGAAATATAACCGCGAACCACTGGCTATTGACGTATCGGTTGGCAAGACCGATGCCCTGTACAGAGCCCATGCCTACCACACCAAAGTGCCGCATCTGGCTATTGTACCGTCCATCCTGCACTACACTGAACCAGGCGATGTGGTACTGGACGGCTTTGCCGGTTCAGGCATGACTGGGGTGGCAGCACAATGGTGTGGTTCAGCTCCGGCCAGCTATCGCCATGAGCTTGCAACCGACTGGAAGCAACAAGGGAAACAAGCTCCTAAGTGGGGAGCTCGTCGCGTTGTCCTCAATGACTTGTCCCCAGCCGCTACCTTCATCGGTGCCAACTACAACACCCCTTTCGATGTCGAATCCTTTGCGATAGCAGGGGAGCAGCTACTCAAGGATATCGAAGATGAAATCGGCTGGATGTATGAGACTCTGCACTCTGATGGAAAGTCGGTTGCTCGCATCGACTATACGGTGTGGAGCGAAGTCCTGAACTGCCCATCTTGTGCGGGCGAGATCGTATTCACTGACGCAGCTCTGGACAAAGAAACACAGGCTGTTGCAGATGTGTTGTCGTGCCCGCATTGCGGTGCACAAGCCAAGAAAGAGCAGATGGATCTGCAGTTTGAGACATTTATCGACCCATCGACAGGAAAAACGGAGAAGCGGCCCAAGCGCGTTCCGGCACTTATTACGTACAAAATAGGCCGGACTGCTTATACCAAAAATCCGGATGACGCTGACCTGGAACGAATAGCAAAGATTGCCTCGTTGCCCATCCCTAAGGATCTGCCGACTGATCGCTTCCCGGATTGTCAGATGACACGGGTTGGGCGTATGAAAACGACGAACTCGGCGGCAGTCCACTTAATGTTCTTGCCGCGAGCAGCACACGCTATGGCAATGCTTTGGAACAATGCCAATTCTCATTCTGAACCGCGCACTCGAAGCATGCTGCTATTTATGGTCGAGCAGGCGATTTGGGGAATGTCGACTCTTGCCCGCTATACGCCTACACACTTTTCTCAAGTAAACCAATATTTGAGTGGTGTGTACTATGTGGCATCACAGCTATCTGAATGCAGTCCTTGGTACATCCTTAATGGAAAGCTAGGGCGGCTTTCCAAGGCGTTTCAAAAGTATCAAGCGATCCCCCAGAACTCCGCGATCAATACCGGGACAGCAGCACGCCTTCCAGTTCTGGATGGCTCAATTGACTATATCTTCACCGACCCTCCTTTCGGAGAAAACATCTACTATTCTGATCTGAATTTCCTTGTCGAGTCTTGGCACGGTGTCAAGACAGACTCAGATCCGGAAGCTATCGTTGACCGTGTTCGCGAGAAAGGAATCCCGGAATATCAGCATCTGATGTACAGCTGCTTCGCTGAATATTACCGGGTACTCAAGCCCGGCCGCTGGATGACGGTGGTGTTTTCCAACAGTAAGGCAGCCGTATGGAACACGATTCAGGTGGCCTTGCAGCAAACAGGCTTTGTTGTCGCCGAAGTAACAGCGCTGGATAAGAAGCAAGGCAGCTTCCAGCAAGTGATGTCGCCGAACACGGTGAAGCAAGATCTGGTAATCTCTGTCTACAAGCCGAACGGTGGGCTGGAAGATCGCTTCAAAAAACATGGCGCGACGGTGGATTCAGCCTGGGACTTTGTGCAGACCCACTTGCGCAACCTTTCCGTGGTCAAGACGAGAGGGGGGGAGCTGGAATTCATTGTCGAGCGCGATCCACGCCGTATTTTCGATCGAATGGTAGCCTGGTTTGTGCGCCATGATGCGCCGGTGCCGCTTTCGAATGATGAGTTTCTTTCCGGCTTGCGCAGTCGATTCCCTGAACGTGATGGCATGGTGTTCCTGCCTGATCAGGTGGCCGAGTACGACAAGAAGCGCGCCCAAGCCGCGCAGGCGCCGCAGATGGAACTATTCGTTTCTGATGAGCGCAGCGCTATCGACTGGCTAGCCGATTTTCTGAAACGCCGGCCTTCGACGTATCAGGATATCCACCCGGAGTTCACCACCCAACTTGGTGCAGGCTGGAAGAAGCATGAGACAAAGCCGGAGTTAATGGCTCTGCTGGAGAACAATTTCCTCAACTACGACGGCAATGGTGACGTCCCCAGCCAGATCCACAGCTATCTCTCCACCAACCACAAGCTCCGTGGTTTGGAAAAAAATGATCCGGAACTGGTCGCCAAAGCCAAGGACCGCTGGTATGTGCCCGATCCCAACAAGGCGCAGGACTTGGAGAAGAAGCGTGAGAAGGCGCTGTTGAAGGAATTCCAGACCTACCTGGCATTTACCGGTCGCCGGCTCAAGGAATTCCGGCTGGAGGTTCTGCGTGCAGGGTTCAAGGATGCGTGGACTAACAAAGACTATACGATCATCCTCAAGATAGCTGAAAAGATCCCAGAAGTTGCACTGCAGGAAGATGAGAAGCTGTTGCAGTGGTATGACAATGCGTTGACCCGCACGGAGGCAGACGCCTGATGCAATATGAGGTACGGGGATGAATCAGGACGAACTGCTCGCCCGCCTTAATGGCATCGAATGGAACGACTTCGAGTGCAAGCGCGCCCAGCGCGGTGTGCCGGAGGATGCCTACAAGACGGTATCCGCCTTCGCCAATACGGCGGGGGGCTGGCTGGTGTTCGGCGTGAGTGAACGTGATGGCCGTCTTGAAATCACTGGTGTAGAAACACCGGACAAGGTTCAGAACGATTTTCTGGCTGCCTTGCGGGGCGGGCAGAAGCTGAACCGTGTGATTGCCGTGGAACCTTGCCGGTACGAGATCGACGGCAAGCACGTGTTCGCCTTTCATGTGCCAGAGGCGACACGAGCGGACAAGCCGGTGTATCTCAAGGGTGACCCACGCCAGAGCTACGTGCGGCGTGGTGCGGGTGATGAGCAATGTACCCAGGGTGAGCTGGAGCGTTTGCTGCGTGATGCTTCGCAGGAGCGGTATGACGGCCTAGTCTTGCCGAACATTCCAGTGGAGCGCTGCTTCGACCTGGACACGGTGAAGTGGTACCAGGCCCAGTTCGCGCGGCGTAATCCGGAACACAAGGAGATCGCAGACCCGACCGAGTTCCTGCTCAACTGGAATTTCATCGTCGAGCAGGATGGTACTTTGCTGCCCACCCGCGCCGGTGTGCTGTTGTTCGGTGAAGGGCGCTACGTCCGACAGATTCTGCCGCGGCCGGTGCTGGACTATCAGCGTATCGATACCGCTTTCGAGCGCTGGTCGGCGGAACAGCGCTGGCATGATCGCTATGTGTTCGAGGAAAACATCTTCCAGACCTGGCAAGGCCTGGTGGCCCGCTACATGCGTATTGCCGAGCATCCCTTCGCGCTCGACCCTTCCACCTTGCGCCGCAACGACGACCCGCCGGATTATGTGGCCTTTCGGGAGGCGGCCATCAACCTGTTGATTCACCAGGACTATGGCGACCATGGCCGCAAGCCCTCCATTCGCTTGTTTACCGATCGCACCATCTTCTGGAATCCTGGGGATGCCTTTGCTACCGAGGCTGAGTTGCTGGACCCCACCGAGAAGGAGGTACGCAACCCATCCATCGTCAAAGCTTTCCGGCGTATTGGCCTGTCGGATCAGGCCGGTACGGGTATTCGCGCGATTTTCCGCAACTGGCACGAGCTGGGCCGGGTGCCGCCCCAGCTGCACAATGACAAGGCGCGCAAGCAGTTCGAGCTGGTGCTGCTCAATCAGCCTCTGGTAACCGAGGCCATGCAGCACATTCGCCAGACCATTGGCGCAAACCTGAACCGGGAGCAGGCGGATGTGCTGGCCTTGGCCCTGGGCCGGGCAGATGGCGAGCGGATAAGCCTGACGGATATTCGTGGCCTGGGGGTTGCCACCACCCTGCAAGCCAAGCGAATCGCCGATTTCCTGGTTCAGCAGCAACTGTTGCAGGCAGTGAGCGACACCCTGTTTGAGGTGCCAGAAGTGCTGCGGCAGCGCTTTACGGAGAAGCCGGTGGCCGATGCGGGGGGAGCTACCCCGCAAGAGACCCCTCAAGGTACCCCGCAAGCTGCCCCTCAAGTTACCCCGCAAGTTTCAACGCTGCTGGCCAAGGTTACCGGGGAGATGACGCGCCAGGAACTCATGGATAGCGTCGGGTTGAAAGATCGCATGCATTTCGCAAAGGCTTACCTCCAGCCCGCGCTGGATGCGGGGGTCTTGGAAATGACGATTCCCGACAAGCCCCGTAGCGGCAATCAGCGATACCGCCTTACCCACCTCGGGCAGGCTGTGATTGGACAGGGGGAGACATGACCAACGTATGGGCGGTAGGCGATTGGTGCTGGCATATTCGCCAGACCGCCCCCTGCCGGGTGGTGGATAGCCAGATGCTGTGGGGAGAAAACACCTACCGGGTATGGCTGCCGGGCAAGGACGCCGTGGTGCGTGCCCGAGCCCAAGAGCTGGGTTCACTGGCCGACGTGCAGCCGACGGCTGACCAGATTCTGCATACGGCTGCCGCTGCCAAGTTGTGCGATGCGCTGGAGGACAACCTGCTACTGGCCCCGATACAGTCCAGCGTGGTGCCTCTGCCGCATCAGCTCCATGCTCTGAACAGGGCCATGAGCCGAGACCGCATTCGCTACCTGCTTGCTGATGAAGTAGGCCTGGGTAAGACCATTGAGGCCGGCCTGATTCTGCGAGAACTCAAGTTGCGCGGTATGGTGAAACACGTGCTGGTGGTGGCCCCCAAAGGTTTGGTGCGTCAGTGGCAGGCGGAGATGCGCTTGCACTTCGGCGAGGCGCTTCGCTTTATAGAGCCATCCGACCTGTCCGCCTTTCGTACCTGGCGCAACGAGGATGACAATCTGTGGCGGATGCATGATCAGGTTATCTGCTCACTGGACTCGGTGAAACCCATTGAGGCCCGTCGTGGCTGGAGCCTGGAACAACTGAACACCTACAACCGCGAACGCTTCGAGGATCTGGTGTCTGCCGGTTGGGACCTGGTGATTATCGACGAGTCGCACCGTATGGGCGGTAGTACCGAGCAGGTAGCCCGGTACAAATTGGGAGCTGCGTTGGCGGAGGCGGCCCCCTACTTGCTGTTGTTGTCTGCCACGCCTCACCAGGGCAAGACAGACCAGTTCATGCGCTTGATGCAGTTGCTGGATCGTGAGGCGTTTCCTGACGAGAACAGTATCAATCGCGACCGGGTGCAGCCTTATGTGATCCGTACCGAGAAGCGTTCCTCTATCGATGCCGAGGGACAGCCGCTGTTCAAGTCGCGTGCGACCAAGCTACAGGCCGTGGCATGGCAGGATCGCCATGCCGCCCAGCAGAGACTCTATGAGGCGGTAACCGACTACGTGCGCCATGGTTACAACCAGGCCATGGCCGCCAAGCAGCGCCATATTGGATTCTTGATGATTCTGATGCAGCGCCTAGTGACGTCCAGCACGGCAGCCATTCGGGCCACGCTGGAAAAGCGCCAAAGCCTGCTGGAAGAGCCGCAACTGCAAGCCAGCTTGTTTGATACGGCGAATATGGATGAGTGGGCTGAACTGGATGGGCAGTCGCAGGTCGACATTGCCGTGCAGGCCAATGGCTGGGAGCAGGAGAAAGCGGAGGTCGACATTCTGCTCGACCTGGCGCGTGAGACCGAGCGGCAAGGGACTGATGCCAAGGCCGAGGCCCTTCTGGAACTGATCTACAAGCTTCAGCAAGAGGAGAGCGACCCGCAGCTCAAGATGCTGGTGTTTACCGAGTTTGTGCCCACTCAGGCCATGTTGGCGGAGCTCCTGGAAAGCCGGGGCTTTTCCGTAGTGCTACTCAACGGCGGGATGGATCTGGATGCGCGAACCAAGGCGCAACAAGACTTTTCTGGTGATGTGCGGGTGCTGATCTCAACTGATGCCGGCGGTGAAGGTTTGAACCTGCAGTTCTGCCATGTGGTTGTCAATTTCGACATGCCCTGGAACCCCATGCGGCTGGAGCAGCGAATAGGCCGCGTTGATCGTATCGGACAACCTCATGTGGTGCGGGCCATCAATCTGGTTCTTGAAGACACGGTCGAGCACCGGGTTCGCCAGGTGCTGGAAGAAAAGCTGGAGGTAATCGCCCAGGAGTTCGGTGTAGATAAAGCGGCGGATGTCATCGACTCGGTGGAAGTGGAGCCAATCTTTGATGAGCTGTTCGTACATGGTCTGCAGAACCCGAGCCGTATTGACCAGGAATGCGATGCGGTCATCGACCAGGTACGGGATAAGGTGTCAGCAAGCCGCAAGGATAGCGATCTCCTGACGGAGGACTACACCCTGGAAGCCGATGATGCACGCAAATGGCGTGATCACCCAGCACAATATTGGCTGGAGCGCGCCATCACTGCGGGGCTACCGGCACGTGGTGGCGAGGCTGAAAAGTGCGGTGAGTCCTGGAGAGTGAAGTGGCCGGACGGCAGTGAGTCACCCCGTGTTTGCTTTGATGCACGAACCGCTGAACAGCACCCCGAGATAGAGTGGATCACGCTGGAGGACGCTCGTGCACGCGCGGTCATCAGTGAATTGCCGCGCTGTGTAGTGGGCCAGCCTCTGCCGATGGTTTCGATACGTGGCCTGCCTGAAGCGGTTACCGGTGTGTGGTCGCTTTGGGAGATCAGTCTGGACGCATCCCATGCGTCTGAGCGATTCAGTCGTCGTCGCTTCCTGCCCGTATTCATTACCGATGATGGTCGCAGCTTTGTACCTACCGCCAAGCGAATATGGGATTTACTGCTGACAGAGCAATTGATGCTCGCCCCTGAGTTGGAAATGGAACAAGCCGGCAACGACTTTGAAAACGCTTTGGCCGCCGCCAGGGGGCAAGGTGAACGATTGTTTTCTGAATTGCAGGAAGAGCACCATAGCTGGCTTGCAGAGGAGCGCGAGCGAGCACACTATGCCTTTGAAGCCAGATATCAGGCCATCGGTCGCATTGGGCTTCCTGCTGTGAGGGAGCACAGGCGCAAGCGTTTGGATGCGGAACATGAAGCGCGCATGGCGGCTCTACTTGAAGCCGAACAGGGCACTCCGGAACTCAATGCAGTATTGATGTTGCGGATTGGCAGTGCCGGGGGGAATGCAGCGTGACAAATTCTTCCTGGGTAAACTGTATTCTTGGAGAGTTCCCGTCTGATTTATCTCGACTGTGGATTGTCTCTGATCCGGATGGCGTCTTGCTTGATGAGCATGTCCTGGCGGGCTTGCGCGAACGTGGCTTTGAAACGCTGCTGTTCGAGGACAGCATAGCGTTTCGCGCCGAATACGAAGAGCGCTACCGTACAGCCTGGGATCAGGGAGAGGCACCACCGTCTGATGCACTCATTTTGCATCTGCGAGGACATCAGGCCGGCGAGCTGCCCTGGGACTACTTACGTCATGGGCGCCGCTTAAGCCTGAGCCTGGCGGAACTACTGCCAAAGCTCAGCTATTCGGTAGTACGGCAACTGGACAACGAGATGTTGCCTTCCTTGTTCGAAGCGCAGGCTCAGCATGCATTACAAGTCCTGGGAGAAGCGGCCACCAAGGAGTTTGTGCTCACACATATCTTTGAGCTAAGCCCCCATCTGATAAAGCAGCCTGAACACTTCTGGCGAGAACTGCTGCGTTTGCATTATCGCGAGTCGACACTACCCACGGTGCTTGCTCAGTATGTAGAGCAGGTATTGGGTAGCCAGAGTGCATTCAGAGACGCTCCTATCGCCGAACTCTTCTCGAATAGAAGCCAAACCCTGCGAGTAGTTCAGGATGCCTGGTATCGCTACTTGGAAAAACATGGGCTTACTGGTAACCGAGTCGGGGAGCCATCACCGCCGGAATTAAACGTTAAGCTGGAAATTCCATTTGATCACCATGATGTCTGGCTGATTGTTGATTCCATGTTCCTGGATGGCACATTGCACCCGCTGGAAGTATCGGGCATATCGGACGCATTGCCTAAATGGGCCAAAGTGGGGGTAGTCCAGAACCCGCTTGCCATGCGCACTCTGGTTCTGGACGGTATCAAGACCCTGCAGGATGAGATTCCTGGCATTGATTCGAGCCATCGTGACTGGGCACATTTTGCCCGCCGTCTCGGCGAGATCATTTCGCGCTTCAACGGCTTGGATTCCAGCCGTGCGGCAGGTCTGAGAAATGATCTTCTGGACTTGCAGTGTCAGGCTGATACTCAGCTACAGGGATGGTTGGTCAAGCACTATTCGGATTTGCCTTCCTTGCCGGTCGTGAAAGGACCGATCATGTTGCATCATGTTCCCCGTTTTCTGTCGATACGACGAGAACATGGTGAACAGAAAATTGCGCTCCTTCTGTTCGATGGATTGGCCATCGATCAGTGGATTCAGGTCCGGGAGAGCGTCACCAAGGCTCAACCTCGACTGATGTTCGATGAGCAAGCCTGTTTTGCCTGGCTGCCAACTTTGACATCCGTCTCCAGACAAGCCCTTTTTTCTGGTCTACGTCCTCGTGAGTTTGCCGACAGTATTGAAACGACATCCAAAGAACCGGGACTATGGGATCGCTTTTGGCGAGACCATGGACTGACTTCCAGGGAGGTTTTCTATCGCAAAGCCATCAAACGAAATGATGATTTGCCTGATCTGGAAGCTGAGTTGTCTAATCCTGCTGTCAAGGTGGCTGGTATTGTTGTCGATACCGTAGACGAAATGATCCACGGTGCGGTGCTTGGCAAATCCGGTGTGGCCGCGCAAATAACGAAATGGTGCGAATCGGGGTTTATTGAAAGACTGTTCCAGATTCTGCTGGACAATGGTTTCAGTATTTACCTGACAGCGGATCACGGCAATGTAGAAGCGGTTGGCATAGGTCGACCGAACCAGGGCCTTGCTCCTGAACTTAGGGGTGAGCGCGTACGTGCTTATCGTAGCGAAGCGCTTCTCGCCGAAGCCTTGGCCGCGAATCCGGATGCTTTTAAGTTGGATGTCGGCGGTTTGCCAACGGACTTTATGCCGCTTTTTGCTGGAGGCCGCGGAGCCTTCGTACCGAAAGATGATCAAATAGTAGTGCACGGCGGGCCATCCGTTGAGGAGCTGATCGTGCCGTTTGTAAAAGTGAGCTACGTAGATTGAACACCATGAAACCCTCGGCACCTAAAATCGGCTTTGATCGCTTCGTACCGCTCGAATGGGCGACGGCAGCGCTTGAAGTCCGTGCCGAGTCGAATACCCTGGATGGTTTGAACACTTTGCTGGATCAGGCGGAGCTTGGCGTTGCCGCCCGCAAGAAGACTCGTACAGTACTCAACCGGCTTTGGCTGGAACCACGCCCAGAACTGAAGGCCTTCGCTGATCGAGGAGTTGCCATCCATAAAGCTGATCCCAATACTCCCATCGCGGCACTGACTTGGGGGATGGCCATAGCAACCTACCCGTTTTTTGGCAGGGTAAGCGAGCTGGTTGGGCGACTTTCCTCTCTGCAGGGTGACTGCGCTTCGGCGGAAATTCATCGTCGTATGAGTGAGAGTTACGGCGAGCGCGAAGGCACCTATCGAATGACAAACATGGTCTTGCAGTCGCAAGCAAGCTGGGGAGCAATCGAGCGTGTTGAGAAAGGCAAGCGATTGGTACGAAAACAGCCGATCGTAGTCAGAGATGAGCAGGCTGTAACTTGGCTCATCGAGGCGGCATTGATGTACACGGGGAAGGCACTGCCGGTGTCTGGCTTGTCATCATTGGCAGTGCTTTATCCATTCATGCTCGACCAGCCATTAAGCTACCTTGTCTCCAGGGGGGCAGGCCTGAGTGTGAGAGCAGAAGGCGCTGGCAACCAGTTCGTACATTTGAGTGCCACCACATAAGGTGGTCTTCAATTCATGAGCCGGATGAGCTGGCTCAAGGATCGTCAGGGTCGCCCATGTCATGACGCCACTCGTTCTTGTCGTACAGGCCAAAGCCAGAGTGACCTTCACGCCACTCTGGCTCTGCTTCACTGGCATCATTCGAGTTAAGCGCAGCCCAAACGACCAAGGTGCCTACAAGTAGGAACCCGACAATCCAGAACCCCGTGATCAGCAAGGCACCGAGCACTCCGAACTTGAGGCCCCATAGCAACAGACGTCCCACACCAGCAGGCAGTCCTTTCGCAGCCAGCCAATGAATAGCTCGCGTCTCGCGACGAGCAACACCACGCCACATGCGCCCCAGCCATCGACCGGCGCGCTCGGTTTTCGTAATCGTCGGTGTTGCTTTCATCGCTTTAACCTCTTGGAGGGCTATCGCTTCTCCTTCGTCGACCAGTCGGATCGGCTTGCTGCCACGAGACTTTCCCAGTCATCCGGTGGGTTGCCACGCTGGAGCATCTTCTCGAACACCGCGTAGGGGTCAGACTTGCTGCCCGACGACCGTAACGTCTGTTCATCATTGACCCAGGCAAACACGATGGTCTTCGACCTGGAGTCGTAGCGGAAGAACAGCCGGAAGCGCCTTCCGATCTTGGCTCGCCGCCAGTGCCGGTGCTTTAGCCCTAGCGTGTTGCCCTGCCGGTATTCATCTCGCCCTGGATCTCTGGGCACGATCTCCAGGATCAACTGCGTCAACGCCCTGAACAATTTGACGTTAGCGTTACTCTCGTAGCCTTTCGGGTCACTCCGCTGAGCCCGCTCGGCGGCGGCGTGCAGCTTCTGCAATTGCTCCACGATGCAGTCGTGGAACAGCAGTATCCATCCATGGCGCTGCATCAAAGGGCTACTTCGCCTTCGATATCCTCATTGAGATCCACCGGGTGCTCCAGATTCGCCAGCATGGCCTGGGCGAGATCGTCCGGCAGGTTGCCAACGTGCTTGCCCTGGCGGATGTCCTGTTCCAGCAATCCCAGGAAGGCACCGATGGCCGGGTCTTCATGTTCGGCGTCGGCACGGGTGACGATCACTTCGCCGCCGCGCAGCTCAAAGGACACCTTGCCCCCGGTGGTCACACCCAGGGCCTGTCGAATTGCCTTGGGCAAGGTGATCTGCCCTTTGGAAGTCAGGGTAGCTTGTTCATGGATACCAGGCATGGTCAGGCTCCTGTCGGTGATACTCATGCCTATAGAGTAAGGATTATTCCTTACCTTGTCAATCCTGGCTTCCCTCGGTGTATTTTGCGGTCGCATGGCCCCCTCCTGCTGTTGCTGAAAGCACCGAGGGTAGACAAGGTACAGCCTGCCTTCCGCAAACAATACGGAACCGCACGAATCCTATTTATTGTGGCTGGATACCATGGGCTAACTTATACCCGAGGGCTAATCAAGGGCCAAAGGGCTGGGAAGGGGCAAGGGAATGGTAGGAAGGGGAAAGGCTCTACCCGAAAAGGCCAAAAGGCCCCAGCCCGGTCACACTGTTCGGGGTTTCAGATGTTTTCCCTGTTCCAACGTAAAAGCGTCCGCCTGACCGCCGGCGCACCACAAGCCCCCGTCTCGGAGATGCCCAAAGGGCTGACGCGACCTGAGTCGGCCGCGTCTCTGCTGGCAACGCCTCGCCGGCGGAAACTGCTGGAACACATCTGGCAGCGGACGTCATTATCTCGTCGTCAATTCAACACTCTGTATCTGGCACCCCTGGAACGCTACGCTGAACTGGTCCAACAGTTCCCAGCCTCCGAGGGGCATCACCACGCCTATCCTGGCGGAATGCTCGACCACAGCCTGGAAATCGTCGCCTATGCACTCAAACTGAGGCAGTCCCACCTGTTGCCTGCCGGTACAACTCCGGAGACCCAGGCCGCCCAGGCGGAGGCCTGGACCGCGGCCACCGCCTATGCGGCGCTGCTGCACGACATTGGCAAAATCGCCGTCGACCTGCATGTGGAATATGCCGACGGCTCCATCTGGCACCCATGGCACGGTCCATTGCAGCGGCCATACCGGTTTCGTTATCGCAAGGACAGGGAGTACCGCCTGCACAGTGCCGCTACTGGACTCCTGTACACCCGGCTGCTCGATCGTGAAATCCTTGACTGGCTCAGCCAGTATCCCGATCTGTGGGCTGCCTTGCTGTATGTCCTGGCGGGGCAATATGAACATGCCGGCACCCTAGGCGAGCTGGTGATACAGGCCGACCAGGCTTCGGTTGCCCAGGAGCTCGGTGGCGATCCCGGCAAGGCGATCGCCGCGCCCAAATATACCCTGCAGCGGAAACTGCTGGATGGCCTGCGCTATCTGCTCAGGGAAGAGTTCAAACTTAACCAGCCCCAGGCTTCCGATGGCTGGCTGACCCAGGATGCATTGTGGCTGGTGAGTAAGACCGTTTCCGACAAGCTCCGCGCCTATCTGCTGTCCCAGGGCATTGAAGGCATACCCTCCAACAATACGGCGCTGTTCAATATCCTGCAGGACCACGGCATCGCACAGCCCACTCCAGACGGCAAAGCGATCTGGAAGGCGACCGTGACCAGCGATGGGGGCTGGTCACACAGCTTCACCTTTCTGAAGCTGTCTCCGGCTGCAATCTGGGAAGCAGCCGACCGACCACCTGCATTCACGGGGAACATTGAGGTCGATCAAGGGGAAGAGGATACGCCTGCACCCAGCGAAGGGAATGCCGGCCATCATGTACCTGACGCCGATCTGGATCAGTCTGGGTCGGCAGAATCAGTTATGGCAGACGATGGCGTAAACGCTCTGCTCGACCTACTGGATGACTCCTCGGCACCTACAACAGCCGACCCGCCGCAACCTCCAAAAGAAGAGTTCGTCGCTCCAGTGCCGGATGAGGAGCCAGAGCGGAGAAATGCCTCACCTTCCGGCGAACACTTCATGGAATGGCTACGTCAGCACATCCAGGCTCGAAAACTCATCATCAACGACGCCAAGGCGCTGGTGCACACCGTAGACGGTACCGTGTATCTCGTCAGCCCGGGGGTGTTCCAGCGTTATGCCCAGGAGCATCCCCAGATAGCGAAGCTTGCCAAGACAGAGAAGCTCTCAGACTGGCAGTGGGCTCAGAAGAAGTTCGAAAAGTTGGGACTGCACCGCAAGCAAGACAATGGGCTGAACATCTGGACTTGCGAAGTCACCGGGCCACGCAAGTCGCGGCGGTTGCATGGCTACTTGTTGGCAGATGGCTCGGTGTTGTTCAACGAACCAATTCTAAATAATCCGTATTTGACGCTTTCGGTTGGCGAAGCTCAGTCCAACAGTGGTGCTACATAAAGCTTAGCCCGCTCTGCGAGCACGAGCACCAATCTTCTTGGATGTCGGCTTGGAAGCTGACTCAGATGTATTTACAGCCGCCTCTTCTGCTGCCGAAAGATAATCAGCCCATGCCTGCATCATTTCACGGCGCTGGGAGAGCAGGATTGCCTTATTGTAAGTTGCGCGCACCTTGTTGCTTTCGACGTGGGCTAGCTGGCGCTCAATGGCATCGGGACGGAAACCCTGCTCGTTGGCCCAAGTGGAAAAAGTGGTTCGCCAACAGTGGGGTGTTGTTCTCGGCCCCAGATTCATGTCACGCATGGCATACGACAATCTGTTGGGCGTCGTGAACCCCTTGCCGCTACGGTGAGGAAACAGATAGCGCCCACCTTCGGTAATTGGCCGAAGGTCTTCGATCACCTGGATTGCCTGATCAGAAAGAGGGCAGACGTGGTCGCGTCCGGCTTTCATCTTCTCCCCCGGTCGGCGCCATACTTGTTCCTCAAAATCAAACTCGTTCCACTCTGCATCGGCTGCTTCGCCGGGTCGGCAGGCAGTTAGTGCAATGAGTCGCAGACACAGGGCAGTTTCTGGGTAGCCACGGTAAGCCCGAAGCTCTCGATAGAAGGCGCGGGTCTGCTCGGCGGTCAAGACGGCCTTGCTTTGGCTGGGAGGTATCTTGAGCAGTCCGCGCAGCGTTGGTATCGGGTTGGCGTCGGCCAAGCCCCGTACGATTGCATACTCAAAAATTGCGTTCAGGTCGCCCTTCACATGAATCCCGGCCCAGGCACCGTGGGCTTTGCAGGCCTCCAGGACGGGACGTATCTCTTTGACTCCGATCTCACTGATTGGAATCTCGGCCAGCTTCGGTGCGAGGTATTTCCGGATACGGCTTTCCTTGGCGCGGTACGAGCCTGGCTTGTAGCTCGCTTTCACCTCAGCCAGATAAGCAGCCGAGACTTTGGCAAAAGAGCTTTCCATGGCTCGCTTGCGTTCTTCGAGTGTCTCGATATTGCGCCGCTTTATCTCTTGGCGGTCGTGCGATGGGTGAATGCCTTGCTTGACGAGCTGCCGTGCCGAGTCCCGCTCCGTTCGGGCATCTGATAGGCCTACATCAGGGTAGGGGCCGATAGCGTAAAGATTCTCCTTGCCATCAATGCGGTACTTCCAGCGCCAGAGCTTGCTGCCATTTGGTTTGACCAAGAGGAACAGGCCGCCGCCATCACTGAGCTTATACGAGCGTGATTCCGGCTTCGCCGCCCTGACTTTGAGTTCGGTAAGTAGATCCTTTGGCATTGGCACCTCCAGGATGGGGGAGGCGGTACCCCCAAAATTTTTGAGCAGTACCCCCAACTGTACCCCCAAAAATCCTGGAATGCAAAATCCAACAGTAGACGTCGGCGGCTCAGAAGACCCAGGCTTTTTCAATGTAAGCTGTTGATTTTACGTTATATGCTTAGTCTATGGGTGGCTACTAACGTCTACTGAGGTATAGGAGAAATGATCAAACGTTAATCAGACGTTAAACAGGAAGTTCAGCACGTCGCCGTCGTGGACCACGTAGTCCTTGCCCTCGGCGCGCATCTTGCCGGCTTCCTTGGCGCCCTGTTCGCCGTTGCCGGCGACGAAGTCGTCGAAGGCGATGGTCTGGGCGCGGATAAAGCCCTTCTCGAAGTCGGTGTGGATGACCCCGGCGGCCTGGGGGGCGGTGGCGCCGACCTTGATGGTCCAGGCGCGCACTTCCTTCTTGCCGGCGGTGAAGTAGGTCTGCAGGCCGAGCAGTTCGTAGCCGGCGCGGATCACCCGGTTGAGGCCCGGTTCCTCCATGCCCAGGTCGGCCAGGAAGTCCGTTTTCTCTTCATCGTCCAGCTCGGCGATCTCGGATTCGATCTTGGCGCAGATCGGCACCACCACGGCGTTTTCCGTCTCGGCCTGCTGGCGGACGGTGTCCAGCAGCGGGTTGTTGTCGAAGCCGTCTTCTTCCACGTTGGCGATGTACATGGTGGGCTTGAGGGTGAGCAGATTGAGGCTGCGGATGGTCTTGCGTTCGTCGGCGCTCAGGTCCGCGGCGCGGGCCGGTTCGCCTTCGCTGAGCAGCGGCAGCAGTTTTTCCAGCACCGGGATCATCGCCTGGGCGTCCTTGTTCTGGCCCTTGGCGGCCTTCTGGGCGCGCTGCAGGGCGCGTTCCACGGAGTCCAGGTCGGCCAGCGCCAGCTCGGTGTTGATGACCGCGATGTCGTCCAGGGGCGACACCTTGCCGGCCACGTGGATCACGTTCTCATCGTCGAAGCAGCGCACCACATGGGCGATGGCGTCGGTGTCGCGGATGTTGGCCAGGAACTGGTTGCCCAGCCCTTCGCCCTTGGAGGCGCCCGCCACCAGGCCGGCGATGTCCACGAATTCCATGGTCGCCGGGATCACCTTTTCCGGCTTGGCGATGGCGGCCAGCTGGTCGAGGCGCGGGTCCGGCACCGGCACCACGCCGGTGTTGGGCTCGATGGTGCAGAACGGGAAGTTCTCAGCGTCGATGCCGGCCTTGGTCAAGGCGTTGAAAAGGGTGGATTTGCCCACGTTGGGCAGGCCCACGATACCGCACTGAATACCCATAACTGCACCTCCGATTTCGAGGGCGCAATGCTACTCAAGCTACGCGCAAAATGCGACCGGGGGTTGCTCAAGCGCCGTTCCGGCGGGGCGCTCGTGCCCTGAACCGGGTGGGCGGGAACCTCTAGACTGGCTGGTCACAAGGAGGTGCCTTTGCGATGACCGTCCGAATCCTTTATCAGTTTCCGATCTCCCATTACTGCGAGAAGAGCCGCTGGCAGCTCGACCACAAGGGGCTGGATTACCGCGTGCGCAATCTGTTGCCCGGGCCGCATCGGCTGCGCAGCCACTGGCTGGCGCGCATCAATACCCTGCCGATTCTGCGCGACGATAAACGCACGGTGGGCGATTCCACCAAGATCGCCTATTACCTGGAGAAGTATTATCCGGAGCGGCCGCTGGTGCCGGAGGACGGGGATCAGCGGGCGCGCATGATCGAGCTGGAGCAGCAGTTCGACCGCATCGGCGTGCATGTGCGCCGCTGGCTCTATGGCCAGGTGCTGAACCGCCCGGAGATCATGGACGCCATGCTCGACCCCTACCATCTGCCCGGTCCGGTCAAGCGTGCCCTGGTGCCGCTCACCCGCGAGGGCGTGCGGCGGCTGTACGCCATCAAGCCCAAGGCGGTGGTGTATTCGGAACAGCGCGTGGAAGAGGGGCTGGCACTGGTGGAAGAGGCCCTGGCCCAGGGCGGTGGCGACTATCTGGTGGCGGACCGGCTGACCCTGGCGGACATTACCGCGGCCAGCTTGCTGGCGCCGCTGGTCAGCCCGCCGGGCACGCCCTGGGACGTTTTCGATGAGAGCACCCTGTCGCCGGCGCTGCAAAAGAAGCTCGGCGACATGCGCGAACGGCCGGCGGGGCAGTGGGTTCTGGCGCGTTACCGCGGCGATCGTTGAAGATCGGGAGCGTGGTCAGGCGCGGAAGCCGTTCAGCCCGTTCATGGCACCGTTCAGGTCGCCACGTAGCATATCCGGGGTAAAGCGCACCGCCTCGTCGATGGCCCGCTCGATCAAGTCGCGGTCCTGGGCGGAGGGTTTGCTCAGCACATGGGGGGTGACGCGGTCGGCGCTGCCGGGATGGCCGATGCCGATGCGCAGGCGGTGAAAATCCCGGCTGTTACCGTGCCGGGCAATGATGTCGCGCAGTCCGTTGTGGCCGCCGTGGCCGCCGCCCTGCTTGAAGCGGGCCACGCCCGGGGGCAGGTCCAGTTCGTCGTGGGCCACCAGCATCTGCGTGACCGGAATCTTGAAGAAGTTCGCCAGCGCCGAGGTGGCCTGGCCGCTGCGGTTCATATAGGTGGAGGGCACCAGCAGGCGGATGGTTTCGCCTTCGAACTGGAAGGTGCCGGTGAGGCCGAAGTATTTCTTTTCCTCGGAAAGGAAAATGCCCTGGGCACGGGCCAGGGCATCGATGTACCAGACACCGGCGTTGTGACGGGTGGCGTCGTATTCGGGGCCCGGGTTGCCCAGGCCCACGATCAGTCGTACCGGATCCGCCACGGCGAGGATTATTCCTCGTCGGCCTTGTCGTCACCGGCGGCTTCTTCGCCGCCTTCCTCGCCTTCGTCTTCCTCGGCGCGGACCTTCGGTTTGTGCACGGCCACCACCGGCTGGTCATGGTCTTCGCCATGGGTCAGCTCGACGATTTCCACGCCGCCCGGCAGCTTGATCTCGGAGAGGTGGATCACCTGATCCAGCTCCACGGCGATCATGTCCACTTCCAGGTATTCCGGCAGGTCCTTGGGCAGACAGCTCACTTCCACCTCGGAGATGTTGCGGTGGATCTCGCCGCCCTGCTTCTTGACGCCGATGCAGGCTTCTTCATTGGTGAAGTGCAGCGGAACGGTCATGGTGATCTTGTGGCTGGCGTCCACGCGCATGAAGTCGGCGTGGATCGGGAAACCGCGGGCCGGATCGCGCTGCAGATCGCGCAGTACCGCCTGCTGGTTCTTGCCGTCCAGCTTGAGGGTCAGGATGTGGCTGTAGAAGGCCTCGGTTTCCAGGGCTTTCTTCAGCTCACGGGCTTCCAGGGAAATCATCTGCGGTTCGGCGGTGCCGCCGTAGATGATGCCCGGAACCCGACCCTGCAGACGACGCAGGCGGCGGCTCGCACCTTTCCCCGCGTCGCTGCGGCTTTCCGCGGTCAGTTCGAATTCGTTGGACATGTCGATGTCTCCGTAAAGCTCCCCGCCGCCCCGCGACCAGGTGCGATGGGAAGGGTTGATAAAGGGGGCCGGATTATGCCCGAAATCTGGCCGGCAGGCCAGAAGTTGAAAGTGACAAGTTAAAAGTTGAAAGCGCGAGCCCGCTTGGGCGGGTCCCGGAACGCAAGAGGCCGCGCTCCGGGCCTGGGGCGCGGCCTCTGAAGTTGAAAGCCGGAGGGAGGGCCTGTCGCGCTTTCAACTTTTCACTTTCAACTTTCAACAGGTCCTAAACCAGCTCCAGCCGGTCGAACATGGCGGACAGGGATTCCTCGTTGTTCACCCGGCGCACGGTTTCAGCCAGCATCGGGGCCAGGCGCAGCACGCGGATCTTGTCGCACTGGCGGCCCTGTTCGGACAGCGGGATGGTGTCGGTGACCACCAGCTGGTCCATGGCGCTGTTGCTGATGTTGTCGATGGCCGGGCCGGACAGCACCGCGTGGGTGCAGTAGGCGTACACCTTGGCGGCGCCGTGGTCCTTGAGTGCCTGGGCCGCCTTGCACAGGGTGCCGGCGGTGTCGACGATGTCGTCCACCAGTACGCAGGTGCGGCCTTCCACCTCACCGATGATGTGCATCACCTGGGATTCGTTGGCTTTCGGGCGGCGCTTGTCGATGATCGCCAGGTCGGCGTCGTTGAGCTGCTTGGCCAGGGCGCGTGCCCGTACCACGCCGCCCACGTCCGGGCTCACCACCATCAGGTCGTCGTGCTTCTGGCGCTCGATGTCGGCCACGAACAGCGGCGTGCCGTATACGTTGTCCACCGGAATATCGAAGAAGCCCTGGATCTGATCGGCGTGCAGGTCCACGGTCACCACCCGGTCGATGCCCACGGCGGTGATCATGTCGGCCACCACCTTGGCGGTGATCGGCACCCGCGCGGAGCGCACCCGGCGGTCCTGACGGGCATAGCCGAAGTAGGGCATCACCGCGGTGATGCGGCCGGCGGAGGAACGGCGCAGGGCGTCCGCCATGACCAGCAGTTCCATCAGGTGATCGTTGGTGGGGTTGCAGGTGGACTGGACGATGAACACGTCCTTGCCGCGTACGTTTTCCTGGATGTCCACGGACACTTCGCCGTCGCTGAAAATGCCCACGTCGGCATCGCCAAGGGGAATGTTGAGCTGCTTGACCATGGCCTGGGCCAGCTCGGGATTGGCGCTACCGGAAAAAACCACGAGTTTGGACACTGGCGTCCCCTGACTATCAGGTAGTGGATTTCAGGAACTCACGTTCCTTTTATATAGAAGAACGTATAAAGAAGATGGCTGGGGTACCAGGACTCGAACCTGGGAATGACGGGATCAAAACCCGCTGCCTTACCAACTTGGCTATACCCCAACACTAACCGGTCAGGTGGCGTCGTCGTTGGACGCCGGACCTGGATGTTCTTTGGCTCGAAGCGTCGCCAGTGCCTCGTGGAGAGGTGAGAGTTCAGTGCTTCGGGCCACAAAAGCCGTCCAGTTTTCTGGCAAGCGCCGCTGCAGGTCGCGGGCCGCTTGCGCCCCGGCAAGGCGTGCGAAACAGCAGGCGCCGGTGCCGGTCATGCGGGCGTTGCCCGCTTCGCGTTGGAGCCACTCAAGCGCTTGATCCACGGGGGGAAAAAGGCGCCGGGCCACGGCTTCACAGTCGTTATGACCCTGGTTGAGAAGGGCCTCGAAAGTGGCCGCCCCAAGCGAGGCCGGTAATGTAATGGCGGGGGTGTGCCTTGTCAATTCCCCGTCGCTGAAAATTCGAGCGGTTGAAACGGCTACCCCGGGATTCACCACCAGAAACCATTGTGGCGGCAGATCAACGGCTTGCAGGCGCTCGCCCACGCCCTCCGCCCAGGCGTTGCGACCGTGCACGAACACCGGTACGTCGGCGCCCAGTTGCAGGCCGAGGGTGGCCAGTTGCTCCAGGGTCAGGTTCAGTCCCCATAGATGATTGAGGCCGAGCAGGGCGGTGGCCGCGTCGGAGGAGCCGCCGCCCACGCCGCCGCCGGCGGGCAGACGCTTCTCCAGATGCAGCGCGGCGCCCTGGTGGCAGCCGCTGGCCTGTTGCAGCAGACGGGCGGCGCGCAGCACCAGATTGTGCTCGTCCACCGGCAGGTCGGGCCGGTCGCAGGTCAGGGTCAGGGCGTCGTGGGGCCGGAAGTGCAGGGTGTCACCGTGGTCGAGCAGCGCGAACAGGGTCTGCAGGTCGTGGTAGCCGTCGGCGCGGCGGCCGATGATGTGCAGCAGCAGGTTGAGCTTGGCCGGTGCCGGCAGGGCGAACCCGGTCGCCGGCGCCATCGCGGGGGATGCAGGGGTCATGGCAGCGGGCGCCACTCCCGGATCAGCAGGGTGAAATGGTTGGCGTCCTGGTGGGCCTTGATGCGATGGGGCAGTGCCACCTGGCCCACCGGTTCATAGCGGTCGAACTCCAGGTTCCAGCCCAGCTGGCGAAGGCGCACCAACTGGCCGGCCTCGTTTTTCTCCGCCTGCGCCGGGGCGCCGGGCCAGACCAGGCCGCGGCTCCAGTATTCCAGGGCCGACACCGGCAGCCAGAAGCCGGTCAGGTGCCAGGCCAGTTCGCCGGGGGAGCGTGCTTGCCACTCGCCCTTGCCGGTTTCCAGGCGGGCGCGGCCGGGACGCCAGGTCAGTTCGGCGCTGCCGAAGCCCAGCGGGCCGGAAAAGTGAATGGCGCCGTGGCGCGGGGACTGTTCCCAATCGAAGGTGGCGGAACCGCCGTCCTCCGGAGTGCGGTAGCCCAGCTTGCCGTTCATTTCCCAGCGCTGGATCTGGTCCGGGCGGGTGAAGTCGGTGTCCGTCACCGGGCGGGTCTGACAAGCGCTTAAAAACAGTGCCAGCAGGGGCAGCCACCACAGTCGGGTCATGGGGCGATCTCCAGCCGTTGCAGGGTGTCCAGCAGAACCGGCGATTGCGGCTCCTTGGCCAGGGCGGCGCGCCACACCCGCAGGGCGGCATCGCGCTCGTTCAGGGCCCAGAGCACTTCGCCCAAGTGAGCACTGACTTCGGCGTCGGGCTGCTGCTGGTAGGCTCGGCGCAGGTAGGGCAGGCCCTCTTCCGGGCGACCCAGCCGGTACAGCACCCAGCCCATGGAGTCGAGAATCGCCGGGTCATCCGGTTCCGCCGCCAGGGCCCGGGCGATCATATCGTGGGCTTGCTCCAGGTGGGCGCCCCGGTCCGCCCAGGTGTAGCCCAGGGCATTGAGCGCGGCGGTGTCGTCCGGGTCCTGCGCCAGCACTTGCTGCAGGTCCGCTTCCATCTGCTCGGTGCGGCCCATCTGGCCGGCGGTCATGGCGCGGGCATAAAGCAGGTCCGGGTTGTCCGGGTCGGCTTCCAGGGCATGGTCGAGCAGCGCCAGGGCACCCTGGGCGTCGCCGGTGGCGGCGCGCATTTCCGCTTCGCTCACCCACAGCAGGTCGGCGCGGTCGGGAAATTGGCGGGTCAGGCTGGTGATCAGCGCATGGCCGCGATCACCCCGGTCGCTGGCGTACAGCAAGCGCGCCGCCTGCACCTGGGCCTGCAGGGCGTCGCTGCCCTTGACCTTCAGGTAGTCGTTGATGGCTTCGTCCACGGCGCCGCGGGCTTCCGCCGCCTGGCCCAGATGCAGGCGCATCTGGTTGGGGCGGTAACCCTGGCGCAGCAGTTGATGCAGGATCTCCTCGGCGGATTCCACGGCGCCGGCGTCCAGGGCCAGCAAGGCCAGGGAATACTGCAGGTCCAGATCCTGGGGGTTGCGCTCCGCCAGAATCTGTAATTGTTCACGGGCGTCGTCGTACTGGTGGGCGGCCAGCAGCAGGCGCACATAGGCGACCCGGGCGCGGCGGCTGTCCGGATGGGCCTCGACCCGTTGCGCCACCCGTTTCAGCGCTTTCTCAGGCTGGCCGGCCTCGAACAACAACTGCGCCTGCAGCAGGGCGGCTTCCAGGTGGTCCGGGTCTTCCTTCAAGGCGCGCCGGGTGGCGTCCAGGGCGCCGGGCAGGTCGTCCCGCTGGCGCCGGTCCAGCGCCCGGGCGTACCACAGCGGCGCCTGATGGGGGTAACGGTCGGCCAGCTGCGACAGGGCTTCCAGCAGTTCCTGGTTGTCCGCGTCGTCCATATTGCTGGCTTCCGCCACCAGTGGCAGCAGGGCGTCGCTGCCGTGGGCGGCCAGCAGCCGGTCGATCAGGGCGGCGGCGCCGTCGCTATCGCCCTGACGGATATGGGCCAGGGCGGCCAGCCGCAGGGCGTCGGCGTTATCCGGCTCGCGATCCAGCCACAGGTCGGACAGCTCCCGGGCCTGGTCGGTGCGCTCCAGAAACGTGGCCAGTTTGGTGGCCTGGGCGATCACTTCCGGGTCCCCGGTGGTGCGCGCGGCGCGGGCATAGTATTCCAGCGTCACCGCCAGGCTCTGCCGTTGGGCGGCGGTTTCCGCCACCAGCAGATCGCCGAGGGTTTCGCCATCGTATTCAATCGGGGGCAGATCGCGGGGTGGCGGGGCCGGCGCGGCGGGCGGCGCCGGCGGGGTCTGGGCGCAGCCCGCCAGGGCCAGGAGGGCGGCAACAACAAGCGATGGGCGTGCATTCATCGGCGATACGGTCCTCGTTTCGAGCCGCTATCATTGCACACCCGCCGGCCGCACCCAAGGATCGGCGACGCTTTCACGGCCGGGTACGAAAGGGCCACTACATTGTTTTAAAGGGCCGTTTCGCGCAAAATGCCACACCCTTGCGCGTGTCTGGGCATCCCATCGGGTCGTCGTCGTTTTCCTATGAATCTCATCGCAGTCGGCGTTAATCACACCACCGCGGACGTGGAGTTGCGCGAGCAACTGGCGTTCTCCGCCGATCAGGCGGATCGGGCGCTGGCGCGGCTGCGCGCCGATCTGCCCGGGGTCCGCGAGGCGGCTCTGCTGTCGACCTGCAATCGCACCGAACTGTATTGCCTGGTGGAAGGCGAGGCGCCGGACTTCGGCGACTGGCTGGCGGCGGAGCGGCGCATGCCGGTGGACACCCTGCGCCCGGCGCTGTACCGGCACCAGGGCGACCTGGCCCTGGAACATATGATGCGAGTGGCCGGCGGCCTGGATTCCCTGGTGCTGGGCGAGCCGCAGATTCTCGGCCAGATGCGCGAGGCCTATGCCCGCGCCCACGAGGCGGGCCTGGTCAACGGCGAACTGGGGCGGGTGTTCCAGGACGTGTTCTCGGTGGCCAAGCGCATCCGCACGGAGACCGGCATCGGCGCCAACCCGGTGTCGGTGGCCTACGCGGCGGTGTCGTTCGCGCGGCACATTTTCGCCGACCTGAAGAAAAGCCGGGCGCTGCTGATCGGCGCCGGTGAGATGATCGAGCTGGTGGCCCGCCATCTGGAAGAACAGCAGGTGCGCGAAATCGTGATCGCCAACCGCACCGCCGCGCGCGCCCAGGCGCTGGCCGAGCAGGTCGGCGGCCGGGGCATCGCCCTGGAAGAGCTGCCGGTGGCCCTGGAGCACGCCGACATTCTGATCGCCTGCACCGCCGCGCCGATCCCCATTCTCGGCAAGGGCACCGTGGAGCGTGCGCTCAAGCGGCGCCGCCACAAGCCCATGTTCATGGTGGACATCGCCGTGCCCCGGGACATCGAGCCGGAAGTGGGCGAAATGGACGACGTCTACCTTTATACCGTCGACCATCTGCAGGAGGCGATCCAGGAAAACGTCCGCGCCCGTGAACAGGCCGCCCGGGAAGCCGCCGGGCTGATCGCCGAGGCGGTCACCCAGCATCACCGTTCACGGCGGGAAAAGCGGGCGGTGGGGGTGCTGCGCGATTACCGTCGCCAGCGCACCGAGCTGGCCGACCAGGAACTGGAGCGGGCGCTGGCGCAGCTGCAGCAGGGCGGCGACCCGGAAGAAGTGCTGCGCCGCTTCAAGCACAACCTGGTGAACAAATGGCTGCACCGGCCCAGCGTCACCCTGCGCCGGCTGGCCGCCGAGGATCGCGCCGAGGCGCTGCTGATGGCCCGGGAAATTCTGCTTGATCAGGACGGCGAGGCGTCCAGCGAGGAATCATGAAGGCGTCGTTAGAGGGCAAGCTCAACCGATTGATGGAACGCTTCGAGGAGATCAGCGGGCTGCTGGCGGACCCGCAGGTGATCGGGGACCAGAAGCGGTTCCGGGGGCTCTCCAAGGAGTACGCGGAGCTGGAAGACGTGGTGCGTGCCTATCGCGATTACCGCGCCACCCTGGACAACCTGGACACCGCCCGGGCCCTGCTCGACGACGGCGACCCGGACATGCGTGAGATGGGCGCCGAGGAAGTCCGCGTGGGCGAACAGCGCGCCGCCGACCTGGAAGAAGAACTGCAACGCCTGATGCTGCCCCGGGATCCCCGTGACGGTGCCAGTGTGTACTTGGAAATCCGCGCCGGCACCGGCGGCGACGAAGCCGCCCTGTTCGCCGGCGACCTGTTCCGCATGTATTCCCGCTACGCCGACCAGCGCGGCTGGAAGGTGGAAGTGGTGAGCGCTAGCGAGGGCGAGCACGGCGGCTATAAGGAAGTGATCGCGCGTATCGCCGGCGACGGCGTGTACTCCCGGCTCAAGTTCGAATCCGGCGCCCACCGGGTGCAGCGCGTGCCGGCCACCGAGTCCCAGGGGCGCATCCACACCTCCGCCTGCACCGTGGCGATCCTGGCCGAGGCCGAGGACGCCGGCGACATCGAGATTCGCAACGAGGATCTGCGCATCGACACCTACCGGTCCTCCGGCGCCGGCGGCCAGCACGTCAACACCACCGACTCGGCGGTGCGCATCACCCACCTGCCCACCGGCGTGGTGGTGGAATGCCAGGACGAGCGCAGCCAGCACAAGAACAAGGCCAAGGCCATGTCGTTGCTCAAGGCGCGGCTGCTGGACGCCCGTGAAAGCGCCGCCCACGCCGAGCAGGCGGCGGAACGCAAATCCCTGGTCGGCTCCGGGGACCGCTCCGAGCGCATCCGCACCTACAATTTCCCCCAGGGCCGGCTCACCGACCACCGCATCAACCTGACCCTGTACCGGCTCAACGAAATCGTCGCCGGCGACCTGGACGAGGTGGTGGGCGCGCTGCTCGCCGAGCATCAGGCGGAACAGCTGGCGGCCCTGGCCGAGGGTCAGGGCTGAGCGCCGTGCGCATCGACGAGGCTCTGCGCGGTGCCCGCGACACCCTGGCGGCATCGCCCAGCGCGCGGCTGGACGCGGAGCTGCTGCTCACCCGGGTGCTCGGCCAGGACCGCCGCTACTTCTATACCTGGCCGGAAAAGACCCTGACCGCGGACCAGCAGCGTCTGTTCGATCTGTTGGTGACGCGCCGGGCCGCCGGTGAGCCGGTGGCCCATCTGACCGGTGAGCGGGAATTCTACGGTCGCCGGTTTGTGGTGACCCCCGCCACGTTGATTCCCCGTCCGGACACGGAAACCCTGGTGGAGGCGGCGCTGGAGGCGGTGCCGGCCACGCCCCGGCGGGTGGCGGACCTGGGCACCGGCACCGGCGCGGTGGGCGTGACGCTGGCGCTGGAACGGCCCGCCTGGCGGGTGATCCTCACCGACGCCAGCGCCGCCGCCCTGGCGGTGGCCCGGGACAACGCCGAGGCCCTGGGCGCCGCCGTCAGCCTGGTGCGCGGCGATTGGCTGGGCGCCCTGGCCGGGCCCTTCGATCTGATCGTCAGTAATCCACCCTACGTGGACCCGGACGATCACCACCTGGAGCAGGGCGATGTGCGGTTCGAGCCCCGTTCCGCCCTGGCCGCCCACGACCGGGGCCTGGCGGACCTGCGGGTGATCGCCGCCCAGGCCCGGGAACGGCTCGCCGCCGGTGGCTGGCTGATGCTCGAGCACGGCCACGATCAGGGCGGCGCCGTGCGCCGGCTGCTGGCCGGCCACGGTTTCCACGATGTCACCACCCGCCAGGACCTGGGCGGCAACGACAGGGTAACCTTGGGCCATGTCTAACCAAGAAGTGTTTAGCGACGACCAACTGCAACGCTACAGCCGGCAACTGCTGGTGGCGGACTTCGACCTGGACGGCCAGGAAGCCATCGCCGGCGCCACCGTGCTGCTGGTCGGCTGCGGCGGGCTGGCCAATCCGGCCGCGCTGTATCTGGCCGGCGCCGGCGTCGGGCGGCTGGTGCTGGTGGACGACGACACCGTGGACACCAGCAACCTGCACCGCCAGATCGCCTTCCGCGGTGGCCAGGTGGGGCAGGGCAAGGCCGCCGCCCTGGCCGCCCAGCTCAACGCCCTGAACCCGGACGTAAAGGTGGAGCCCCACGCCGCCATGGCCGGCGACGACTGGCTGGACCGGCATCTGCCCGAGGTGGATCTGGTGCTGGACTGCTGCGACAACTTCGCCACCCGCCAGGCCATCAACGCCGCCTGTGTACGTCATCGCAAAGCCCTGGTCAGCGGCGCCGCGATCCGCCTGGACGGCCAGCTCGCCGCCTTCGACCTGCGTGACCCGGACAGCGCCTGCTACGCCTGCGTGTACGGCGACGGTACCGACGGCGATCTGGCCTGCAGCGAGGCCGGCATCCTCGGCCCGGTGGTGGGCACCATCGGCACCCTTCAGGCGCTGCTGGCCCTGCACCTGCTCACCGGCAAGCCGGTGGCGCCGCGCCTGCGGCTGTTCGACGGCCGCACCCTGTCCTGGCGGGAAGTGGCCTTTCGCAAGGACCCGGCCTGCCCGGTGTGCGGCGGAGGCCACGGATAGTCTCCTTCCCGGGCGGCGTGTGACGCTGACATCATTGTAATGAGAATGATTTTTGTTTAGATTCTGTCTCCTCGGGCGACGACCAGGGTTCGACAAGGGCCCTTATCAAGCGGGTGGGAGACGGGTGAAATACACCGACAGCAATCTCAAGGCGTATCTGGACCATCGGGCCGCGCTGGTGGACTACGTCACCTCCATCGTCGGCTGCCGGGCCCGTGCCGAGGATCTGGTTCAGGACGCCTTTCTGCGTTTCGTGCCCGACGGCCGGCGGCCGACCGGCTCCGGCGTGGCCTACCTGTACCGCATCGTGCGCAACCTGGCGATTGATTTTACCCGTCGCTCGGCCATGGAGAGCCGCCACCAGAACGAAGAAACGGTGGAGTGGCTCAAGCCGCGGGAGGAAAGCAGCCCCGAGCAGACCGCCATGCAGCACGACCGTCTGGATCGCCTGGCCGGCGTGTTGGACGGTCTGCCCCGGCGCCAGCGTCTGGCCATCGAAATGCACCGGGTCGGTGGCTATACTCTGGCGGAAATCGCCGAGCGGCTGGAGGTGTCCACGGCCACCGCCCACCGCCTGGTACGCGATGCCATGGCGCATCTTGCCGCCGCCCTGGATTAGGGCAGGCCCTAAGCCCGGTTTCGCGCCACGAAGCCCAGCCCCGGATCGAAGATGGAAGATTCCGATAAGCCCGCCGACAACGCGCTGTTGCGTGAGGCCAGTGACTGGAAGCTGCGGCTGGACGAAGCGCCGCGGGACCCGGCCCTGCGACGCGCCTGCGCTGACTGGCGGGCCCGGGATGAGCGCCACGAGGACGCCTGGCGGCGGGTCAGCGAGGCCTGGGCGTTGGTCGGCGACCTGCCGGTGCAGCGGCAACGCTGGCCGGGGCACGGCGAGGCGCCGGTCAACCGCCGGCGCTGGCCGCCGCGGACCGCCCTGGCGCTGGCCGCCTGTTTGCTGCTGGCCCTGATGCCCGCCGCCTGGCGTTACTGGCAGGCGGATTATCGCACCGGGGTGGGGCAGACCCTGGCCGTGACGCTGGCCGACGGCAGTGCCGTGGTGCTTGGCGCCGACAGTGCGCTGGCCGAGGAATTCAGCGACGGTGAGCGCCGCGTGCGGTTGCTGCGCGGTGAAGCCTTCTTCGAAGTGGCCGCCGATCCGCGCCCCTTCCTGGTGGTGGCCGATGAAGTGCGTGCCCGCGACATCGGCACCGCCTTCAGCGTCCGCGAGGACGACGAGAGCTACGGCGTCGGCGTCAGCCACGGTGAAGTGGCGGTCAGTTACCGGGGTGGGCGGGCCCGCCATTTGTTGCCCGGCGACCAGTGGGCCCTGGACCGCGCCAGCGGCACCGCCCGGGTGCAACGGTCGGCGCCGGACCGGGTGGCGGTTTGGCGGCAGGGCCGGCTGTTCGTGCAGGACCGCACCCTGGCGGATCTGGCGGACACCCTGGAGCGTCACGCCCGCGGTTACATCCTGATCGCCGATGACGCCCTGGCCGCGCGCCGGGTCACCGGCAGCTACGACCTCACCGACGTGGACGCCGCCCTGGCGGCCATGGTCCAGCCCCACGGTGGCCGTGTGCTGCGGATCACGCCGCTTCTGCGCATCGTGCTTTGATTTGACCGCTCCCTGAAAAAACGCCCCGCCTCGTTCGTTGTTCCCCCGTGATCGCATTGAAATGCGTCGTATTCACATTCGCACCCCGGGGAGACCAGGAAGCATGATACTGAATCACCGACCAGGCCGTCGGCGGCTGTCGCCGGCGTTCTGGCCGCTGGCGTTTTGCGTGCTGGCGTTGATGGCGTTGTGGCCGGCCGGCGGCGCGCTCGCCGACGACGGCACGGAGTTCGATATTCCCGCCCAGTCCCTGCCCGGCGCTCTGGATCGCTTCGCCCAGCAGTCCGGCTACCAGGTTACCGCCGACGCCGGTGAGCTTGGCGAGCGTCGCTCCCGGCCGGTGACCGGCCGGCTTCCGGTGCCGGTCGCGCTGGACCGTCTGCTCGATGGCACCGGCCTGAGCTGGTATTTCGGCGCGGGAAAAACCGTGGTGGTTCGTGCCCTGACCGGGTTGGGCGACGCGCAGATGCTGCCGGCGGTGAAGGTTCAGGGCGATGGCCCCCGCCAGTCCGCCGCCGCCGACCGGCCCTACGCCACCGCCGGGTCCTCCGCCTATATCGGCCAGCAGGACATCGAACGTTTTCGGGGGCTGTCCGTGGGCGACATGTTCAAGGGCACCACCGGCGTGCTGGTGGCGGAGAACCGCAACAGTGGCGGCCTCAATATCAACATCCGCGGCATGCAAGGCCAGGGCCGGGTGCCGGTGCTGGTGGACGGCGCCCGCCAGGAGACCACGGTCTACCGAGGCTACGCCGGGGTCACCAGCCGCAGCTACATCGACCCGGATCTGATCGGCGGCGTGGAAATCGACAAGGGCCCCACCATGGGCGCCAGCGGCACCGGCGCCATCGGCGGGCTGGTGCGCATGCACACCCTGAACGCCGACGACATCGCCAAACCCGGCAACGACTGGGGGCTGCGTTTGCGCGGCAGCCTGGTGGGCAACAACAGCGGCTCGCCGGCGCCGATCGGCACCCAGGCCGGTTACAACGTGGGTGGCCTGGGCACCCCGTCCCATTACCGCACCGACTGCCTGCCGGGCAGCTCGCTGTGCGAAGGCATCTATGATCTGGACAACGCCTATCCGCCGGACGGCTCCATGGACCGGCCTGGGCTGCTGGACTTCGACGGCCACGCCGGCAGTCTGGCGGCGACCCGGCGTCTGGCCGGCGCCGATCTGGTGGCCGCTTACGCGCAACGTCGCCAGGGCAACTACTTCGCCGGTGAACACGGCCCCACGCCCGGCCTGGATTTGTCGGAGCGCTATGACCGGGGCTTTTACACCGAAATCCGCCCGGAGGTGGACGGCGCTTCGCGCATCCGCGGTGGCGAGGAAGTGGTCAACACTCACTTCGAAAGCGAGTCCCTGCTGCTCAAAACCCGACTCTATCCCAGCGACGAGCACACCCTGGACCTCAGCTACCTGCGCTACGACAGCGAGTACGGGGAACTGATGCCCTCGGAGCTGCTGTGGCTGGGCCGCATCAAGCAGACCCGTCCCTCCGAGGTCATCGCCAACACCTACACCGCCCGTTATCAGTGGCAGCCGCTGGACAACGACTGGCTGGATATCGACAGCCATGTCTGGCACACCGATACGGAAAGCCGCAACAACAGCTATTCCGACGAGCTGATGGAGCTGCTGAACGCGCGCCCCGGCACCGAGATCTATCAGCGCTGGGGCGGTGACCTGAGCAACACCACCTCCGTGCCGCGCTTTGGCGATCTGCAGTTTCGTTATGGCCTGGCCTGGCAGCGGGAGGAGGTGGAGCCGAAACGGTACCAGGACGGTGACGGCTTTGGCTTGCGCGATGGCGAGCGCGAGGAAACCAGCGGCTTCCTGGCGGTGAAATGGACCTTCGTGCCGACCCTGACGCTGGACGCGGGCATCCGCTACACCCGGTATCAGTCCTCCGACCGCCGCCCCACCGAGGTCAACGACCCGAACAGCGATTTCTGCGTGGACGGCGATGGCGACGGCGCCTGTGATCCGCTCTACAACGACTTCAGCGATTCCGGTTCGGCGCCGATGGCGAGCCTGCTTTGGGAGCCGCTGCGCGGCCTGCAGTTCTTCGCCAAGTACTCCGAGGCCCTGCGCATGCCCAGCCTGTTCGAAACCACCACCGGCTTTTCGGTGGCGGCGGTGCCCGGGCAGCGCATCAAGCCGGAGCGCGCCGAGAACAAGGAGGTGGGCATGAACATCCTCAAGGACGACCTGTTCGCCGGCGGCGACGCGCTGCGTTTCAAACTGGCCTATTTTCAGAATCGCACCGAGGACTATCTGACCCGCACCATCCCCAATACCTGGGACAACACCAGCATCGGCCAGAACGCGGCGCTGTTCCGCATCCAGAACCTGGAGAGTGTGGAATTCCACGGCCTGGAACTGTCCCTGGAATACGATCTGGGCTGGGTCTACACGGAATTGGGCGGCACCCGCTACAACAACATCGAGCTGTGCCACGAGGGCAGCTATCGGCGCCAGCGCTGCACCGATTACGGCGTGGCGAGCAGCTATATCAACAACATGATTCCGCCCAACTGGCAGGCCAACGCCACGCTCGGCTTCCGGTTGTTCGACCGGCGCCTGGAAGTGGGCGCGCGCAATACCTGGATGGGTGCCCGCAACCGGGTGCCGGAGTACAACGATCAGACCGCCGGCCGTTTCGCGCGACCGATCCCCTGGCACAAGTATTCGATTCTGGATGCGTTCGTGACCTGGACGCCCAACGACACGCTGTCGGTGGACTTCAACGTGGACAACGTCACCGACCAGTATTATCTGGACGCTCTGAGCCTGGGCATGGTGCCGGCGCCGGGCCGCACCGCCCGGCTCGGCGTTACCGTCCAGTACTGAGGAAGAACTCCACCGGCACCACGAACTCCAGCCGTTGCCCGGCCAGCGCCTTGGGCGGGCGCGGCAGCGGGGCGGCGCGACGCAGCAGCGCCAGGGTTTCCTCATCCAGCAACGGATAGCCGGAGCTGCGGGCGATGCCACTGGCCAGCACCCGGCCTTCCATGTCCATCTCGAAGCGCAGATAGCCCACGCCTTCCTGGCGCAGCCGCCGGGCCCGGGACGGATAGCGCTTGGCCTCGTTGAGCCGGCGCAGCAAGGTGTCCCGCCAGCTCGGCACCTGGTTCAGATCGGCCATGGGGCGCTCCACGCCCTGGCGGGGCGCCGCCGCCCGTTCCGATTGCCGGGCGGCGTCCGGCGGCGCGCTGGCGGTGGAGGCCGTCGCGTCGCTGGAGGCCTTTTCCGGGGAGGGGGATTCCGCCGCTTGTTCGGTCGGTGGCGGTTCCGGCGTCGGGTCCGGTTGGGGCGCCCGTTGCTCGGGCTGAGGTTCTTTCTGCTCGGGCTGAGGCTTTTCTTGCTCGGGCTGAGGCTCTTTCTGCTCGGGCTGAGGCTCCGCCTCGGGCAGTACCGCCTCCGGCTCGGCGGGGGTGGGGGGTGCCGGAGCGGGGGGCGTGGCCGGTTCGGGCTTTGGTTCAAGCCGGGGTTCAGGTCGGGGTTCCGGGGGCGCCGCCCGGGAGGCCTGGTTGGCCTGGCTTTCAGGGCCCGGCGGCAGTTCCGTGGGGTTGGCCGGGGAGGTGGCCAGCGGCGCCAGTTCCACCACCATGGCCGCCGCCGGGGCGCTGTCCATCGCCGGTGGTGGTGCTCGCCACAGCCACCAGCCCAGTGGCGCCGCGTACACCAGGGTCACCAACAAGGTGGAGCTCAGCCAGCGCCGGGTGTCGGCGCTCAGCCCCGGCCCGGCGGCGCCCGCTATCAGGTCGGCCGGCGGCGCCACCGGCGCCAGCGGTGCGCGCGTCGCCCCCGGCCGGCTCAGATCATTCATCGCCGGCGCCGTCCCGGGCCACCAGGGCCACCTTCAGGTAGCCGGCCTCGCGCAGGCGGTCCAGGGTGCCCATCAGGGTCCGGTAGTCCACCCGGCTGTCCGCGCGCAGGAAGATGCGTGGATCCTCGCGGCCGTCGCTGGCGCTGGCCAGCGCCGCCGCCAGGCCGCCGTCGGCCACCGGGGTGTCGCCCAGGGTCAGGGAATGGTCCTCGGCCAGGGTCAGCCAGAGCGGGTCGTCCGGGCGGTCCTCCGGGGCGGCGCTGGCCGCCGGCAGGTCCACCTTGATGTCCACGGTGGCCAGCGGCGCCGCCACCATGAAGATGATCAGCAGCACCAGCATCACATCGATGAACGGGGTGACGTTGATCTCGTGGTGTTCCGCCAGTTCGTCGTCGTGGTCGATGCGCAGGCCCACGGCTCAGCCCCCGGCCGGCGCCGCGGCGCGGCGGCTGAGGTCCCGGGACACCAGCCGCAGCACCGCCGCGCTGGTGTCGCCCACCAGTGCCCGGTAGGTCTGCAGGCGCCGGGCGAAATGGTTGTAGATCACCACCGCCGGAATCGCCGCCACCAGCCCCAGCGCCGTGGCCAGCAACGCCTCGGCGATGCCCGGCGCCACCACCGCCAGGTTGGTGGTGTTGGCCTGGGAGATGCCGATAAAGCTGTTCATGATCCCCCAGACGGTACCGAACAGGCCCACGAACGGCGCCGTGGCGCCGATGGTGGCCAGCACTCCGGTGCCGCGACCGGCGCGCCGGCCACTGGCCGCTTCCAGCCGTTGCAGGCTGGCGGCCACCCGCTCCTTGAGCCCCTCCCGGTCGTCCAGCACGGCGCTGGAGAGCCGCCATTCCTGCCGGGCGGTGGCCAGGAAGAGGCCGGCTTCGTGGTCCTCGTCCTCCGCCTGTTCCAGGCTGGCCGCCGCTGTCAGCGCGGCCAGGGCGCGCCGCTGGCGGCGCATCAAGACCGCCAGTTCCCGGCTTTTGGCCAGCAGCACGATCCAGGTAATCGACGACGCCGCCAGCAGGCCGAGCATCACCGCCTTCACCACCCAGTCCGCCTGCCGGAACATGCCCAGCGGCGTCAGATCATGGGGGAGAGTATTGGCGCTGGCGGGGGCCACGACCCATGCCAGCGAAAAGACCAGCAGCGCGACAGCGGGCCGCGCCAGACGTGGTGGCAACATACGTTTTTCCCAAGGTGATGCATCCACCCTAATAACGAAGCCCGGCCAGGGAATTTTCAGTGTTTCTCGTCGGGGTGAAAAATCCCGGTGTCTGACTCGTTATAAGGCTGTAAATGAGAATCACCCTCAAAGGGTGCGACGCTTTCCTTGGGAGATACCCCTTATGGCCGTGCTGATCAGATCAATGTCCCTGTTTTGTTTGTTGCTGGCGCTTGCCGCCTGCGGCGGTGGTGGTGGCGGAGGGGGCGGCGACGCCGTGGACCGCCCCCAGGCCCGCGCCAGCGCCGACACCACGGAAGTGAACGCCGGTGAAGGCAGCGTGCAACTGGACGGCAGCGCCAGCACCTCGCCCAACGGCGACATCACCACCTGGGAATGGCACTTCCTGAGTCGCCCGGAGGGCAGCGAAGCCACCCTGGACGGCGCCGACACCGATCGGGCCAGTTTCACCCCGGACCTGCCCGGCACCTACGTGATTCGCCTGGTGGTCAACGATGGCACCGCCGGCAGCGGTGACACCAGCGCCAGCCGGGTCACCATCACCGCCCTCAATCCCAACCCGCTGGCGGTGGTGCCCGACGAGATCAATTGGATTCTCGGTACCGTGCAACTGGACGGCTCACGCAGCTTGCCGCCGGACGGGGGCGAAGCCGGCCAGCTGGTTTATGACTGGACGCTGACGCAAAAGCCCGAGGGGAGCGCGGCGGAGCTGGACGATGGCAGCCAGGTTTATCCGCGCTTCACCGCCGATGAAGTCGGCCTCTACCAGGCCCGTCTGGTGGTGCGCTACGGCGACAAGGTGAGCCAACCGGACACCGTGGACATCAATATCGTCGAGGCCAACGCCATTCCGGTGGCGCGTATTCAGGCACCCACTGACGTAAACCGCGGCGACACCGTGGAACTGGACGGCAGCGGCAGCGAGGACGCGGACGGTGACAGCCTGCAATACCGGTGGCGCTTTGTTCAGAGTCTGCCGCGCGGTTCCAACGCTCAACTGAGCAGCATCGACGGCCCGCGGACCCGCTTCGTGGCCGACTCCGCCTATGGTACCGGCCGCTATAACGTGGAGCTGTGCGTGTTCGACGGCGTTTCCCGGAACTGCACCAGCTCTCGCATCGAGGCGTCCCCCGCGGACGGGCAAGCCAACACCGCGCCGGTGGCGGTGATCAACCCGGGCAACGGCGATACGTTCGAAGCGGAACGCGGCGCGGAGGTCACCGTGAGCAGTGGTGCCTACGACGTGGACGGCGACGCTCTGACCCATACCTGGGAGATGGTCGCCCACCCGAGCGGTTACGATCCGGATGGCGCCAACGGCCTGGAGCCCGGCAGCTACTGTTCCGCCACCTACTGCCCGGCCACCTTCACCCCCACCGTGGACGGCAACTACCGGGTGCGGCTGACGGTGTCCGACGGTGAGGCCGACGCCTCCACCGAGGAGACCTTCACCGCGCGCCTGGGCGCTAACCGGGCGCCTTCCGCGCGGGCGGCCATCGCCGGCGGCACCCCCACCACCCTGGTGGGCAATCCGATTACCCTGGACGGCGAGGGCAGCTCCGATCCGGACGATAACCGTCTGAGCTATCAGTGGACGCTGGTCCAGCGGCCGGATAACAGCCAGGCGCAATTGCAACGCGCCGATACGGCGTTTCCGGCGCTGACCCCGGATCGGGCCGGCGCCTATGTGGTGACCCTGATGGTCACCGATGAACATGGCGCCCAGAGCAGCTACACACCGGGCAACAGCCTCTACGAAGTGGTGGTGCTGGCGAAAACCACGAATACGCCGCCGATCACCCGGCTCTACAAGGGAACCTCCGGACAGGCCGGCTACGAGAACCGGTTTGGAGCGGAGCGGCAATATCCGAACTACGACCCGTTGCAGCCTTTCGCGATCACTCATCAGTGGCTGGACAGTGGTACAACCGAGTTCCGGGCCGACCAATTCAAACTGGAAGCGGACAGCACCGATCCGGACGGCGATACGCTCAGTCACCTCTGGACCCTGGTCAGCGCTCCGGCGGGCAATCACATGCAGGTGAATTCGTCCTCCGGCATGGATGCCCGTGGCGAGGGCACCTGCGTGGAACCCTGGACGCCAGCGAGTCAGGAGAGCTGGCCGGCATTTCGGGAACGTATCGAGGCTTATACGGAGTGGCCGTGTGCCGGGCCCGCGTTTTCTCCGACGCTGCCGGGTGTTTTCGTGTTCCAGTATCAGGTCTACGACGGCAGCGAATTCGCCGGACCGTTCACGGCCACGGTCCATGCCGTGGAACGGGCCAATTATCCGACCTTGTTGATGGAAGTCCCCTCAAGAAGGCTGGCGGCGCAGCCATCCGCTATCGATGTGCAGGCGTTCTTTCCGCTTACCCTGCGTAATGCCTTCAATGTTTCGCACCTTTATCCCTGGAAGGGCCCGGACATCGACGTGGAACGTTTCCGGCTCACCGCCTTCGGCGGTGACTATACGCTGGTGAACGTGGCCAGCGGCTCGGAGAATACGAATTACAGTGCGTCGTTCCTGGATACGGCCAGCGGTGAACCCGTGACCGATGGCTATATGATCGCCGAAGGGGAGACCGTGGAACTCCTGTATCGGGTCAACATCGCGGGTGAGACACCACCGGCGAGCATTATCGAAGCGTCGCAGATGCTGCAGCGATTGAAGGACGGCAACATCCGCGGCGGCTTCAGCGTACGGGAACAACCGGGCTGGACGGTCACCATCGACGACGATTAAGCCCCTACGTTTTTTCGGTGCATGACCAACCGGGCCTTCGGGCCCGGTTTTTTTGTGATGGGCCACTAAAATTTTCTGCCGGCAATGAAAAAGCGCGTCTCCGCTCTCGTTATCCATATGAGAATGCGAATTCTTCGCATCTCTTTGGGGTTCATCAATAACGGATCAAGGAGTAGAGCAATGAAAGAGATGACCTTTAAAGCGGCGCTGGCCGTGGCGGCGCTGTCCGCCGCTTCCCTGACCCAGGCGGCGGTGGTCGGCGGCGAGAGCGATAACACCTACGTCGAGGTCGATACGTCCACGGTGGACGCCGGGCCGCACACGTCCGGCCTGGCCGGTATCGGGGTGGAAACCAACTCCATGGATATCGACGACAAGGTGGACTTCCAGTTCCTGTCCGTCTTTTCCCCCTCCGATATCGACGGAGTGCATACCCTGAGCTCGCCGATTGACGTGGACGATCCCGATCACAGCGGCATGGGCGTGTTCAGCTTCGCCCAGGCCGGCAGTGAGGACGTTTGGTTCGGCGAATGGTCCGAAGCCGGTAGCCCGAATTTCGAGCACCGCGCCGTGTACTACGTGGGTGAGAAGGGCAATGTGGATGCCACCATGCCGACTTCCGGCCAGGTGGACTACACCGTGACCGGGATCAACCAACATACCGCCGGTGGCGCACTCAGTGGCACCCTGACCGCGGACTTCGGCGGCAACACGGTGACCGGTGATTTCAGTAATGCCGCGCTCTACGTTGACGTTAACGCCACCATCAGCGGCTCCTCGTTCGCCGGCACCGCGACCGCCATCGGTGGTGCGGGTACCGAGACCGGCGTCAGCGTGGGCGAGTTCTACGGCACCAACGCCGCCGCTCTGGCCGGCATGGCCACCTTCAGCGGCAACAGCGACTACGACACCGCCTTTGGTGGGGCCCGCTAACACCCGCTTCGTTCGCTGATCAGGCCGGCTTTGGAAAGGACACCGACCGGCCTTCCCGCCGCAAGGATTTCGATGCCCCATGGCTTTTCTTTTCCGCTCCTCGTTGGGCTACAAAGTGCGTGGCGTTTACGGCCTCGCCTTTTTGCTTTTTATCCTTCCTGTTCCGGCTGTCCATGGCGCGGACCAGGACACCGAGCTTCGCCTGAACCAGGGCCTGGAACGTTCCGCCCGGGAACGTGAACAGGACCTGCTGGAGGAGGAACGCGCCAAGGACCAGCCGCTGCCCGATTTGATCATTAACGGTCAGACCTACCAGGTACAAAACAACCGCGACGATCTGGGCCGGGCGTTGTACGTGGCGTTACGCAATCGGAACTGGTCGGCGGCGGCCCGTTTTCTGGAAGCCTACCGGGCGCTGGAAAATCCGGATCCATTGCTGCTGCATTACGCCCAGGGCAAACTGGCGCGCCTGCGCGGCGAGCTGGACACCGCGGAGGCGGAGTTCCGTACCTTGCTGGCTCTCAAGCCGGACTTCCTGCCGGGCCGGCTGGAACTGGCCAGGGTGCTGTTCGAAAACCATGAGACCTGGGAGGCGCGCCGACGACTCCGAGCGATACGGGATCAACTGCCCGACGATGATCCTCGGGCGGCGGGCGTGCGTGGTACGGTCACCGCGTTTCTGCAAGCGATCGCGGAACGGGGCAGATGGCAGGGCAGGCTGGCGGCTGGTCCGGGCTACAGTGACAACGTGAACCTCAGTTCCGAAAGCGAGACCTGTCTGCTGATGTTCAGCAACGGCGCCTGCTTCATCAGCCGGTCGGCGCCGGAAGCCATCGAAACCGAAAGTCTGGGCTTCGAGGCGGCGGTGGAAAAAACGCTCTTTTTGCCCGGCCACCACGGCCTGTTCCTGCGCGGGCTGGCCTACGGCGATCGCTACCGGGATCACAGCATCTATAATCAGGGCACCTACAGTCTGGCCGCCGGTTACCAATACCGAAACGCGCGCAACCGCTACGCGCTGTCGCCGCTGTTCGAATACACCGATTACGGCAACGACGCGCTCTACCAGGCGTGGGGCGGGCGCGCGGAATGGATGCATTACCGCTCGCCACGCACCGCCTTCAAGCTGGAAGCCGAGCACAAGCATCTGCGCTATGACCAGGACGCCTACGCCCGTTTCGATGGGGCTTCACGGGCGTTGTACGCCACGCTTTGGCATCGCCTGGGAACGGACTGGACTCTGTTTGGCGGGCTCGACGGTCTGGATCGTGACACCCGCGAGGACATCAGTTCCTACCGGCAGTACGGCGTGCGCCTGGGCGTGGCGAAGCCGTTGCTGCCGGGCATCGATCTGACCGTGTTCGCGTCGCTTCGCGAGAAGCGCTACGACGCCTACAGCGCTCTGCTGGACGCGCGCCGCGAGGATCGGGAGCAGCGTTACATCGCGGTACTCAGTGCGCCGCGCTGGTCCCTGGCCGGCCTGGTCCCGAGCCTGAACCTGGAACACGCCCGGGTACGCAGCAATGTGGACTGGCTCTACAGCTATGAGGAAAACACCGCCAGTCTGAAAGTCGAGTGGCGCTTCTAGGCGCCGGCCCGCTCCACCAGATAACGGATCGCCTCCTTGTGGTTGAGGATCATCACCGCTTCTTCGTCGAGTTTGCCGGCGGCGCCGGTGCCTTCCAGCAACAGGCGTTGGGTTTCGATCAGGGGGTAGGTGTTCCCCTCCAGACGGCCACGCAAGGCGACCCTATGCTCAATAATCCCGTTGCCGGTTGCGGAAATCAGGCGCCCGTTTTTTGAAGTTGGCGGCCATGGCTTCGCCCTGGTTCTTGCCGCGCAGCAGCTTGAACTGCAGCCGCGATTCCTCGTGGAAGGCCTGGTCCTCGGACTGGTTCCAGGTGCGCTGGAACAGGGCTTTGGTGGCGCTGATGGCGTCCGGGGAGCGCTCCAGCAGGGCGTGGGCCAGGGCCTGGCTTTCGGCGCGCGGGTCGTCGGCGACGCGGGTCACCAGGTTGAGTTGTTTGGCTTCGCGGGCGTCGAAGCGGCGGCCGGTCATGGCCAGTTCCTTGGCCACGTCCAGGGGCACCAGCTCGCGCAGCGTGACGGTGCCGGTCATGTCCGGGATCAGGCCCCATTTGATTTCCATCACCGACAGTTCGCAGTCCGGCGCGGCGACGCGGAAGTCCGCCGCCAGAGCCAGTTGCAGGCCACCGCCATAACAATAGCCGTGCAGCTCCGCGATCACCGGCACCGGCAGTTGCCGCCAGGCCCAGCAGGCTTTCTGGAAAAGGTTGGTTTTGCGCACCCCGAATTTGGTGAACGCCAGCAGCATTTTCATCGGCGTTTTGGTGACGGTGCCGAAGTCCAGACCGGCGCAGAACGCCTTGCCCGCGCCGCGCAGAATCACCACCCGTACGTCCCGGTTCTTCTTCAGAGCACGGGCGGTTTTCACCAGCGCCGTCAGCGTTTCCAGGTCCAGCCCGTTGTACTTGTCCGGCCGGTTCAGGGTGACGGTGGCGATGTGGTTTTCGATGGACAGCGTGACGCGGGATTCGCTCATGGGGTCAGCTTCTCCTGCAGCAGCTGATTCACCTGCTGCGGGTTGGCCTTGCCCTGGGTGGCTTTCATCACCTGGCCGACGAAGAAGCCGATCTTCTTCTTGCGCTTGGCCTCGTCGGCGCCGCGGTAGTCCTCCACCTGGGCGGGGCTGTCGGCGATGATCCGGTCGATGATTTTTTCCAGTTCGCCGCTGTCGCTCATCTGCTTGAGGCCCTGGGATTCGATGATCTGATCCGGGCTGCCGTCGCCGGCCCAGCACGCCTCGAACACCTGCTTGGCGATTTTCGAGCTGATGGTGCCGTCCTTGATGCGCTGAATCAGTTGCCCAAGGTGCTCGGCGGGCACCGGGCAGTGGGCGATGTCCAGGTCCTCGGCGTTGAGCTTGGCGGCCAGATCGCCCATCACCCAGTTGGCGGCCAGCTTGGCGTCGCCGCCGTGGTCGGCGGCGGTTTCGAAATAGCGTGCCGTGGCGATGGAAGCGGCCAGCAGGGCGGCGTCGTAATCGGACAGTTGGTAGGCGTCCATGAAACGCGCCTTGCGGGCGTCCGGCAGTTCCGGCATCTCCGCGCGCAGGGCGTCGATGTCCTCTTCGCTGACCAGCACCGGCAGCAGATCCGGGCAGGGGAAATAGCGGTAGTCGTTGGCGTCTTCCTTGGTGCGCATGGAGCGCGCCGTGTTGGTGTCGCCGTTGTAGAGCCGGGTTTCCTGAACGATTTTGCCGCCGTCCTCGAGCACGTCGATCTGGCGTTCCACTTCCAGCTTGATGGCTTTCTCCATGAAGCGGAACGAGTTCAGGTTCTTGGTCTCGGTGCGGGTGCCCAGGGGCTCGCCGGGGCGGCGCACGGAAATGTTCACGTCGAAGCGCATATTGCCCTGGGACATATCGCCGTCGCAGATGCCCAGGGAGGTGACGATGGCGTGCAGCTGGCGGGCGAACGCCACCGCTTCCTCGGCGTTGCCCATGTCCGGCTCGGAGACGATCTCGATCAGCGGCGTGCCGGCCCGGTTCAGGTCGATGCCGGTGTGGCCATGAAAGCCTTCATGGAGCGATTTGCCAGCGTCTTCCTCCAGGTGCGCGTGGTGGATGCGCACGCTCTTCTCGGTGCCATCCTCCAGGCGGATCACCACCTCGCCGGCGCCGACGATGGGCTCCGCCAGCTGGGTGGTCTGATAGCCCTTGGGCAGGTCCGGATAAAAATAATTTTTCCGTTCGAACACGGAGCGGCGGCCGATCTCCGCGTTGATCGCCAGGCCGAAGCGCACCGCGTTGCGAATCGCTTCCTTGTTGACCACCGGCAGGGTGCCGGGCATGCCCAGGTCGATCAGGCTGGCGTGGCGGTTGGGCTCGTCGCCGGTGGCGGTGCTGGCGCCGGAGAAAATCTTCGAGCGGGTGGCCAGCTGCACGTGCACTTCCAGCCCGATCACCACTTCCCAGCCGTTAAAGAGAGAGGAACTCATTGAAACGCTCCCGGAATCCGAAGGTGCCAGTCGGTGGCCAGTTGGTAACGGTGCGCCACATTGAGGACGCGGCCTTCCTGGAAGTAGTTGCCGATCACCTGGGTGCCGGCGGGCAGGCCGTCGATAAAGCCGCTGGGCATGGACAGCGCCGGCAGGCCGGCCAGGTTCACGGCGATGGTGAATACGTCGGCCATGTACATATTGACCGGGTCGTCGGCCTTGGCACCCAGCTTGAAGGCGGTCTCCGGGCTGGTGGGGCCCATCAGCACGTCCACGTCCTTGAAGGCGCGGGCGAAGTCGTCGCGGATCAGCCGGCGGACTTTCTGGGCGCGCTTGTAGTAGGCGTCGTAGTAGCCGGCGGACAGCGCGTAGGTGCCCACCAGAATGCGGCGTTTCACCTCCGCGCCGAAGCCCTCGGAACGGGACCGTTTGTACAGATCTTCCAGATCCTTGGGATCGTCACAGCGGTAGCCGAAGCGCACGCCGTCGAAACGCGAAAGGTTGGAGCTGGCCTCCGCCGGGGCGATCACGTAGTAGGCGGGCACCGACAGCTTGATGCTGGGCAGCGACACCTTGATCAGTTTCGCGCCCTGTTTCTCCAGCTCGCGCAGGGCCTCGCGGGCGTTGTCGGCGATGGCGCCGTCCAGGTTGTCCGGGAAGAATTCCTCGGGCACGCCGATGCGCAGGCCGTCCAGGCTCTGGTCCAGCCCGCCCAGGTAATCGTCCACCGGCTCGTTGAGGCAGGTGGAGTCCTTGGCGTCGTGGCCGGCCATGGCCTGCAGCATCAGCGCGCAATCGGCGGCGCTCAGGCCCAGCGGGCCGGCCTGATCCAGGCTGGAAGCGAAGGCGATCATGCCCCAGCGGGACACCCGGCCGTAGGTGGGCTTGAGGCCGGTGACGCCGTTCAGCGCCGCCGGCTGGCGGATCGAGCCGCCGGTGTCGGTGCCGGTGGCGCCGGGGGCCAGCCGCGCCGCCAGGCAGGCGGCGGCGCCGCCGGAGGAGCCGCCGGGCACCCGCTCGGTGTCCCAGGGGTTGCGCACCGGGCCGTAGAAGCTGGTTTCGTTGGAGGAGCCCATGGCGAACTCGTCCATATTGGTCTTGCCCAGCATGATGGCGCCTTCGCGGGCCATGTTCTCCACCACCGTGGCGGTGTAGGGGGCCACGAAGTTGTCCAGCATCCGTGAGCCGCAGCTGGTGCGCACGCCCTCGGTGCAGAAGATGTCCTTGTGGGCGATGGGCAGGCCGGTAAGCAGGCGGTGATCGCCGGCGGCGATGGCCTGGTCGGCGGCGTCCGCCTGCCGCAGGGCCTGCTCCCGGGTCACGGTGATAAAGCTGTTCAGTTCGCCGTCACGGGCCTCGATGCGGTCCAGAAAGTGCTCGGTCAGCTCGCGGGCGGAGAAGTCCTTCGCCTGCAGGCCGGCTTTCAGTTCGGTCAGGGTCTTGTCATGCATGGTGGTCACTCAATCACCCGGGGTACCAGGAAACAGCCGTCCTCGCTGGCCGGCGCGAGGGGCAGCACCTTGTCGCGCACGTCCGGCTCGTCGACCTGGTCGTCGCGCAGGGGCTGGCTCACTTCCAGGGGATGGGCCAGGGGTTCCACCTCGCCCACGTCCGCCTGCTGCAGCTGATCGACCATGCCGAGGATGTCGTTGAGCCGCTCGGAGAGCGCCTCGCTCTCGCCGTCGTCCACCTGCAAACGGGCCAGGTGGGCCACGCGCGCCACCACCCGGGAATCAATGGCCATGGGGTTCTCCGCAAATCTGGGGGAAAGGCGGGAAAATACCACATCCGGGGGTGCCTTGTGGATACGAAGTGGCGACGCGGCCCGCGGAGACGGGCGGCTCTCCTTGCCGATTCCCCCCGCCGTTGCTAGAGTTGCGCCATCTTGTTGCCGGCGCGTGACGATCCCCGCCGGCGGCCCCGCTTCTTCTTTTCGAACTCTCAGGAAACAGGCCAGGATGTCCGTGATCAAGCGCATTCGGGGGATGTTCTCCACCGACCTTTCCATCGACCTTGGCACCGCCAACACCCTTATTTACGTGCGCGGCCGCGGTATCGTCCTCGACGAACCCTCGGTGGTGGCCATTCGCCACCACGGCGCGCAGAAGAGCGTCGCGGCGGTGGGCGCCGATGCCAAGCGGATGCTGGGCCGCACGCCGGGCAACATCACCGCCATCCGGCCCATGAAGGACGGCGTGATCGCCGACTTCGACGTCACCGAGAAGATGCTGCAGTACTTTATCAAAAAAGTGCATGACACCGGCTTCTTCCCGCCCGCGCCCCGGGTACTGGTGTGCGTGCCGTGCAAGTCCACCCAGGTGGAACGCCGCGCCATCCAGGACTCCGCCTTCGGCGCCGGCGCCCGCGACGTGTACCTCATCGAGGAGCCGGTGGCGGCCGCCATCGGCGCCGGCCTGCCGGTGGAAGAGGCGCGCGGCTCCATGGTGGTGGACATCGGCGGCGGCACCACGGAGATCGCCCTGATCTCCCTGAACGGCGTGGTCTACTCCGAATCCGTGCGCACCGGCGGCGACCGTTTCGACGAGGCCATCGTGGCCTTCGTGCGCAAGGAATACGGCTCCCTGATCGGCGAATCCACCGCCGAGCGCATCAAGCACGAAATCGGCACCGCCTACCCGGGCGGCGAGATCCTGGAGATCGACGTGCGCGGCCGCAATCTGGCCGAGGGCGTGCCGCGCCAGTTCACCCTCAATTCCGAGGAAATCCTGGAAGCGCTCAAGGATCCCCTGTCGGTGATCGTCAACGCGGTCAAGAACGCCCTGGAAGCCTCGCCGCCGGAACTGGCCAGCGACATCGCCGAACGCGGCCTGGTGCTCACCGGCGGCGGCGCGCTGCTGCGCGACATCGACCGGCTGCTCTCCGAGGAAACCGGCCTGCCGGTGATCATCGCCGACGACCCGCTGACCTGCGTGGCCCGTGGCGGCGGCAAGGCCCTGGAGTTGATGGATACGCAGGGTCTGGACATGCTGGCCATGGGGTAACGCCCGAGGGCCTGTTCACACTACTTGCATTACGCCTGTTGTGGCTAAAAACCCACCAATCAAGGCACGAGGAGAGAAGTTTGGTGGCGCCAAACGAACGACGAGTAACGCGGAGTGGTGGGTTTTTAGCCACAACCCGAAGGGCTGGCGCCCTTTTCGCCTCCAGCGTCGTTGTCGGTCGCTTATTTGGAATGACCAAACCGCGCTCCCTCCGCCTAGCTGGAGACCAAAATGACATCCAGCAGGCGTGATGCAAGTAGTGTGAACAGGCCCTAGCCCCATGTCTTCCGCCAACCCCACCTACCGCCTGCTGATCGCTCTGGTCCTGGCGGTTGTGCTGATCGCGCTCGATCAGCGCAGCCGCTGGGTGGACCCGTTGCGTTACGCGCTCGGCTACCTGACCGCGCCGGTGCAATATCTGGCGCACCTGCCCGTGGACGCCGCCAACGGCGTCATGCGCCTCACTGAAACCCGCACCCGGCTGATGGAATCCCGGGAACGGCTGGAACGGCAGGTGCTGATCCTGGAGCAGAAAGTGCAGCGCCTGGCGGTGCTGCAGGCGGAGAACACCCGCCTGCGCGAGCTGCTCAATTCCTCCGCCAATCTGGACGCCTCGGTGCTGGTGGCCGAAATCATCGGTGTGGACCCGGATCCCAACCGCCAGGAACTGGTGATCAACAAGGGCGTCCGCGACGAGGTGTCCCAGGGTCAGGCGGTGCTGGACTCCGAAGGGCTGATTGGCCAGGTAGTGGAAACAGGGCCGCTGTCCGCCCGGGTGCTGTTGATCACCGACGCCAGCCACGCCATGAGCGTGCAGGTGAACCGCAACGGGGTGCGCGCCATCCTGGCGGGTACCGGCCAGGGCAGCCGGCTGCGGCTGCTGTACGTGCCCGATACCGCCGACATCCGCGAAGGGGACCTGCTGGTCAGCACCGGCCTGGGCAAACTCTATCCGCGCGGCTACCCGGTGGCCCGGGTGGTCAGCGTCAACCATCAGTCCGGCGCCTCGTTCTCGGACATCGAGGCACGGCCCACCGCCCACCTGGACCGGGTCAGCCATGTGCTGCTGGTGCAGTCCATGGAGCCGGTGAGCGCCCCGGACATGGAAACCGACGGCGGCGACCAGGCCGGCGCCGCGGGCCTCGAGGCCGCCGCCGGGCCGGACACGGAGGGCGCCGATGCGACTGAATAGCGAGCGGCCCGCCGGCACCGGCGTGATTCTGGTGACCCTGGTGGTGGCGGCGTTGCTGGAAGTGGTGCCGCTCAGCGACACGCTCAACTGGGTGCGTCCGGAATGGATGCTGCTGGTGCTGCTTTACTGGGTGCTGTCCCTGCCGCACCGTATCGGCGTGCTGTGGGGCTTCATGGTGGGCCTTTACCTGGACGTGCTGGTGGGCACCACCCTGGGCCAATGGGCCCTTGCCTATGCCCTGGGCGCCTATTTCATGCAGGCCGCCTACAAGCGCATGCGGGTGTTCCCGCTGCTGCAGCAGAGCGCCGTGGTGTTTCTGCTGGTGGGGTCGGCCCAGTTGCTGGCGTTCCTGATCCAGGAATCCGTCGGCCGCACCTTCTATCCCCCTTACACCATCCTCTACTCGTCCGTTGCCAGCGCGGTGATCTGGCGCCCCCTGTGCGGCGTGCTGCGCTGGGTGCAGCTGCGCTTCCTGGTGCGCTGATGGCGGACGCCATCGCCTGTTCCCGGCTTTACCTGGCGTCCGGCTCGCCGCGCCGGGCGGAGCTGCTGGCGCAGATCGGCGTGCCGTTCGAGGTACTGCGCGCGCCCGGCATCGACGAGACGCCGGCGCCCGGCGAGGCGCCGCGCGCCTATGTGGAGCGCATGGCCCGGGAGAAAGCCGCCGCCGGCCGCGCCGGGGCACCGGACGGCGCGCCGGTGCTGGGCGCCGACACCGCCGTGGTGCTGGACGAGCGGATTCTCGGCAAGCCCGACGACGCGGACGACGCCCTGGCCACCCTGACCCTCCTCAACGGCCGGGAACACCGGGTGATCTCGGCGGTCTGCCTGATGCGCGGTGACGTCTGGCGGCTGCGGGTGTCGGAAACCCACGTGCGGTTGCGGGATCTGGACCGCGCCACCCTGGCCGCCTACGCCGCCACCGGCGAGGGCCTGGACAAGGCCGGCGCCTACGGCATCCAGGGCCGTGGGGCGGCACTGGTGGCCGCCATAACGGGCAGTTACAGTGGAGTGGTCGGTCTGCCCCTGGCGGAGACCGTGGCGCTTCTCGAATGGGCCGGAGTTCCCTATTGGCAGTGACGAACCGCAGCGCGCGCTGGCGTAACACCCTGCGCCGCCAGCTCTGGTGGCTGGTGGCGGTGCCGGTATTGCTGCTCGCCGCCTACGTGGTGGTGGCCCGGCAGCTGATGCTGCTGGTGCCGGACTACCGCCAGGACCTGGAAGCGCTGCTGGAGCAGCGCCTGGGTTTTCCCATCGAGATCGAGGACCTGCGCGGCGAGATGGACGGGCTGTCGCCCCGGTTCCAGGTGCGCGGGCTGACGCTGCCGGACGCCGACGGCGAGCCCTCCCTGCGTCTGGATCAGGTGGCGGTGAGCGTCAAAGTGCTGCCCACCCTGTGGCACCGCCAACCCTACCTGCGCGAGCTGAGCGTGCGCGGCGTGGACCTGCATCTGGTCCGTGACCCGGACGGCGGCATCCGTCTGCGCGGCCTGGAGGCCCTGCGCCGCGACGGCGGTGACCCCCGTGATACCTTGCGGACCCTGTATCGCCAGGACCGCATCCTGATCGACGACGCGCGCTTTTCCCTGGACTGGCCCGGGCTGCCGCCCCTGGCGGCCTCGTCGCTGACCCTGGCGATGGTTAACGACGGCGACCAGCACGATCTGTCGGTGCGCGTGGAAGCCCGCGACCGGCCGTTTTCGGTGGACGCCCGGCTGAGCGTGGAGGGCGAGCCGCTGGATCTGAAGCAGCTCGACGCCCGCGGTTACCTGGATGTGCAAGGCGAGCGGCTGCAGGAATGGCTGCCGGAGGGCCGAGACTGGCCCTTGGATCTGGCGGCCCTGGACGGTCGGGTGCGCGCCTGGGGTCGGGTCCGTGGCGGTGAAGTGAGCGACGGCCAGGTGCGGCTGACGGCGCCGGACGCCACCCTTACCGACGGCACCCACCAATGGCCGCTCAGCGACCTGAATCTGGACGCGCTGTGGCGCCACGGCAGCGACGGGGAAAGCCAGCTGTCGGTGACTTCCCTCACCGGCGAGACGCCGGCGGGGGCGGTGGCGCCGGGGCCGGTGGCGCTGCGCTGGCGCGGCGACGGCGAGCGCAGCCGCTGGCGGTTCGAGGGCCGCGACCTGGCCATCCACGCCCTTACCCGACAACTGGCGCAGTGGCCGTTCGCGCTTCCCGAGGGGCTGGACACGGTGCGCGATCGGTTGCGCGAGCATGAACCCCGTGGCGTGCTGGAGGCGGTCTATCTGCAGGGTGAGGAACAGCGGGTGGAGACCCTGCAGGCGCGCTTCGCCGGCCTGGCCAGCGACGCCCTGGATCGGGTGCCCGGTGTCACCGGGCTGAGCGGCTGGCTGGCCGGCACCCCCACCGAAGGGGTGGCGCGGATCAACGGGGAGCCGCTTGAAGTGACCGTGCCCCGCCTCTACGACCACCCGCTCAGCGCCGCCTTCAACGGGCCCTTGCGCTGGCACACCGACGAGCAACGCTGGTGGGTGGAAACCGGCGTGTTGCGCGCCGTCAACGCCGATGCCCGGGGCGTGGCCATGCTGCGCGTGGACGGTGGCGAACACTACCCGGTGCCGGAACTGCGTCTGCTCGCCGACGTGGCCGACGGCAACGGTGCCCGGGCGGCGCACTATATTCCGCTGGAAAAGCTCAAGGACCCGCTGGGCGACTGGCTGAGCCAGGCGTTCCAGGGCGGCCACCTGGATCGCGGGCGCTTCCTGTACCAGGGGCCGGTGAAGATCGATCCGGACCGGCAGCAGGATCGCACCTTCCAGATGCTGTTCCAGGCCCGTGACGTGACCCTGTCGTTCCTGCCCGACTGGCCGGCGGCCACCGATGTGGACGCGCAGGTGCTGATCGATGGCCGCCGGGTCACCGGCCAGGCCCGTCGCGGTCGCCTGTTCAATACCGAGGTGACCGACGTGAGCGTGGACCTGCCGGAGGTGTCGGCGGCCAATGAGCGTCACATCGTGATCCAGGGGCGGGCCGACGGTCCCGCCGCCGATCTGGACCGGCTGTTCCACGACACCCCTCTCAGCAAGCAACTGCCCGAGGGCCTGCTGGACTGGCGCTTTCGCGATGGCCGGGTCAACGGCCATCTGCTGCTCGACCTGCCGCTGGCGCGGCCGGGGCCGGCACCCATGGTGATCGTCGACGGCCGGGGTGAAGGGCTGACCCTGCGCAGCGATCCCCTGAACCTGACGCTTACCGAGGTGACGGCGCCGGTGTATTTCCACCTCAAGCGCGGCATCACCCTGCGCAGTTTGGAAGGCCGGGCCCTGGGGGCCCGCTTCCAGGGCAGCTGGCTGACCCGTGGCCCGGACAGCCAGATGCAGCTCACTGGCAAGGTGGACGTGAAGCGCCTGCGCGACTGGCTGGACGCGGACTGGCTGGCGCCGGCCTCCGGCACGCTGCCGCTGGAGTTGGACCTGGCCATGCCCTGGCAGGGGCGTGCCTTTCGCTTGGAGGGCCGTTCCACGCTGCAGGGGGTCAAGGTGGACGCCCCGGCGCCGCTGGGCAAGCCGGCGGACGAGGCCCGTGGCAGCCGCCTGGTGTGGCGCCAGCAGGGCCAGCGCAAGGACGTATCGGTGTTTTACGGCCAGGTGGGCGAGGGGCGCTTCCGGCTCGGCGAGCCGCTGGCCGGCGCGCTGCGCTTCGGCGGCGGCGAGCTGCCGCCGCTGCCCGCCCGCGGGCTGACCATCGAGGGCCGGGTGGCGCGCGCCTCGGCGGCGGACTGGCTGGACTTCATCGGCAACCTGACACCGGTGGAGGATCCCGGCAAACCAAAAAGCCAAGCGGGAGCCTCGGATACCCGCGACCTGATCAACCGGGTGTCCCTCTCCATCGACCGGCTCGATCTGTTCGGCAGCGAGCTGGCCTCGGCCCGTTTCAGTGCCGCGCCGCGCGGTCGCGACTGGGAACTGGGCCTGGCCAGCCCGGCGGTGGCCGGCACCGTGCGCCTGCCCGAGGGCTACCGGCCCCGGGGCGACACGCCGCTGACGCTGACCGTGAACCGGCTGCGGCTGCCGGCCAATCCGCTCGGCGAAAGCGAGGGCGGCGACGACGGCGCGGAGACCAAGAGCGCGCCGCCCATCGCCCCCACCCGGGTACCGATCATGGACGTGGATCTCCACGACCTGCGCCTCGGCGGCCAGGCCCTGGGTGCCTGGTCCGGCCGCTTGCGGCCGGTGGAGCAGGGGGTGCGCGTGGACGACCTGCGCGGCCAGTGGAATCACCTTGATCTGGCCGGCCAGCTGACCTGGACGGAAACCGCCCGGGGCCAGCGCAGTCGCTACCAGGGCAGCATCGCGTCCGACGATCTCAAGGCCGCCCTGACGGCACTGGACATGCCCGCGCTGGTGGTCACCGACGACGCCCGCGCCAGCGTGGATCTGGCCTGGAACGACTGGCCGCTGCGCCCGGATTATCTGGACCTGAACGGCACCGCCACCCTCGACATCGGCGAATGCCAATTGCCGGACCCGGACGGTCGCACCTCGGTACTGAAGGTGCTCGGCATCGTCAACCTGGCCAACCTGCAGCGCCGGCTGCGGCTGGACTTTTCCGACCTCTACCGCGAGGGCCTGTCCTGCGACGGCATCGACGGGGACTTCCAATTCAAGGGGCCGCTGCTGACCACCCGCAAGCTGGCCATCGCCTCGCCGTCGGCGGCCTTCGAGGTGAACGGTCAGGCGCAGCTCGCCGAGCGCACCCTGGATATGGAAGTTGCCATGACCCTGCCGCTGTCCAGCAACCTTTACGCCGGTTGCCTGGCCGGCCCGGCGGTGTGCGCCGGCATCTTTGTGGTGGAGCGCCTGTGGGGTGATAAGCTGGACAAGACCACCACCATGAAGTACCAGGTCTCCGGCCCGTGGCGCGAACCCTCGGTGAAGGAGACGGAGGGATTTCTTGAGTAACGACGTGCTGAACAAAGCGATCCAGGTGGCCGCCGTGCAGATGACCAGCGGCACCGACACCGACGCCAACCTGGCCGCCGCCGGCGACGCCCTGGCGCGGGCCGCCGAGGGCGGCGCCGAGCTGGCGGTGCTGCCGGAAAACTTCGCCGGCTACGGGGTCGATTACCGGGCCCTGGGCGAGCGCCACGAGGCGCTGTGCCAATGGCTGGGTGAGCGCGCCCGCGCCCTGGGGCTGTGGGTGCTGGGCGGCAGCCTGCCAGCCCTGACCCGACCGGACGGCAGCCCGGTGCCGGCACCCCGGGTGCGGCCCCGGGCGGTGCTGGCGGCCCCGGACGGCACCGTCGCCGCCCGCTACGACAAGCTGCATCTGTTCGACGCCGACGTGGCCGACGCCCAGGGCCGCTACCGGGAATCCGACGTGTTCGAGGCCGGCGACCGGGTGGTGGTGGCGGACGTGGCCGGCCTGCGGGTGGGGCTGGCGATCTGCTACGATCTGCGCTTTCCGCTGCTGACCCGGGCCCTGGCCGACGCCGGCGCCGACCTGATCGTCTACCCCAGCGCCTTCACAGCCACCACCGGCGCCGCCCACTGGACGGTGCTGTTGCGCGCCGCCGCCGTTCAGAGCGGCTGCTACGTGCTGGGCGCCAACCAGTGCGGGCAACACAGCGACAGACGCGCCAGCTACGGGCACTCCCAACTGATCGATCCCTGGGGCCGGGTGGTGGCCGACGGCGGCGACGCGCCCGGGGTGGTGCTGGGTCCGGTGGACCCGGCGGTGCTGGAAACCGTACGCGCCGGCCTGCCGGTGCATACCCATCAACGATTTCAAGTGAGCGGTCCTCATGATCTCTGACCAAGAACGGATCTCTGACAAAGAACGCCTTTCCCTGGCCTCCGACATTCTGCTGGCGCCCGCCGACCTGGGCACCGACCAGCTGCAGACGCTGCTGGGCGGCAAGCTGGCGGGCAGCGCCGACTACGCCGACATCTACTTCCAGCACAGCCGCCACGAGGCCTGGGTGCTGGAAGACGGGCTGGTGCGCGACGCCAGCTTCAATCTGGAGCGCGGCGCCGGGGTGCGCATCGTCAGCGGCGACAAGACCGGGTTCGCCTACAGCGACGACATTTCCCTGGACACCCTGAAGCAGGCCGGCGGTGCCGCCGCCGCCATCGGCCGCGCCGGTGGCGACAAGGCGGTGCGCATCGGCGCCGCCCGCCCGGTGCCGGCCCGCTACCAGGCCCTGGACCCGCTGCCTGGCTGGAGCAGCGAGATGAAGGTGGCGCTGCTGCGCGAGATGGACCGCCTGGCCCGTTCCCTGGACCCGGCGGTGAAGGAAGTGACGGTGAGCCTCAGCGGCGAGCAGGATGTGGTGCTGGTGGCCGCCACCGACGGCACCCTGGCCGCCGATGTGCGGCCGCTGATCCGCTTCAATATTTCCGTGATCGCCGAACGGGACGGCCGCCGCGAACGGGGCAGCGCTGGCGGCGGTGGCCGGGTGGCCTACGACTGGCTGCGCGAGGACGGCAAGCTGGAAGCCTGGACCCGCGACGCGGTGCGCCAGGCGCTGCTCAATCTGGACGCGGAACCGGCGCCGGCGGGCACCATGCCGGTGGTGCTCGGCCCCGGCTGGCCCGGCGTGCTGCTGCATGAGGCGGTGGGCCACGGCCTGGAAGGGGACTTCAACCGCAAGGGCACCTCCATGTTCAGCAAGAAGATGGGCGAGCCGGTGGCCTCCAGCCTGTGCACCGTGGTCGACGACGGCACCCTGCCGGACCGGCGCGGTTCCCTGAACGTGGACGACGAAGGTACCCCCAGCGGTTACAACGTGCTGATCGAAAAAGGCCGTCTGGTCGGCCATATGCAGGACAAAACCAGCGCCCGCCTGATGGGCGTGGCGCCCACCGGCAACGGCCGCCGCGAATCCTACGCGCACCTGCCGATGCCGCGCATGACCAACACCTACATGCTGCCCGGCGACTCCGAGCCCGGGGAGATTCTGGCCAGCCTGGACCGGGGCATCTACGCGGTGAATTTCGGCGGTGGCCAGGTGGACATCACCTCCGGGCGTTTCGTGTTTTCCACCAGCGAGGCCTATCTGGTTGAGAAAGGCAAAATCGTCTGCCCGGTGAAGGGCGCCACTCTGATCGGCAGTGGCGTGGAGGTGATGAACAAGATCTCCATGGTCGGCAACGACCTGGCCCTGGACACCGGCATCGGCGTGTGCGGCAAGGACGGCCAGTCGGTGCCGGTGGGCGTCGGCCAGCCGACCCTGCGCGTGGACGCCCTGACGGTGGGCGGCACCGCCTGATGAGCGTGGCGGTGGTCGAGGTGCTGGCGCGCATGCGCCTGTTCCAGGGGCTCGACGCCGAGCAACTGGCCGCCGCCGAGAAGCTGGTGTTCGTCAATCGGGTGGCCGCCGGCGATACCGTCTGCCGGGAAGGGGACCGCAGCGACTTCGTGTGTTTCGTGGTGCGCGGTCGTCTGGATATTCTGAAATCCCAGGGCGCCGGCGGCGCCGATCCGGATACCACGGCGGTGATCGCTCACCTGACCCCCGGCGATTCCCTGGGCGAGATGGCGCTGGTGGACCACCAGCCGCGTTCGGCCACGGTGCGCGCCGCCGAGGACGCCACCCTGGTGGTGCTCACCCGCAAGGGCTTTGAACAACTGCGGCGGCGGCAGCCCCATGCCGCCGCGCTGATGATGGAAAACATCGCGCGTCTGCTGTGCGAAAACCTGCGTCAGACCTCCGCGCGGCTGGCCAGCGTGCTGCTGCCGCTGGGCTGACCGACCCTAAAGAGAAGACACAGGGGGCTGCCATGAACCGCCGTTTGATTGTCGCCATGTTGGGCCTCGGCGTGGCGCTGCTGGCCGCCTGCGGGCCCGAGCAGCTGCCCGGCGACTACCGCCTGCCCGACGGCGCCGTCTACGAGGGCGAACTCCGCAACGACCGCTTCCACGGCGAGGGCACACTGACCTGGCCCGACGGCCGCCGCTATCAGGGTGACTTCGTGGATGGGGTGATGCAGGGGCAGGGGCGCCGGCGGGACACGGACGGCTGTGTGTACGAGGGCGCTTTCGTCAACGGCCAGCCCCAGGGCGAAGGCCGTTATCAATGCCAGGACGCCACCTATGACGGCACCTTCGACGCCGGTCAGCCGGTGCGCGCCCGGGTGACCTATGCGGAAAGCGGCGTCTATGAAGGCGAGCTGCGTGACTGGCAGCCGGAAGGCGAGGGCACCTGGACGACGCCGGACGGTGGCGTCTACCGCGGCACCTTCGCCGACGGTGAGATCGTTCAGGGTGAATACCGGCACGACGGGCGGCGGGTGTACCAGGGCGAATTCCAGGACGGGCTGTTCCACGGCGAGGGAGAATTGTTTCTGGCGCAGGGAGAACGGCGCCGGGGCCGTTTCCGCCAGGGCGCCCTCGACGGGCCGGGGCGTCTGATCACGGTGGACGCCGAGGGCGAGGAAAACAGCCGTCAGGGCTACTTCGCCAACGGTGACTTCTTTACCGCCCCGGACGGTGACCAGCAACGCCGCCGGCAGCGCGCCGAGCGTGTCGAGCAGCGTCTGTACTCCGAGGAACGGCGCCTGCAGCGGGCGCTCACCGCGCTGGTGCCGCAAAAGCCCGGGCAGCGGGACATCTATGTGCTGCTGGTGGGCGGCGACGGTCGCCAGGCCGTATTTCAAAAAGAAGTGGAATGGGTGGCCGAACGCCTGGGCGCCCACTGGCAGTCCCGTGGCCATGTGCTGACCCTGGCCAACGGCGACCAGGGCGGCGCGCCGCTGGCCACTCGCACCAGCCTGCACGAGGCGCTGACCGCCCTGGACGGCATCGCCGACCCGGACGAGGACCTGGTGTTCGTGCATCTGGTCAGCCACGGCGGCCGGGACGGCGACCTGGTGCTGAACCAGCCCGGGCTGCGTCTCAACGACATCGGCCCGGCGGACCTGGCGCAATGGCTGGACGGTCTGCGGCCCCGCTGGCTGTGGCTGGTGGTGTCGGCGTGCTATTCGGGCCAGTGGATCGAACCGCTGGCGGACCGGCGCCGTTTGATCTTTACCGCGGCGGCGGCGGACCGTACCTCGTTCGGTTGCGGGGATCACTCCGACCGCACCTGGTTCAGCGAGGCGCTCTACGGCGAGGCCCTGGACCGGAACGGGCCGGGCGACCCGGAGGCCCTGTTCCAGGCGGCCAGCGATCAGGTGACCGCCCTGGAGGCGGAGCAGGGCATCGAGGCGGATCAACGGTCCCGGCCCCAGGTGCACCTGGGCAAGGCGTTCCTGGACTGGTGGCGCCAGCCCTGATACGGCCGCCCGGCGGGGTATGGCCGGCTTCCGCAAAAGTGGTAACGTGAGCCTGACGACAAGGGCTCACGATATGAACAACAACTGCTCGTCCACCGTCGGCCAGTCCACATCCCACCGGTACGATTACGTGGTGATCGGCGCCGGCACCGCCGGTTGTCTGCTGGCCAACCGGCTCAGCGCCGACCCGGCCAACCGGGTGCTGCTGATCGAGGCCGGCGGCCGCGACAATTACCACTGGATTCATATTCCGGTGGGTTACCTCTACTGCATCGACAACCCGCGCACCGACTGGCGCTTTCGCACCGACCCCAGCCCCGGCCTCAACGGTCGCTCGCTGATCTATCCCCGTGGCAAGGTGCTGGGCGGCTGCTCCAGCATCAACGGCATGCTTTATATCCGTGGCCAGGCCCGCGACTACGAGCACTGGGCCACCGTCACCGGCGATCCGGACTGGCGCTGGGAAGCCTGCCTGGCGGATTTTCGCCGACATGAAAGCAGCCATCGGCTGGACGGCGGGGGGGACGACCCCTTTCACGGTGGCGACGGCGAGTGGCGGGTGGAGGCCCAGCGCCTGAAATGGCGTGTGCTGGAGGACTTCCGGGACGCGGCGGTGCAGGCCGGGATTCCGCGCACCGGCGATTTCAATACCGGCGATAACGAAGGCGTGGATTACTTCGAGGTGAACCAGCGTGGCGGCTGGCGCTGGAACGCGGCCAAGGCGTTTCTGCGCGGCGTCCGCCGGCGCGCCAACCTGACCGTCTGGCATTCCTCCCAGGTGCTGGGGCTGGAGACCCGGCGCGAGCCGGGTCGCGCGCCGCGCTGCGTGGGTGTCCGGGTGGCCCGGCGCGGCGCCGCGCCGGTCACGGTGGGGGCCGCCCGCGAGGTGATTCTGGCCGCTGGCGCCATCGGCTCGCCGCAACTGCTGCAGGTGTCCGGCATCGGTCCGGCGGCGCTGCTTCGGGAACGGGACATTCCGGTGGTGGCGGATCTGCCCGGAGTGGGCGAGAACCTGCAGGACCATCTGCAGATCCGCGCCATCTACAAACTTACCGGCGCCCGTACCCTCAACACCCTGGCCGGCTCCTGGCTGGGCAAGGCCGGGATCGGCCTGGAGTACCTGCTGCGGCGCACCGGTCCCATGAGCATGGCCCCGTCCCAACTGTGCGCCTTTACCCGCAGCGCCGGCCACTACCGGCATGCCAATATCCAGTACCACGTGCAGCCCTTGAGTCTGGACGCCTTCGGTCAGCCGCTGCATGCCTTCCCGGCGATCACCGCCAGTGTCTGCAACCTGAACCCGTCCAGCCGCGGCACGGTGCGCATCCGCTCCCGGGATGCGCTCGAGGCGCCGTCGATCCAGCCCAACTACCTGGCCACCGACGAGGACCGGCGGGTGGCCGCCGACTCCCTGCGGGTGACGCGGCGTATCCTCGAGCAGCCGGCCCTGGCCCGCTACCGCCCGGAGGAGTTCAAACCCGGGCCGCAGTACCAGAGCGACGACGACCTGGCGCGGCTGGCCGGCGACATTGGCACCACCATTTTTCATCCGGTGGGCACCACCCGCATGGGGCGGGCCGACGACCCGCTGGCGGTGGTGGACCCGCACCTGCGGGTGCGCGGCGTGGACGGCCTGCGGGTGGTGGATGCCGGCGTGATGCCCACCATCACCAGCGGCAACACCAACTCGCCCACCCTGATGATCGCGGAGAAGGCCGCGCGTTGGATTCTGGCCGGTCGCTGAACGGGACGGATCGCCATAAAAACGGTAATCGGGAGGCAAGCGTCAACCGTTTTGCGTTATCCTTGCGCCTCGCACTTTTAAGTATTTACTACATTCCGTTCGAGGCCTTGCATGTCGCCTTCCTCCCGGGCCCCCGGCGCCCTGCGCCGCAGCGGGCCCTTACTGGGTTTTCTCGCCGCCCTGATGCTGCTGGCGGCCAATATGCGCACCGGCATCGTGGTGTTGGGGCCGCTGGCCGATGGCATCGGCGAGGACCTGAACCTGGACGCCGCCGCCCTCGGGCTGCTGACCACGCTGCCGCTGTTGTGCTTCGCGGTGCTGTCGCTGTTCGCACCGCGCCTGGGCGACCGCCTGGGCCTGGAGCGGGCGCTGCTGATGGTGCTGTGGCTGCTGCTGGCGGGCCTGATCGCCCGGGCGTTCGGTTTCTACTGGCTGATGGTGGCGGGCACCCTGGTGATGGGCGCTGCCATCGCGGTGATGAACGTGCTCACCCCGGGGCTGGTGCGGCAGCGTTTCCCCCACCGGGTGGCGGCGGTCACCGCGCTCTATTCGGTGACCATGTCCTGCGGCGCCTCGGCGGCGGCGGCGCTGGCGGTGCCGGTGCGCGACCTGTTCCAGGGCGATTGGCGCTGGCCGCTGGCGGCCAGTGGCGTGGTGGCGCTGGTCGGCGCCCTGGCCTGGTTGCCGATGCTGCGTTTCAAGCCGTCGCGGACCACCGTGGCGCAGCCGCGACCGTCGCTGTGGCGGCAACGGGACGCCTGGATTCTGAGCCTGTTCTTCGGCTCCCAGAGCCTGCTGTTCTATACGCTCACCGCCTGGCTGGCCAAGTTCTATGTGGATACCGGCGTCAGCGAGGCGGAAGCCGGTCGTTTGCTGACCCTGTTCACCATCACCGGCATGCCGGCCAACTTTCTGGCGCCGCTGCTGTTCGCGCTGCTGCGTCGGCGCCGGCGGCTGGCGGTGGGGCTGCTGCAACTGCCGCCGCTGATCGGCATGGTGGGGCTGCTGGCGGCGCCGCTCACCGCGCCGGTGCTGTGGGTGGTGCTGCTGGGCTTCGGGCAGGGCTGCATGATCGCCCTGGGCCTGACCCTGATGGGTGTGCGCGGCGCCGACGCGCGGGTCTCCGCCGGGTTGTCCGGCATGTGCCAGTCGCTGGGCTATCTGCTGGCGGCCACCGGCCCGGTGACCCTGGGCGCGCTCTATGACCTGTCCGGCGACTGGCTGCTGCCCATGTGGCTGCTGATGGGCGTGACCGTGGCCCAGGCGGTGGCGGGGGTGCGCGTGGCCGACGGACCGCCGATCCAGGCCGATGGCGCCACCACTTCGCCGGAGCGCTGAACCGGACGGCGTTTTCGTGATCGTATAAAGTGATTGTACAGGTTGTCAGGACGCGGTTGCCGTGGGCGGCGGGCGTTCCTAAAATGCAACTCATTATCATTTTTGCGGGGGCGCCGGGGTCCGTGCGTCGCTAAAACGTTCAAGGGTGGGCCGGCCGCTGGGCCGCCGCTCCCGAGCTGGTCCGATTTCATGTCTGAATCTTCTCGTCCTTCCCGGCCGGGCGTCCCCCGGCGTCGCTGGGTGCTCGCGCTCGTTTTTCTGCTGGTGGTACTCGGCCTGTGGTGGCTGCTGGGGCGTGCCCCGGATGGCGGCCTGCCCGGCGGGCATCGGGGCGCCGCCTGGGACGGTCCGGTGGCGGTCAGCACGGTGCGCGCCGAAACCGGCCGGCTCACCGTGGAAGTGCGTGCCATCGGCACGGTGACCTCGCTGAATACGGCGGTGGTGCGCAGCCGGGTGGACGGCCTGCTGCTGGAGGCGGACTTCGAGGAAGGGGCCCGGGTGGAGAAAGGCGATCTGCTGGCGCGCATCGATCCGCGTCCTTATCAAGTGGCACTGGACCAGGCCCGTGGCCAGTACCAGCGGGACCTGGCGGAACTGAAGGGCGCCCGGGAAGACCTGGAGCTGTACCAATTGCTGGACCGCCAGGATTCCATCGCCGGCCAGCAGCTAAACCAGCAGAAGGCCCTGGTGGAGCAACTGGAAGGCACCGTGGCCACCGACCGGGCGGCGGTGGCCGACGCGGAGCTGCAGCTGTCCTGGACGCGCATCGAGGCGCCGATTTCCGGCCGCCTGGGCCTGCGCGCGGTGGACGCCGGCAACCTGGTGAGCAGCGCCGACACCGAGGGCCTGGTCACGATCACCCAGACGGCGCCCATCGCGGTGGAATTCACCATTCCGGAAACGCGCCTGCAGGAACTGCTCGAGGCCCGTGGCGACGACCGCCCGCTGACCGTGGAAGCGCTGGACCGTGACGAAAGCCGGGTGCTGGCCACTGGCGAACTGACCACCGTGGACAATCGCATCGACACCGCCACCGGCACCCTGCGCCTGAAGGCCCGTTTCGAGAACGCCGACGGCGTGCTGTTCCCCAACCAGTTCGTCAATGTGCGCCTGAAACTGCGCGCTCTGGACGAGGCGGTGGTGATCCCCACCGACGCGGTGCAATACGGCTCCCAGGGCACCTACGTCTATCTGGTGGAGGGCGGCAAGGCGACCCTGCGCACCCTGACCCTGGGGCCCACCGAGGGCGAGCGGGTGGCGGTGGAGTCCGGGCTCGACGGCGGCGAGCAGGTGGTGCTGGAAGGGCTGGACCGGCTGCGCGAAGGCCGTGAGGTGGTGACGGAAGCGGACGCGCAACCGTGAGTGCACGGCACCCGCGGGTCTCGCGGTGGCCCGGCGCGCGGTGGGCGGAGGCGTACCGATGAGTCTGTCGCGCCCGTTCATCCTGCGTCCGGTGGCCACCTCGCTGCTGATGGCGGCCTTGCTGATGGCCGGCCTGCTGGCCTGGCGGCTGCTGCCGGTGGCGGCGCTGCCGCAGGTGGACTACCCGGTGATCCAGGTGTTCACCTTCCAGCCCGGCGCCGGGCCGGAGGTTACCGCCCGCACCATCACCGCGCCCCTGGAACGCCAGCTCGGACGCATCCCCGGCCTCAAGCAGATGTCGTCCACCAGCGCCGCCGGCGCCTCGGTGATCACGCTGCAGTTCGATCTGGCCATGGATCTGGGGGTGGCCGAGCAGGAAGTGCAGGCGGCCATGAACACCGCCGGCAATCTGCTGCCCGGCGATCTGCCCACGCCACCGATCTATCGCAAGGTCAACCCGGCGGACGCGCCGATTCTGACCCTGGCGATCAGCTCCGCCACCCTGCCGTTGCCGGAAGTGCACGACCTGGTGGACACGCGCATCGCCCAGAAGCTGGCGCAGCTGTCCGGGGTCGGGCTGGTGAGTCTGGCCGGCGGCCAGCGGCCGGCCCTGCGGGTGCAGACCAACCCCATGGCGCTGGCGGCCTACGGCGTCAGCCTGGAGGACGTGCGCGCCGCCATCGCCGCCACCAACGTGAACCAGCCCAAGGGCAGCTTCGACGGGCCGTTCCGCAGCACCATGCTGGAAGCCAACGACCAGATCCGCTCGGTGGCGGAATACCGTGATCTGATCGTCGCCTGGCGGGACGGCGTGCCGCTGCGGCTGGGTGATGTGGCGACCATCGTGGACGGCGCCGAAAACCGCTTTCTGGCCGCCTGGGCCGGGGAGCAGCCGGCGGTGCTGGTGAACGTCCAGCGGCAGCCCGGCGCCAATGTGATCGAGGTGGCGGACAGCGTGCGGGCGTTGCTGCCGCAGCTCACCGCCACCTTGCCGGCGGCGGTGGACGTGGCGGTGCTCACCGACCGCACCGAAAGTATTCGCGCCTCGGTGCGTGCCACCCAGACCGAGCTGCTGTTCGCCATCGGCCTGGTGGTGCTGGTCACCTTCGCGTTCCTGCGCAGCGTGCCGGCCACCATCATTCCCAGCGTGGCGGTACCGTTGTCGCTGGTGGGCACCTTCGTGTTCATGTACATGGCGGGCTACTCGATCAACAACCTGACGCTGATGGCGCTGACCATCGCCACCGGCTTCGTGATCGACGACGCCATCGTCATGCTGGAGAACATCGCCCGCCACCGGGAGCGCGGCGCATCGCCGCTGGAAGCGGCCCTGCGCGGCGCCTCGGAAATCGGCTTCACGCTGGTGTCGCTGACCCTGTCGCTGATCGCGGTGCTGATCCCGCTGCTGTTCATGGGCGACGTGGTGGGGCGCCTGTTCCACGAGTTCGCGGTGACCCTGGCGGTGGCCATCGGTCTGTCACTGCTGATCTCGCTGACCCTGACGCCGATGATGAGCGCGCGCATGCTGCGTCGGCCGCCGGGGCACGACCCGGACGCGCCGTCGCTGATGAACCGGGTGCTGGATCGTTATGACCGGGCGCTGACCTGGGTGCTGGCGCGGCAGACCGCCGCCCTGATGGTGATGCTGGCGACCATCGTGCTCACCGGCTTGCTGTACCTGGCGGTGAAGAAGGATTTCTTCCCGGTGCAGGACAGCGGTGTGATCCAGGTGATCACCGAGGCGCCGCAGAGCGTATCGTTCCAGGCCATGGGCGAGCGCCAGCAGCGGCTGGCCTCGGCGCTGCTGGCGGACCCGGGGGTGGCCAGCCTGTCGTCCTTTATCGGCGTGGACGGCACCAACACGGCGCTCAACAGTGGCCGCATGCTGATCAATCTGCCGGCCCACGGCGACCGGGACGAATCGGCGCGGACGGTGATGGCGCGGCTGGCCGAACGGGCCGCCGAGGTGGACGGCATCCGTGCCTGGTTCCAGCCGGTCCAGGAGCTGAGCATCGAGGACCGGGTCAGCCGCACCCAGTATCAGTTTTCCGTGACCACCCCGGACAGCGACGTGCTGGAGGAGTGGGTGCCGCTGCTGGTGGCGGCGTTGGCCGAACGACCGGAGCTGCGCGACGTGGCCAGCGATCTGCAGCAGCGCGCCGCCCAGGCCTACATCGACATCGACCGGGACCAGGCCGCCCGGCTCGGCATCCGCGTGGCGGACATCGCCGATGCTCTGCAGAACGCCTACGGCCAGCGTCAGGTGGCGACCCTGTTCACCCAGTCGAACCAGTACCGGGTGATTCTCGAAGCCGACCCGCGCTTCGCCCGCGGACTGCCGGCGTTGGAGCGCACCTATGTGAGCAACGCCGACGGTGAACCGGTGCCCCTGGCCACCCTGGCGCGGGTGACCCAGCGCCACGGCGCCCTGCAGATCAACCACCAGGGTCAGTTCCCGTCCGCCACCCTGTCGTTCAACCTGGCCCCCGGCGCTTCCCTGGGCGAGGCGGTGGACGCGATTCAGGCGGTGCAGCGCGACATCGGGCTGCCCGCCCAGGTGGACAGCCGCTTCCAGGGCGCCGCCGAGGCGTTCCGCGCCTCCCTGGCCAATACCCTGTGGCTGATCCTGGCGGCGGTGGTGGTGATGTACATCGTGCTGGGGGTGCTGTACGAAAGTTTTATTCATCCCATCACCATTCTCTCCACGCTGCCGTCGGCGGCGGTGGGCGCGCTGTTGGCGCTGCTGCTGAGCGGCCGGCCACTGGACCTGATCGCGGTGGTCGGGGTGGTGCTGTTGATCGGGCTGGTCAAGAAGAACGGCATCATGATGGTGGATTTCGCCCTGGACGCGCAGCGTCACGAAGGGCTGGCGCCGCGGGAGGCGATCCACCGGGCCGCGTTGCTGCGTTTTCGTCCAATCCTGATGACCACCCTGGCGGCGCTGTTCGGCGCCATCCCGTTGATGCTGGCCGGCGGCTCCGGCGCCGAGCTGCGGCAACCGCTGGGGCTGGTGATGGTGGGCGGCCTGTTGGTGAGCCAGGTGCTGACCCTGTTCACCACGCCGGTGGTGTATCTGTTCTTTGACCGGCTGTCGCGGCGCCGGTCGGAGCCGGCGCGGTGAACCCGGCGGCGCTGTTCATCGCCCGGCCCATCGCCAGCGTACTGATCGCGCTGGCGGTGGTGCTGGGCGGCTTGCTGGCCTGGCGGTTGCTGCCGGTGGCGCCGTTGCCGCAGGTGGACCTGCCGGTGATCACGGTGAGCGCCAATCTGCCCGGCGCCAGCCCGGAGAACATGGCCGCCAGCGTGGCCACGCCCCTGGAGCGCTCCCTGGGCAGCATCTCCGGGGTCACCTCGATTTCCTCGCGCAGCGGCCAGGGGTCCACCGAGATCGCCCTGATCTTCGAGCTGGACCGGGACCTGAACGAGGCGGCCCGCGATGTGCAGGCGGCCATCAACGCGGTGCGCGGCCAGCTGCCCGCCGGCATGCCCGGCAACCCCCAGTATCGCAAGATCAATCCGTCCCAGGCGCCGATCATGGGGCTGGCGCTGAGTTCGCCGAACCTGTCTCCGGCGCAGCTTTACGACGCCGCCTCCACGGTGCTGGCGCAGAAGATCGCGCAGATCCGGGGCGTCGGCGAGGTACGGGTGGACGGGGCCTCGCTGCCGGCGGTGCGGGTGCAGCTCAATCCCGGCGCGCTGGTGTCCCGGGGCATCGCCCTGGATCAGGTCAGTGACGCCATCGGCGCCGCCAACGCCCTGCAGCCCCTGGGCGCGGTGGAGGAGGGCGAGCGCCACTGGGACCTGACCCTGAGCCGCGCCCTGGATCGGGCCGATGAGTACCGGCCCCTGGTGGTGCGCGCCGAGGAGGGCGCCATCACCCGGCTGGACGACGTGGCCACCGTCACCGACTCGGTGGAGAACCGCTACACCAGCGGTTTCCACAACCAGCGCCCGGCGGTGATCGTGGAGATCAGCCGCCAGCCCGGCGCCAACATTGTCAGCACCATCGACGCCATTCGCGAGGAACTGCCAGCGCTGCGCGCGCTGATGCCGGCGGACAGCCAGCTGACCGTGGTGATGGATCGCTCGCCGGGCATCCGCGCCTCGCTGAGCGAGGCCCAGACCACGCTGCTGATCGCGGTGCTGCTGGTGGTGCTGGTGGTGTGGCTGTTCCTGGGCAGCGTGCGCACCGCCCTGATTCCGTCGGTAGCGATTCCGGTATCGCTGATCGGCACCTTCGCGGTGATGTACTTTTACGGTTTCTCCCTGAACAACCTGTCGCTGATGGCGCTGATCGTCGCCGCCGGCCTGGTGGTGGACGACGCCATCGTGGTGCTGGAGAACGTGCAGCGCCATCGCGAGGCCGGCCTGCCACCGATGCAGGCGGCGATCATCGGCGCCCGCGAGGTGGGCTTCACCCTGCTGGCCATGAATCTGGCGCTGGTGGTGGTGTTCGTCTCCATCCTGTTCATGGGCGGGGTGGTGGAGAAACTGTTCCGGGAGTTTTCCCTGACCCTGGCGGCGGCCATGCTGATTTCCCTGGCCCTGTCGCTGACCCTGACCCCGAGCCTGTGCGCGCGCTGGCTCACCGACCAGAGCCGCCAGGCGCCGGGACGGCTGGCGCGGCGCAGCGCCGCCCTGTTCGACGACCTGCGCGATGCCTACGCCACCAGCCTGGACTGGGCGCTGCGCCACGGCGTGCTGACGTTGCTGGTACTGGCGGCGGTGATCGGCGGCAACCTGTACCTGTACGTGGCGATTCCCAAGACCACCTTGCCGCAGCAGGACACCGGCCAGATCCGTGGCTTCGTGCGCGGCGACGACGGTTTCTCGTTTCAGGTGATGCAGCCCAAGATCGAGGCGTTCCGGCAACAGATCCTGGACGACCCGGCGGTGGCGGACGTCACCGGCACCTCCGGCGGCGACCGGGGCCTGACCAACGCCCAGCTCACCATCCGCCTCAAACCGCGGGCGGAACGGGGCGTGTCCGCTCAGCAGGTGGTGGACCGGCTGCGCGCCACGGCGCCGCCGGTGCCCGGCGGCTTCCTGTTCCTGATGGTGGACCAGGACATCATGTTGTCCAGCCCGTTCAGCCGCAGCGAGCACGAACTGATCCTGCGCTCCGATTCCCTGGAAGCCCTGGACACCTGGGGTCGCAAGGTGGCCACCGCCATGCAGCAACTGCCGGAGCTCACCGACGTGGACGACGCCGGCAACGAGGAAACCCGGCAGATCACCCTGGACATCGACCGCGAGGTGGCGCGCCGTTACGGCGTGGACATGCAAACGGTGGCCTCGGTGCTCAACAATTCGTTTTCCCAACGCCAGGTGGCCACCCTCTACGACGAGCTGAACCAGTACCGGGTGGTGATGGAGCTGGACCCGCGCTATACCGCCGACCCCTCGGTGCTGGCCCAACTGCAGGTGCTCACCGACGACGGCCAGCGGGTGCCGCTGTCCACCTTCGCCACCTGGCATTACGGCATGGCGCCGGACCGCATCCGCCATGAAGGCCAGTTCGCTTCCATGGGCATCGGCTACGCGCTGGCGCCGGGGGTGGTGCTGTCCGAGGCCCAGGCCGCCATCGAGGCCATGCTCAACCGCGTGATGCTGCCCACCGAGGTGCATGTGGCCCCGGAGAACAGCGGCCCCAAGCTGACCGGCGAACTGAGCCAGCCGATGCTGATCCTGGCGGTGTTGGTGGCGGTCTATCTGGTGCTCGGCGTGCTGTACGAAAGCACCCTGCATCCGCTGACCATTCTGTCCACGTTGCCGTCGGCGGGGGTGGGCGCGCTGCTGGCGTTGCGCTTCAGCGGCACGCCGTTCAGCCTGATCGCGCTGCTCGGCCTGTTCCTGCTGATCGGCATCGTGATGAAGAACGCCATTCTGATGATCGACTTCGCCCTGGCCGCCCAGCGGCGTCAGGGGCTGGCGCCGCCGGCGGCGATCCGCCAGGCGGCGCTGCTGCGTCTGCGCCCGATCCTGATGACCAACCTGGCCGGTCTGCTCGGCGCCGTGCCGCTGGTGCTGGGGTTGGCGGAAGGCTCGGAGTTGCGTCGCCCGCTGGGCATCACCATCATCGGCGGACTGGCCTTCAGCCAGTTGTTGACGTTGTACACCACGCCGGTGGTCTACCTGTATCTGGAACGGCTGCGGCAGTGGTCCCTGCGCCGCGCCGGTTCCTCCGACACCGTGAATGCCGCCCCATGAGTCTGCACCGAACCCTGCCCACCGTTTCGCTTCTCGCCGCCGGCTTGCTGCTGGCCGCCTGCACCGTGGGGCCCGACTATCAACGTCCGGCGGCGCCGTTACCGGCGCAGTTCAAACACGAGCAGGGTTGGCGCACGGTGCCGCCACAGAGCTGGGCGGCCAGTGGCGAATGGTGGCGGGCGTTCGACGACCCGGTGCTCACCGGCCTGCTGGATCAGGCCGCCGCCGCCAACCAGACCCTGGCCCAGGCCCAGGCCCGTTTCCGCGCCGCCGAAGCGCGCTGGGCGGATGCCCGCTCCGGCTACAGCCCGGTGCTGAGTGCTTCGGTGGACGGCCAGCGGCGCGGCAGCGATGAGTCGCGCAGCGTGGTCACCGGCAGCACCGTGCGCAGCGGTCGCATTACCGAGTCCTACAGTGCCGGGCTCAACCTCAACTGGGTGCCGGATCTGTGGGGCCGGGTGCGGCGCCAGGTGGAAGCGGACCGGGCCGGTCTGCAGGCCAGCGCCGCCGACCTGGCGGCGGTGCGCCTGAGCATGCGTGTGTCCCTGGCGCAGAGCTATGTGCGCCTGCGTGCCCTGGACCGGCAAATGGCGCTGTTGCGGGAAACCATGGAGGCCTACGACCGCTCCCTGGAGCTGACGCGCAATCAGTACAACGCCGGCATCGTGGCGCGCTCCGACGTGATCCAGGCCCAGACCCAGAGCCAGTCCCTGCGCACCGAGCTGTCCGACCTGCGCAATCAGCGCGCCGCCGAGGAGAACGCCATCGCCGTGCTGATCGGCCGGGCGCCCTCGGAGTTCGGGCTGGCGCCGGCGGACCGGCTGCCCACGGTGCCGGCCCTGCCGGAGACCTTGCCCGGGGTGCTGATCAGCCGCCGTCCGGACGTGGTGGTGGCGGAACGGCAGGTGGCCGCCGCCAACGCCAACATCGGCGTGGCGCGGGCCGCCTGGCTGCCGGATCTGACGCTGACCGCCTCCTACGGCGTGGAGGCGGACCGCTTCTCCGATTTGCTCGACGCGCCGGTGCGGGTCTGGTCGGTGGGGCCGTCCCTGGCGCAGACCCTGTTCGACGGCGGTGCCCGCCGGGCCGCCAACGACCTGGCCCTGGCCGAGTACGACGAGCAGGTGGCGCTGTACCGGCAAACGGTGCTGGAAAGTCTGCAGGAAGTGGAGGACGCCCTGGCGGCGCTGCGCTTTCTGACACAGCAAAGCGAGCAGCAGGACGCGCTGCTGGCCCTGGCCCGGGATAACCTGCGGGTGGTCACCAACCGCTACCGGGCCGGCATGGTCACCTTTCTGGAAGTGGCCACCGCCCAGGATCTGGCGCTGGACGCCCAGCGCGCCCAACTGCAGATTGTGGCCGACCGCCTGAACGCCTCGATCCGCCTGGCCGCCGCCATCGGCGGCGGCTGGGACCTGGACGATCCGGTGGTGCAGACGGTGGTGGAGCCGCCGCGCCCCTGGGAGGACGAGGCTCAGTAAAGCGGGCTGTTCTTGTCCAGCTCGTTGAGCAGGCCCAGGAAGCGCTTGCGCTCCCGCTTCAGGCGCGCGCGCTGTTCCGCGTCCGCTTCGTGCAGTTCGCCGGCCGGGCGCGCCTTGATCAGATTGCGCACCTGATTGCGCAGCGCCTGGCGGTCGCCCTCCGGATAGTACTGAAGAATCTGCTGCACGATGGGCTCGGCGTCGCGGGGGCCCTCGCAGGCCAGCACCTGTTCGGTCCATTGCTGCAGCCGTTGCTGGCGCACCGGGTCGGTGAGCGCGGCCAGGGCGGCCAGCAGCGTGTCCGGGTCGGAATCGCTGATCAGCCGGCCCACGTACAGTGCGTGGCGGCGGCGCGCGTCCGGATGCTGGATGCGGCGTGCTTCGTCCAGGGCCGCGCGCAGCGGGTCATTGAGGGGCAGACGCGCCTGCTGGCCGGCCTTGAGCGCCATCAGCTCCAGGCCCACTTCCTGCAGTTCCTGCATTTCCAGTTTGCGGCGTGTCTTGCTCGGCAGGGGATCGTTATACTCGGTCATATCGTCAACGCGGAAGAGAAAGCCTTAGTTTATGTCCGAAAACGCCAGCGCGACAGTTGATCTCGGTCCTCATTCCCTCGCCGCCGCCCGCGACGTCGTCGCCCGCGTGCTCGAGGAAGCCAAACGGCAGGGCGCCAGCGCCGCTGAAGCGCGCCTGAATCTGGCCCAGGGCCTGTCCGTGGACGTGCGCCTGGGCGAGGTGGAGACGGTGGAATTCCACCGCGACCGCGGCCTGGGCGTGACCGTGTTCTTCGGCCAGCGCAAGGGCCACGCCAGCACCTCCGACGACAGCCCGGAAAGCCTGCGCGATGCGGTGGCCGCGGCCTGCGCCATCGCCCGCCACACTGAGGAAGACCCGTTCTCCGGGCTCGCCGAACCGGATCAACTGGCCGGCCCGGAGCCGGAGCTGGGTCTGTATCACCCCTGGGCGCTGACCACCGAACAGGCCATCGAGGAAGCGCTGCGCTGTGAGAACGTGGCCCGGGATGATGCGCGCATCGTCAATTCCGAAGGGGCGTCGGTGAGCACCGGCGTCAGCGTGCAGGTGCTGGGCACCAGCGCCGGCTTTTTGCAGGGCCACGCCGGCACCTTCCATTCGCGCAGCTGCGCGGTGGTGGCGGAAGACGCCAACGGCATGCAGCGCAACTACTGGTACGACGGCAACCGTCAGGCCGACCGCATGGCCGGGCCGGAGCAGGTGGGCGAGGAAGCGCGCCGCCGCACCCTGGCGCGGCTCGGCGCCGAGGTGCCGGCCACCGGCCAATGGCCGGTGCTGCTGTCGCCGGAAATCGCCGCCACGCTGCTGGCGCATTTCGTGTCGGCGATCAGCGGCGGCACCCTGTACCGGCGCGCCTCCTTCCTGCGCGACCGGCTCGGCGAACGTCTGTTTCCCGCCGGTATCGATATTCGTGAGGACCCGCTGCAAGTGGGGGGCAACGGCTCCGCCGGGTTCGACGCGGACGGCCTGCCCACCCGCGCCCAGGCGTTCGTGGAGGACGGCGTGCTCAAGCGTTACGCGCTGGGCCTGTACGCGTCACGGCGCTTGGAGATGGCGCCCACCGGCAACGGCGGCGGGGTGCGCAATCTGTCCATCACCGACACCGGTGAGGACGTGGCGGCGCTGATGCGGCGCATGGGCACCGGCGTGCTGGTCACCGAGGTGATGGGGCAGGGCGTCAATCTGGTGACCGGGGATTATTCGCGGGGCGCGGCCGGTTTCTGGATTGAGAACGGTGTCATACAGAAGCCGCTTCAAGAGTTTACCATTGCCGGAAATCTGGGGGACATGTTTGCCGGCATTCAGGGGAGCGGAACCGACGTGGACCGTCGCGGCAACATTGCCTGCGGATCCCTTTTGCTGGCCGCGATGAAAGTGGCCGGCGTTTGAATCGTTATTTTTTTATTTGCTGAAAGCAAGGGAAGCTATCCATGAGTGATGTGAATCCGTATCAACAACCGGAAGCCGATGTCGTGGGCAACGCGGCGGCGCCGGGAGACGTGCAACTGAGCGAGCCCCGCAAGGTGACGGTGGGTGAGGCTCTGGGTTGGATCAGCGATGGCATGAAGCTGCTGTCCGGCCATTGGGGCGTGGTGATCGGGGCGCTGGTGCTGATCTTCGTGATCACCACCGTGTTGCAGTTCATTCCGTTGATTGGCCCGCTGGCGCAGCCGTTTCTGATGACGCTGCTGTACGGTGGCCTGGTGAAGATGTTTCACCGCATCGACACCACCGGCCAGTCCGATTTCACCGATCTGTTCGCCGGTTTCTCCCAGCGGACCGGTCCGCTGCTGCTGCTGTCGCTGGCGCAGCTGGGCATTTTCGTGGCCATCGCCGTGGTGTTTGGCGGCCTGGCCTTCATGATGGTGGGGGCCGGTGCGCTGGCTTCCCAGGGCCTGGATCCGACCGTGGCTGGCGGCGGCTTTGGCGCTGGCATGCTGTTGCTGATCCTGGCCGGGCTGGTGGTTTCGGTGCTGGTGGCCTTCCTGTTGTACTTCAGCGTGCCCCTGGTGATGCTCACCGACACCGGGCCGGGCCGGGCCATGAGCCTCAGTTTCAAAGCCTGCATGAAGAACCTGGGCCCGATGATCGTCTACGGTCTGGTGGCCATGGTGATCGTGGCGCTGGGGGCGCTGCCGGCGCTGCTTGGCTGGCTGTTCGTGATGCCGATCCTGGCGGGGGCGTTCTACCTGTCCTTTAAGCGGATCCTGACCGCGTCATGATCAACCCCTACCAGGGCCCGGAAGCGGACCTGGGCGGCCCCGCCGGCCCCGGTCCCGAACCGGTCGGCGCCGCCCGGCGCCGGCCCATCGGCCATGGCTGGCTGTGGTGGCGGCGGGCCTGGCGGCTTACCGCCGCCAACCGGGTGCTCTGGAGCCTGGCCCTGCTGGTGTTCATGGCGGTAATCATGGGCATCAGTCTGCTCGGCCTGTTCGTGCCGGTGTTCGGCAACTTCGCCCCGACGCTGATCGGGCCGGTGCTGGTGGCCGGGCTGCATCAACTGGCCTGGCGGCGCTGGCACGATGAGGAGTTCGATTTCGGGCAGCTGTTCGTCGGCTTTTCCCAGCGCACCGGGCCCCTGTTTCTGACCGGCCTCACCCAGGTGGGGCTGCAGATTTTGTTCACCCTGGTGATGGTGGTGGTGGCGCTGCTGTTGTTCGGGCCGGAAATCGCCGCGTTGTTCGCCGCCGCCTTCCAAAGCGAAGCGGTGGATCCGGCCTCCGCCGCCGGTGTCGGACAGATGGGCATGATCAAGAGCGCGCTGCTTGCGCTGATCATGGTGGCGGTATCGATTCCCTACATGGCGGTGATCTGGTTTCAGGTGCCGCTGGTGTTCTTCGGCGACCGACGGCCGCTGCCGGCGCTGAAGGAAAGCCTGGTGGCGGTGCTGCGCAACTGGCTGCCGATGCTCTGGTACGGCCTGGTGCCAATGCTGTTCCTGCTGCTGCTGGCGGTGTTGCTCGGTGTGCTGCTGGCAGGGGCGAATATGCTGTTCGGCGCGGACAGCCTGGCCATGCTGCTGGTGGGTCTGCTTATCGGTTTGCTGTCGCTGGTACTCGCGCTGTTCTTCCTGGCCCTGACCACGGTGTCCGTTTACGCCTCGTTCCGGGATATCTTCGGCGTCGGCGACGACGAACCGGACGCCACGCCGGATTTGTGACGGCGCTGGCGCGCCAGTTGAAAGTTAAAAGTTAAAAGTTGAAAGCGCGCCCGGAGGCCGTTCTGATATCCGCCGCCCTGCACGCGAAATGTGTTCGCGCGGCGGCAAAGCATGCCCCGGCACGGCCTATTCCGCGCGCTTTTAACTTTTAACTTTCAACTCTGTTTAAACCAAACTCGCGTACAAAATCGTCGCCAACCCCAGAAACGCGAAAAACCCCACCACATCCGTGATGGTGGTGAGCACCACCGACCCGGCCAGCGCCGGATCGATGCCCATGCGTTTCATGGCGATGGGAATCAGGGCGCCGGCACCGGCGGCCACCACCAGGTTCAGCACCATGGCCGAGGCGATGATCATGCCGAGGCTGGTGTCGTCGAACCAGAGCGCGGCGGTGGCGCCGATCACCAGCGCCCAAAGCACCCCGTTGAGCGCGCCCACCGCCAGTTCCTTGGTGAACAGATAACGGGTGTTGCCTTCCTGCACCTGGCCCAGGGCCATGGCGCGGATCACCAGGGTCAGGGTCTGGCTGCCGGCGATGCCGCCCATGCTGGCCACGATCGGCATCAGCACCGCCAGGGCCACGACTTTTTCCAGGGTGTTCTCGAACAGGCTGATCACCGCCGAGGCGGCCAGAGCGGTGAGCAGGTTGATGCCCAGCCACAGGGAACGGCGCCGCACCGTATGCCACACCGAGCCGAAGGTGTCCTCGTCCTCGTCCAGACCGGCCATGCCCATCAATGAGTGGTCGGCTTCCTCGCGAATCACGTCCACCACGTCATCGATGGTGATCCGGCCCACCAGCACGCCGTTCTCATCCACCACCGCGGCGGTCACCAGGTCGAGCCGTTCGAACAGCTTGGCCACTTCGTGGGCGGGGCGGTTGGCGGGGATCGCTTCCACGTCGGTGCGCATGGCTTCACGCACCGTGGTGCCGGGATCGGAGATCAGTACCCGGGTCAGCGGCAGCACGCCGATAAACTGGTTTTTGCGATTGATCACCAGCAGGTTGTCGGTGGTCTCGGGGATTTCGCCGCGCCGGCGCAGGTAGCGCTGCACCACGCCGAAGGTGATCTCCGGGCGTACCGTGATCACGTCGGTGTTCATCAGGCCGCCGGCGGTGTCCTCCGGGTAGCTCATCACCTGTTCCAGGCGTTCCCGGTTCTGCGCGTCCAGGGCGGCCAGCACCTGACTGGTGACCTGTTCGGGCAATTCCTGCAGCAGGTCGGCCAGGTCGTCGGTGTCCAGGTCCTCGATCAGCGGCACCAGTTCTTCCGGCGGCAGGTCGCGCAACAGCTCCACGCGCACCTCCTCGCCCAGGTACTGCAGCACCTCGGTTTCCTGCTCCTGGCTGAGCAGGCGCCAGAGGATTTCCCGTTCCCGGGGCGGGGAGGATTCCAGCAGGTGGGCGGTCTCGGCGCCGGGCAGGCTGTTGAGCAACTGGCGCACCTGGGAAAAGGTGCCGCCGGCCAGGGCCCGGTTGACGGCGTTGAGATTACGCTTGTGCTGGCTTTGTTCGGACATGTTCCCTCCTCGCTGAACGCCAGTTTAACCCAGCGTCGGCGCGGCAAGGATCAAAGGCTGAAAAAGGCGGCGATTATTCGCCTTCGTCGAACTTGCGTTCGAACAGGTCGGCCAGCTCGTCCATGGCGGGCACTTCGTCTTCGCCGTCCACGCGCACCGTCAGGGTGGTGCCCTTGGCGGCGCCCAGCATCAGCAGGCCCATGATGCTTTTGGCGTCGATCACGCGTTCGCCCTGCAACACCTGGATGGTGCAGCTGTAACGGCAGGAGACACTGACCACCTTGGCGGCGGCGCGGGCGTGCAGGCCGAGCTTGTTGGTGATGGTCAGGTTCCGTTCAATCATCCGTCCAGCTCCCGGTGGCGCACATGCAGGGGCACGCCCCTGTCGCGCAGCCGGTGGGCCAGCTGTTCGGTGATGTAGACGGAGCGGTGGCGGCCGCCGGTGCAGCCCACCGCCACGGTCACGTAGCTGCGATCGTTGGCGCCGTAGGCGGGCAGCCAGCGGTCCAGGAAGTGAAAGATGTCGTCGAGCATGGTGCCGCTTTCCGGGTGGCCGCGCAGAAATTCGGCCACCTTGTCGTCACGGCCGGTAAGCGGACGCAAGTCCCCCTGCCAATGTGGGTTGGGCAGGGCGCGCACGTCGAACACCAGGTCGGCGTCGTGGGGCAGGCCGTTCTTGTAGCCGAACGACTGGATCAGCAGGGACAGCCGCACGTCCCGGCGCGCCACCCGCTGGCGGATCATGTTGCGCAGGGTGTGCACGTCCAGGTTGCTGGTATCGATCACCAGGTCGGCGAGCTGACGGATGTCGGCCAGCAGTTTGGCTTCCAGCTCGATGGCGTCGGCCAGGGTGCGTTCGTCGCCGCTCAGCGGGTGGCGGCGACGGGTGGCGCTGAACCGCTTCAGCAGCGTGGCCGGCTCCGCCTCCAGAAAGATGATTTCGGTGTCCAGGGGTTGCTGGCGCAGTTCCTCGATGATGCGATTGAACGCCAGCAGCTGGCGGGGCAGGTTGCGGGCGTCCACGCCCACCGCCACGCGCTGCGGGGCATGGTCCTCGCCTTGCAGTTGCGCCGCCAGGGTGGGCAGCAGGCCCAGGGGCAGGTTGTCCACGCAATAGTAGCCGTGGTCTTCCAGGGCCTGGAGGGCGGTGGTTTTACCCGATCCCGATCGTCCGCTGAGGATGGTCAGTTTCATAGCGATGGTCCGGCCGGCCAGCTCAGGATGCCAGGCGAATTTCGGCCTCCGATTCCACCGCGGTCTGATACAGACGCTGGTTGCCGTGGGCGTGGCGCAGGTCGCTGCGGTAGTCGTCGTCGTTGAACAGATTGGCCAGGTGGCTGAGGGTCTTGAGGTGCTGTTCCGGGTTTTGTTCCGGCACCAGCAGCACGAACACCAAGTCCACCGGGCGCCCGTCCACGGCGTCGAAATCCACCGGCTCGGACAGCTTCAGCAGCAGACCGATGGCGGCGTCACAGTGGCCGAGCCGGCAGTGGGGGATGGCGATGCCCTCGCCGATGCCGGTGGACCCCAGTTTTTCGCGGGCCACCAGGGCGTCGAAGACTTCCTGCTCGTTGAGACCGCCACAGCTGGCCGCGGCCAGCTGGGCGATTTGGTCGAGCAACCGTTTTTTACTGGTGACCGCCACGTCGTCATAGGTGCGGTCTTCGGTGAGCAGTTCGCGTACTCGCATAATCGGGTTCTGGGTGACCTAGTGGCCGTGCTTGCGGCCCACGGTCTTTTCCTTGTGTTTGAGAATTTGCCGGTCCAGCTTGCTGGTCAGCGCATCAATGGCCGCGTACATGTCGTCCGCCTGGGCGGTGGCGAACAGGTCCGCTCCGGATATATGAATGGTGGATTCCGCCTTGTGGCTCTTGGGCTCCGGGGAAAGGATCACCTGAACGCTGGTGATCTGGTCGGAGTGGCGCTCCAGTTTGGCGAATTTTTCGTCCACGTAGTCACGCAGGGCGTCGGTGATGTCCAGATGGTGGCCACTGAGGTTGATCTGCATAGCTGGCTCCTTCTCTCTCGTCTCGGAGATATCCGTTCCGGTCCGGCCTAGACCAGCCGCTTGCGCGCGCTGGAGGACGGGATTCGCATCGCCTCGCGGTACTTGGCGACGGTGCGGCGCGCCACCTTGATGCCCTGGTCGTTGAGCAGGCTTGCCAGCTTGTTGTCGCTGAGCGGCTTGCGAGGGTTCTCGGCGGCGACCAGCTTCTTAATGATGGCACGAATGGCGGTGGAGGAACACTCACCGCCGCCGTCCGTGTCCACGTGGCTGGAGAAGAAGTACTTGAGCTCGAACACGCCCCGGGGCGTGAGCATGAACTTCTGGTTGGTGACCCGGCTGATGGTGGACTCGTGCATCTCCACCGCCTCGGCGATATCGGCCAGCACCAGCGGCTTCATGGCTTCCTCGCCGTAATTGAAGAAGTCCTGCTGCACCTCGACGATGCGGCTGGCCACCTTGAGCAGGGTGTCGTTGCGGCTTTGCAGGCTTTTCAGAAACCACTTGGCCTCCTGCATGCAGTTGCGCAGGTACTGGCCGTCGTCGCCGCCCACCTGACGCGCCATCTGCGCGTACTGGGCCTGCAGATTGACCTTGGGAAGGACTTCCTCGTTGAGCTCCACCCGCCAGCCGCCCCGGTGGGCGCGGACCACCACGTCGGGTACCGCGTAGTCGGCGGTCTCGCCGCCGATCTGCTGGCCCGGTGCCGGGTCCAGGGTGCGCAGCAGTCCCAGCGCCGCCACCAGATCCGCCTCGCTCACCGACAGGGCGCGGCGCAGGCCGGCGTAGTCGTGCTTTTCCAGCAACTCCTGGTGGACCAGCAGGGCGCGGGCGGTATCCAGATGGGGGGTGTCGGTGGCCAGCTGCGCCAGCTGCACGGCCAGGCATTCGGCCAGGTCACGGCTGGCCACGCCCACCGGGTCGAACTGCTGCAGGCGGTGCAGGACCGCCACCACTTCGTCGTCTTCCAGCGGGTCGTCCGGGTCGGCGATCTGGGCCTCGGCGGTGCTCACCAGCTGTTCCAGGGGCACTGTCACGTAGCCGCGCTCGTCCAGGGCTTCCAGGATGATCTGGGCGATCACCCGGTCGCGGTCGCTCATCGGGGTCAGGTTGAGCTGCCATTCCAGGTGGTCGAGCAGGGTGTCCGGATTGGCGTGGCGCTGTTGCCAGGCGTCCGCGTCGTCGCCTTCACCGGCGCCGGCGCTGCTCTGGCCCACGTAGAGGTCGTCCCACTCGCTGTCGGTTTCCACGGTGCCTTCGACCAGGTCGTCCAGGGCGTCGTCGCGCTCCAGTTCCATGTCGCCGTCGGCGTCGCCGTCCAGGTCGTCCGCGGAGAAATCCTCGGCGCCGTCTTCCAGCTCCAGCAGCGGATTGTTTTCCACCGCCTGCTGGATCTCCATGCGCAGGTCCAGCGTCGACAGTTGCAGCAGGCGGATTGCCTGTTGCAACTGAGGCGTCATGGTCAGCTGCTGGCCGATTTGCAGTTGTAGAGTGGGTTTCATGCTACTGGGGTCGCTGGTTCCCGAAGTCGGGCAGCATAGCAGCATTAATTTGCTTTAAGCAATAATCATGCCAAGTGTTGCTTTTCCCGGGGCGAGGGTGTAGGGAGGCGCCGCCTTCGGCGGCCGATACAGGATGCAGGATACAGGGTGAAGGGGCGCGGTGCCTGCCTCTGTATCCTGCAACCTGCATCCTGTATCGCGGCCGCAGGCCGCTGCTTCAGAGCCGGAAGTCGGCCCCCAGATAGACGTCGCGTACCTGCTGGTTGCCGAGAATGGTGGTGGCGTCGCCCTCGGCGATGATGTGGCCGGTACTGACAATATAGGCCGTGTCGCAGATGTCCAGGGTTTCGCGCACGTTATGGTCGGTGATCAGCACGCCGATGCCCCGTTCCTTGAGGTGGCGGATGATGCCCTTGATGTCGTTCACCGAGATCGGGTCGACGCCGGCGAAGGGTTCATCGAGGAGGATGAAGTCCGGGTTGGTGGCCAGCCCGCGGGCGATTTCCGCCCGCCGGCGTTCGCCGCCGGACAGGCTCATGCCCATGGAGTCGCGAATGTGGTCGATGTGAAACTCGCTGAGCAGACTCTCCAGCTGTTCCTCGCGCTGCGCCTTGGTCATTTCCTTGCGCGTTTCCAGGATCGCCATGATGTTCTGCTCCACGGTGAGCCGGCGGAAAATGCTGGCTTCCTGAGGCAGATAGCCGATGCCCCGGCGGGCGCGGCCGTGCATGGGCAGGTGGGTGATGTCATCGCCGTTGATTTCGATGCGGCCGGCGTCGGCCGCCACCAGGCCCACGATCATATAGAAGCAGGTGGTCTTGCCGGCGCCGTTGGGGCCCAGCAGGCCGACGATCTGGCCGGCTTCCACTTCCAGGGACACGTCCTCGATGACGCGGGTGCTCTTGTAGCTCTTGGCCAGATTATGGGCGCTCAGATGTGCCATTCAGGGGGTCTCCGCCTTGCCGCCGTCGGCGCCGCCATTGCCGGTGTCGTTATTGCTGCTGTCGTCGCTATCGCCGGCGCTGTTTTCGCCGGTCTGGTCGGCGTTCTTGGCCGGGATCACCAGCCGCACGCGCTTGTCGCCTTCACCGCTGGCGTCCACCCGCCGTGAATCCAGGTTGTACTGCACGCGGGCCCCTTCGAAGGTGTTGCCCTGGTGGTCCACATGGGCGTCGCCGGTGAGCACCAGCCGCCGGGCGCGCAGGTCGTAGACCAGGTTTTTGGCCCGTGCCTGCAGGTCCTCGCCCTCGCGCATGCGCACCGGATTGCCGGTGGCCTCCACGCGCACCAGCTGGTTGTTCTCGGTGAACAGCCGGATCACGTCGGCGTTCAGGCGCCGGTTGCCCTGGATCAATTCCGCGTCACCCCGGTACACCCCGGTGCCGGCGCTTTGCTCGAAGGTGGCGCTGTCGGCGCTCACCTCCACGGGCTGGCCGCCGGGGGGCGCGGCGGCGCCGGCCAGACCGGCGAACAGCAGCCCGAACAGGCCGAGCCCTTTAATTGCTGCCCGTGAATTCACTTACCACTCCTTGTCCAAGGGTCATTTCGCCGCTGGTCAGGTCCGACTGCATGCTGCCGGCGCGGGTGTTGCCGTCGCGGTGCTCCAGGGTCAGCGCGCCCGGCGAGCGGACCTGGCTGGCATCGTTCAGGTATTCCAGTTGGTCGGTGCTGAGCGTGACGCCGTTGGTCTCGCTGCGCGCCTTGACCTGGTCCAGAAACACGATCAGGTCGCCGTTGTCGCGCACTTCACCACGGCGGGAACGGATGGTCCAGACGCCGTTGTCGTTTTCCATGCGCAGGTCCGGCTCGGTGAGCGTGGTCAGCGCCTCGCGCTGAAACTGTTCCAGGTGGTCGGCCTTGAGCTCGTAGCTGGCCTTGCCGGTGTCGCGATCGTAGGCCTTGGCGGTGATGGTGTCGGCGATGATCAGCGGCGCGCTGAGAAAGGCCTCGCGGTCATCTTCCAAAGGGTTGTCCCACTCGTGCAGGGTCATCAGCACGATCAGGCCGAGCAGAAGGATGCCGGAGGCGCTGAGCAGACCCTGCCGTCTCACGGCGCCTCCCGCAATGCCAGCAGGGCATCGCAGATTTCACGGACCGCGCCGTCGCCGCCGCGGGTCCGGGTGACGTGATCGGCGGCCTGCCGGGCACAGGCGTGGGCGTTGGCCGGGGCAAACGCGATCTGGGCCCACTGCAGGGCGCCCACGTCCGGTTCGTCGTCGCCGGCATAGCCGGTTTCACGGGCGCCGATGCCGAGGCGGTCGGCCAGGTCGGCGAGCGCCACGGCTTTGTCCTCGCGGCCCTGAATAACATGCTCGATGCCCAGCTCCCGGGCGCGCCGGGCCACCATCGGCGTGTCGCGGCCGGTGATGATGGCCAGGATCACGCCGCTGGCGGCCAGCTTCTTGAGGCCGTGGCCGTCGTGCACGTGAAATACCTTGAGCGCTTCGCCGTCGGCGCCGTAATGCAGGCGCCCGTCGGTCATCACGCCGTCCACGTCGAAGGCCATCAGGCGCAGGGCGCGGGCGTCGGCGGTGGAAATCGAAAAAGCCATCACATCACTCCGGCGCGCAGCAGGTCCTGGGTGTTGAGCGCACCGATCGGGCGACGCTGGTCGTCACAGACGATCAGCCCGTTGATCTTGCGCGTTTCCATGATCTGCAGCGCCTCGGCGGCGAGCAGGCCCGGCGCCATGGTCACCGGGTGGCTGGACATCACCTCGGCGATGCCGGCCTGGCGGATGTCCAGGCCCTTCTCCAGGGTGCGGCGCAGGTCGCCGTCGGTGAACAGCCCGATCAGTCGGCCGTCCTCGTCCACCACCGTGGTCATGCCGAGGCCCTTGCGGGTCATTTCCAGCAGCGCGTCGGGCAGGCTGGCGTCGCGGGGCACCTTCGGCAGGCGCTCCTCGGTATGCATGATGTCGTCCACCTTCAGCAGCAGGCGCCGGCCCAGGCTGCCGCCCGGGTGACTGAGGGCGAAATCCTCGGCGGTGAAACCGCGCGCCTCCAGCAGGGCGATGGCCAGGGCGTCGCCCATCGCCAGGGTGGCGGTGGTGGAGGACGTGGGCGCCAGATTGTGCGGGCAGGCCTCTTCTTCCACGGCCACGTCCAGATGCACGTCGGACAACCGCGCCAGGGAGGACTCCGGGCGGCCGGTCATGCTGATCAGGCCGGCGCCCTTGCGCTTGATCACCGGCAGGATGGTGAGGATCTCGCCGGTTTCGCCGGAGTTGGACAGCGCCAGCACCACGTCGGCGCCGGTGATCATGCCCAGGTCGCCGTGGGAGGCCTCGCCCGGATGCACGAAAAAGGAAGGCGTGCCGGTGCTGGCCAGGGTGGCGGCCACCTTGCTGCCGATATGGCCGCTTTTGCCCATGCCGGTGACGATCACGCGGCCGGGGCATTCGAGAATGCGCTCGCAGGCGCGCACGAAATCGTCGCTGACACGCTGGCTCAGCGCGGCCACGGCGCGCGCTTCCTCGTCGAGAACGCGGCGGGCGGTGGCGATATGGTGATTGCTCATGGTCTCTCGTGTCTCCTCGCTGGCGGCGATTATACACTGGCGCGCCCGCCCTGAGACCCCGCGGCGGTGGCCGGCGTTCCCGGCGCCGGTGATTCACGGAACCCCGATGCCGTCCCGTGTTCCAATAACAAACGCCTGGACACCCTGGTGGGAAAGCCGTACAACCGGGCATCAAGCAATTACAGGGAGTGATGTATGACGTTCAAGCAACCTTTCGCGGCGGTGATGGCGCTGATCCTGGTGGCCATGGCGGGCCTGGCCCAGGCCGCGCAGGATCCCCGCCAGCTGGTACAGGACACGGTGGAGCGCATGACCACCCTGATCGACCAGAACCGGGACCGGCTCAACAAGGAGCCGGAATACGCACGCCAACTGGTCCGTGAAGAGCTGGTGCCGCTGGTGGATTTCAAGCGCATCACCCGCATGGTGATGGGTGACTACTTCGACGACGCCAGCCGCGACCAGAAGTACCGCTTCCTGGACGTGTTCAAGAACAGCCTGATCAACACCTACGCCTCCGGCGTGACCCTCTACCAGGGTCAGAAGATCGAGGTGCTGCCGATGCGCGAGGAAGACCGCAAGGGCAACTACGCCCGGGTGCGGGTGCAGGGCACCACCGACGACGGCAAGGTGATCCCGGTGTATTTCACCCTGTTCCAGGACGGCGACCAGTGGAAGGTGGTGAACGTGTTCGTCAACGGCCTGGACCTGCGCGCCGTCTACCAGGCCCAGTTCGCCCAGTCCATGCAGCAATACGGCGATCTGGATAAGGCCATCGACAACTGGTCCGCCCAGAACGCCGACGTGGAAGAAAAGGTGGACATCGAGAGCGCCCCGCAAAGCGCTCAGTAACCCGCCCTCCGGGGCCGGCGCCCGCCGGCCCCGGCATGACAACCCCGGTGGCCCTCGCGTATCATTCGCCCCTCAGCAATAAGGAGCGACCATGAATCCCGACGACGTGAAGGCACTGGTGGAAACCGGTTTCGACGATGCCGATGTGGCGGTGGAAGGCGAGGGTGACCGCTTCCTGATCCGCGTGGTATCCGATGCCTTCGAAGGGCTGATGCCGGTGAAACGTCAGCAGCTGATCTACGCCTGCATCAACGATCGCATCAAGGACAACAGCATTCACGCCGTGTCCCTCAAAACCTTTACCCGCGCCGAGTGGGACAAAGCCCAGAAGATGGGCATCGCCTGAAGACCGGGTTCTAAGAGACTTTCCATGGACAAATTGATCATCACCGGCGGCAAGCGCCTCGACGGCGAGATTCGTATTTCCGGTTCCAAGAACTCGTCGCTGCCGATCCTGGCCGCCACGCTGCTGGCCGGCGAGCCGGTGACGGTGGGCAACCTGCCGCATCTGCAGGACGTGACCACCCTGATCGAGCTGCTGGGCCGCATGGGCGTGCAGGTGGTGATCGACGACCGCCTCAACGTGGAAGTGGACCCGTCCCGCATTGAAGACTTCGTGGCGCCCTACGAGCTGGTGAAAACCATGCGTGCCTCGATCCTGGTGCTGGGCCCGCTGCTGGCCCACTTCGGCCGCGCTTCCGTGTCGTTGCCCGGCGGCTGCGCCATCGGCTCGCGGCCGGTGGATATCCACCTGCGCGGCCTGGAGGCCATGGGCGCCGACATCGAGGTGACCAACGGCTATGTGCACGCCAGCGTGGACGGCCGCCTGAAGGGTGCGCGCATCGTCATGGACACGGTCACCGTGACCGGCACCGAGAACCTGATGATGGCGGCGGCGCTGGCCGACGGCACCACCATTCTGGAAAACGCCGCCCGGGAACCGGAAGTGGTGGACCTGGCCAACTTCATCAACGCCATGGGCGGCAAGGTGCGCGACGCCGGCAAGGACACCATCGTGATCGAGGGCGTCGCCAAACTGGGCGGCTGCCACCACGATGTGATTTCCGACCGCATTGAGACCGGCACCTATCTGATCGCCGCCGCCATCACCGGCGGGCGCATTAAGTGCAAGGACACCGACCCCTCCCTGCTGGACGCGGTGCTGCAGAAACTGGAAGAGGCCGGCGCCCGCATCGAGACCGGCGACAACTGGATCAGCCTGGACATGGAAGGCCGCAGGCCCAAGGCGGTGAGTCTGCGCACCGCGCCGTACCCGGCCATGCCCACCGACATGCAGGCCCAGTTCATGGCACTGAACATCATCGCCGAGGGCACCGGCACCATCGTCGAGACGGTGTTCGAGAACCGCTTCATGCACGTGCAGGAAATGAATCGCATGGGCGCCGACATCGAAGTGCAGGGCAACACCGCCATCTGCCGGGGCGTGGAAAGCCTGACCGGCGCGCCGGTGATGGCCACCGACCTGCGCGCCTCGGCGTCCCTGGTGATCGCCGGCCTGGCCGCCGAGGGCGACACCACCGTGGACCGCATCTACCACATCGACCGTGGTTACGAATGCATCGAGGAAAAATTGCAATCCCTGGGCGCGATCATCCGTCGCGTGCCGGGCTGAGTGGGACCGCGCCTGACATGACCGAGACACCGCTGACCATCGCCCTGTCCAAGGGCCGTATCCTCCAGGAGACGCTGCCACTGCTCAAGGAAGCCGGCATCGAGCTGCTGGAGGATCCGTCCGCGTCGCGCAAGCTGATTTTCGACACCACCCGGGCGGACGTGCGCATTATCGTGATTCGCGCCACCGACGTGCCGCCCTATGTGCAGCACGGCGGCGCCGATCTGGGCGTGGCCGGCAAGGACGTGCTCATGGAGCACGGCGCCGAGGGACTGTTCGAACCCCTGGATCTGGAAATCGCCCGCTGCAAGCTGATGGTGGCCGCGCTCAAGGACGCGCCGCCGGTGAGCGGCCGGGTACGGGTGGCCACCAAATTCGTCAACGTGGCGCGGGCTTACTTCGCGCGCCAGGGCAAGCAGGCCGAGATCATCAAGCTTTACGGTGCCATGGAGCTGGCGCCGCTGGTGGGGCTGGCGGACCGCATCGTCGACATCGTCGACACCGGCAACACGCTGCGCGCCAACGGCCTGGAGCCCACCGAGATCATCGCCGACGACATTTCCTCCCGGGTGGTGGTCAACCGGGCCAGCATGAAGACCCGTCACGCCGACATTCAGGGTATTCTGGATAAACTGGAACAAGCGGTAGCAAAACGACGGACCCCGGCATGAAGACGACCCGCCTCGACACCCGTGACAGCGATTTCAACGAACGCCTGAACGCCCTGACCGCCTGGAGCGAGGAGCGTGACGAGGAGGTTGGCGAGCGGGTGCGCGCCATCCTTCGCGACGTGGCCCGGCGCGGCGACGCCGCGGTGGTGGAATACACCAACCGCTTCGACCGCCGCGACGCCGCCACCCTGGCCGACCTCACCGTGGAACGGGACGAGCTGGAAGCGGCCCTGGCGCGGTTGTCCGCCGAGCAGCGCCAGGCCCTGGAAGCCGCCGCCGCCCGGGTGCGCGACTACCACGAGCGCCAGAAGCAGGATTCCTGGAGCTACCGGGATGCGGACGGCACCCTGCTGGGCCAGCAGGTCACCGCCCTGGACCGTGCCGGCATCTATGTACCCGGCGGCAAGGCCGCCTACCCCAGCTCGGTGCTGATGAATGCGCTGCCCGCCCATGTGGCCGGGGTCGGCGAGATCGTCATGGTCAGCCCGGCGCCGGACGGTGAACTGGACGACATGGTGCTGGCCGCCGCGGCGGTGGCCGGGGTGGAGCGCTTCTTCACCGTGGGCGGCGCCCAGGCGGTGGCGGCGTTGGCGTTCGGCACCGAATCGATTCCGGCGGTGGACAAGATCGTCGGCCCCGGCAACATCTACGTGGCCGAGGCCAAGCGCCAGGTGTTCGGCAAGGTGGGCATCGACATGATCGCCGGCCCCTCGGAAATCCTGGTGGTCTGTGACGGTCACACCGACCCCGAATGGATTGCCATGGACCTGTTCTCCCAGGCGGAGCACGACGAGGAGGCCCAGGCGATTCTGGTCAGCCCGGACGCGGCCTTCCTGGACACGGTGCTGGAGACCATGGAGCGGCTGGCGCCGACCCTGGAACGGGAAGCCATTATTCGCACCTCCATGGCCAACCGGGGCGCGCTGATCCTGGCCCGCGATCTGGACGACGCCTTCGAGGTGGTCAACCGGATCAGCCCGGAGCACCTGGAACTGTCCATGGACGACGCCGGCCGCTGGGCGAAAAAAGTACGTCACGCCGGCGCCATCTTCCTCGGCCGGCACACCCCGGAAGCCCTGGGTGATTACTGCGCCGGCCCCAACCACGTGCTGCCCACCAGCGCCACGGCGCGCTTCTCCTCGCCGCTGGGCGTCTACGATTTCCAGAAGCGCAGCTCGCTGATCGGCTGCTCCCCGGAAGGCGCCAGCGCCCTGGGGCGGGTGGCCTCGGTGCTGGCCCGGGGCGAGCGGCTCACCGCCCACGCCCGCAGCGCGGAACTGAGGATCAGGAAAGACTGAGGCCTTATGAGCAAATTCTGGAGCCCGTTCGTCCGCGACCTGGAACCCTACGTGCCCGGCGAACAGCCGAAAATGGCCCGGCTGGTCAAGCTCAACACCAACGAACACCCGCTGGGCCCGTCGGCGAAAGTGATCGAAGCGATCCGCGCCGCCGCCGACGAACGGCTGCGCCTCTACCCGGACCCGGACGCTCTCGAGCTGAAGGACGCCATCGCCAGCTATTACGGGGTGAAGACCGATCAGGTGTTCGTCGGCAACGGCTCCGACGAAGTGCTGGCGCACATCTTCTTCGGCCTGTTCAAACAGGACCGGCCGCTGCTGTTTCCGGACATCACCTACAGCTTCTACAAGGTCTATTGCGGGCTCTACGACATCGACTACCGGCCGGTGCCCCTGGACGACGATCTGGCCATCGACCCGGCGGACTATTCAGCCCCCAACGGTGGCATCATCTTCCCCAACCCGAACGCGCCCACCGGCCGCCTGCTGCCGCTGGATGCCATCGAGACCGTTCTCTCCGCCAACCCGGATTCGGTGGTGGTGGTGGACGAGGCCTACGTGGACTTCGGCGGCGACACCGCCATTGCCCTGGTGGACCGCTACCCCAATCTGCTGGTCACCCAGACCCTGTCTAAATCCCGCGCCCTGGCCGGCGTGCGGATCGGCTTCGCGGTGGGCGACGCGGCGCTGATCGAGGGCCTGGAGCGGATCAAGAACAGCTTCAATTCCTACCCCCTTGACCGCCTGGCCATCGCCGCCGGCAAGGCCGCCTTCGAAGACGACGACTGGTTCCAGCGTGGCCGCGAACTGGTCATCGAAGAGCGCGAAACCCTGCGCCACGCCCTGGAAGGGCTGGGCTTCCAGGTGTTGCCCTCGGCGGCCAACTTCCTGTTCTGCCGCCACCCCGGTCGCGCCGGCGCCGACCTGGCGGCGGCCCTTCGCGAGCAAGGCATCATCGTGCGCCACTTCGGCAAACCGGAACGCATCCGCGATCATCTGCGCATCACCGTGGGGCGGCCGGATCAAAACCGGAGCCTGGTTGATGCACTTTATTGCATTTGCAAATAAAACAAAATAAAACATTTCTTTGCGCTTTTTCACAAATGTGATATTTACCCCGATAAGAATAACGCCGCTCTGACATCGGCGCCGGCATCGCGGCGCCAGACGGCAAAGAGCGACGGCGCATTGCCGTCGGTGAAGGGATCTCTCGGGGGAAAATTCCATGATGTTCGATTACGCGGGTTTGACCGGCGCGGCTGTCCGTGCCCGTCCGTGGCGCTGGCTGGTGGGCGCTGTTCTGGCGTTGATGCTGGCCGGCTGTGGAGGCGGCGATGTGCCGGTGCCGGAGGGGGAGGGCACTCGGGTGGAAGGCCGGGTGGTGGCGCAGAACGAGGCCGCCGGCTTCAGCACCGCCTCCACGCCCTCCACCGCCTATCAGCTGACCGCCTATGATCGGCGCGGTAACCGTCTGGGCCGCTGGTCCACGGCGGCGGACGGCAGTTACCGGCGCACCCTGCAGGGCCAGGCCCCGTTTCGCATCGAGGCGGCGTCCGATGCCAACGACGTGCCGCTGGTGGCGGTGTGCGATGGCCGTGGCACCGTGCATTGCGACATCACCCCCTGGACGTCGCTGATCGCTCGCGCCGCCGAGGACAGCGGCGACAGCCCGGCGGACATCGCCGCCTGGCTGTACGCTTCGCCGGCCTTCGATCTGGAAGAGGGCCAGGATCCTTTCGTGCTTTACCGTGACGGCGAGCTCGAGTCGGGCCGCTTCGACGTGGACGCGGTGCTGACGCTGATGGCCACGCCGGAGGGCCTGGACCAATGGCTGACCGCCATGAGCCAGTGGCTGGCGGACCCCGACCCGGCCGCCTCGCCAGCGGGGGTGCCCCGCATCACCCTCACGCCCCAGGTCAGCGCCGGGGGCAGTCTGGATCCGGCCACCCGGGTGGTGGCGCGTGGCGATGTGGCTACCTTCCAGGTGCAGCCGACGCAGGGCTATCACCTGCTGGTGATCAGCGGCTGTGACGGTGAATACGACGCCGACGCCGGAACCTTCACCACCGGCGTGATCACCGGCGCCTGCGCGCTCAGCGCCGACTTCGAGATCAACCGCTACGACCTGACTTACGGCGCTGGCGACCATGGCTCCCTATCCGGTTCCACCGCACAACGGGTGGATCATGGCGCCGACGGTACGCCGGTCACGGCGGTGGCGGCCAGCGGCTACCATTTCGTGCAATGGAGCGACGGCGCCACCGCCAACCCCCGGGAAGATCTGGCGGTGACCGGTGATCTGACCGTCACCGCCAGCTTCGCCATCAACCGTTACGACCTCAGCTACGGCGCCGGCGCCAACGGCAGCCTGTCCGGCCCGGCCAGCCAGCAGCTCGATCACGGCCAGACCGGCGGCGCGGTGCTGGCGATTCCCGACACTGGCTATCACTTCGTGCGCTGGTCCGACAACAGTGTCGAGAACCCCCGCACCGACGGCCCGGTAACGGGCGATATCACCGTGACCGCGCAGTTCGCCATCAATGAATATCAAGCGACCTACAGCGCCGGCTCCGGCGGCACGGTGAGCGGCACCATCACGCAAACCGTGGCCCATGGCGGTAATACGTCGGCGGTCACGGCGGTGCCCGATGAAGGCTACCGGTTCGTGGACTGGAGTGACGGCCGCACTGACAACCCGCGCACCGATAGCGGCGTCACCGAGGCCTTCCAGCTGCAAGCCCGTTTCGAGCTCAAGCAATACAGCCTGAGCTACAGCAGCCAGGGCCACGGCACTTTGCAAGGACAGACCAGCCAGACCGTATCCCATGGCAGCGACGGTAGCGCCGTTACCGCGCAACCGGACACCGGCTATGAGTTCGTGGAGTGGAGCGACGGCGGCACCGCCAACCCCCGCACCGATACCGGCGTCACCGCCGATCTGACGGTCAGCGCCCGATTCACGATTCTGCAGTACGCGCTGAGCTACAGCGCAGGCAACGGCGGCAGCCTCACCGGCAACCCGGTGCAGACCGTGGACCACGGAGCCGACGGCAGCGCGGTCACGGCCACACCGGACGCCGGCTATCACTTCGTGCAATGGAGCGACGGGGTGACCACCGCCATGCGCCAGGACACCGGTGTCACCGGCCCGCTCACGGTCACCGCCACTTTCGCCATCAACCAGTATCCGGTGACCTACACCGCCAGCGCCGGCGGGACCATCTCCGGTGACGCGACCCAGACCGTGGATCATGGCGCGGACGCCAGCACCGTGACGGCGGTACCCGATGCCGGTTATCGGTTCCTCTACTGGAGTGACGGCTACAGCCTGGCGGCGCGGACCGACACCGGCATCACCGCCGCGGTCACCCTGCACGCCACCTTCAGCCTCAAGCAGTACAGCCTGAATTACAGCAGCCAGGGCCATGGCTCCGTGCAGGGGCAAACCGAGCAGACCGTCGAGCACGGCGGGAATGGCAGCGCGGTAACGGCCCAGCCGGACACCGGCTATGAGTTCGTGCAGTGGAGTGATGGTGGTACCGCCAACCCCCGCACCGACACCAACGTGGTCGCCGACCTGGCCGTCAGCGCGCAATTCACCGTCCGCCAGTACGCCTTGACCTACGGTGCCGGCACCGGTGGCAGCCTGACCGGTGACACCGCGCAGACCGTGGACCATGGCGGTGCCGGCAGTGCGGTGCAGGCGGTGCCGGATACCGGCTACCAGTTCGTCAAGTGGAGCGATGGCGTCACCGCCAATCCGCGTACCGACAGCAATGTCACCGCCGACCTGAATGCGCAGGCGGAGTTCGAGCGGCTCGAATTCACGCTGACCTACAGCGCCGCCATCGGCGGCTCGCTGAACGGCACCGCCGTTCAGACAGTGGCTTACGGCGACGACGGCACGGCGGTGGAAGCGGTGCCGGATACCGGCTACACCTTCAGCGGCTGGAACGACGGCGGCAGCGCCAACCCGCGCACCGACAGCGATGTCATCGCCAACCTGACGGTACAGGCTCAGTTCGCGGTGCTGCAGTACGCGTTGAGCTACAGCGCCGGCACCGGCGGCAGCCTCAGCGGCAGCGCCAGCCAGACCGTGGACCACGGCAGCGACGGCAGCGCGGTGCTGGCGGTGGCCGACACCGGCTACCACTTCGTGCAATGGAGCGATGGCGGCACCGCCAACCCGCGCACCGACACCACCGTTGGCGCCGACCTGACGGTGCAGGCGCAGTTCGCGATTAACCAGTACACCCTGACCTACGCGGCGTCCACCGGAGGTACGGTAAACGGGGTGTCCCCGCAGACCGTGACCCACGGCGAGGACGGCAGTGAAGTCACCGCTGTGGCGGACACCGGCTATCACTTCGAGCAGTGGAGCGACGGCGTGACCGACAACCCGCGAACCGATAGCGGCGTCACCGCCAGTCTCAGCGTCACCGCCCAGTTCGCTCGCGAAGGTCTGGAACTGGCGGTCGATGAAAAATACTTCGCGGCGCTCACCACCGGTGAAAAGATGATTCTGAATAGCGGCACCGAAGCGGCGGAGTATCTGCTGGTGCCCATGAACCTGACTCGCAGCGATCAGGCACTGCCGATCAGCGTGAGCCTCACCGATGGCGAAACGGTACCGGACGTCACGTCGCTGGGCGATGCCACCCTGAATGGCGCCATCAACGAGCGGGCGGCGCAGAAAGCCGACGCCCTGGCCCGCTCGGGCACCGTCGGCGCCGGCACGCCGTTGCCCGGCGGCGCCGGTATCCCCGCCGGCGTACCGCAGGTGGGTGACATCTGGCAGATGAACGTGAATCTCACCGACACCTGCGACGCCGCCGTTGTGCGCAATGCCGAGGTGAAGGTGGTGAGCACCCATGCGGTGATTCTGGCGGACGTGGACAACCCCGCCGGTGGTTTCCCCGTGGACAATGGTCAGAACAACTACGATTACACCGAAATTGCTTCCATCTTCGATGCCACCGTGTACCCGGCGGTGACCGCCTTGCTCGGTGACACGCCGGACCGGGACGGCAACGGGCGGGTGGTGTTGTTCTACACCCGCGCCGTCAACGAACTGGACCCGCCGGCTTCGTCCATAAGCAGCTTGGGCCGCTACCTGGTACGCGACCGGCTGTCGCCGACGGAATGTCCGACCAGTAACGACGGCGAAGTGCTCTATATGCAGGTGCCGGACCCCACCGGCGCGGTGAACAGCAATGTGCGCACCGTCAGCTCCGTCATGGGCGGTACCAGCCGACAGGCGGGCATGGAGATGGCGTTGATGATCGCCGACGACCGTCAGCTCCAGGCCGGCTCACTGCTGCCGGAAGGGTGGCTGGACAACGGGCTGGCGACGCTGGCCAGCGGCAGCCTGTTCTATCAGACGTCCTCCGGCCTGGCGCCACTATACCGTATCGGCCTGGGCGACCTGACCAGCGGCCCTAACGCGTCCCGGCGGGTGGCGGCGTTCAACACCTACCAGAATCTGATGTTCAGTGAGTGGCGAGGCTGGTTGCAGAACCCCTGGCGTGCCGGCCTGGTCAGCGCCTCGGAGCGGGATACCCGGTCGCGCGGTCTGGCCTGGGCGTTCCTGCGCTACGTCTCCGACCGTCAGGCGGTGGTCAGCAACGATCCGCCGCTGGTCTCGGTGGCGGACGCGGTGGCCTATCAGTTGGCGGGCAGTGGCCAGGGCGTTTGGGAGGCCCTGGAGGACCTCACCGGCGGCGCCACCGGCGATTGGCTGCGGGACTTTCTCCTGGCGGTGTATCTGGACGGCCCGGCCGGAGTCAGTGTTTCCGGTTATGCGACGAGCCGGCCCTATCAAATGGAGAGCTGGAATTTCCAGTCGGTCTACATGGGCCTTGGCGGACAGCCTCTTAATGCCCAGGCGCTAACAGGCGGTCAGGGCAGAAGCCTGAACCTGGCGGGGGCCGGCGGCGCCTTGTATGTGCGCTTCTCGGTGGCGGCGGGCGACAGCGTGATGCTGGAATTCAACACCACCCCGGTGGGCGGCGAGGACGCCCGCTATGCGCTGGTGCGGTTGAAGTAAAGGCCGGCGTCCCGCCGCCGGTCCGGCCTATTGCCGGGCCGGCGGGCGGGTGCCGATGGTCACGTCCAGATTCAGGCGCTGGCCATTGCGCAGCACATTGAGGGTGAGCTGGGTGCCGGGCTGGGTGCCGGCGATGCGGTTCATGGCTTCGTAGCCGTCGCCCATGGTCTCGTCGTTGATGCCCACCAGCACGTCCTCGGCCTGCAGGCCGGCCTGTTGGGCCGGGCTGCCGGACACCACCTCGGTGACCACGCCGCCGCGCACTTCCTCCATGCCGAACGTTTCCGCCAGGGTCGGGTTGATGTCCTGGACGCTGACGCCCAGGTAACCGCGGATCACGCGACCGTGTTCGATCAGGTCGCTCATCACCTCGCGGGCGATGGAGGCCGGCGTGGCGAAGCCGATGCCCTGCCAGTTGCCGTCCTGGGAGAGGATGGCGGTGTTGATGCCGATCAGGTGGCCGCGGGTGTCCACCAGGGCGCCGCCGGAGTTGCCCCGGTTAATGGCCGCGTCGGTCTGAATGAAATTCTCGAAGGTGGCGATGCCCAGGTGGGTGCGGCCGGTGGCGCTGACGATACCCATGGAGACGGTCTGGCCCACGCCCAGCGGGTTGCCGATGGCCAGCACCACGTCGCCCACGTTAACCGGCTGGGGGCCGTTCAGGTCGATCACCGGCAGATTCTCCAGGGCGATCTGCAGCAGCGCCAGGTCGGTTTCCGGGTCGGTGCCCACCACTCGCGCCGGCGCGTCGCGGCCGTCGCGCAGGGCCACCAGGATCTCGTCGGCGTCGCGGATCACGTGGTAGCTGGTCATCACGTAGCCCTCCGGCGAGACGATCACGCCGGAGCCCAGGCTGGCCAGGGCCCGTTCCCGGCGCGGTCGTTCCATGAAGCGATCGAACAGGGGGTTGTCGCTGACGCTGTCGCCGCGGGTGACGATCTGGGTGGTGTAGACGTTGACCACCGCCGGCGCCGCCCGGGTCACGGCGCTAGCGTAGCTTTCCACCGCCGGGGCCGCGCCGCCGTCGTTCTGGCGCTGCGCGCCGGGGCCCTGCTGGTACCACCACAGCACGCCCAGGCCCACGGCCAGGCCGGCCAGCACCGGCGGTGCCAGAAAGCGAAGCAGCTTCTTGACCACTGAGTTTGCCCCCACGAATCATGTAAACTGCGCGCAATGTTAGCACAGGGGAGAACGCCGATGCTGAAGCGCGACCACTTGCTGCGGGTGCTCGACGAGGCGCTGCAAACCCACCGTTTCCAGGACTATTGTCCCAATGGGCTGCAGGTGGAGGGCCGCGAACAGGTGCGCCGTCTGGTCACCGGGGTGACCGCCTGCCAGGCGCTGATCGATGCCGCCATCGTCGAGGAGGCGGACGCCATCCTGGTGCACCACGGCTATTTCTGGAAAAACGAGGATCAGCGGGTACGCGGCATGAAGAAGCAGCGCTTGCAGAGCCTGCTGCGTCACGACATCAGCCTGTTCGCCTACCACCTGCCGCTGGATGCGCATCCGCAGATGGGCAACAATGCCCAGCTGGCGCGCCGCCTGGGGCTGCACGTGGAAGGCGGGCTGGAGCCGGACAACCCGTTGTCCATCGGCAATGTGGGGCGCCTGGACGAACCGATGAGCGCCGAGGACTTCGCCGCCCATGTGGAGGCGGTGCTGGGCCGTCAGGCGTTGCACATCGGCGACAGCCAGGACGAGATCGAAACGCTGGCCTGGTGCACCGGCGCCGCCCAGGGTTTTATCGAACGGGCCCAGGCCATGGGGGTGGACGCTTACCTGAGCGGCGAGATTTCCGAGCCGACCACCCATTTCGCCCGCGAAACCGGCATCCACTATTTCGCCTGCGGGCACCACGCCACCGAGCGCTACGGCGTGCAGGCGGTGGGCGAGTGGCTGGCCAACGAGTACGGGGTGGAGCACGTCTTCATCGACATCGACAACCCGGTGTAACCCGCCTTTTCGGAGCAGTATCGCGCCGCCCGGGCCGGATCCCCGGGGTGTCGCGATTTCAGGAATTTCATGAACATCACGGTGATTTTCAACCCTACCGCCGGCGGCGGCAGGGCGCGGCGTTTGCGCCATTTCGTGCGCGCGCTGGAACAGGGCGGCGCTCGCGTGCGGCTGTACCACACCCGCGCTCCGGGCGACGCCACCCGCTATCTGAATGCTCTGGAAAGCCAGGGGGAATGCGTGGTGGCCGCCGGTGGCGACGGGACCACCAACGACGTGATCAACGGGCTCAAGCCCGGGGTGGCGCTGGCGCTGTTCCCGATCGGCACCGCCAATGTGCTGGCCCGCGAGCTGAATCTGCCGCGCAAGCCGGAGGAGGCCGCCCGGGTGGTGCTGGAAGGGCGCACCCTGAACATCACGCCGGCGCTGCTCAATGGCCGCCGCTTTCTGGTGATGGCCGGGGTCGGCTACGACGCCTGGGTGGTCGATCAGGTGGACCTGATCGCCAAACGCCGCATCGGCAAGCTGGCCTACGCCGTCAGCATGCTGCGCCAGGTATTCCGCTACGGCGAGGTGCGCTACCGGGTCACCGTGGACGGCCGGCCTTTGGACTGTTTCTCGGCGGTGATCAGCAATGGCCGCTATTATGGCGGCAGCTTTATTCTCAGCCGCCAGGCCAACCTGAGCCGGCGCAGTGTCCAGGTGTTGCTGTTTCAGCGGCCCGGCCGGCTGTTTCTGCTGCGCTGTCTGGCGGCGCTGCTGTTTGGCCGCATGGAGCGCGTGGATGGCGTCGCCTCGTTGAGCGCCGAACGGGTCACGGTGACCGCGCCGGGCCTGGAGCCGGTGCAGACCGACGGTGACCCGGCCGGCTTTCTGCCCGCCGAGATCGAGCTGGAAGCGGAGCCCGTGGCGGTGCGGGTGCCCTGGGCCTGAGCCAGGGATCGGGCATAAGGCCCAAACGGATTGTTCTTAGCAGCGCTGGAGGCGGCCACGCCGGCGCCGGTATAATCCGCCGCCAACCCCAACGACCACCTTCTAGGGAGTGAACATGTCGCAATTGGTGAAACCCCATGGCAGTGAGACGCTGAAAACGCTGCTGCTGGACGGCGCCGAACGGGAACAGGCTCTGGCCGCCGCCAGGGACCTGCCGCAAATCCGCCTCAGCTCCCGGGAGCGGGGCGACCTGATCATGCTCGGCATCGGCGGCTTCACCCCTCTGGACGGTTTCATGGGCAAGGCCGACTGGCAGGGCGTGTGCGACAACATGGCGCTCACTGACGGCGTGTTCTGGCCGATTCCGATCACCCTGTCCACCGACGCCGCCACCGCCGATGGTCTGGCCGAGGGCGCCGAAGTGGCCCTGGTGGACGCCGAGGGCGAGATCATGGGCTCCATGGTGGTCAACGAGAAGTACACTATCGACAAGGCCCATGAATGCCAGCAGGTGTTCAAGACCACCGACGAAGAGCACCCGGGCGTGAAAATGGTGATGGCCCAGGGCGACGTGAACCTGGCCGGGCCGGTGAAGGTGTTCAGCCAGGGCGAGTTTCCGGAGAAGTACGCGGGCATCTATCTGACCCCGGCGGAAACCCGTGCCATGTTCGAGGAACGCGGCTGGAAAACCGTGGCGGCGTTCCAGACCCGCAACCCCATGCACCGCTCCCACGAGCACCTGGCCAAGATCGCCATCGAAATCTGCGACGGCGTGCTGGTGCATTCCCTGCTCGGCAATCTCAAGCCCGGTGATATCCCCGCCGAGGTGCGCCAGACCGCGATCAAAACCCTGATCGACAACTACTTCGTGGACAACACCGTGGTGCAATCCGGCTACCCGCTGGACATGCGTTACGCCGGCCCCCGCGAAGCGCTGCTGCATGCCCTGTTCCGTCAGAACTATGGCTGTTCCCATCTGATCGTGGGCCGCGACCACGCCGGCGTGGGCGACTACTACGGTCCGTTCGACGCCCATCACATCTTCGATGAGATCGCCGACGACGCCCTGATCACCCAGCCGCTGAAGATCGACTGGACCTTCTGGTGCGACAAATGCGGCACCATGGCCAGCATGCGCACCTGCCCGCACACCGCCGACGACCGCGTTCTGGTCAGTGGCACCAAGCTGCGCAAGCTGCTCAGTGAAGGCGGCGATGTACCGGACAACTTCAGCCGGCCGGAAGTGCTGGCGGTGCTGCGCGAGTATTACGAAGGTCTGCAGGACCACGAGAAAGTGAAAGTGGAACTCAAGGGCCACTCGGCACGCTGATCCGCGCCATCGCGCATAAAAAAACCCGGGCTTGGCCCGGGTTTTTTTATGCGTCGGTTCGCTCGTCTCAGCGCGGGCGGTCGCTCTCGTCGTCGTCGTCGCGCACGTCGGCGTAGTCGCGGGGCGGCTCCATCACCGTGGAGGGGCTGCTGTCCTCGTCCACGTTGACCGGGCTGAAGGGGCCGTCCGCTTTCTTCTGCAGGCCGAAATCCTCGGACAAAGTGCCCTGGGCCTTGGGTGCGTAATCGAGCGGCTGGGACAGCGGCGCTTCCGGTTCGTAGGCGGCGTCCAGGCTTTTCGCGGCGGCTTTCTTGCGGCCGGTCTCGCTGCACAGATCGTGAGCGCCGCGGGACAGATGCTGATGCACGGCCCGATAGGACTGGGTCAGCTCGTTGACCAGATCGGCGGTTTCCAGAAAATGATGGTCGACCTGATCGCGATAATGGTTGAGGGCGTTGCGCGCGTCGTCGCGCTCGCGAATCACCTGGCTGGCCTGACGGCGCGCCGGCATCAGCCAATACAGCAAGCCGGCGCCCGCGATCAGGCCGGCCAGAAAAGTGAGCAGGTGGGTTGTCAGCGTATCCATGTCATACTCCCTCAAGGAATCACATTGCAGCACAGACCCCGTGGCCGCGCCAAGCGAACCCGGGGCGAAATTGTATCGGGAGGAAACATGAGCCGTGATCGTCTGGCCCTGGAGGGCCCGGAAGGGACCCTGGAAGCGGCGCTGGAAGGCGATACCGACAACCCGGCGATGATCGCCATCGTCTGCCACCCGCATCCGCTGTTCGGCGGCACCATGGACAACAAGGTGGTCACCACCCTGGCGCGGGCCGCCCGGGACGCCGGCGCCGCCGTATTGCGCTTCAATTTCCGTGGTGTCGGCAACAGCCAGGGCGCCTTCAGCGACGGCATCGGCGAGACCGAGGACCTGATCGCGGTGCACCGCTGGCTGACCCGCGAATTTACGGACCGGCCGCTGTGGCTGGCGGGCTTTTCCTTCGGCAGCTTCGTGGCGGCCCGCGGCGCCGAGGTGCTGGCCGCCAATGGCCAGGCCCCCAAGGCGCTGATGCTGGTGGCGCCGCCGGTGCACCATTTCGATTTCGAAGGCATCGAGACCGCCGGCTGCCCGGTGACCGTGGTGCAGGGCGAGGACGACGAGGTGGTGCCCGCCGAACAGGTGTTCCGCTGGGCCGGGCAGACGCCGCTGACGCCGGATCTGATCCGTTTCCCGGACAGCGGCCATTTTTTCCACGGCAAGCTGGTGGATCTCAAGGAGGTGGCGGCCTCGCGTTTGCCGGCCTAGGCCGGCCGCCGTGGTCCCGCGCGGTGGTCCCACCGCGATTGCGCAATGATTGTCAGCGCTTCCCGGTGACGCTACATTGAGTCGCCGTTCATCATCACCGGACACCATGACGCCCCTCGAGAAATACCAGGCCGACCTGGCCCGCCCCGAGTTCGTGCACGATGCCGCCCAGGAAGAGGCGGTACGCGCTCTTGATCATCTTCATCACCGGCTGTGTGACGCACGGCCGCCGGCCGGTCTGCTGGCGCGGCTGCGCAAATCGAAGCGCCGCCCGGAGAAAGGCCTGTACATGTGGGGCGGCGTGGGGCGCGGCAAGACCTACCTGATGGACGTGTTCTTCCAGTGCCTGCCGTTCGAGGAAAAGCGGCGCATGCACTTCCACCGCTTCATGCAGAAAGTGCACCGGCAGATGCGCGAGCGGCAGGGCGAGAAGAACCCGCTGACCAGCATCGCCCGGGAATTCGCCCAGCGCTACCGGGTGCTGTGTTTCGACGAATTCTTCGTCACCGACATCACCGACGCCATGATTCTGGCCACCCTGATGCAGACCCTGTTCGACGAGGGCGTGACCCTGGTGGCCACCTCCAACATCGAGCCGGACGGTCTCTACAAGGATGGCCTGCAGCGCGCCCGTTTTCTGCCCGCCATCGAACTGCTCAAGCAGCATACCCGGGTGATGAACGTGGACGGTGGGCACGATTACCGGCTGCGGGTGTTGGAGCAGGCGGAACTGTTCCATTGCCCGCTGGGCGCCGAAGCGGACCGCTTCATGGAGGAGCGCTTCGCTGCCCTGGCCTCGGAGCACGGCCGCCACCGCGCCAACGGCAACATCCTGGTGGAAGGGCGCAAGATCGCCACGGTGAAATCCACCGACGATGTGGTCTGGTTCGATTTCACCGCGCTCTGTGACGGCCCGCGCAGCCAGAACGATTACATTGAGATCGCCCGGGAATTCCACACCGTGCTGGTCTCCGATGTGCAGCGCATGGGCGCCGGCAGCGATGACCGCGCCCGCCGCTTCATCAATCTGGTGGACGAGTTCTACGACCGGGGCGTGAAGCTGGTGATCACCGCGGAAACCCCCATCGAGGACCTGTACACCGGCGACCGCCTGGGCTTCGAGTTCGAGCGCACCCGCTCGCGGCTGCTGGAGATGCAGTCCCAGGACTACCTGGCCCGGGAACATCTGGCCTGAGCGTTTTGGTCATTGTTCCCCGGGTGGCGGTAACGGGACACTCTGTTTCCCGTATGACACAACCCGGAGACAGCCATGATCCCGCGTACCCTGTTCAGTTCCGACCACGAAGCGCTCCGCGACACCGTTCGCCGGTTCCTGGAAAACGAAGCCGTCCCGCACCACGAGCAGTGGGAGCAGGATGGCCAGGTGCCCAAGGCGCTGTGGCGCAAGGCCGGTGAACAGGGCTTTCTGTGCCCCATGGTCGGTGAGGAATACGGCGGCCTGGGCACCGACTTCCTGTACAGCGTGGTGATCAGCGAGGAGATCTCCCGGGCCGGCCTCACCGGCATCGGCTGGGGCCTGCACACCGAGATCGTGGCGCCCTACATCGAGCACTACGGCTCCGAGGCCCTGAAACAGAAATACCTGCCGAAAATGGTCAGCGGCGAAATGATCGGCGCCATCGCCATGAGCGAGCCCGGCGCCGGTTCCGACCTGCAGGGCGTCAAGACCAGCGCGGTCAAGGACGGCGACCACTACGTCCTGAACGGCTCCAAGACCTTCATCACCAACGGCCAGAACGCCGACATCGTGATCGTGGTGGCCAAGACCGACCCGGCCAAGGGCGCCAAGGGCACCAGCCTGATCATCGTCGAGGAGGGCATGGAAGGCTTCGAGAAGGGCAAGAACCTGAAGAAGGTGGGCATGAAGGCCCAGGACACCTCCGAGCTGTTCTTCCAGGACGTGAAAGTGCCCGCCGAGAACCTGATCGGCCAGGAGGGCATGGGTTTCGTCTATCTGATGCAGGAACTGCCCCAGGAGCGGCTGGGCATTGCCATCAACGGCCTGGCCATGGCCGAGAGTGCCTTCCGGCACACCGTTGATTACGTCAAGGAACGCAAGGCCTTCGGCCAGCCCATCGCCGGCTTCCAGAACACCCAGTTCAAGCTCGCCGAAATGCGCACCAAGCTGGATGTGGCCCGGGCCTATGTGGACCGCTGCCTGGAGCTGCACCTCAAGAAGGAGCTGGATATCCCCACCGCCGCCGGCGCCAAGTACTGGGTCACCGACCTGCAGTGCGAGATCATCGACGAATGCGTGCAATTGCATGGCGGCTACGGCTACATGTGGGAATACCCCATCGCCCGTATGTTCGCGGACGCCCGGGTGCAGCGCATCTACGGCGGCACCAACGAGATCATGAAAACCATCGTGGCCCGGGCGGTGCTGGCGGACTGAGACCTGGGAGGGTCTGGAAAGGCGACCGCCCGGTCGCCTTTTTTTGTCGAAAAAACGCCCGGTTTTACATTCGCCGGCTTCTCGACCCCGCCTTGCAAGTTTATTCTTACACCGTCGGTGTATACCGACTTTTTCCGGGTGCCCGGGTCTGTGTGGATGAAGCGGCCCGGCGCCTTCGGCTCGATACGATGGAGAACAACATGATGAAAAGAAGAGGCGCGTTGCTCGCGGGTTCCGTGCTGTCGCTGGCTTCCGGCACGGCCCTCGCTTCCGGTTTTGGCGTTTCCTACCAGTCCGTGTCCGCCATGGGCACCGCCTACGCCGGTTCCGGTGTGCTCAGCGAGGACGCCACCAACCAATGGTACAACCCCGCCACCCTGGCCGGTCTTTCATCCGCCCAGTTTTCCGTGGCCACCCATCAGGTGTGGATCGACACCAGCTTCAAAGCCAACGGTGCCTCCGGCCCCGGCGACTTCGAGGACGTGGAACCCTTCGTGGGCAGCGTGTTCCTGGCGGTGCCGTTCAATGACCGGGTCACCTTCGGCCTGGGCATCAACGCGCCTTATGGCACCAAGATCGAGTACGACGACAATTGGGGTAACGTGAACGCGGGTCCCAGCGCCCCCTTCTTCCCGACCACCGGTGACCCCTACGCGCTGACCTCCGACGTGCAGACCATCAACGTGAACCCGGCGATGGGCATTCAGGTGACCGATAACCTGCGTATCGGCCTGGGCCTGAACTACCAGCGCATCGACGCGGACATCGAGAACTCCGCTACCCGCCTGGAAGGCGATGATGACGCCTTCGGCTGGAACGCGGGCCTTACCTTCAGCCCGGACGACAAGAACCACTTCGGCGTGGCCTATCGCTCCGAGATCAGCTACGACATCGACGGCGACATTACCTTCAAGCCGGATGCCGTGGCCGCTTCCGCCGCTGGCGCCGGCGTACCTGACCTCGCCATTCCCGGTGTGGTGAATGCTTTGGCCGGCAAGTATTCCGGGAAAACCAGCCTGGATCTTCCGGCGGTGCTTCAGCTCTCCTACGCCGGTGATCTGACCGACCGTACTCAACTGCTGCTGGGCGTGGAGCACACCTACTGGAGCAGCCTGGACCGTCTGGTGGTGGAACACGACGGCACTCAGACCGCTTTGGGCGGCCTGGCTTCCCTGCCGAACCCCTCCATCGAAGAGTTCGACTGGGACGACACCACCCGTTATTCCATCGGCCTGCGTCATACCCTGCCCAGCGACACCGTGCTGCGCTTCGGTCTGGCCAAGGAAGAGTCCACCCAGGACAGCGACAACCGCTCCGCCATCTCTCCCGACTCTGATCGTGTCTGGGCCACCATCGGCGCGGGCTTCCAGCCCACCGACAACCTCAGCATCGACGTGGCCTACGCCCATATCTGGGTGGACGACGCCGACGTCTACAAAACCAGCCGTGGCGCCGTTCTCGACGGCACCTACGAACTGGACGCCAACGTCATCGGCGCGCAGCTGAACTACCAGTTCTGAACGCCGTTCGCCAAGGCGAAATAAAAAAGCGGGCCCTCGGGCCCGCTTTTTTTGTCCCCGGCCAAGAGCTTCTTGCTGAAGTGACGCCTAACTCCAGGGAGGGGTATGTCGCGATTCGCCGTGTTATGTGCGATTAGGCCGCTTCATCGATCTCTTCTTGGGAACCCTTTTTTATGAGACAAAAAAAGTCATTTAATATCAATGAGTTAGAAGGATGTCTCAAGAAAGGGTGATTCGCTGTGATGGGCGACTTATGGAATATATTTCAAAGAGTTATGATCGGGGCGTCCTAGTTCGCTGCCGCGTAGGCAGTTGAGAAAGATACTTCGTGTCACAGGCCGCTCGGCTTCGGGTTTTCTGTCGAACGGGTGGTAAAAAAAGCGCCATAGACCTCGGTGTCTCGGACCCTGTTTGCTACTGCGTAAGCGGCTAAGTCGACGGGGCCTACGTCCACATCGTTGGGGACGGTACGAACATCTACCGCAGGGGCGCTGATGTTGGTGTGACTACTTGATATAGTCATATTGCAGCTGTATGTTAAATGATCACGTGTGGCGGTCTGGAGGCAGGCATGGAGACGGAGCAAGTTACCAAGTCGCGGTTCAAAGCCCGGGCCCTGGAATTCTTCCGCAAGGTGGAAACTTCGGGGGTGCCCGTGGTGGTCACCGATCATGGAAGGCCGACCGTGGAAATCCGACGTTACCGGTCCGATCAGCGCTCTCCGCTGGAGAGGCTCAAAGGCAGCGTGGTGGATTTCAATCGCCCTACCGATCCGGTTGCCGAAGACGACTGGGATGCGTTGCGGTGATCGTTTTGGATACCCATGCGCTGGTGTGGTGGGTAAATGGGGGTGAGGAGCTGTCCGCCCACGCCAGGGCTGAGATTGAGCGCGAGCAGTCGGAAGAAAACGGGCTCGTTCTGGTGTCGTCCATTTCCGCCTGGGAGATCGCCATGCTGGTCAGTCGTGACCGGCTGACGCTGACCATGAATATTGATGACTGGCTGGAGACCGTGGGGCAGATCCCGGCGGTTCGGTTTGTCCCCGTGGACAATGACGTTGGCGTGGAATCCACTCGTCTACCCGGGGAGTTTCACAAGGATCCGGCGGACCGTCTTATCGTGGCCCTGGCCCGCCACCTTAATAGCACGCTGGTGACCGCTGATGAAAAGATCCGTGCTTACCGACACGTACGCACGGTTTGGTAAGGATCGGACATCGGGCTTTCTACTGATTCACCCGGAACCGCAGTGGTACGAACACCACCTCGATCTTGCCGTCCAGTTCCACCGGTATCTGGCCGGCGAGCACGGCGCGGGGCAGGGGATTGCGCAGCTCGTAGCTTTCCCGGTAGCCGGGCACCCGTTCCATTGGCAGGTCGAGCAGGCGGATCAGGCGCGCCGGTGATCGGTCACGACCGTCCATGGAATAGATCCATTCGGGGATAAGACAGATCACGCCGTCCATGCGGATGGCGTCACATTGGATGGATACGTCGGGCTGCTCGTCCGAGCGCAGGTTGACGATAAGCGAGTCCATGCTCTAACCCCAAAAATCGAGTCGTGCCGGTTCTTATTATTCGCTCAAAATATCACCTTGTGTGAACTGTATCACTTGACCGAACAGCCGCTCCTTCGCTGTCGATCCTGCATGGTGAGACAGAGAACGGGGATCCGGTTTGCGTCTTTTTACTCCCGGAACCGGTCGGCTTTACGGGCGGCGCCGGGCTCTGACAAGCTGATCGGGAACGGCCCGCTCAGGCGGGCCCGGCGATCCAGGTCGAATTGGTTGAAAACGGAAGGGAGGCCAGGGAGATGTTGATCTGTTGCAGTGAGTGCCGCTACCGCAGTGCCCGCTCGAGACGCACCCATCACGGGCCCGACGTGTGGTGCAATCACCCCGACAACCGGCAGTCGGTGCCCCAGGGGGTCCTTGATGTGAAGACCACCCGGGTCAGTTGCGCCTTTGGCGCCGACCAGCGGGCCGGCCCGGCGGAAACGATGGCGGAGCCGGTGGTCCGGACCCGTCGGCGCATCCCGGTGGCGGTGGCCGCGCCAATGGGCTGAGTCTAGGGCAGCAGGGCGGCCAGGGCCGGGGCGACCCGGTCGGCGATATGGGCGTAGCCCGCCGCGCCGGGGTGGTAGCCGTCGTCGGCCAGCAGCGTCGGGTCGGCGACCACCGGGTAGTCCAGAGGGTGGACGCCGGGGAGGCGGGCGGCCAGGGCCTGCTGGGCCCGGTCGAGCTGGCCGGCGCGGGCGCCCAGCACATCGCGCAGGGGCCGGGGCAGGGCGGTGAAATGCTGCATCGGTGGCACCGCCAGCAGGGCCACCGGCAGGTGTGGCCGCTGCCGGCGCAGGGTGGCGATCAGGCGGCCCAGTTCCCGCTGGTAACGGCGTGGTGAGGTGAGGCCGGTGGTGTCGTTGACGCCCAGGCTGACCACCACCAGATCCTCGTTGGGCGCCGGCCGGTCGGCGAGCCGCGCCGCCAGGGCGGCGGCGCGGATGCCGTTGACGCCGTCCACTCGCCAGGTCACCGGGCGGCCCAGTTGCCGGTGCAGAGCCCGGGCCAGTTGCCCGCCCAGGCCCTGGTGGTGGTCCCGCACCCCGACGCCCACGGCGGTGGATTCGCCCACCAGCAGCAGCCGCAGCGGCGCCTCGCCGGCGCCCACCTGGCCGTGATCGGCGCCGCCGGCTTCCGGCAAGCGCGGGGTATCGCGCCTTGCCCGGTGCCCTTGCCAGAGCAGCAGCGGGGCCAGCAGCACGAAGGCCGCCCAGAAACGCATCCCCCTTAGCCCACGAACATGCGCCGCGCCAGCGGCAGGCCCTTGCGACCGGTGATCGCCAGGGTGGTGGTCAGGCCGGCCACCAGGGCGCCCACCACGCCGCAGGTGAGGACATCCTGGCCGGTCAGGTAGAGTCCGGGCACCCGGGTTTTGGGGCGCAGCCAGTCCTGATCAAAGCGTTGCGGGTCGTGGTCGAGTCCGTAGATTTCGCCGGTGGGGTAGCGGCAGAACCAGGCGGTGGACAGGGGCGTGGACAGCTCGTAGTAGTCCAGGTGGTCGCGCAGGTTCGGGTGTTTCTCGAACAATTTCTCCAGCAGGCGACGGGCAAAAGCCTCTTTATGGGCCTCATAGTCCTCGCCGCGTTGGCCCCAGGTGGTGCCGTCCCACTGGCGGTACCCGTCATGGGGCGCGGCGGCGACGATTTCCACGGTGGCGCGGCCCGGGTAGCGGCGGGCGAAGTCCGGGTCCTTGGCGCTGGGAAACGAGATGTAGGTGAGCGGAATGTCGTGCCGGTCCGGATCGGCCAGGGCCTGGTCCAGTCGCGCTTCGTAATCGTTGTCCGGATAAATCCAGTAGTTGGTTTTCGGCAGGCCCAGGTTTTCGGCGCTGTCGTTCAGGCCGATGTAGAGGCAGGCGCTGGCCATGGAACGTTGCACGCCGCTGAGCCGTTGCTGATAGAACGCGTAGTCTGGGGCGTGTTCCGGCAGCAGCTCGGTGAAGGTATTGAACACGCCGGCGTCGCTGATCACGCAGGGGGCACGCTCCTCGTGGCCGTCGGCCAGGCGCACGCCGGTGGCGCGGCCGTTTTCCACCAGGATGTCGGTGACGTCGGCGTAGGTGAAGACGTCTCCGCCGCTTTGCTGGATCACCGGGATCACGGTGCGCGCGATCTGCGCCGCGCCCCCCACCGGGTAGTAACCGCCGTGCAGATAGTGACGGGCGATCAGCGCGTGGATCAGGAAGCTGGAGCGCGAAGGCGGCAGGCCGTTGTCGCCCCACTGGCCGGTGAGCACGGCGATCAGTTCCTGATTGTCGGTGAGCTCCTCGAGCACCGCCCGGGTGGTGCGGTTGTAGCGGCCCAGGGCGCCGCGGTCCAGGCCCTTGCGGGCGATGCGGCCCAGCGCGCCCGGCAGCAGACGGGTGACGGTGAGTGGCTGGACCGCGCCGGCGGCCTTCTTGATGGCGCGCAGGTAGGCGTCGATGGCGTCGTGCTCGCCGGGGAAGGCGCGCCGCAGTTCGTCGCGGAAGGCGGCCGGGCCGGCCATCAGGTCATAGTGGCGGTCGCCCAGATGAATGCGGTCGTAGCAGGCGTCCATGGGCGCCCACTCCAGTTGCCCGCCGCTGATGTGGTCGAACAGTCGCCGGCCCAGGGTGTCGGCGCGGCCCATATCCCCAACGTAATGCACCCCCACGTCCCATTCGTAGCCGTTGCGTTCGTAGCTGTGGGTGAACCCCCCGGCGGTGTAGTGCTGCTCGAACACGGCCACCTTCCAGCCCATCCGGCTCAGGCAGGCGGCGGTGGCCAGCCCGCCCATGCCGGAGCCGATCACCAGGGCATCGTAGGGGCCGTTAAGGCGGTTGGCGCGGTAGCGACGGCCGACGCGCAGACTGCTGGGTTGAGGGCTGGACATGGGTTCGCTCCCTGAAAGTACACAGTGTGCACATTGACCGGAACGACGAGGTCCGTCAAGCGGTCGGGCGCCCGGTTTGGTCAGGGCGCCGGGATCGGGAAGCGGGTGTGGATCGCTTCCAGGGCCTCTTCCAGGTCCTTGTCCCAGGGCAGGTCAACGCTGTCCAGGTTCTCGCGTAGCTGGTTCAGGTTGGTGGCGCCGATGATGTTGCTGGTCACGAATGGCCGGGTGGTGACGAACTGCAACGCCAATTGGGTGGGGCTGACACCACGCTCCTCGGCCAACTGGCAGTAGGCCTCCGTGGCCGCTACCGCTTGTTCACCGTTGTAGCGGGCGAATTGCTTGAAGCGGGTCAGGCGGGCGTCGGCGGGCCACTGGCCGTGGCGGTACTTACCGGTGAGCATGCCGAAGGCCAGCGGCGAGTACGCCAGCAGGCCCACGTTCTCGCGGTGGGACACCTCGGCCAGGCCCACCTCGAAGCTGCGGTTGAGCAGGGAGTAGGGGTTCTGGATCGAGACTGGCGGCGCCAGGCCGATCTTCTCCGCTTCGCGCAGAAAGGTCATGGTGCCCCAGGGGGTTTCGTTGGACAGGCCCCAGTGGCGGATCTTGCCGGCGTCCACCAGCGCCTTGAGGCCGGCCACGGTGTCGGCGATCGGCACTGCCTCGGGCGCTTCCTTATGCTTGTAGTTGAGGCGGCCGAAGAAGTTGGTGGGGCGCTCCGGCCAGTGCAGCTGATAGAGATCGATGACGTCGGTGCGCAGCCGTTTGAGGCTGCCTTCCACCGCGTCGCGCAGGCTGTCGGCGGTGAAGCGCGGCCCGCCGCGGATGTGTTTGACGTACTCGCCGGGGCCGGCCGCCTTGGTGGCCAGCACCACTTTGTCCCGGTTGCCGCTGCGTGCGAACCACTCGCCGATGATCTCCTCGGTGCGAAACGAGGTTTCCGGGCTGGCCGGTACCGCGTACATTTCCGCGGTGTCGAAGAAGTTGACGCCCCGCGACAGGGCCAGCTCCATCTGCGCGAAGCCTTCCTCGGCGGTATTCTGGTTGCCCCAGGTCATGGTGCCCAGGCAAAGGCTGCTGACCTTGAGGTCGGTCCCACCCAGCGGACGGTATTCCATTGTTCTCTCCTCGATTCAAACGCGCCGACAAGCGGCGGAGGGCGGCTTCGCCGCCCGATGCAGGATGCAGGATACAGGATTCAGGGGGGCTCGGAAGTGCGCTGCGGGTACCGGCGCGAAAGCAAAGTCTCCCCACGCCCGGCGAGGCCAATTCGCGCTGCATCCTGCATCCTGTATCCTGAATCGTGGCATGTGCCAGCGCCTTCCCGGGACCCTGTCCAAGGCCTTCAATTTACGGCTGTCTTTCCGCTTGTCTTTGCCGGGGCGGTTCAGTACAATTCGCACCCTCTTGCCCGGCGGGCTCTCGCCGGAGGGTTGATTGAACCCGTAACGTATTGAATTCAGGGCACAAATTTTAGGGAAGACTCCCATGAAGACCTTCAGCGCGAAACCGGAAAGCGTAAAGCGCGACTGGTATGTGGTGGACGCCTCCGGCAAAACGCTGGGCCGGCTGGCCGCGGAAATCGCCAGCCGTCTGCGCGGCAAGCATAAGCCGGAATACACGCCGCACGTGGACACCGGCGACTACATCGTCGTGATCAACGCGGAAAAAGTGGCCGTTACCGGCAAAAAAGCTTCCAACAAGATGTACTATCGCCACAGCGGTTACCCGGGCGGTATCAAGGAAGCCAACTTCGAGACCCTGATCAGCGAAAAGCCGCAGATGGTGATCGAGAAAGCCGTGAAGGGCATGATGCCGCGTAACCCGCTGGGTCGCGACATGTTGCGCAAACTCAAAGTCTACGCCGGCGCCGAGCATCCGCATACCGCTCAGCAGCCGCAGCAGCTCGAACTCTAAGAGGTCAGTCGATGGCAACTGCAAACGCCGATTACGGAACCGGCCGCCGCAAGACGGCTTCCGCCCGCGTCTTCCTGCGCCCGGGCAGCGGTAACATCACCGTCAACGGTCGTCCGCTGGACGTGTTCTTCGGTCGCGAGACCAACCGCATGGTGGTGCGTCAGCCGCTGGAGCTGGTCGACGCCGCCGAGCGCTTCGACGTGTACGTGACCGTCAGCGGTGGCGGCAACAACGGTCAGGCCGGCGCCATCCGTCACGGTATCACCCGTGCGCTGATGGAATACGACGGTGAGCTGCGTGGCGCCCTGCGTCGTGCTGGCTACGTAACCCGTGATGCCCGTGAAGTGGAACGTAAGAAAGTGGGTCTGCACAAAGCGCGTAAGCGTCCGCAGTACTCCAAGCGGTAAGACGGCGCTTCGCGTTGTCGAGCCCCGAAAAAGCCCGGCGTTGCTGGGCTTTTTTTATGCATAAATCAGTGGTTTAGCGAGGCGCTGGCGAACAATAACCGGTTGTCAGATGTGGTCTTTTTCATTACCATTTCCGCCGCCTTACTCCGCCCGGAGCACGAGCACCGACCTCGAGTCTCGGATCACCCCCCGAGCGTGGGATCTAAGGGGAGAATAATTCAATGAGCAATGACGGCGTAAATACCAGCCGCCGCACCTTTTTGATCGGCCTGACCTCAGCGGTGGGCGCGGCGGGTGCCATCGGCGCGGCGGTACCTTTTGTCAAATCCTGGCAGCCCAGCGCGAGGGCAGAGAATGCCGGCGCCCCCGTCGAGGTGGACGTCAGCAAACTCGATATGGGGCAGCGCGTGGTGGCCGAATGGCGCGGCCAGCCGATCTGGGTGGTGCGTCGCACCGACGACATGATCGCCAACCTGGACAAACTCAACGGCGAACTCAAGGATCCGCAATCCGAGGTGGATCAGCAGCCGCCCTACGCGGCCAACGAGTGGCGCTCCATCAAAAAAGAATATCTGGTGCTGATCGGTATCTGTACCCACCTGGGTTGCTCGCCTCTGTTCGAGGAAGAGCCCACCGTGGAGCTGCAGTTCGGTGGTTTCTTCTGCCCCTGTCACGGTTCCAAGTTCGACCTGGCCGGCCGGGTCTATCAGGGTGTGCCGGCCCCCACCAACCTGGTGGTGCCGCCCCATTCCTATACCAGTGACGCCGTCATCATCATCGGTTCTGAAGAAGGGGAGACTGAGGCATGATGCGAATGGTCAATGGCTTGATCGACTGGGTGGATGCCCGTCTCCCCGTCGTCAACACCTACAAGAAGCACATGTCGGAGTACTACGCTCCGAAGAACTTCAATTTCTGGTACTACTTTGGGGTGCTCTCCATGGTGGTACTGATCAACCAGCTGCTCACCGGCATCTGGTTGACCATGTTCTATTCCCCGTCCGACGGTTTCGGCTCGGTGGAATACATCATGCGCGACGTGCAATGGGGCTGGCTGATCCGCTACATGCACGCGGTCGGCGCCTCGGCCTTCTTCGCGGTGGTCTACCTGCACATGTTCCGCGGCCTGCTGTACGGCTCCTACAAGCCGCCCCGCGAGCTGGTGTGGATCTTCGGCATGCTGATCTACGTGGCGCTGATGGCGGAAGGCTTCCTGGGCTACGTGCTGCCCTGGGGCAACATGTCGTACTGGGGCGCCCAGGTGATCATCTCCCTGGCCGGCGCGATTCCGTTCGATATCCTGCCGTTCATCGACGCCAAGGACGCCAAGGAAATCGGTGAGGCGCTCACCACCTGGGTGCGCGGCGACTATCTGCTTTCCACCGCCACGGTGAACAAATTCTTCGCCCTGCACGTGGTGGCCATCCCGCTGGTGCTGGTGGCCCTGGTGTTCCTGCACATCCTGGCGCTGCACGAAGTGGGCTCCAACAACCCGGACGGCGTCGAAATCAAGCAGAACAAGGACGAGAACGGCATCCCGCGCGACGGTATCCCGTTCCACCCGTACTACACGGTCAAGGACCTGCCCGGTGTGATCGTGTTCCTGATGATCTTCGCGGTGGTGATCTTCTTCTTCCCCACCGGCGGCGGCTATCTGATCGAGAAACCGAACTTCGTGGCGGCCAACCCGCTGAAGACGCCGGATCACATCGCGCCGGTGTGGTACTACGGCCCTTACTACGCCATGCTGCGCGCCACCACCCTGGAGTGGTTCGGCATGTCTTCCAAGGCCTGGGGCCTGATCGCCATGGGCGGCGGCATCGTGGTGCTGTTCCTGCTGCCCTGGCTGGACCGCCACCCGGTGAAATCCATCCGTTACAAGGGCTGGCTGAGCAAGACCCTGCTGCTGATTTTCGCGCTGGACTTCCTGATGCTCGGTTACCTGGGCACCCAGCCGGCCTCCGGCCTGGCCAAGACCCTGGCGCAGATCGGCACGGTCTACTACTTCCTGTTCTTCTTCGTGGGGCTGCCGCTGGCGCACCGATTCGAGAAGTCCAAGCCGGTTCCGGAACGTGTAACGGGGGGTCACTGATGAAGAAGCTGGTTGTTGCATTGCTGTTCAGCTGCCTGCCCGTGCTGGCCGGCGCCGCCGGTGGCCACGATGTGGAGCTGGAAAAAGCGCCGGTGAACCTGCAGGACAAAGTCAGCCTGCAAAATGGCGCCAAGCTGTTCGTGAACTATTGTATGGGCTGTCACAGCCTGGAGTACCTGCGCTACGGCCGCATGGCCGATGATCTGGGTATGTCCGACGAACTGACGTTGAAGTATCTGAATTTCACCAGCGACAAGATCGGTGATCAGATGCGCAACGGCATGGCCGCCGCGGATGGCAAGACCTGGTTCGGCAACCCGCCGCCGGACCTGTCCCTGGCCGCCCGGCATCGTTCATCGGACTGGATCTACTCCTATCTGATCGGGTTCTACGAGGACGAGTCCCGTCCTTACGGGTACAATAACCACGTATTCCCGAGCGTGGGCATGCCCCATGTGATGGCGAAGATGCAGCAGGATCTGAGCGAGGAAGAGTTTGAGTCCAATATGGGCGACATCACCAACTTCCTCACCTACGCGGCGGAGCCGATGGCGCCCACCCGCGAGCGGATCGGTGTGTACGTGCTGGTGTTCCTGGCGATCCTGCTGATCCCGGCCTACCTGCTGAAAAAGGAATACTGGAAGGACGTTCACTAAGCGGGTTTCACCCCGCCAGGAACGCCTTCCGGCGAGCAACAGGGTAACCGCGTGAGCGGCTACCCTGTTTGTGTTATTGCGATATAGCGTGGAGATGACTCGACCATGGGTGTGGTGACCAAACGTTCCTCGATGACCTTCTTTTCCTCCCCGAACGATCATTATTGCCATCGGGTACGCATCGTTCTGGCGGAAAAAGGCGTCACCGTGGACATCGTCGACGTGGACAACGGCGACAAGCCGGAAGACCTGGCCTCGCTGAACCCTTACAACGAGGTGCCGACCCTGGTGGACCGGGAACTGACGCTGTATCAGTCCACGGTGATCATGGAATATCTGGACGAGCGCTTTCCGCATCCGCCGCTGCTGCCGGTGTACCCGGTGGCCCGCGCCCAGAGCCGGCTGCTGATCCACCGCATCGAGCGGGACTGGTGCCACCATGTGGACGCGCTGCTGATCGGCGAAGAGAAAGAGGCGTCGCTGAACAAGCGTCGCAAGGAACTGCGCGAAGGTTTGATCGCCACCGCGCCGATCTTCAATGAGCTGCCGTTCTTCATGAGCGAGGAGTTCACCCTGGTGGACTGCGTGATCGGCCCGATCCTGTGGCGGCTGCCGGCCATGGGCGTGGACCTGCCGGCCAAGCAGGCCAAGCCGCTGATCGACTACGCCGAGCGTCTGTTCGACCGCGATGCGTTCCAGGTGAGCCTGTCCGAAGCCGAGCGCGAACTGCGTCAGCAACTGTAAGCCATGAATGACGAGATGACCCCCAATCGCCCGTATCTGATACGGGCGATGCACGAATGGATCTGCGACAACGGTCTGACCACCCATCTGGCGGTGGATGCCCGCTACCCCGGCGCCGAGGTGCCGCAGGAGTTCGTCCAGGACGGGCAGATCGTGCTCAATATCGCGCCCCGGGCGGTAACCGCCTTCGAGGCCGGTAATGAAGAGATTTCCTTTTCCGCCCGCTTCGGCGGCGTGCCGCACACGGTGCGGGTGCCGGTGGACGCGGTGATGGCGGTATTCGCCCGCGAGAACGGCCAGGGCATGGCGTTCGAGCCGGTGGAGCCGCCGCCGGAACCGCCCGCCCCGGGTCCGGACAGCGACGACGACGGTGACAAGCCGTCCCGTGGCAGCCATCTGAAGGTCGTGAAGTAATGCGTCTGTCGCCGCGGCTGCGGCTGATCCTGGGATTGGTGCTGGTCACGTTCCTCGCTCTGGTGGCCCTGCGGGTGGCGTTTTACTTCACGTTTCTGGCCGATCAGGGCCTGAATCGGGACGAGCTGTGGCACGCCTTTGGCGTGGGCCTGCGATTCGACCTGCGGGTGGCGTTGCTGGTGACCCTGCCGGTGGCGCTGCTCAGCCTGCTGCCCGGCGTGCTGGGGCTGCGCCGGGGGCGTATTGCCCGCGGCGTGGCGGTGGTCTGGCTGGCCCTGGCCGGCGCCGCGCTGACGCTGACCTACGTGGCCGACTTCGCCCATTACAGTTATCTGGCGGAACGCCTGAACAGTTCCGTATTGCGGTTCTTCGAGGACCGCCGGGACTCGCTGCTGATGGTGTGGGAAAGCTACCCGGTGATTCCGCTGACGTTGCTGCTGGTCGCCGCCGCCGTGCTGTGCGGCTGGGCCGGGCACCGTTGGGTGCGCCGGTTCACCGCCGGCGGTCCGCCGCGCCGGGGCTGGCTGGCCGGCACCCTGGTGGGCGTGGCCTGCACCTATCTCTATGCGCTGGGCATCATGGGGCAATTCGGCGAGGTGCCGTTGCGATGGAGCGACGCCTATTTCGCCAACAATCAGCAGGTGGCCGCCCTGGGTCTGAACCCGGCGGTGTTCTTCTACGACACCCTGACCACCGGCACCCGCAAGCACGACCCGGACGCCCTGGCGCGCCACTATCAGTGGATGGCCGATTACCTGGGCGTGCCGGAGAACGCCCGCCATCCGGAAGACGGCGAGTTCGATTTCGCCCGCCAGGTCCCCGGTCACGCCCGCGCCGGCCGTCCGCCCAACGTGGTTCTGATCCATCTGGAATCCATGGGCGCCAACCGGCTGGGCCTGTACGGCAACCCCATGGAAGCGACGCCCAATCTGGACGCGCTTGGCCACCAGGGCTATTTCTTCCCGAACTTCATGGTGCCCTCCAGCGGCACCGCGCGCACCGTGTTCGGTCTGGTCACCGGCATTCCCGACGTGACCTGGGGCGGCTCCACCGCGTCGCGCAACCCGCAGATCGTCAATCAGTACACCCTGGTGAACGCCTTCAAGGGCTACCAGCGGCTCTACTTTATCGGCGGCAACGCCGGCTGGGCCAACATCAGCGGCTTGCTGACCAACAATATCCGCGATCTGGAGCTGCACGAGGCCGGTGACTACGACGCGCCCAACGTGGACGTCTGGGGCATCTCCGATCGCTCCCTGTTCGACGCCGCCCACCGGCGTCTCAGCGAACTGGACCCGGATCAGCCGTTCATCGCCTTTATCCAGACCGCCGGCAACCATCGGCCGTTCACCATTCCCGACGACGGCTCGGAATTCGAGACCAAACAGCCGCCGGAAGGAGAGGTGCAGAAGCACAGCTTCCTCGGCAACGACCAGTACAACGCGGTGCGCCTGCTGGACCACAATGTGGGCCGCTTCATCAATGAGCTGGCCGCCAGCGAAGCCTACGGCGACAACACCCTGTACATTCTCTACGGCGATCACAACGACCGCTCCGAGTCGTCCAGCCATATGGGCTACAGCGAGAGCCTGGGGCTCGACAAGCATCATGTGCCGTTGATTCTGTACGGTCCGGGGGTGCTGGACGGGCCGCGCGTGATCGAGCATCCGGCCAGTCTGGTGGACATCATGCCCACCGCGCTGGGCATCGTCGGGCTGCCCTACGAGAACCGCACCCTGGGCCGGGATCTGCTCAACACCGACGCGCCGTTCTACGCGCTGACTTTCGGCGGCAACCGCAGCCAGAATCCGCTGATCGGGCTGCTCGGGGCGGATTACCATATGAGCATGCAGTACGACGGCGACCGGCCCCGGTTGTACGATCTGGACAACCCGGCCCTGAACGAGCCGGTCAACGAAGCCCGCCCGGAGTTGCTGGAACAGCGCAAGGCAATGCTGGAAGGCTTCTACCAGACCGCCCGCTATATGCTTCGTCACAACCAGCCTTGATACCCTCCATCGGGGCTGATAAAAAAAGACCCGCCGGGGAGGCGGGTCGAAAAGAACTCAGCGCAAGGATCTGAGCAGGTCGGGCAGCCACAGGCTGATCTGCGGGAACAGGGTCACCAGCGCCAGCACCCCCAGCAGCGCCACCAGGAACGGCCAGATGCTGCGAATGATTTTCTCCACCGGCACCCCCGATATCTGACTGGATACGAACAGGTTGACCCCCAGCGGCGGCGTCAGAAAGGCGATCTGGATATTGGTCACCAGGATGATGCCGAAATGCACCGGGTTGATGCCGAAGGCGGTGACCAGCGGCACCAGGATCGGCGCCAGAATGATGATCGCCGACATGGTTTCCATGAAGGTGCCCACCAGAATCAGGAACACGTTGATCCACAGCAGAATCACCAGCGGGTTGGTGGACACGCCGGACATGGCCGCGGAAATCTGCTGGGGGATGGTTTCCAGGGTGATCACCTTGGCCAGCAGCGCCGAGCAGGCCACCACGATCATCAGCGCGCCGGAGATGCGATGGGTCTGTTCGAAGGCTTCGTGGAGTGCCCGGGCGTCCAGTTGCCGGTACACGAAGCGGGCCACCACCAGCGCGTAGAACACCGCCACCACCGAGGCTTCCACCGGCGTGAACAGGCCGGAGTAGATGCCGCCGAGAATCAGCACCGGTAGGAACAGGGCGAATTTGGCGTGCCAGATCAGCGACCCCAGGCTTTCGTTCTCGTCCTCCTGTTCGTGCACCGGGTTGACCACGGCGCCGGAACGTTTGGCCAGCACATAGGCGGTGAACACCAGCACCACGCCCATCAAAAGGCCGGGCAGCAGGCCGGCGGCGAACACGTCGGCGATGGAAACGTTGGCGATGATGGCGTAGATGATCATCGGGTTACTGGGCGGAATCAGAATGCCCAGGGTGCCGCCGGTGGCGGTGACCGAGGCGGCGTAGGGCGCCGGGTAGCCGTAGCGCACCATGGACGGAATCATGATCGAGCCGATCGCCGCCACGGTGCCCGGGCCGGAGCCGGAGATGGCGGCGAAGAACATGCACGACAGAATCGTCACCATCCCCAGGCTGCCGGGAACGTGCCCGAACATGCGCCGGAAGATGCGGATGATGTCGTGGGTCAGCCCGCCTTTCTCCATGATGTTGCCGGCCAGAATAAAGGCCGGAATCGCCAGCAGCGCGAAGTTGTCCACGCCATTGAAGATGCTCTGCGCGGCGAACACCAGGTCGGCGCCCAGAAACCAGGCGGCGGCGAAGCCGGTCAGGCCCAGCGCCGCGTAGATCGGTACGCCGAGCAGCAGCAGCGCCGGCAGCATGATGATCAGTACCCACTGTACGGTGGTCATGCCAGACCCTCCCCGGCCTCGCCGCGGGCGTTATGCCCGACCAGGCGACTCAGAGCGGACAGCACGAAGGCCAGGATCAACACCACGAACAAGTAGTTGGTATTGAAACCGAGCACCGGAGACACACTGGGATACTTGATACCGTCGATCACGTTGCGGAAGCAGTAGATGATCATCAGCACATCGAACAGCAGCAGCAGAGCGGTGGTGACGCCTTCCACCAGGCCCCGGCCCAGACGCCGGCTCAGCCAGTCGGAGAACACGCCGATGCGCAGATCGGATTTGGTCAACGCCGAATAGCTGGCGCTGATGAAGACGAAGGAGATAAAGGCGAACCGGGACAGTTCCTCGGTCCATTCCAGGCCGGCATTGAAGCTGCGACCGAAAATCTGCAGCAGCAGGGCCAGCACCATGCCCGACAGCAACAGATGGCACAGCGCCAGTTGAGACTTTCTCAGCAGGTTATACATGTTTTTCTCCCATCGGGACGACGCGGGTCGTCCCGACCTCGGGCGGATGGTTTTATTGTTCGTCGGCTTTATAGGCTTCCAGAATTTCCAGCGCCTTATCGGTGAGGGCTTCGCCGTCGTCGCCGATCAGATGGTAGTAGTTGGGCCAGGCGGCGCGGGCCTTTTCCGCCCACGGCGTCTCGTCCTCGATCTCGTCGATCTCGACGCCCGCCTCCTCCGCCAGCTTCCACCAGCGGGCTTCGTCCAGCGGCTGCCACCAGCGCACGTATTCGGTGGTTTCCCGGCCGGCACGCAGTACCGCCTCCTGCAGCTCCGGGTCCAGGTCCTGGAACCAGCGCTCGGAGACCACGATGGGGTGGGTGAGAATGGTGTAGTGCAGCCGCGAAATACGGCCGATCACCTCGTCGAACTTCATGCCGATGATGTCGCTCACCGGGCTGTCGCCGCCTTCCACCACGCCTTGTTGCAGGGCGCTGTAGAGCTCGTTCCAGGCGATCGGCGCCGGCGAGGCGTTCCAGGATTTGTAGGTGCCGAGCATGATCGCGTTGGGCGGCACGCGCATTTTCAGCGGTGCCAGATCCGCCGGCGTTTCGATCGGCTCGGGCGCGTTGTAGAAGAAATGCCGCCAGCCGGTGTTCTCCCAGCCGATAATGCGCACCCCCGCTTCCTCGATCACCCGCGGCTGTAGCACTGGTGTGATGTGGTCCAGCAGGTAGTTCGACTCTTCCGTGCTCTGGGTCAGGTAGGGCAGCAACAGTACGTTCAGGCTGGGCGCCACCTGGGCCATGTTGTTGGTGGCAGGCAGCGTCACCTGGATCACGCCCTGACGGGCCTGTTGCAGCATTTCCTTTTCGCTGCCGAGCTGCGAGCCCGGAAAGATCACCGGCCGGATGCGGTTGTCGGTGTAGATGGCGACCAACTCCGCGAAGCGCTTCAGCGCCACGGTCTGGGAACTCCACTCCATGTTCAGCGAATGGGCCAGACGCATGGTGATCTGGTCGCCTTCCTTGGGCACCGACCGGTAGTCGAACGGATTGGGGGTGTCGGCGGCCACCGTGGCGGTCCACAAAACGGTGGCGAGTAGGGCCTGTTTGGCGATTGTTTTCATGATTATCACCCTGTCGTTTTTTTACCAGGCCAGATAGGCGGCCTGCTCGATGGTGTAGAACGCGGACGCGGAGGCGCCCACGGAGTAAGCGCCCAGCCCGGAGTGTTTCATGCCGCCGAACGGCATGTTCACGTCCGGCACCGTGCCGTTGTTCACGTGCAGCATTCCGTTGCGGCTTTCGTCCAGGAAGCGCTGGATCAGCGCATGGGAGTCCGAGAACAGGCTGGAGGTGAGCCCGTATTCGGTGTCGTTGAGAATCGACAGCGCCTGGTCGGCGTCCTCGTAGGGCAGCACCGAGAGCACCGGGCCGAAGATTTCCTGACGGCTGGCGGTGTCGGACGCGCCGGCGTGGTCCAGCAGGGTGGGCGCGAAGAAATAACCGCCCTCGCAGCCGGGGACCGTCACCGGCTCGCCGCCGGTCACCAGGCGGGCACCTTCGTCCACCGCCCGGGCGGTGAGCGTTTTGACGCTGTCGAAATGGGCGCCATTGCACAGCGGGCCCAGGGTGGTGCCGTCGTCCAGGCCATCGCCCAGCCGCAGGCCGTGAGCGCGCTCGGCAAGACCCTGGACGACGGCCGCGTGCAGGTCACGGTGCACGATCACCCGGCTGAGGCTGGTGCAGCGTTGGCCGCCGGTCTGGAAGGCGGCGCCGAACACCTGATCCAGGCAACCGTCCAGGTCGGCGCTGTCGTTGATGATCACGCCGTTCTTGCCGCCCAGTTCCAGTTGCGCGGGCACCAGGCCCTCGGCGGCGGCCAGGCCGACCTTGCGGCCCACCGCCACCGAACCGGTGAAGCTGACCCCGTCGAAACGGCCGGCGGCGGTGAGCTGGCTGGCGAAGGCGCCGCCGCAAGGCAGCACCTGCACCAGACCGGCGGGAAAGTGCCGCTCGGCGATTTCCGCCAGCAGGAACGCCGCCGCCGGAGTGAACTGGGACGGTTTGATCACCAGCGCGTTGCCGAAGGCGATGGCCGGGCACAGTTTGCGCAACGGCGTCATCGCCGGGAAATTCCAGGGACAGATGGCGAGCAGGGTTCCGCGCGGCCGGCGCAGGATCAGATTGCGCACCCGAGGGCGGGCGGCGGCGGTGGTCTGCAGTTGCTGGCGGGCGGCCTCGCCGGCCATGAAACGGCCTTCGGCGCAGCCCTTGAGAATTTCGTTGCGCGCCTCGTTGAGCGGCTTGCCCTGTTCCAGGGTAATGGCCTCGGCGATGCGATCCACGTTCGCCACCACCTCGTCGAGAAAGGCCAGCAGCCGGTCGCCGCGCGCCACCGGCGGTACCCCGGCCCATTCGGCCTGGGCCTCGGCGGCCAGGTCGAGCACCCGGTCCACGGCGTCCGGGGCGGTCACTTCCGCGTAGCCGCCCACCACCTGTTCGGGGCGCGCCGGGTTGACGGTTTCGAAGGGGGTACCCCCGCCGAGATGATGTCGGTAATCGAATTTCATGTCAGGACTCCGGGTTGGCGTCTTCAAGAATCAGGGCCGCGCCCTTCTCGCCGATCATCAGCGAGGGCGCATTGGTATTGGCGGAGGTCACTTGGGGCATCACCGAGGCGTCCACCACGCGCAGGCCTTGCACGCCGCGCACCCGCAGACGAGGGTCCACCACGGCGCCGTCGTCGCTGCCCATGCGGCAGGTGCCCACGCAATGAAACACGGTGCCGCCGCGCTGGCGGGCGGACTCCCACAGGGCCTCGTCGCCGTCGATCTGCTCGCCGGGTTCCATCTCCACGTCCCAGAGATCGCGGAACGCGGGCTGGCGGGCGATATCACGAAGGATTTTCATGCCCTCCACGATCACCTTGCGGTCATGGGGATCGGAGAAGTAACGGGGCTCGATCAGCGGTGCCGCTTCGGGGTCGGCGGAAGTGATGCGTACCTGGCCCCGGGAGCGGGGATGGCACTGCCACACCGAAGCGGTGAAACCGGGGTAGCGGTGCAACGGCGTGCCGGGCTTGTCCACCGACAGCGGCATCACGTTGAACTGCACATCCGGCCGGTCGCCGTCCGCATAACAGGTGCGGGCGCTGCCGCCCACCTGGCCGGCGCCCACGGTCAGCGAGCCGGAGGCGCGCAGCAGCCATTCCAGGCCCATGCTGGCGAGCTTGAAGGGGTTGCGCACATCGGTGTTCAGGGACAGCTTGCGCTTCAGCCGGTAGATGGCACGCACCTGATAGTGGTCTTGCAGATTGGCGCCCACCTCCGGCGCGTCGTAAACCGGTTCGATGCCGTGCCGGCGCAGCAGCTCGGCGGGGCCCACGCCGGACAGCTGCAGCAGCTGCGGCGTTTGGATGGCACCGGCGCTCAGCACCACTTCGCGGCGGGCGTCGGCCCGATGCACCTGGCCGTTGTGGCGCCATTCCACGCCCACCGCCCGGTTGCCTTCGAACACCACCCGATTGGCGGGCGCCTCGGTGACGATGGTCAGGTTGGGGCGGTCCTTGATCGGGGTCAGAAACGCCTTGGCGGAGCTGCAACGCCAGCGGCCCTTGAGGCTCAGCTGATAGGGGCCCACCCCCCGGGTGTCGCTGCTGTTCATGTCCGGGTTGAAGGGCAGGCCGTACTCGCCGGCGGCGCGCAGCCAGGCCTGGCAGGCCGGGTTGTTGGTGCGCATGTCCGAGACTTCCAGTTCGCCCCGGTCACCGCGACTGCCGTCGCCGCAGTCGGTGCCGGTGTAGCGCTCCAGTCGGCGGAAGTAGGGCAGCACCTCATCGTAGGACCAGCCGGTGGCGCCCTGTTCCGCCCAGCTGTCGAAATCCTCGCGCTGGCCGCGAATGAAGATCAGCCCGTTGATGGAGCTGGAACCGCCGATCACCTTGCCCCGGGGCCAGACGATGTTGCGCCCGCCGCTGCCCTCGGAGGGTTCGGTGTCGAACAGCCGGGCCACCCGGGTATCGTAAATCGAGCGGTAATAGCCCACCGGAAAGTGCAGCCAGAAATTGCGGTCCCAGCCGCCCGCTTCCAGCAACAGCACCCGGTTGTCGCGGTTCGCGGACAGCCGGTTCGCGACGATGCAGCCGGCCGAGCCGGCGCCCACCACGATGTAGTCGTATTGTTTGTCGGACACCGTGTACTCCTTGCGGTGAGAAGTCATGAAGTCCTAATGTTAGGACATCAGTTGATGCGAACATTTCCACATGCTAGGTTTCCTGTCAAGCGTTTGCCGGGAAGCGAAGGGAAGGGAATGGATGGCTGATCACAACGATGACCGCGGGTTGCTGAACGCAAGCCCGATACCGCTGTACGTGCAGGTGGCGGACATTATCCGCTATCGGATCGGTCGCGGCGTGTGGGCGGAGGGCAGCTTGCTGCCGCCCATCGAGGTGCTGATGAAGGAGTTCTCGGTGTCCCGGGTGACGGTGCGCCAGGCCCTGCAGCTGCTGGCCCGCTCCGGTCTGATCCAAGTGCAGCGTGGCGTCGGCACCCTGGTGCTCAAGGGCGGTGCCGGCGAGCATCCGGTGAAGGTGGAAACCACCCTGCAGGCGCTGGTGGAGGCCTATCGCGGCGACACGCCGGTGGTCACCAATATTTCCGACTCCAGCACGCCGCCCCGCCTCGCCGACGCCGACGGCATCCCGGCGGCGCACTACCACCACCTGCGCCGGGTGCACGCCCGCCAGGGGGTGAAGTACTGCGTGATCTCCATCTACCTGGAAAAGGCGGTGTTCGAGAAGGCGGAGCAGCGCTTCCGCGACGAGATCATTCTGCCGGTGCTGATGTCGCTGGACCTGACCGTGGCCCAGGCCAAGCAGAGCATCACCATCGCCAAGGCGGACCTGGAAGTGGCGCGGCTGCTGGACATGCCCCTGGGCGACCCGATCGCCAACGTGCGGCGGGTGCTGGTGGATGCCGACAACACCATCATCTATGTCGCCGAGGCCACCTACCGTGGCGACTACATTCATCTGGAAATGGACCTGAAAGCATGAACCACCCGGTCGCCGTCCGCGCCCTCGACACCTTCGTGTACCGCTGCCCCCTGGAAACCCCGGTACAGACCTCCTTCGGCACCATGCTGGACCGGCCCATGGTGGTGGTGCGGATCACCGACCGGGACGGCCACCAGGGCTGGGGCGAGATCTGGTGCAACTTTCCCATGGTCGGCGCCGAGCATCGGGCGCGGCTGGTGGACAGCGTATTCCGCGCGCAGTTGGTGGACCGGGAGTTCGAATCGCCGGCGGCGGCTTATCAGGCGCTGGAGGCGGGCACCCGGGTGCTGGCGCTGCAGTCCGCCGAGCCCGGACCGTTCGCCCAATGTCTGTCGGGCATCGATCTGGCGCTGTGGGACCTGTGCGCGCGCCGCGCCGGCCAGCCGCTGTGGCGCTATCTGGGCGGCGACACGGACCGTATCCGGGTGTACGCCAGCGGCCTCAATCCCACCCGCCCGGAGCGGCTGGCGGCGCAGCGGGCGGCGGAGGGCTACACCCGTTTCAAGCTGAAGATCGGCTTCGGCGCGGAGCGCGATCTGGCCAACCTGGCGGCGCTGCGCGACACCCTGGGCGAGCAGGCATCATTGATGGTGGACGTGAATCAGGGCTGGACCCTGGAGCAGGCCCGGGAGCAACTGCCGGCGCTGAACCGGCTGGGTTTGAAGTGGATCGAGGAGCCGCTGCTGTGCACCGCGCCCTGGTCCGACTGGCGGACGCTGGCGGCGCTCACCGACATTCCGGTGTCCGCCGGCGAGAACCTGATGGGCGAAGACCGTTTTCGCGAGGCCATCGACAGCGGCGCGATCTCGATCCTGCAGCCGGACGTGGCCAAGTGGGGCGGCCTGAGTCGCGGGCTGCCGCTGGCGAAGGCGATCAACGACGCCGGGCTGCGCTATTTTCCCCATTATCTGGGCGGCGGCATCGGCCTGCTGGCCTCCGGCCATCTGCTGGCGGCGGTGGGCGGTGACGGCGCCCTGGAGGTGGACGCCAACCCCAATCCGCTGCGCACGGAACTGGCCGGCGCGCTCAATCGGGTGGAACAGGGCATGGTGGCTCTGGGAGACGCACCCGGCATCGGGCCGCTGGACGGTCTGGCCGCCCTGGACCCTTACCGGGTGGTATAAGCCGAGAGGTATAAGCCAGGATCAGTCGATGTATTCGATGATTTTGACGATCTTCTGCACGCCGCCCACCTGCTGCACCTGGGCCACCACCGAATCCGCTTCGGCGCGGCTGAGCAGGCCCATCAGATAGACCACGCCGTTGACCGTCACCACCTTGGTGCGCCAGCCCGGCGTCTCGCTGTGGGTGAGCAGCCGGCTTTTCACCTTGGTGGTCAGCCAGGTGTCGTTGGTGCGCGCCAGGGTGCCGGTCTTGCCGGACACTTTCAGTTCGTTGTGCACGTGGCGCACATGGCGCACCTGGTCGGCGATGTTGCCGGCCTGCACGCGCAGGTCATCGCTGGCCACTTCGCCGGCCAGCAGCACATTGCCGTTGAAGCTCACCACCACGATGTGGCTTTCGTCCAGCTCGGCGCTGGTGCGGGCCAGGTTGATCTTGATCTTGCGCTCGATGTTGCCGTCCTCGACGAAGGCGCCGAAGGTGCGCGAGCCGTGGTCGGCGTCCACCGGTTCCTGGGACATGTTCTTGGTCAGGGCGGCGCAGCCGGACAGCAGCAGGGTGGCCAGCAGGGCCATCAACCCGAGGTGACGCATTACGGGCCTCCAAACAGTTGTTGGTCGATGAAATCGCAAAGCGCGTGGATCACCAGCAAATGCACCTCCTGGATACGGGCGGTGGAGGTCGCCGGCACGCGCACTTCGATATCGCCGGGGCCGTAAAGGTTCACCATTTCGCCGCCTTCCTTGCCGGTCATGGCGACCACTTTCATTTCCCGGTCGTGGGCGGCCTGGATCGCCTGGATCACGTTGGCGGAGTTGCCGCTGGTGGAAATCGCCAGCAGCACGTCACCGGCGTTGCCCAGGGCGCGCACCTGCTTGGAAAAGATCTCGTTGTAGCTGTAATCGTTGGCGATCGAGGTGAGCGTGGACGAATCGGTGGTCAGCGCCACCGCTGGCAGGGCCGGCCGCTCCATCTCGAACCGGTTGAGCAGTTCGGAGGAAAAGTGCTGGGCGTCGCCGGCGGAACCGCCATTGCCACAGGTGAGAATCTTGCCGCCGTTGAGCAGACATTCCACCATCACCTGACCGGCGGCGGCGATCACCTCGGGCAGCACCTCGCCGGCTTTGGCCTTGGTTTCCAGGCTTTCGGCGAACAGTTGTCTGATGCGCTCCACACTCATTTATCCGTCTCCGTAAAAAGCGTTCTGTATCCAATCATAGCGGACCGCGCCCTGTTCATCCGGTTCCAGGCCCACCACGTCGAAGCGGCAGGGCCGGCGGGCCTGAAGCGGGTGGCGTCCGAGAAAATGGCGCGCCGCGCGGACCAGGCGGCGCTGCTTGCGGGTGTCCACGGAAGCCAGGGCGCCGCCGTAGCCGCGTCCGGCCCGCCAGCGCACCTCCACGAACACCAGGGTGTCGCCGTGCTCCATGATCAGATCCACTTCCCCCAGCCGGCAGCGGTAATTGGCCGCCAGCGGTGTCAGCCCGCGCTCGCGCAGCCAGTCGAGCACGCGGCGCTCGGCGCGCAGGCCCCGTTGCCTGCGCCAATCCCTGTTGTTGCCTTCCATGGCCTCTTTCCCCCCTGGAAAGAATGGTGATGGTCCCTCAATCGAAGCGCTTGTTCTCCAGCGTGGCGCCGCCGCCGAAGCGGGGCAGCGGTTGCGGCTGGCCGCGGCGGAATTCCGCCCAGTCGGACTCGCGCACCAGCCGGGCCCCGTCCAGATGGAGATTGCCGGTGACGCCGGGCAGATCGCTGCCGGCCACGGTGCGCAGCAGGTACAGCCGCGCCTGCAGCCGGTAGGCGTCCACGCCCATGGCGAACAGCCGGTTGTAGCGACCGTGGCCCTCCGGCCAGGTTTCCCGGGCCAGCTGGTGCAGACGGGTATCCTGATAAAGAATCCACGGCATGTCCACGAAGCGCACGCCGTCCAGGTCCTGGTCCCGACGCGGCGCCGGGGTGCCGTCGTAAATGTAGGAGGTGGCGTACACCGGCAGGTTGCGCGCGTAATGGAAGTTGAGCAGCGGCTTGAGCTGGCGGCCCTGGTTGGGGTTGGCGACCATGAACAGGAAGCTCATGTTGTCGCCACGGCGGGGCTGGTACTCCGCGCGCCGGCCGGCGCTGCCGTCGTAGCGGCGGGCGTTGTCCATCAGGTTTTTCACGGTGCCACCCAGTTCGTCGTCGTGGAAGGCGCTTTCCACCGCGACCTGACCGCCCCGGTCCTGCCAGGCGGTGATAAAGGCTTCGCCCACGCGGCGGCCCCATTCGCTGTCCGGGTACAATACGCCGGCCTGCCGATGGCCTTCGCGCCAGGCCTGGTCGGCGATCTGCCGGGCCTCGTCTTCCGGCGCCAGACCGAACTGGAACAGCGGCGCCTGGCGGCTGTCCTGATCCAGATAGTTGAGCGCCAGTACCGTGACCGGTGGGGTGCCCAGGGCGGCGAGGGCCGCCACCTTGTCCTTGGCCAGCGGGCCGATCACGAACTGGGCGCCGTCGTCCACGGCGCGCTGCAGCACGCTGGCCATATCGGCGTCGCTGACGTCGTAGAAGCGCAGGTCCGGGGTCGGGTTGCCGGCTTCCTCGGCACTGTAGAACGCGGTCATCAGGCCGTCGCGGATGGCTTCCGCGGCCGGGGCCAGCGGGCCGCTCTCCGGCAGCAGCACCGCCACCCGCTGGGGTCGCTCGCGGGCGGCCTGTTGCAGGGCGCCGACCATCTCCGGCAGCTGGCGGGCGGCCGGATGGTTGGGCCAGGTTTCGCGCCACGCTTGCAGGCGTTCCACCTGGGCGTCGATATTGGCCTGAGGGTCCCGGTACAGCAACGCCAGTTCCATCCAGCCGCGCAGATCGTCGGTGGCCTCCCCGGAGCGGCTCTCCAGCTCTTCCAGGGGCAGGCTCATCAGCGCTTCCCAGGTGAGCTTGCGGTTGTAGCGCTGATCGTCGCTGTCGAGCAGCGCGTCCACGGCGACGCGCTGGCGCAGGCTGTCCAGCAGCCGGCCGTCCAGGGCCAGGGCGTCGGCGCGCAGCAGTTTCATGCGCGCCTGGCGGCCGGCGTCGAAACCGTTGAGGGTGGCCTGGCGCTGGTCGAGCAGATCCAGCGCCCGCTGGGGTTGCTGCTCGGCGAGCAGCGCCTGGGTGCGCAGCCGCAGCCAGTGGTAGCGCTGGTCCTGGGTCTGGGCGTTGCCGTCGTCCACCTGGTCGAGCAAGGCGCCGGCGTCGGCGGCGCGGTCGTTGATCAGGTAATAGCGGGCCCAGGCCAGGGCGGTGTCGGTGCGCACCGGCTCGGCCAGTTGCGCCAGCCGCTGGTTGGCGTCGGCGACCTGTTGCGGGGCTTCCCGGGCGGGGGCGACCCGGTCCCGGTCGGAAGTGGTGCCCTGGGGGGCGGGTAACTGACAGCCGGCGACGAACACAATCAGTGCCATCGCGGCCAGACGAGCCGGTCGAAAATCCATGGCGGTGGGGCAACCCTTTGCGACTACGGGAACGGTGCCGGTATTGTAGGCGGTTTGCGGCGCCTGAATCACCCTGACGGCCGCCAACTTTTACACAACTTCTGGAACTGTTGATGAGCGGCACCCTGTATGTGGTCAGTACTCCGATTGGTCACCTCGATGACATCACCCGCCGGGCGCTGGCGGTGCTGGGCGAGGTGGACTGGATCGCCGCCGAGGACACCCGCCACAGCCAGGCGCTGATGGACCATATCGGCGTCGGCACCCGGCTGATCAGCTACCACGACCACAATGAGGCGCAGCGCACGCCGGAACTGGTCAAGCGGCTGTCGGAAGGGGACCAGGGTGCCCTGATCAGCGACGCCGGCACGCCGCTGGTCAGCGATCCCGGTTATCGGCTGGTGCGCGTCTGCCAGGACGCCGGCGTGACGGTGGTGCCGGTGCCCGGCGCCTCGGCGCTGCTGGCGGCGCTGGCGGTGTCCGGCCAGCCCAGCGACCGGTTTCTGTTCGAGGGATTCCTGCCGGCCAAGGGCGCCGCCCGGGAGCGGGCCCTGGAGCGGCTGGCCGGCAGCGACGTTACCACCTTGATCTACGAGGCGCCGCACCGCGTGCTGTCGCTGCTGGAGGCGCTGGCGCCCAAGGTGGCCGCGGACCGGGAACTGACCCTGTGCCGGGAACTGACCAAACGCTTCGAAACCGTGCGCCGCGGGCCGGTGGCCGAGATCCTGGAGTGGGTGAGCGCGGATAAGGACCAGCGGCGCGGCGAGCTGGTGCTGGTGCTGGGCCCGGCGGCGCGGGGCGAGGCGCTGGACGAGCGCGACCGGGCCCTGGCCCGGGCGCTGCTGGAGGAACTGCCCCTGTCCCGGGCGGCGCGCATCCTGGCCGCCCACACCGGCCTCAAGCGGCAGGCGCTCTATGCCTACCTGGAAAACCTGTAGGAGCGACCGGAGGCATTGTCGTGCTATGCTCCGCGCCGGACCGGTCAGGCAGCCGCTGGTGGCTTCGCGCCACTGGAGGAAAGTCCGGGCTCCATAGGGCAGGGTGCCAGGTAACGCCTGGGGGCCGCGCTGGCGACGGCGCGGTCACGGCAAGTGCCGCAGAAAACAAACCGCCGGCTTCTTCGGAAACCGGTAAGGGTGAAAAGGTGCGGTAAGAGCGCACCGCGCCGCTGGCAACAGCGGTGGCAGGGTAAACCCCACCCGGAGCAAGACCAAATAGGGATCCCATGGCGTGGCCCGCGCTGGATCCGGGTAGGTCGCTTGAGGCCCGCGGTGACGCGGGTCCCAGATGAATGGCTGCCCACGACAGAACCCGGCTTATCGACCGGTCCACCCAAACACGGCCGCGAGCCAGCTCGCGGCGATGCAGGATGCAGGATGCAGGATGCAGGGGCGGCTAAAGGGCCAATGTTTTCCTGCATCCTGAATCCTTTACCCTGCATCGTGGCCAAAGGCCACTCTTCTTGACCCCGATCAGTCCGCCGGCCGCCGCCGGCGGCTATCCTCCGCCACAGACCAAACGGGGGAATCGGGGAACCATGGCCAAAGCGGATATTCTGTTCGAGAGCGACGATCACCGGGTGGTGCGCTACGCGGACCTGGTGAAAGGCGAGGGCATTCAGGCCAATCAGTTCGCCATCCGCCACGGCCGCCATGGGGCCCTGATCGATCCCGGTGGCGACCTCACCTTCACGCCGCTGACCATCGAACTGAGCCGTCACCTGGACCTCAAGTCCCTGGACTATATTCTCGCCTCCCACCAGGACCCGGACATCATCGCCTCGCTGCCGCGCTGGATGCTGCATTCGGATTGCAAGGTGGCGGTGTCGAAGCTGTGGTCCCGGTTCCTGCCCCATCTGGCCTCCACCTTCGTGACCAGTCGGGTGGGGGAGCAATGGCAGGCGCGCATTCTGGCGTTGCCCGACGAGGGCGCCCGGCTGCCGTTCGGTGATACCGAACTGTGGGCGCTGCCGGCCCACTTTCTGCATTCCGTGGGCAACTTCAGCTTCTTTGATCCGATCAGCCGTATCCTGTTTTCCGGTGATATCGGCGCCTCCCTGGACGGCGAGGAAGGGGCGGTGGCCCGCTTCGAGGACCACGTTCCCGCCATGGCTGGCTTCCATCGGCGCTACATGGCCGGCAACCGGGCTTGCCGGTTGTGGGTCCGCATGGTGCGCGAACTGGCGCCGGCGATGATCGTGCCCCAGCACGGCGGCTACTTCGACCAGCCGGGTACGGTATCCCGCTTCCTGGATTGGCTGGAGCACCTGGAATGCGGTCCGGATTTGATGGAGCCCCGCCAGTACCGGCTTCCGCCGCGAGTCAGTGCTTACCCGGAATAACCATAAAAAGTTATTTGTTTTATTCTTTATATAACAAAATAATCTAATACTTAAAGTGGTTTCTTGGAAACGCCGCTCAGGCGTTTGATTCCGTTCAGAACTCCCCCGTCAACACCCTCCCCGCCCCCTCTGTGACGCAGCTAACAAACTGATTTTCAAAGATTTTCTTTTACATTCGCCCATCTCGCCGAGCTTGACTTGCCGAATCCCGTGGACCTAGAGTGTCGCAATGTGGTGAAAAGTGGGATGAAGTGGAGAAAAACACTCATCCGGTGGCATGAAGTGGGAAGGATCCGCACTCAACCCGAGAGAGGGGAAGGCCAGTGTTCAACGGGCGTACCGCGCTCAATCTGGATGCAAAAGGTCGGCTGACCGTGCCGACCCGATACCGTGAGTCGCTGAACAGCGCTTGCGGCGGCCGCCTCGTGCTTACTCAACACCCCTATGACGCCTGCCTGGTGATGTACCCCGCCCCGGAATGGCGGGATATCGCCCGTCAGGTGGCGAGCCAGAGCGATGCCCACGCCCAGGTGCGCGCCCTCAAGCGCCGCTTTCTGGGTCAGGCCGCGGAAATGGAAATGGACGGTAACGGCCGTCTGCTGGTGCCGCCGGAACTGCGGGATGTGGTCGGTCTGGAGAAGCGCGCCATGCTGGTGGGCTTGATGCACCGTTTTGAGATCTGGGCCGAGGACACCTGGAACCAACTGGAACAACAGAGCCTGGATCAGGAGGCCATGCCCGAAAGCGTGCAGGCCCTGTCCTTCTAGGGTCGTTAGGGCGGCGGGTATGAGCAACGACAATAAGCAGTACGAGCACCAGCCGGTAATGCTGGAGGAGGTACTGGAAATGTGGCCCACCCGCGCGGACGGTTTTTACGTGGACGGCACCTTCGGGCGCGGCGGTCACAGTCGCGCGCTGCTGGCCCGCCTCGATGCCGCCGCCCGCCTGGTGGGGGTCGACCGGGATCCGCAGGCGGTGGCCACCGGCGAACGGCTGGCCGCCGAGGACGGTCGTTTCCGTATTCACCGGGCCCGTTTTGATTGTCTGCCGGAGCTGGTGGCCGCCGAGGGGCGGGCCATCGATGGCCTGTTGCTGGATCTGGGCGTGTCGTCGCCGCAGTTGGACGACGCCTCACGCGGGTTCAGCTTCCTGCGCGACGGTCCCCTGGACATGCGCATGGACCCGGAGCACGGCGAGAGCGTGGCCGACTGGCTGGCCCGGGCCGACGAGAAGGCCATCGCCGACGTGCTGTACCAGTACGGCGAGGAACGTAAATCGCGCCGCATCGCCCGCCGCATCCGCGAGCGCCGCGAGCAGCAGCCGCTGCGCACCACCGGCGAGCTGGCGGCGCTGATTGAATCGGCCCTGGGACGCGGGGAGCCGGGCAAGCACCCGGCCACGCGCAGCTTCCAGGCCCTGCGTATTCATATAAACGGGGAACTGGACGCCTTACGCAACGTGCTGGACCAGGCCCTCGAGACGCTCGCCATCGGCGGGCGTCTCGCCATTATCAGCTTCCATTCCCTGGAAGACCGGCTGGTGAAACGGTTTATCCGCGATCACTCCGGCCTGGCCCCGAAGGGCCGGGGCGGCCTGCCGATGATGGACGAACCGCCCGAACGGCTGCGGCCGCTGGGCAAGGCGCTGCGCGCCGGCGAGGCGGAAGTGCGCGTTAACGCGCGCAGCCGCAGCGCCGTGTTGCGGGTGGCGGAGAAAGTGGCATGAGCGCCCGCTGGCTGGCGCCGTTGCTGTTGTTGCTGGTGGTGGCCTCGGCCCTGGGCGTGGCCTACAGCGTCCACGAGGCGCGCCGGCTCACCGACCGCACCCAGCAACTGCTCAGCGAGCAGGCGGAGCTGGAAACCCGGTGGGGCCAGCTGCTGCTGGAACACAGTACCTGGGGCAGTTACGCCCGGGTGGAGCGCCTGGCCCGTGAGGAGCTGGGCATGAAATTACCGCAAACCGACGAGCGAGTGTTGATACGGCCATGAAAGGGGCGCGCCGAACGTCACAAAAGGCCAAACGGCAAGCCAACCGGACGCTGCGCTGGCGCTTCGTGCTGGGCTTCTGGGCGCTGTGTGGCTCGGTGCTGGTGGCGCGGGCGGTGCAGCTGCAGGTGGTCGAGCACGACTTTCTCGCCCACCAGGGCGAGATCCGCAATCTGCGCGTGGAGCCGGTGGCCGCCCACCGTGGCGTGATTCGTGACCGCGAAGGCCGGCCGCTGGCCGTCAGCACCCCGGTGATCACCCTGTGGGCCAACCCCGGCGAGGCCCTGGAGCACCCCGAGAAGTGGGCGCTGCTCGGCAACAACCCGATCATCAGCCGGGCCGACTTCGCCAAGCGTATCGAGCGTCACAAGAGCAAGGAATTCATTTACCTGGCGCGGGGCCTGGCCCCGGAGCAGGCCGCCACCGTCCTGGATAAAGGCGTCCCCGGTATCCACCGGCTCACCGAATACCGCCGTTACTACCCGGCCGGCGAGGTCACCAGCCATGTGGTGGGCTTCACCGACATCGACGAGCACGGCCAGGAAGGCGTGGAACTGGCGTTCGAGGATAGCCTGTCCGGCAAAGCCGGCCGCAAACAGGTGGTGCGCGATCTGCTGGGTCGGGTGATTCAGGACATCGAAGTGCTGGAACCGGCCGCCCCCGGCCAGGACGTGACCCTGAGCCTGGACCTGCGCCTGCAGTACCTGGCCTACAAGGAGCTGCTGGCCGCCACCCGCCGCTTTCAGGCCGCCGGCGGTTCCGCGGTGGTGCTGGACGTGAAAACCGGCGAGATCCTGGCGATGGTCAACCAGCCGGCCTACAACCCCAATAACCGGGGCAACCTGGACACCGCCAGCCTGCGTAACCGGGCGGTCACCGACCTGTTCGAGCCCGGCTCCACCATGAAACCGTTCACCGTGGCCGCCGCCCTGGAGCAGGGGCTGGTGACGCCGACCACGGTGATCAACACCCATCCCGGTTATCTGCGCGTGGGGCCCAAGACCATCCGTGACCACCGCGATTACGGCGTGATCGACGTGACCACGGTGCTGACCAAGAGCTCCAACGTGGGCACCAGCAAGCTGGCGTTGTCCATGGAGCCGCAGGTGCTGCCCAGCTATCTGGAGCGTTTCGGCTTCGGCCAGCCCACCGGCATCGCCTTCCCCGGGGAAAGCGACGGCATGCTGCCGCTGCGCGCCCGCTGGCGTGACGTGGAACGGGCGGCGCTGTCCTACGGCTACGGCGTCAGCGTGTCCGCGCTGCAGCTGGCCCAGGCCTACGCGATCATGGCCAACCACGGCCGCAAGGTGCCGCTGTCCCTGGTCAAGGTGGACGCGCCGCCCAAGGGCGAGGCGGTGATCGCGGCGGACACCGCCGATTCCCTGGTGCGCATGCTGGAAACCGTGGTCAGTCTGGAAGGCACCGCCAGCCGCGCGCGCATCCCCGGCTATCAGGTGGCGGGCAAGACCGGCACGGTGCACAAGATTACCCGTCACGGCTACGCCGACGACCGCTACATCGGCCTGTTCGCCGGTATCGCGCCGGCCTCCAATCCGCGCATCGCCGCCGTGGTGGTGATCGACGACCCGCGCGGCAAAGCCTACTACGGCGGCCTGGTGGCGGCGCCGGTGTTCTCCGCCATCGTCGGCGGCGTGCTGCGTACCCTGCACGTGCCGCCGGACAAGACCGACGGTCTGATCGCCGGCGATCTGGATGGGGAGGGCCGCTCATGAGCACGCTGAGCCAGCTGCTGCCCGACTGCCCGCTGCCGGCGGCCCTGCGCGACCGGTCGGTGCCGGCTCTGCGCCTGGACAGCCGCGCGGTGCAGCGCGGTGACCTGTTTCTGGCGGTGCCCGGCCATCAGACCGACGGCCGTCGCTTTATCGACGCCGCCGTTCGTGCCGGCGCCGCCACCGTGCTGGAAGAAGGCGACACCTTCGCGGTGCGCGCCACCGCGCCGGTGGCGCACCTGGTGATTCCGGACCTGCGCCGGCAGGTGGGCGAGCTGGCGGCCCGTTTCTACGACCAGCCCGGCCGGCGCCTCAAGGTGATCGGCGTCACCGGCACCAACGGCAAAACCAGCATCACCTGGTTCCTGCGCGATGCCCTGGATGCCCTGAGTTTCCACTGCGGCCTGATGGGCACCCTGGGCGTGGGCCTGAAGGGCCACGAGCGCGGTACCGGCCACACCACGCCGGATCCCATCAGCCTGCAACAGGGGCTGCGCGATCTGCTCCAGGACGGCGCCGACGCGGTGGCCATGGAAGTCTCTTCCCACGCGTTGGATCAGCATCGTCTGGGCGATACCCCGATCCGCGCCGCCGTGTTCAGCAACCTGAGCCGCGATCACCTGGATTATCACGGCGACATGGACAGCTACCTGCTGGCCAAGGTGGCCCTGTTCACCCGCCCGAACCTGAGCCAGGCGGTGATCAACGACGATGACCCGGCGTCGCAGACGCTGCTGACACGGCTCAACGACGGCGTGCGCTGCATCACCTTCGGTGCCCGCCCCGGCGCCACCGTGCGCTGCGTGGCCTGCCAGCCGCACCCGCGCGGTATGGACCTGCGCTTTACCGTGGGCGGTGAGGCGGTGGATGTCTCGGTGCCGCTGTTCGGGGCCTTCAACCGTAGCAATCTGATGGCGGTGGCCGGGGTGCTGCACGGCTTCGGAGCCGGCCCGGAGCGCCTGCGGACCGCCCTGGCCGCGGTGACCCCGGTGCCGGGCCGCATGCAGCCCATCGTGGAGCCGGGCAAACCCACCGTGATCGTCGATTACGCGCACACTCCGGATGGCCTGGAAAAGGCCCTGGCGGCGGTGCGCGAGCATTTCCAGGGGCGCTTGCATTGCGTGGTCGGCTGCGGCGGCGACCGGGATACCGGCAAGCGTCCGTTGATGGCCGCCGTGGCCGAGGCCGGTGCCGACCGGGTGATCCTGACCAGCGATAACCCGCGCAGCGAGGACCCGCAGGCGATTCTTGACGCCATGCTCGCCGGCGCCCGGGCACCGGCGGCCATGGACACTCGCGTGGACCGCGCCGAGGCGGTGCGCCGCGCGGTGGCCGGTGCCGAGGCCGGCGACGTGGTGCTGGTGGCCGGCAAGGGGCACGAGGACTACCAGGAAATCCAGGGCGAGCGCCTGCCGATGGATGACCGCGAGCTGGCCCGCGAAGCACTGGCCCTGTGGGGCCGGGGAGGGGCGTCATGATGCGTCTCAGCGAAATTCGTGACTGGACCGGCGGTGAGCTGCGGGGCGATGACATGGAGATCAGCGCCGTGAGCACCGACACCCGTGCCCTGATCGACGGCAGCCTGTTCGTGGCCTTGCGCGGCGATCGCTTCGACGGCCATGACTTCCTGGAGCAGGCCCGCGCCGCCGGCGCCCGCGCGGTGGTGGTGGAGCGCGATCAGGCCCTGTTCGACCGGCAGGTGCGCGTCGCCGATGGCCGCCAGGCCCTGGGGCGGATCGCCGCCGGCCAGGCCGCGCGCTTCCCGATTCCGCGGGTGGCGGTGACCGGCAACGCCGGCAAGACCACGGTGAAGGAAATGATCGCCGTGTTGCTGGGCGAGGGCACCCTGGCCACCCGTGGCAACCTCAACAACGACATCGGCGTGCCGCTGACGCTGCTGCGCCTGGGCCCGGAACACCGTCGCGCGGTGATCGAGCTGGGCGCCAACGCCCCCGGCGAGATCGCCTGGACCGTCTCCCTGGTGAAACCGCGGGTGGCGCTGATCACCAACGTGACCGGCGCGCACCTGGAAGGCTTCGGCAGCATGGACGGCATCGCCCGTGCCAAGGCCGAGATTTTCAGCGGTTGCGCCGAGGGCGCCACCGCCATCGTCAACAACGATGACCACTACGCGGACTTCTTCGCCGAGCGCGCCAGCGAGCAGGGCCTGCGGGTGCGGCGGGTGGGCGTGCACAAGCCGCAAGGCTGCCACCTTTACGCCGAGTCGGTGCGGCTGGACGAGCAGGGCGCCGACTTCCTGCTGCAACCCCTGGGCCTGAGCGTGCGGCTGCCGCTGGTGGGCGCCCACCAGGTCGGCAACGCGTTGCTGGCGCTGGCCGCCGTGCAGGCGCTGGGCGAGGACCTGGGCACGGTGGCGCCGCGTTTGGAACAGCTCAAGCCGGTGCCCGGGCGCATGAATGTGCTGGCCGTCGAGGGCGGCACTCTGGTGGACGATACCTACAACGCCAACCCGGGCTCGGTGCGCGCCGCCATCGCCTGGCTGGCGGACCGGCCGGCGCCGCGCGCGCTGGTGCTGGGGCCGATCGGCGAGCTTGGCCCGGACACGGAAAAACTGATTGGTGAACTGGGCGCGGACGCCCGGCGGGCCGGTCTCGACACACTGATCACGGTGCCCGGCGCCGAATCCGCCGCGCGCGGCTTCGGCGACGGCGCCCGGCCGGTGGACAACCACGACCAGGCCGCCCGCCTGGCGCGCGAGATTCTCGCCGCCGGCGGCACGGTGCTGGTCAAGGGGTCACGTTTCGCCCGCATGGAGCAGGTGGTGCAACGGCTCACCAATACTGAGGGGGGACAGCACTGATGCTGCTTTGGCTGGCGGAACAACTGAGCGGACTCTACAACGGCTTCACGGTGTTCCAGTACATTACGCTGCGCGCCATTCTGGCGGTGCTGACCGCGTTGTTCCTGGCGTTCTGGATCGGCCCGGTGATGATCCGCAAGCTGCAGGAAAAGCAGGTCGGGCAGGCGATCCGCGACGACGGTCCGAAAAGCCATCTGAGCAAGGCCGGCACGCCGACCATGGGCGGTGGTCTGATTCTGGTGTCCATCGCCATCGCCACCCTGTTGTGGGCCGATCTGGGCAACCGTTTCGTCTGGATCACCCTGGCGGTGCTGACCGTGTTCGGCGCCGTGGGCTGGGTGGACGACTGGCGCAAGGTGGTGGAAAAGAACCCGCGCGGCCTGCCGGCCCGCTGGAAATACTTCTGGCAGTCGGTGGGCGCCCTGGGCGCCGGCCTGGCGCTGTATTTCACCGCCCAGAGCCCGGCGGAAACCCAACTGATCGTACCGTTTTTCAAGACCGTGGCGCTCAACATGGGCCTGTTCTACGTGGTGCTCACCTATTTCGTGATCACCGGTGCTTCCAACGCGGTCAACCTCACCGACGGCCTGGACGGTCTGGCGATCATGCCCACCGTGCTGGTGGCGGCGGCGCTGGGCATTTTCGCCTACGCCAGCGGCCACGCGGAGTTCGCCACCTATCTGCAGATTCCCTATATCGCCGGGGCCGGCGAGCTGGTGGTGATCGTCGCCGGCCTGTGCGGCGCCGGCCTGGGCTTTCTGTGGTTCAACGCCTATCCGGCGCAGGTGTTCATGGGCGACGTGGGTGCCCTGTCCCTGGGCGCGGTGCTGGGCGTGATGGCGGTGATCGTCCGCCAGGAAATCGTGCTGTTCATCATGGGCGGCGTGTTCGTGATGGAAACCGTGTCGGTGATGCTGCAGGTGGCCTCGTTCAAGCTCACCGGTCGGCGCATTTTCCGCATGGCGCCGATCCATCACCACTTTGAACTGAAAGGGTGGCCGGAGCCGAAGATCATCGTGCGGTTCTGGATCATCACCGTGATTCTCGTACTGGTGGGTCTCGCGACCCTGAAAATTCGCTGAAGGACGACAACAACTCTATGGCGAAAGAGGCGTTCGATCTGGTCATTGGTCTCGGGGTCACCGGGCACTCCGTGATCCGCTATCTGGCGGATCAGGGCATGCCCGTGCGCGCCCTGGACACCCGTGAGGCCCCGGCCGGGCTGGACGATCTGCGTGCCGAATACCCCAAGCTCAAGCTCCATACCGGCGGCTTCAAAAGCGGCTGGATGAAGCGCGCCCGCCGGCTGATCGTCAGCCCCGGCGTGGCGGTGTCCACCCCGGCCATCGCCGAGCAGGCCGCCGAGGGCAAGGAAGTGATCGGCGACATCGAGCTGTTCGCCCGCGCCGCCAGCCGGCCGCTGGTGGGCATCACCGGTTCCAACGCCAAGAGCACCGTGGTCACCCTGCTGGGCGAAGTGGCGAAAGCCTGCGACGCCAAGCCGGGCGTGGGCGGCAACCTGGGCGTGCCGGCCCTGGACCTGCTGCGCGAGGACGCGGGCCTGTACGTGCTGGAACTGTCCAGCTTCCAGCTGGAGACCACCTACAGCCTGAACGCCCAGGTGGCCAGCATTCTCAACGTGTCCCAGGACCACCTGGACCGTTACGCCAAGTTCAGCGATTACGTGGCCGCCAAGCAGCGCATCTACGACGGCTGCCAGGTGGCGGTGTGGAACCGGGACGACCTGGCCACCCGGCCGCAGAACCCGGCGCCCCGGGAAGTGACCTTCGGCAGCCACCCGGAAGCCCACTACCGCCTGGACGCGGAGCGGCAGGTGCTGACCTGCCAGGGCGAGGAACTGCTGCACCTGGACGAGCTGGCGCTCACCGGCCACCACAACGCCATGAACGTGCTGGCGGTGCTGGCCATGAGCGACGCCCTGGGCTTTGACCGCGCCACCGCCCTGGCCACCATCAAGGTGTTCAAGGGCCTGCCGCACCGCTGCCAGCTGATCGCCGAAGCCGGCGAGGTGCGCTGGATCAACGATTCCAAGGCCACCAACGTGGGCGCCACCCTGGCGGCGTTGACCGGCATTGGCGAGGCGATCCCCGGCAAGGTGATCCTGATCGCCGGCGGTCAGGGCAAGGGCCAGGAATTCTCGCCCATGGGCGAGCCCGCGCGGCAGTATCTGCGCGCGGCGCTGTTGCTTGGCCAGGACGCGGACAAAGTGGCCGACGGCCTGGCCGGCGTGCCCTGCGAGCGGGTGGCGGACATGGCCGCCGCCGTGGCGCGGGCCCGGCAACTGGCGCAGCCCGGCGACGCGGTGCTGCTGTCGCCGGCCTGTGCCTCGTTCGATATGTACAGCGGTTACACCGCGCGGGGCGACGACTTCACCGCCCGCGCCAAGGAGGTGACCGGTGGCTAATCCGCTGATGTCGCTGCGTCAATCCGGGGTCGACCGCCCGCTGCTGTGGGCGGTGGCGCTGCTGAGCCTGGCGGGGCTGGTGATCGTGACCTCCGCGTCCCTGCAAATCGGCGAAACGCGACTCGGCAACCCGTTCTACTACGGCATGCGCCACGGCCTGTACCTGCTGGCCGGCGTTGGCGTGGGCCTGTTCGTCTATTGCTGCGTGCCGCTGACGGTGCTGGAAAAACTGCGCTTCGCGGCGCTGCCGGTGGCGGTGGTGTTCCTGCTGCTGGTGTTCGTGCCCGGCCTGGGCCGGGAAGTGAACGGCTCCACCCGCTGGATCGCGCTGCCCGGCCTGACCATTCAGGCCTCCGAGGTGGTGAAGCTGTGCTTCGTGCTCTATCTGGCCGGCTACATCGCCCAGCACAAGGCCGCCCTGGAAACCCGCTGGAAGGCGTTTCTGGTGCCCCTGGGCGTGCTTGGCGCGCTCACGTTCATGCTGCTGCTGCAGCCGGACTTCGGCGCCGTGGTGGTACTGGGCATCACCGCCATGGGCATGCTGTTCCTGGCCGGCGTGCCGACCCTGCGATTCCTGCTGATCGGGCTGGCGGCGGTGGCGCTGGCGGCGGTGGTGGCGCTGGCGGAACCCTACCGCGTGGCGCGGCTGATGAGCTTCACCGACCCCTGGGCGGACCAGTACGGCGCCGGCTACCAGCTGACCCAGAGCCTGATCGCCTTTGGTCGCGGCCACTTCATGGGCGTGGGCCTGGGCAACAGCGTGCAAAAACTGTTCTACCTGCCGGAAGCGCACACCGACTTCGTGTTCGCGGTGCTGGCGGAGGAGTGGGGTCTGCTGGGCGTGCTGGCGATGCTGGCCGGCTTCACGGTGCTCGGCTGGCGGGTGTTCCGCATCGGCCACGGGTTGGAAGAGCGCGGCTTTCTGTACCACGCCTACCTGGTGTACGGCTGCGCGCTGGTGTTCTGTGCGCAGGCGTTCATCAACGTGGGCGTGAACATGGGCGTGCTGCCCACCAAGGGGCTGACCCTGCCGTTCGTCAGTTACGGCGGTTCTTCCCTGCTGATTTCGGCGGCCATGGTGGCGCTGGTGTTGCGTGCCGGCGCCGAGCAGTCCCGCCTCCAGGCCAGAGGGAGGGCGCAATGAGCAAAGGGACGGTTCTGATCATGGCCGGCGGCACCGGCGGGCACGTGTTCCCGGCGCTGGCGGTGGCCCGCGAGCTCACCGACGCCGGGTTCCGGGTCCTGTGGCTGGGCGCGGAAGGCGGCATGGAAACCCGGCTGGTGCCCAAGCACGGTTTTGAAGTGGCGACCCTGGGCGTGGGCCGCCTGCGTGGCGGCGGTCTCAAACGCAAATTAATCGGCCCGCTGCAGATGCTGCGCGCCCTGTGGCAGGCGCGCCGCCTGATCCGCCGGGTCAAACCGGTGCTGGTGGTGGGCTTCGGCGGCTTCGTCAGCGCCCCCGGCGGGCTGGCCGCGCGGCTGGCCGGCGTGCCGCTGGTGGTGCATGAGCAGAACGCGGTGCCCGGGCTGACCAACCGTACCCTGGCACGCTTCGCCACCGAGACCCTGGAAGGCTTCGAAGGGGCGATGCCCGGCGGTGTCTGGGTGGGCAACCCGGTGCGCGCCGAGATCGCCGCCCTGGCGGAGCCCACCGAACGTTATCAGGCCCGCCGTGGCGCCCTGCGGGTGCTGGTGCTGGGCGGCAGCCAGGGCGCGCTGGCGCTCAACCAGGATCTGCCGGAGCTGCTGATGGCGGCGCTTGGCAATCAGCTGGAAGTGCGCCACCAATGCGGCGCCGGCCGTGAGAACGAGGCGCTGCCGGTTTATCAGGCGCTGGGCCTGCATGCCCGGGTCAGCGAATTCATCGACGACATGGCCGAGGCCTACGCCTGGGCGGATCTGGTGGTGTGCCGGGCCGGTGCCCTGACGGTGGCGGAAGTGGCCGCCGCCGGCGTGGCGGCGCTGTTCGTGCCGCTGCCCACCGCGGTGGACGACCACCAGACGCTCAACGCGCGCTGGCTGGTGGACCGCGGCGCCGCGCTGATGATGGCGCAGAGCGACATGAACGCCGGCACCCTGGCGCGCAGCCTGGCCGGCATGACCGAACGGGACGCCCTGGCGCAGATCGCCTGCCGTGCCCGCCAGCTGGCGGTACCGGACAGCGCCGCCCGGGTGGCGAAATTGTGCGAGGAGGTGGCCCATGGCCGCTAGCAACATGAAACCGGAAGCCGTGCACACCGTGCCGGAGATGCGCCGCATCCGGGGCATCCACTTCGTCGGTATCGGCGGCGCCGGCATGTGCGGCATCGCCGAGGTGCTGGCCAATCAGGGCTACGCGGTCAGCGGCAGCGACATCAAGGAGTCGCCGGTGGTGGCGCGCCTGCGTGAACTGGGCGTGCGTGTGGACATCGGCCATCGGGCCGAAAACATCGAGGACGCGGACGTGGTGGTCACCTCCACCGCGGTGAACACCGACAATGTGGAAGTGGCCGCCGCCCACGAGCGCCGTGTGCCGGTGGTGCCGCGGGCGGAAATGCTGGCCGAGCTGATGCGCTTCCGCCACGGCATCGCCGTGGCCGGCACCCACGGCAAGACCACCACCACCTCCATGGTGGCTTCCATTCTGGCGGAAGCCGGCCTGGACCCGACCTTCGTGATCGGCGGTCGCCTGAACAGCGCCGGCACCAACGCGCGCCTGGGCCAGAGCCGCTATCTGGTGGCCGAGGCGGACGAATCCGACGCCAGCTTCCTGCATCTGCAGCCGATGAGCGCCATCGTCACCAATATCGACGCCGACCATATGCACACCTATGGCGGCGATTTCGCGCGGCTGGAAAACACCTTTATCGAGTTTCTGCACAACCTGCCGTTCTACGGCGTGGCGGTGATGTGCGTGGACGATCCGGTGGTGCGCAAACTGCTGCCCCGGGTCAACCGTCAGGTGATCCGCTACGGCTTCAGCGAGGACGCGGACCTGCGCGCCGAGGACGTGGTCCAGGACGGCATGCGCACCCGCTTCCGGGTGGTGCGCAGTGAAGGCGCGCCGCTGGACATCGCTCTGAACATGCCCGGCCGGCACAACGTGCTCAACGCGCTGGCGGCGATCGCCGTGGCCGCCGACGAGGGCGCCGACGACGAAGCCATCGTGCGTGGGCTGAACGGCTTCGGCGGCGTGGGCCGGCGTTTCGACGTGCTCGGCGAATACCCCTGCGACGGCGGCAGCGCCACCCTGGTGGACGACTATGGCCACCACCCGCGCGAGGTGGCCGCCACCATCGCCGCGATCCGTCAGGGCTGGCCGGGCCGGCGTCTGGTGATGCTGTTCCAGCCGCACCGCTACACCCGCACCCGCGATCTCTACGAGGATTTCGTGGAGGTGCTCGGCGAGGTGGATCAATTGTTGCTGCTGGAGGTCTATGGGGCCGGCGAGGATCCGATTCCCGGCGCCGACAGCCGCGCTTTGATGCGCAGTCTGCGCCAGCGCGCGCGCATCGAGCCGCTGTACGTGGACGACCCGGCCAAGCTGCCCGGGCTGCTCAAGCAGGTATTGAAGAACGGCGATCTGCTGGTCACCCAGGGCGCCGGTAACGTGGGCACCATCGCCCGGGACCTGGCGGAACAGGTCAGCGGCCCGGCGCAAGGAGACGAACATCGTGGTTAACCGCTTGGACAGCGCCATGAAGCAACGCCTGGCCCGCATCGGCCGGGTGGCGGTGTTGGCCGGGGGCGACTCCGCCGAGCGGTCGGTGTCGCTGAAAAGCGGCGCCGCCGTGCATCAGGCGTTGCGCCAGCTGGGGCTGATCGCCGAACTGGTGGACCCGGCGGACAGCGGCGTGGGCACCCTGAAGGGCTTCGACGTGGCCTTTATCGCCCTGCACGGTCGCGGCGGCGAGGACGGCGTGATCCAGGGCGTGCTTGAGCACCTGGGCGTGCCGTACACCGGCTCCGGCGTGATGGCCTCGGCCATCGGCATGGACAAGGTGCGCACCAAGCAGCTGTGGAAGGGCGCCGGCCTGCCGACCCCGGATTTCTATGTGGACGGTATCTCCGAGGTGCCGGCAACGATGGGCTTCCCGCGCATGGTCAAGCCGTCCCATGAGGGCTCGTCCATTGGCATGGCCAAGGTGGACGGTGAGGCGGATCTGGCCGCCGCCCTGGCCGCCGCGCGCCACTACGACAGCGAAGTGCTGGTGGAAGCCTGGGTGCACGGGCCGGAGTACACGGTGGCGGTGGTCGGCGACCAGGCGCTGCCGGCGATCCGGCTGAAGACGCCCCATGCCTTTTACGATTTCGAAGCCAAATACCAGGCCACCAGCACCGAATATCTGTGCCCGGCCGGGCTCGATGACGGCGACGAGCAGGCCCTGCGCGAGCTGTCCCTGCGCGCCTTCCGGGTGGTCGGTTGCCAGGGCTGGGGCCGGGTGGACGTGATGCGCGACGAGCACGGCCGGTGGCAGCTGCTGGAAGTGAACACGGTACCGGGCATGACCGACCACAGCCTGGTGCCGATGGCCGCCAAGGCCGCCGGTGACGACTTCGCCACCCTGGTGGCGCGCATTCTGCTGGAAGCCATGGACCGGGTGCCGGCGGGCAAGGCGAAGAAAGGGAGCAAGGGCCGTGGCTAGGGCGCCGCGCCGTACGCCGGAGCCGCGCCGCGGCCGGGGCGCGTCCCCGCGGGCGACCCGC
>JAKUPL010000001.1:82935-150642 GCA_022449455.1 Alcanivorax sp. | reverse complement strand
GGCGCCGGGGCGGCGTGCCGCACGGTGCCGGTCCACAACGGATGGGGCGCGGCACGGCGCTGGCGGCGCACGCGCAGCCGCTCCACCAGCAGCAGGCCGGCGGCCACCGCCCACAGCGAACCATTGACCAGCAGGATGTCCGGCTCTTGCCAGGTGGCGAAGCCTTCGTAGGCGCCCTGCACCAGCGGCGCCGCCAGATAGAGCGCCGCGCACAGCAGCGGCCACAGACGGGCGGTGGTCAGCGGCGGCGCGCGGAAGGCGGCGGCCAGGGCGATCAGCAAGGTAATAAGAAAAGCGATTTTTTCCGCCGGTGCGGTCCAGGCCGCCCAGGGTGAATGGAGCATCGGCTTGCTGACCAGGAAACTCACCGCCAGACCGGCGATCACGCCGAAAGTGACCCCCAGGGTCAGCCGCAGCATGACGGCGGCGGCGCGGCTCGGGCCCTGGCGGTCGGTGCGCCGCTCGCACCAGAGGATGTTTCCGGAGAAGAACAGCAGGCAGCCCAGCAACGCCAGCACGAAATACAGCACACGCACCAACAGGCCGCCGTAGTCGCCGAAGTGCAGCGAGTAAACCGGCGTCAGGAAGGCATCATTGAGGGTGCGGTTGCCCGGCCCGGTGGTGGTCAGCAGCGCCGCGTCGTCGCCGCGCATCACCACGTGCGCGTAGTGGCCCACATTGCCGTGCACCGAGCCGCCCACGTCCACCACCGCGTTTTCGTCGCCGTACTGCTGCAACTCGATCCAGCCCACCTCCAGCTCCGGCAGGGTCTGCTCGGCCCGCGCCAGGTAACGGTCCACGCCGGCCATGGCCACCGCGTTGCCACTGACCTCCGGCGCCGGCCAGGCTTCCGTGGCATCGGTGAAGGCACTCTGAAATTGCGGTCCGAACACCAGCCCGCTCATCACCAGCGTCAACAACGCCAGGCAACACATGGCGGCGCCGGTCCAGGCGAAGATTACATGGAAGGGGTAGCTGAGCACGCCCACCAGATTGTGCAGGTTCTTCCAGTAGCGGCGCAGGTTGCCCTGATGTTTAAGCGCGAAAAATTCTTTCCTGAGCCGCGACCAATGGATCACCAGGCCACCGATCAGAGCGGCGCCGTAGAGCACCGAGACGATGCCCATCAGATGGATACCGACCTGGGGCAGCGCCAGCTCGTAGTGCAGTTCGTTGACGAACTCCGACAGCCCCGAGCCCGGCGCCGCCAGGCTCTCGCCAGCGTCATTGAAGTCGGCGGCGTGTTCGGTGTGCCAAACCGGCTTGCCATCGACCATTTCCCGCCAGATGGCCGACGGATCGTCGCCGGGGATCAGGAACATCCAATGGCCGGCCTCGGGATGATTGGCCAGCACCGTGTCCAGCAGGGCCTGCATGTTGGCGTCCGGCATCCCGGCTTCGTGGGCTGGCTCCTGCCAGTGATGGAGCTCATGGTGGAACATGTTCAGGGCGCCGGCGAAAAACGCCACGAACAGCGCCAGCCCGGCGAGGATGCCGACCCAGGCGTGCAGATCGATGTGTCGTTTCAGGGTCGCGGCGCGCATCAGGCTCCCCCGTACAAATGGGTGGTTTGCAGCAGCAGCCAGGCCAGGCCGTTGGCCGCCAGCAGGCCGGCGCCGAGGCGCCAGGGCCGGCGCGCCAGGCCCGCCAGCACGATCAGCACCGCCCAGATCACCAGCGACAGCAACATCAGCGGCACCAGCCACTGGCGCCAATCCACCGGCACCGCCGCGGCCAACAGGCCACACAGCATCATCGCCAGGGGCAGCCCCAGCACCGTGCCCAGCAATCCCCTCATGAACGGCCTCCGGCACCCTGGCGGCGCCCGGGCCGATAGCCGTCGACCCAGTGACCGACGGTCAGGGCCGGCACCATGGCGCCCAGCGCGAACACCCACAGCGCGGTGAACAGCCCGACCCCGGTGCCCAGCACCCAGGCCCAGCCGGCGGCGGCACCGGCCACCAGGACCCAGCCGGCCAGGCGGGCCGCCGGCGGCAGCGCACGCCGCAGCAGCCGTTGCTGGCGATCGGAGAGGTACAAAAGGAAGCAGCCGGCGAGCTGCACCGCGAACAGCAGAAAAACCATGAGGGCGCGCACATAACGATATTGACAACGATTCGCATTTATACGCGCCCCGCCAGGCCCGGTCAATGCGGGAACACCGTGCTCAGAGGTCGTCGCGCAGGGTGGCCAATTGTGCCTGGGCGGCGGCCACGCCCTCCGCCGCCAGGCGATCCGGATCCAGGTGCTCCCGGTCCGGAACCCAGACGTCGGCGAACAGGGCGGCGTCGGCCACCGCCATCTCGGCGCTGAGCAGGGGTAACTGATGCAGGTGGCCGCGCAGGCCGCCGGCGCGGGACACCGCCTCCAGCCAGCCGGCGGGCCGCCGGTGCAGGCGCACGCCGGGCAGCGCGCAACCGTCCACCGATTCCGCCACCGCGCAATGCAGCAGAGCGTCGCGCTGCCGGCTGATGCCCTGACGCCACAGCGCCGAGCCGCCCACCACCACCACCGACGGGAAGGTGCGCGCCAGCGCCAGGCACAGCTGGGCCTCGTCCGGGGGCTCGGCGCCATTGATACGGATGAACACCGGCCGGGGCGGGGCCACCTGACGCACTTGGCCGCTCTCCAGCCAGCGGCCGGCCAGTTCCATGGCGGCCTGCTCGTCACCGTTCAGTTGCTGCTTGAGATCGGCCAGGGTAAAGACGGCGGGAAGCGGGGCGTGCCCGGCTGGGGCGTTCATGGGTCCAGGATCCCGGCGCGCCGTTCGCTGAGCCCCAGCCAGCCACGCACCCGCACCACCCGGCTCAGCATCCAGCAAACCACCGCCACACGGCCGGCGTCGGCGGCGAGCAGACGGCGCTCCTGCTGCAGGCGATCCACGCTGCCCTGCAAGCGCTGACGGGTGGCCGGCAGGTCGTCGGCCAGCGAGCCGCGGGCCAGGCCCAGGGTCAGCAAGCGGCCCTGGTAATCCTCCAATTGCGCGGCGTAGGCGCGGTCCACCACGCTGAAGGCGCTGAGCCGCCGCACGCCGGCGCGATGCTGCCGGCGACGCCCTGGGCGGGCGTGCCGTTCACCGCCGAACCAGATACCCAGGCGCCGCAACCCGCGCCACCACAGTGGACGCCGGGCGGCGCCCCGCAGGTAATGGCCCCAGGCGCACAGCCGTGCGATGTCATGGCGCAGCTCGCGCATACGCTGGTGCCGGGCGCGGCCTGGCGGGCCGGCGCCGGCACGGTATACCGTCAGGTACTCGGTGAGCGCCACGATGCGGTTGTCCACCGCCTCGAGGGCCAGCCGCGACGGCGCCTCCGGGCCTGACCACTTCGCCTGCGAACCCATCGAACGACTCCTTCATTCATTGCCTCGGCGGGTCGGGCGGGTGCCGCCGGTTCGGCCCCCTACTCTAGCCAGCCACCCACCATCGACCAAAGAAGCAATGCGTCAAATTTGAGTGTACGGATGTAGTGGAATGTATCGCCTACGCGGAGGAAACGGCGGGCAACAAAAAGGCCGCCGGGCGTTTCACCCCCGGCGGCCTTTTCAAATCGTCCATGATTCGCTCGCCGTCCCTGACGAGAGTCCTTCAGCCGGTCGTCCCGGCACCGGCCATATCCCTATGGCCGCGTGGCGAACCGCCCTCCCTGGCGGCGGGGTGAAGCGAACAACGGTTAGTTGTTGTCACCGTCCACGGCTTCGCCCATTTCCTTACCGGCGTCCTTGGTGTCTTCCCAGGCGTCATCCGCGTTTTCGCCCGCTTCTTCCATGGGTCCCTGACCGGTCACTTCGTCGACGGCTTCATCCGCCTTCTCACCGGCTTTTTCCATCGGTCCTTGCTGATCACAGCCTGCCAGGCCAAGCATGGCGCCAAACAGAAGTACCACAAGTCCTTTGCTGAACGTACGCATAGTCACTCCTCGACGTGTCGTGAACGTTGGAGTGAAATCTATCGTCGTCGGCGCCGCCTGACCAGAGCAGGGCCTTTTGATTTTCCTCTATTTTACGAACCACATCGGTGCACGGCGGCGACCTTTCCCGTCGGTTCGCCCGCACGCTTAGTGGATAGGTGTTCGCGTTCGGACTTGCTATGATCGGGTGAAAAAACAAGGAGCGGCCGTGAAAACAATCAGCCGGACATCGGGGGGACTGGCCCGTTTGCTGACCCTGCTGGGCGGGGAAATCACCGATACCGTGCAGGAAATGCACGGCGCCATCGCCCACCCTCTCGACCGGGGCCGGCTGCCGGCGACGCTGGTCTACGACATGATCCGCTACGGCTTCCGCCAGGCCGGCAACGCCGTCCACCTCGCTCAGCACGCCCTCCGCGACGAGCCGTCACCGGCCGGGCACCCGGACCTGCAAAGCATCGTCAACGGCGTGTTCGGCCAGTTGCTGGCCGCCCGCGACAGCCACTACGCGCTGCCCATGACCCTGCTGCCCGGGCCGCCTTCCCTGGAACGCGGCACCCTGGTGCTGATGGTGCATGGCCTGTGTCTCAACGAGGCCTGCTGGGACAACCCGGCCGCCGAGGCTTTCCGCCAGTGGGCGGGGCCGGCGCTGGACGCGCACACCCGCACGCTGCGTTACAATACCGGCCTGCATATTTCCGAGAATGGCCGCGACCTGGCGGACCTGCTGGCGGCCACCGCCCTGCCGGAACGGGTGGTGCTGGTGGGCCACAGCATGGGCGGCCTGGTGGCGCGCAGCGCCTTGCACCAGGGCCGTGCCCGCGGTGACGCCTGGGTGGGCCGGGTCAGTCATCTTGCCTGTCTGGGATCGCCCCACCAGGGCGCCATGCTGGAACGCCTGGGCAACCAGGCCAACCGGCTGCTGGGGCTGACGCCCTACTCCCGGCCACTGATGCGGCTGGGCAACCTGCGTTCCGACGGCATCCGCGACCTGCGCTTCGGCTATGTGATCGAGGAGCAATGGCGGGACCGGCCGCTGGACGAAGCCCGCCCCAGCCGCAAGGTGCCGCTGGACGACCGGGTGCGGCAACTGTTCCTGGCCGGCAGCCTCAGTGAGGAAGGCAGCGGCGCCCCGGTGGGGGACTGGCTGGTGCGGGTGGACAGCGCTTTGGCCGAACGGCTTTACCCCGACGCCGCCAATCTGAGCCGGCGGCTGCTGTACCGGCTTGGCCATATGGCCATGCTGGAAGACCCGCGGACCTACGACTGCCTCAAGGAGTGGCTGCTCGCCCGATGACTGTTTGCTGTTTGTGCGGCCACGCCGGCGTGACCCTGTTCGCCACCGTGGAGGGGCGGCGTTATCTGCGCTGTCCGCAATGCCGGCTGACGTTTCTCAGCCGGCCGCAATTACCCGCCCCCGACGAGGAAAAACGCCAATACGACCTGCACGAGAACGACCCGGACGACCCCGGCTACCGGCGTTTTCTGGAGCAACTGGCGGCGCCGCTGAGGACGCGGCTGGAACGCGGCGCCCGGGGGCTGGATTTCGGCTGTGGTCCGGGCCCGGCGCTGGCCCGCATGATGGAGGAAGCCGGCTTTCCCATGCGCCTGTGGGACCCGATCTACGCCGCCGACGAGGCGGCCCTGGCGGACCGGTATGATTTCGTCACCTGCACGGAGGTACTGGAGCATCTGCACCGGCCGGAGCGCGAATGGGCACGGTTTCAGTCGCTGGTGGCGCCGGGGGGCTGGCTGGCGGTGATGACAAGGTTTCTGACCGACGACGGCCACTTTCCCCGCTGGCATTATCGCCGCGATCCCACCCACGTGTGCTTCTGGCAGCCGCATACCTTCCAGTGGCTGGCACGGCGCGACGGCTGGCAGGTGATCTTAATGAACAACCCGGTCGCCCTCCTGCGCCGGCTTTGAGACCACGGCGGCCACCGCTGGACTCAGCGGGTCACCACCTCAGCCGGCCACCAACAGGGCGACCGCCACTGCCAGCAGCGCGAGGGGAATCACTATCAACAGGCCGCGCAGCATGCGGCCCAACCAATAGGCGCAATCCATCGTCAAAAATGATCCGTCGGTAGCTCAGCGAGCCCCCACTGTAGACCGGTCTTCACACATTCTTCATGAGCCGAACGGCGTAAAAGACGGCTTATTTTACACGCCGCATCACGAGTCCTGGACCGACGTCACATCCCGCAACCAGAACTGCATGGTTTTTTCGGTTTGCTGCTCATCCCCCAGGTCGCGCCACGGGAAACAGGTGGTCAGGGCCGGATCCGGACGGTAGCCCCGTTTTTGCCAGAACGGTTCCAGGGAGCGGTAGTCCCGCGGCCGCTGCGGGTGGTCGTCGTCGCGGACCACCGCGCAGAAGGCGGTGTAATCGAAGCCGAAATCCCGGGCGTACAGTTCGCGCAGGTCGAAGAACCGGTGGCCGACGCCCTCGCCCCGATAGGCCGGCAACAGCACCGACTCACCGAAATAGAACACGCGCCCGGCATCGGGCCCGTGCTCGGCGAACGGCACCTGGAACTCCGGGTCGGCGTCGAGCAGCGGCAAGGCGGTGGCCGCGCCGATCAGGCGGTTGTATTCCAGTGCCAGCACGAACAGGCTCTGCTCGGAACGGGCGTAGCGGTCCAGGTAGTCGCGCTCATAGGCCGGGGAGCCGTCGTACAGATAGGGATAGTCGCGGAACACCTGAATGCGCAGGTCCGCCAGCTCATCCAGCCAGGGCTCCACCGCGATGCCGCTGACCGGTCGAATTTCCACTGCCGACATGATGCTCTCCCGGAACCCGCCGATGATGATGGCCCGATGCTAGCCGGATCGCCGGGCGCGGTCACCCATCCAGGTCAACCTTTAGCGAACCGGCGGGGCTTAGTGAACCAACAGGGCCACCCCCGCCAGCAGCAGGACGGAGAACAGCACCTGACGAAAGCGGCGCTCGTCCACCCGGTGGTGCAGCGACTCACCGAGCACGATGCCCACCAGCACCACCGGCACCAGCGCCAGCAGATGCGGCCACTCCGCCCTCAGGGCACCGCTCAGTAAAAAACCGACGGTCAGCAGCAGATTAAGACTGAACCAGACCAGCACCAGGGTGGCGCGAAAGCGGCTCTTATCCAGCTGCACCCCGCCCAGGGCGTACACCAGCAACGGACCGCCGGAGGCGAACAGCCCGTGGGTAAGGCCCGCCATCAGCATCCAGAAGCGACTCCATAGGGGGCCGTGGGCGGCCGCCGGCGTGGCCCGCTGCAACCGCCACAGTTCACGGACGCTGAAAGCCACCACCAGAGCGCCGAACAGCCATTGCGCGCCCGGCCCCAACCCGGGCCGCAACACGAACCCGGCCAGGGTGCCCAGCGCCATCATCGGCAGAATGCCGGTGAGCAGCAGCCGCCAGTGCACCAGCCGCCAATAGCGCAGGGTCAGATAACCGCTGAGCACCAGATTGAGCGGCACCAGCACCGGCATCAGCACCTCCAGCGGCAGTACCAGGGCGCTCAGGGAGAGGGCGATGACGATGGAGCCGAAACCGGTCATCGCTTCGGTGGTGTAGGCCAGCAACACGAACAGGGCCACCAGGGCCCAGGGCGAGCTCAGAACATCCTGCATTCAGTGATCCAGTTCCCCGGCGAAACGACGACGCATCAGGCGATGATACAGGTCCGGGGCCAGCCGCCACAGCAGACTGGCGAACAGCGTGAAGCGGTCCGGAAAAAGCCGCCGCCGGCCGGCGGCCAGCGCATCGAGAATACGTTCCGCCATCCAGTCGGCGTCACGCACGCGGCCCACCGAGGAGCGCGCGTGGGCGGCGGGCCGGCCGTCGAAACCCAGCGCATTGCGCTCGATGGGGGTGGCCAGAAAGCTGGGATAGACCATCAGCACGCCCACGCCGTCGTCGGCCAGTTCGCCGCGCAGCACTTCGAAGAACTGCGCCAACGCCGCCTTGGCGCTGCAGTAACCGGCGCGGCCCAGCACCGGCATCCAGCCCGCCATGGAGCCAATGTTGATGACGGTGCCGCGGCGGGCGCGCAGCGCCGGCAGCAGGCCCAGGGTCAGCGCCACCGGCGCGTCCCAGTCCACCGCCATGACCCGGCGGAACACCGCCAGCTCGGTGCGCGCCACCGAGGAACGGTGGGTAATGCCGGCGTTGTTGATCAACGCGTCCAGCGGTTCATCGCGCAGAGCCGCCACCAACTCGTCGCGGGCGGCGTCGTCGGTGAGGTCCAGGGCGAAGTGGCGCACCCGCTCGGTATCGACACCGGCCAGGCGCGCCGCCTTGTCGGCCAGCGCCTCGCCGTCCCGGTCCACCAGAATCAGGCGCCAGCCCCGTTGCCAGGCGGCCCGGGCCAGGGCCCAGCCCAGGCCGGACGCGGCCCCGGTGATCAGCATGGTGTTCATCATTGCTCCCGCGCCCGCGCCTGTTCGATGAAAAAGCGAAAGGTCTCCTCGGAGGTTTTTCTCGGCCGGTAGCCGAACTCCTCCTTGAGACGCCGATTGTCGAGCACCGGCCGGTAGCGCAGAAAATTCACCTTCTCCGGCGCGTGCTCGGTGAGCCGCAGACGCTTGCCCAGGGCCAGGGCGCCGGCCAACAGACCCGCCGGCACCACCCGGAGGGGCTTGCCCAGCAGCTCCGCCACCCGCCGGATCGGCAGCGCGCCGTCGCCGGCCAGGTTGTAGATACCCCGGGCGCCGGTCTCGATGCCGTGCAGAATGGCGCCCACCACGTCCTGGTCCCAGATGAACACGAACGGCGAATCGGAACCGGCGATGGCCAGCACCCGGCGGCCCTCGAACAGGGCGGTGATCTGATTATGGGTGGTGGCGCCCAGCACCGTGCCGGGCCGCAGTATCAGCTGCCCGAGCCCGGGGGCCTGGTGACGATAGCGGGCCAGCAGCTCCTCCACCTGGCGCTTGTGATCGGAATAGGCGAACTCCGGGTTGCCGCGCAGCGGCGCGTCCTCGTCGAGCCAGGCCGGGTTATCGGCGTGATAACCGTAGGCGGCGCCGGAACTGGTGACGATCAGCTGGCGCACACCGCCGGCCACGCAGGCCTCCAGCACATTGCGGGTGCCGTTCACGTCGATATCGTGGTCGCGGGCCCGGTCTCCGGAGTCCTCCAGCACGGCGGCCAGATGCACCACCACCTCGGTGCCGTGATCGGCCACCCAGCGAGCCAGTGCCGGGTCGCGGATATCGCCCTGCCGGCACTCGAACGGCAGGCCGTCCGGCACCCGCACATCCAGCCCCAGCACGTCGTGATCGGCGGCCAACCGTTCGGCCAGCTGCCGGCCGATATAGCCGGCGGCGCCGGTGATCAGGATGCGGCTCATGGCGCACCCTCCCCCGGCCGCGCGGGTCGCCCGGCGCCGCGGGCCCAGATCAGCGACAGCAGCAGGCCGCTGACCAGGTGCCAGACACCCCAGAAGCCGGCGATCAGAATCATGCCGGCGGCCTGCGGAAAGAAGGTGAACAGAATCGACAGCCCCAGGCCGGAATTCTGGATCCCCACCTCCAGGGTGACCGCCCGCCGGTCGGCGCGGCTAAGCCCCACCGCCAGGCCGGCCAGGGCCCCCAGGGCCAGCGCCAGGGCGTTCTGCCCGATCACCAGGGCGACGATGCGGTTCGCGTTGGCCAGGAACACATCCATGTTGTTGCCGAAGGCGATGCCCACGAAGGCCAGCAGCACCAGCAGGGTGAACACCCGCATGGGCTTCTGGGCGGCGTCGGCGAAGCGGGGAAAATGCCGCCCCACCACCATGCCCAACAGCAGCGGCACCGCCAGCACCGCCACCACCAGCAACAGGATGTTGGTGCTGTCCAGGGCGATGTCGGTGACCAGACCACGGGTGTTCGGATTGAGCCACCCGTAGAAGGCGAAATTGAACGGGGTGAGCACCGTGGCGGCCAGGCTGGACACCGCCGTCATGCTCACCGACACCGCCACGTTGGCGCGGGCCAGCCAGGTCATGATGTTGGAGAAGGTGCCCCCGGGGCAGGAGGCCACCAGGATCATGCCCAGCGCCAGTTGCGGATCCACGTCCAGCCACCAGGTGGTGGCGCAGGTCAGCGCCGGCAGCAACAGAAACTGGGCCAGCAGGCCCGCCGCCGGGGCCGCCGGTTTCACCAGCACCCGTTTGAAATCCTCGACGCGCAACGACAGGGACACGCCGAACATCATGCAGGCCAGGATCGCGTTGAGCGCGATCAGGCTGCCGGTATTGAAATCGATGGTGGTCTGCATGCCGCCTCCTTACCCTTGCCCGGCCAGGTCGCGTCGGCGCGCGGCCAGTTCCGCCCGATAGCTGTCCTTGTGCACGTAGTAGGCCATGCGCGCCAGTTTCAGATAGCGGTAGCCGCCGTCCGGGTTCACCCCGGCCCGTTCCCGTTTGAGACGGCGCAGGGTGTCGGCGGCCGGGTGGCCCTCGCGCACCCGGCGCAGGTACAGCGCCGCCAGCGCCGCCTGCTCGTTACGCCCTTCCCAGCCCAGGCCGGCGGCTTCGATCATGCCCATCATCAACAGATCATCGCGCTCCGGATGGAACATGTTCAGGTACAGCGCCGGGGCGTCGCCGCGCCAGTTCAGGTGGGCCGGGTCGATGAAGGGATAATCCAGGCGGTAACCGGTGGCCAGCAGGATCAGGTCGTAATCGGCCTGCTCGCCATCGGTGAAGGTGACGGTGTGGCCCTCGACGGCGGCAATGTCCGGGCGCGGGCGAATATCCCCGTGGCCGAGATGATGCAGCACCAGGGAATTGACCACCGGATGGGATTCGTACATGCGGTAATCCGGGTCCGGCAGGCCGTAGTCACTGGGGCGGCCCACGATCAGGCGAATCAGTCGCGCGTCCAGCCACTGCTTGAGACGGCGCGGCAGTTTCAGCTTGCCGCCCAGGGTGTCGGCGGGCCGGCCACCGATGAACTTGGGCAAAAAGTAATAGCCCCGGCGCACGGACAGATCCACCCGGGCGGCCTGGTGCACCGCGTCCACCGCCATGTCGCAGGCGGAGTTGCCGCAGCCGACGATCAGCACCCGCTGGTCGCGGAACTGCTCGGCCCGGCGGTACTGGCTGGCGTGCAGCACCTGGCCGGCGAATCGGCCGGGCAATGCGGGCAGATTGGGGGTGTGCAGGGTACCGCTGGCGATCAGCACCGCGTCGAAGTGCCGGGTATCGCTGACACCGTTGTTTTCGGCGGTAAGGTGCCAGCCACCGGCCGGCGCCGGCTCCAGCGCCGTGACCCGGGTGCCGAAGCGGTAGTGCCGGCGCAGGTCGAAGCGCTCGGCGTAGTCGCGGAAGTAGCGCTTCAGTTCCGAGTGGTGGGGGTAGCTGGCCACCGCCTCGTCCATCGGGAATTCGCGAAATTCGGTCATTCGCTTGGAAGAAATCAGGTGGGCGCTCTGGTAGACGGTGCTGTGCGGGTTGTCGATGTCCCACAGGCCGCCCACGTCGTCGTGCAGCTCATAGCCGACGAAGGGCAGGCCCTGTTTGTCCAGATTGCGGGCGGTGGCCAGACCCATGGGGCCGGCGCCGATCACTGCGTACATGTGCGGGTTCCTTTCTTGTTATGCTCCTTACGCTAACCGCCGGGGCCGCCTCCGGCACGGCTGATTCGCGACCCGCCACCGGTTAATTCAGGACCCGGACCACAGACCATGACCCACACTCCCACGGTGACCGTGCATTTCTCCCAGGCCATTCTCCAGGCGGCCCGACGCCTGGGCCTGCGCCTGCCGGAGGAATGGGCGGCACCGACCCATCAGGACCGGGTGGATCTGGCGCACCAGGATCGGCTCTGGGATCACTTTTGCCAGGCCGCCGACGATCCGCTGGTGGGGCTGGAACTGGGGCTCGCTTTGCAGGTGGGCCATCTGGACACCGCCGGCATGATCCTGATGAGTTGCGAGACCGTCGGCGAGGCCCTGGAAAGCCTGCTGGATTATCACCCCATCGTCGGCGAGGGCGGCGACTTCCTGGTGGCCGACGACGGCCCACGGGTGGCCGTTCGTTACCGGCCACGCTACGCCACCCGCCGCCCGGAACGGGTGGAGGCGGTGCTCGCCAGCCTGCTCAATCTGACCCGCTGGAGCACCGGCCATGCCTTCCGGGCCGAGGCGCTGACCCTGCGCCACGCGGCCCTGGACGCGCCGCGACGTTACCGGGAACGGCTCGGCGTGCCGGTGGTGTTCGAGGCGCCGCACAACGCCCTGGTGTTCGAGGCGGAGCAGCTGCGTCTGCCACTGGTGCACGCCAACCCGGCGCTGTGCCGCCATCTGCGCGGGCTGGCCGATGAACTGCTGGCGCGGCTCGACGATCGCGCCTTGAGTGCCCGGGTGGGCGCGCTGATCCGGGAGCATCCCGGCTGGGGCAAAGAGCGCATCGCCGACCGGTTGGGCATGAGTGGCCGGCACCTGATCCGCCGGCTGGCCGACGAAGGCACCAGCTTCAAGCTGCTGCGCGATACGCTGCTGCGGGAACGGGCCGAGCAGGCCCTGCGCGACGGCCGCCGGGTGGCGGACCTGGCCGCGGAGCTGGGGTTTTCCGACGAGAGTGCCTTTACCAAGGCGTTCAAACGCTGGACCGGCGAAACGCCGGCCCGTTTTCGCGCGCGCTAGACGGCCGCCAACGCCTGTTCGATGTCGGCCAGGATATCGTCGATGTGCTCGATGCCGATGGACAACCGCACCAGGTCGGCGCTGACGCCGGCGGTGCGCAGTTCGTCGTCGTTGAGCTGACGGTGGGTGGTGGTGGCCGGGTGGCAGGCCAGGGACTTGGCGTCACCGATGTTCACCAGCCGCTTGATCATGCCCAGGGCATCGATAAAGCGAGCGCCGGCCTCGCGGCCGCCGTCGATGCCGAAGCTGAGAATCGACGCCGGCACGCCGCCGTCCATGTAACGCTGGGCCAGGGCATGGTCCCGATCGCTGTCCAGGCCGGCGAAATTGACCCAGGCCACCTTGGCGTGGTTCTTCAGGTACGCCGCCACCTTCATGGCGTTCTCGCAATGCCGCTCCATGCGCAGGCTCAGGGTTTCGATGCCCTGCAGCAGCAGGAAGGCGTTCATCGGCGACAGGGCACCGCCGGTGTTGCGCAGCGGCACCACCCGGGCCCGGCCGATAAAGGCCGCCTCGCCCATGGCCTCGGTGTAGACCACGCCGTGGTAGCTGGGATCGGGCTCGTTGAAGGCCTTGAAGCGCGGATTGTCCTTCCACGGAAAGCGACCGGAGTCGACGATGGCGCCGCCCACGGTGGTGCCGTGGCCGCCCATGTATTTGGTCAGGGAGTGCACCACGATGTCGGCGCCGTGCTCGAACGGCCGGCACAGGGCCGGGGTGGCCACGGTGTTGTCGACGATCAGCGGCACGCCGGCATCGTGGGCCACCTTGGCCAGACCGGCCAGATCCACGATGTTGCCCGCCGGGTTGCCCACCGACTCGCAGAACACCGCCTTGGTGTCGTCGTCGATGGCGGCGGCGATGGCGTCCAGATCACGGCCGTCGGCCATGTGCACGCGGATGCCCATGTTCGGCAGGGTGTGGGCGAACAGATTGTAGGTGCCGCCGTACAGCTGGCTCACTGAAACGATGTTGTCGCCGGCCCGCGCCAGGGTCTGGATGGCGGCGGTGATGGCGGCCATGCCGGACGCCATGGCCAGGGCGCCGATGCCGCCTTCCAACTGCGCCACCCGCTCCTCCAGCACCGCGTTGGTGGGGTTCGTGATGCGGGTGTAGATATTGCCCGGCACTTTCAGGTCGAACAGGTCGGCGCCGTGCTGGGTGTCGTCGAAATAGTAGCTGGTGGTCTGATAGACCGGCACCGCCACGGCGTGGGTTTCCGGGTCGCCGGCGAAGCCGCCGTGGATGGCGATGGTTTCTTTTTTCATGGGGGTCCTCGTTCTGTTGTTATTTCAGCGGGGGCTCCGGCCAGAAGCCGAAGTCGCGGGGCAGGTCATTGAGATTGGTATCGAACACCGGGTCACGCTTTTCCAGAAAGGCGGGAAACCCGTCCTTGCCGTCCCAGAATTCGTTGGACCGGTAGATCAGGCGGGTTTCCACCGCGTGGGCCCGCATCGGGTGGTCGAACACCGGATTGCGCCACAGCATCTGTTTGGCCAGGGCCACCGACACCGGGGAGCTTTTGGCCACCAGTTTGTGGGCCAGCTCACGGGCCGCGTCGAGCACCGACTCCTTATCGTGCAGGCTGCGGAACAGGCCCGCTTCCAGACCTTCCTCGGCCAGAAAAATATCGCCGCTGTAAACCCACTCCAACGCCTTGTGCATGGGCACCAGGCGCGGCAGGAACCAGGACGAGCAGGCCTCCGGCGTCAGGCCCCGCTGGCTGAATACGAAGCCGATCTTGGCGCCGTGGGCGGCCAGCCGGAAATCCATGGGCAAGGTCATGGTGATGCCGACACCCACGGCGGCGCCGTTCAGGGCGCCAATCACCGGCTTGCGGCAATTGAAGATGGCCAGGGAGACCTCGCCACCGGAGTCGCGGATGGTATCCAGGGGCGGCGTCTCGCCCTCGGCGTCGTCGTAACCAAACACATGACCGCCGTCTTCCGGCTGCATTTCCATGCCGGCGCAGAAGGCACGGCCCGCTCCGGTGACGATCACCGCGCGCACTTCGTGGTCGCGGTCCGCCTCGCCGAAGGCATGCACCAGCTCGTCCTTCATACGCAGGGTAAAGGCATTGAGGCGGTCCGGGCGGTTCAGGGTGATGGTGAGAAGGGGCGCCGCCCGCTCCACACGGATGTGCTGATACTCCATGATGATTCCCGAGTCTGCTTTTGTTATGCGGGGTCCAGGTGCTCGACCCGGACCGGGAAGGCCCTAGCATAGCGGGAAGGCAGGGTGTCGAACATGGCACGCAGGGTGCGATTGAGGTGCGGCTGGTCATAGAAGCCGGCCGCCAGCGCCAGGTCGGTCAGGCTCATGCCGTCCCGCCACAGGGTCAACGCGCGCTGACATTTGAGGTGCAGTTGAAAGCGTTTCAGATTGACGCCCAGTTCCTGCCGGAACAGATGCCGGAAGCGGGATTCGGACAGGCCCACCGCCACCGCCAGCTCGGCGCCACCCACCTCGCCGTCGCCGCGCCGCAGGCTCAGGCAGGCGGTACGCACCCGGGGGTCCAGTGGGCGCGGCTCACCGGCCTGCAAGGCATCGCGCAGGGCCAGGGCACCGGGCACCGACGGGGCCGCCGCCAGAGCCCGCAGGGCCGCCGCGAAATCCGGGTGGGCGGCGAGTGGGAACTCGCCCCCCGGGCCCTGCAGGCGCAGCGCCCGCCAGGCCCGGTGATCCGGGTCCAGGTGCAGCACCGCCACCGGACCGTCACTGCTCAGGGCCTGCTCCACGTCCGGCGCCGCCCACACCGCCTCGGCGGTCACCCCGTGCCCGGCCAGCTGCACCTGAATCGGCGCCGCCAGCCCCACCAACAGCGACGCGGCCACATGACGGTGGGGCCGGTTGTGCAGGTGCGGCGCCAGCATGCACCACCCGCCTTCCCACAGGTACAGGGGCGAGCGGGGAACCGGCTTGCTCATCGGGTCAGGACGGCCGGCCGTGACCCGGCGTGCGGCTGAGCCCCAGTTTATAGAGCACTTCCAGGCTGACGAAGATCGGCCCCACCAGCAGGAACACCAGATCGTCCACGAAGGAGGGTTTCTTGCCTTCCACCTTGTGGCCCCAGACCTGCACCGCCCAGGCCACCAGCCACAGGGTCAGGGCGGTCCAGCCCAGTGGCAGCGGACCCCGGTCCAGCGCCACGATCAGTGCCAGGGACAGCAGCAGCCACCCCAGCATCATCAACGACACCCCCAGGGAAAGGCGCAGATAGAAGGGCATGCACAACAGCGCCAACAGGGTGCCGCCGTTGACCCAGTAGGCGGCGGCGTCCAGGCCCAGCCACCGGCCGACCGGGATCAGCCAGAAAAGGCCCAGCGTGGAGAAGAAAATCACTGGCACACAGACGATGTGTACCCACTGATTGATCGGGTGGCGATGGCTTTCGCCGTAGTCGCCAAGAAAGGTGGCCAGATCACGCATGGCGGTCACTCCTTTTTTATTGTTCAGTCATACGGATGGCTCTAACACTAGCGTGCCAGGTCTTCGCAAACTTGTACGAAGCGGTCAACTCCAGTGGCTGTCGTTGAGGGCGCGCAACACCACCCGACGGGTCAGCAGCCCGACCAGCCGACCGCCGTCACGATCCAGCACCGGATAGATCTTCGGCTTCTGCTTGACCATCATCTCGGCGATGTCCACCACCGAGTCGGTTTCCCGCACGGTGAGCGGCTCATCATGCATCAGTTCTTCCACCCGCACGGAGCCCTCCTGGTGGTAGCTGGTGACCAGCAGACGGCGCAGGCAATCCTGTTCGGAGACGAAGCCGATCACCCGGCGCTCGCGGTCCACCACCGGCAGCCCGGAATAGCGGCTCTGCAGCAACGTCGCCACCACCGTGTTCAGCTCGGTGCCCGCCTGGATCGCCATGGGATGACGCACCATCAGATCCTTTACCAACAACGAAGCCATTGTCGCTCTCCTGATTTTCCCACCGGGGTTTCAATTCCTATACCATTTTGACTATAGCACCGGCACCACGCCGGGTGACGCTCCGCTTTCCGATTCATACAATAACGCCTTTGCCTGGCAAGGAACGCAACATGGGGTTTTCCTGGCCGCGGGCGCCGCGGGAACTGGCCGAGGCCCTGCTTGCCTTTTACGGGGCACCGGACACCACCGGCCATCTGGCCGGCAACCTGCTGTCGTTGCTGGCCGCCGGCCTGGTGTTCTGGTTGGCGGCGCGGCTGGGCCGCCGCGCCCGCGCCGGCCTTTTGGCCCTGCACGACCGGGTGCTGCGCCTGGGCAGCGAGAAACGCTGGCTGTGGAACCTGAGCCGGCTGGTGGCCGGTCTGGCGCCGCTGCTGCCCTGGCTGATTCCGGCCGCGCTGCTGGCCCTGGCCACGCCGCTGCTGGCCACCTCCCCGTCCACCCGCTGGGTGTTCCTGGCCCTGCCGCTGGCCTGGCTGTATGTGCTGTTCGGTGTGCAGTGGCTGGCCGGGGAATGGCTGGTGCTGCGCGTGGCCCAGGCCGCCGGCGAGTATGTGCAGGGCGATCAGGCGCGCACCGCCGGCCAGCGGGCCCGTCGGCTGTCCCAGCTGCTGCTGGTGCCCTGGGCGCTGTTTCTGGTGGCCGCCCAGGCCCAGCCGCAAGGCGCCATGCACACCGCGCTGACCGCCCTGGTGGCGGCGTCCCTGTACGCCGCGGTGGCCCGGCTGCTGGCGCCACGGGCCCGTGAGTACGTGCTCTGTTTGCAGACCATTCTGCCGTCGTCCCTGGACCCGCTGGCCGAGCGCCTGCTGCGCCCACGCTGGTTCCACTGGACCGCGCCGCTGCTGCTGCCGGTGGCGCTGGTGTACTTCATTACCCGCTACCTGGACCGGCTGTTCGCCGGCTTCGACGGCTACCTGCGCCTCAAGGCGCGCTGGTTCCGGCTGCGCAATCGCGGTGATGAGGACGAGGACGGCGCACCGCTGGACGAGAGCGAGGCGGCCCGGGCCTACCAATCGTGGTTCGCGGCGGAGTTGCCCGGCGACGAGCCGGCGCCGTTCATCGATACCGGCCTGGAGGAGGCCATCGCCAAGGCGGTGCAGCGCTGGCGGGACGACCGCAGCGACGACAACACCCTGCTGGTCACTGGCGAAAAGGGCAGTGGCAAGAGCCTGACGGTGGCGCATCTGAGCGAGCGCCTAGCCCAATCGGACCCGGCGTTGCGGGTGGTGCGTCTGGCGGTGCCGCCGCGCACCGTGGCGCCCCAGGCGGTCACCGCCCTGGTCGCCGAGGCCCTGAACGAGGCACTCGATGAAGGCCCCGCCAGCCTGGTTCGCAATGACAGTGAGCGCCCACCCACTCTGCTGGTACTGGACGAATGCCAGAACACCTTCCTGTCGCGCATCGGCGGGTTGGACGGCTGGCGCGCTTTGCTGCGGCTGACCAATGCACGGCTGGACAACCTGTTCTGGCTGGTGCTGATCAACAACCAGAGCTGGGCCTATCTGTGCAATGTGTTCGGGCGCGAATATCAGTTCCGCAACGTGGTGCGGGTGAAGCGCTGGAGCCCCACGGAAATTCGTTCTCTGATCCTCTCCCGCCACCACCGCAGCGGCCTGAAGCTGCGCTACGACGAGGTGCTGCTGTCGTCCCGCGGCCCGGAGGCCGGCAATGTTCGCAACGCGGAACAGCGCTACTTCAGCCTGCTGTGGGACGCCTGCCGGGGCAACCCGATGACCGCCCTGAAGCTGTGGCTGAGCTCGGTGAAAGTGGGCCGCCGGGAAGTGCTGGTCGGGTTACCGTCGCTGCCGCCGTCGGCGGCGGTGGAGAAATCCGGCGAGAATCTGCTGTTCGTGTACGCGGCCATCGCCACCCACGAAAACCTGTCCGGCGACGAAATCGTCACCGTGACCAACCTGCCGGAAAATGTGGTGCGCTATGCATTGAAGGCCGGGTTCGACGCCGGCTTCATCCGCTCCAGCGAGGACGACGGCCGCTATCGGCTGGTGCCGCTGTGGTACCACACGGTGATCCACCTTCTGACCAGGAAGAATCTGCTCCATGAGTGACAGCGGCGACATCGTCAACGACCTGGCCACGGTCATGGATCTGTTCGACGTCTATGTGATCCTGCTCCTGATCGCCGGCATCGCGGTGCTGTGGGCGCTCAACTGGGGCGTGCAGCGGCTCGGCCGCAACTTGATGGAACGGGTGCCGGCCCGCCGCTTTCTGATTCTGCAGTTCACCACCCTGCTGGGTTTCGTCATCTACACCCTGGGTACCGGCGCCCTGCTGATCGGCGTGCTCAACCCGCCCCGTGAGTTCGTACTGGCCGCCGCCGGCTCCCTGGCGGTGGCCCTGGGTTTCGCGCTCAAGGACGTGGTGGCCTCACTGGTGGCCGGCCTGTTGCTGCTGTTCGACCGGCCCTTTCAGGTCGGCGATCGCATCACCTTCGGCGACACCTACGGGGAGATCGTTTCCATCGGTCTGCGCGCGGTGCGCGTGCAAACGCTGGACGACAACCTGGTGACCATCCCCAACGCTCTGTTCATCACCGACGTGGTGGCTTCCGGCAACGCCGGGGAACTGGACATGATGGTGGTCACCGATTTCCATGTGGGGCTGGACGCGGACCTGCAGGCGGCCCGGGACATCATCGAGGAGGTGATCGTGACCAGCCGCTACGCGTTCCTGAAAAAGCCGGTCACCTTCGCCATCGAGGAAGTGCCGGTGGCGGAATACCTGGCGGTGCGCCTGCGCGCCAAGGCCTATGTGCTGGACGTGCGTTATGAGAAAGCGTTCCAGAGCGATGTGGTGCTGCGCGTCACCGGCCTGTTCCGGGAGCGCGGCATCGCCCGCCCCCGGGAACTGCGCGGCGGCGAGTGATGCGCCTCAGGCGGCCTCGGCCAACTCCGGCCGGTCCAGCATCACCGCCAGTCTCTCCAGCGCCCGCTGGCGCACCGCGCGGCTGTCCTTCTTCTCCGGGTGAAAACCGGGCTTGTAGTAAGCCAGATAGGAGCGGCCCAGGCGGCGCAGCCAGCCGGGCTTGCCGAGCAGCCAGTTGACGCCGTTGAGCACCGAGCGCAGATCACGCTTGTCGTCCATGTCCTGGCGCAGCTGAACGTAGTGGAAGATGGTGAAACCGATAAACTCCACCGTGGTGAGCGCCATCTCCGAGGTGCGCACCCAGTAGCTGTCCACCTGATCGCGGTAGACGTCGAACGCCACCGCCTTGTGCTCGCTTTCCTCCACCGCGTGCCACAGCCACAGCGGCAGCATGCGCTCGTCCATGCCCTTCAGAAAATCCGGCTCTTCCAGCATCAGCTCGGCGAGCATGGCGGTGAAATGCTCCAGCGCGCAGGTCTTGGCCAGTTGCCGCTCCGGGGAAAATTTCTTGGCGATCCACTTCATTCCTTCGTGCACATAGTCATGCACCTTCTGGGTGGGCACGCCCTTGCTTTCCATGAAGGTGTTGAAGTGTTCGTGCTCGTTGCCGTGGTGTGCTTCCTGACCGATAAAGCCTTTCACCCGCTCGCGCAGGTCCGGATCGGTGATCCGTTTCTGGTAATGGCGCACGGACCGCACGAAAAACCGCTCGCCTTCGGGAAAGGTGCAGGACAGCGCGGTCAGCAGCAGCGTCTTGAACTGGTCGTTGGCGAACCAGTAACGGGGGATGTCCGGATCGAAGGTGAAGTCCATTCTCCGTGGCTGGATCTCACTTCGGTTAGTGCGTCGAATCGGGGCTTGAGCACTCATGGCGGTGGCACCTGTGGCGGAACAGCGTATTGATACGGTTTTGCAATATGCGTCACCCGCGCCCGCGCGGGCCAGTGCAGGTCGCGCCATTTTCCCGCGCCATTGCGGCCCGGGCGGCACGACGGCGATCAGGCCGTCTTGCCATCCGGGCGGATGCGATAGGCCAGCGTGTACAGCACCGGCACCACGATCAAGGTCAGAACGGTGGCGAAGCCGAGACCGAACATGATCACCGCCGCCATGGATTTGAAAAAGGCATCGAACAGCAGCGGCACCATGCCGAGAATGGTGGTGACCGCGGTCATGCATACCGGCCGCACCCGCGTGACGGAAGCGTGTATCACCGCATCCAGGGCCGCATTGCCTTCATTCATCTCCAGCTTGATCTGTTCAACCAGTACGATGCCATTCTTCACCAGCATGCCGCTCAAACTCAGGAAGCCGAGCAGCGCCATGAAGCTGAACGGGGCATTGAACACCAGCAGACCGATGGTCACTCCGATGATCGCCAACGGCACGGTGGCCCAGATCACCAGTGGTTGGCGTAAACTGTCGAACAGCAGAATGGTAATAATGAACATAAACAGATAGCCCATCGGCACACTGGCGAACACCGCGGTCTGGGCGTCCTTGGTGAGTTCGTATTCACCCCCCCAGCTCAATTCATAGCCCCTCGGCAATGCCAGCGCCTCGATCTCGGGACGAATGCGGCGCAGCACCTGGTCTCCGGTTTCCCCGCCCAGCACCGCCGGCTCGGCCTGCACCGTAAGGGTACGCTTGCGATCCCGGCGCATGATCAGACCGTCTTCCAATTCCGTGTCGAAACCGGACACCAACTGTCGAATGGCAATGTAATCCTCAAGCACCGGCGACCAGACCTGCACCTGGTCCAGGTTGTTCGCGCCAAGACGCTCGGTGTCCGGCGGGCGGGCGATGATCGGCAGAAGATCCGCGCCGTCCCGATACAGGCCCACGTCCACGCCCGAGAAGTTCATCGCCAGCGCCTGCTCCAGATCTTCCCGGCTGACGCCGGTGCGCCGTGCCTGCGCCTGCTCAAAGCGCGGTTTGATGACTTTTTCCCTTTCGCGCCAATCGTGGCGGATACCTTCCAGACCCGGGTCGCGGTGCATGATCTCTTCCACCTTCACCGCCAATCCACGCAATACCTCCGGGTCCGGCCCGGATAACCGCGCTTCGATGGTGGCGTTGGCGGTGGGTCCGATCATCAGCCGTTTCATCTTGGTGAACGCCGACGGGTGCGATTCACCCAGCCGTTCCTGAAGCTTGCTGATCACCCCGTTGATGTTGTCGCGTTCATCCACTTCCACGATCAACTGAGCGTATGAGGGATAACGTCGTTCCGGGAAATACGGCAGCATAAAGCGCTGGGCACCCTGCCCGATGGTGCTGGTCACCGAGGTGACATGGTCGGTTTCCAGTAACGTTTCTTCCAGTTGCTGAACGCCATCCTGCGTGGCGCGGATATCGCTCCCCTGAGGCAGCCAGTAATCGACCAGGAAAATGGGCGTATTGGAAGGCGGGAAGAACGATTGCTTCACCAGTCCGAAGCCGGCCACGGCCGCCACCAGCAGCAGCACCATGAAAAGCAGGGTAAGCACACGATGATGAATGGAGCGTTGCAACAACCCCCGGTAAAGACGGAAGAAGCGTCCCTTGTAGGGGTCCTCGCCGACGTCCTCGCCGTACGTCTTGGCGGTCCGGTTACCGGTAAACAGCATGTCGGCGAAGAATGGGGTCAGTGTTATGGCCACGATCCAGCTCAGCATCAGCGACACCAGCAGCACCCAGAACAAACTGTTGGTGAACTCCCCGGACGCGTCACTGGATAGCCCGATCGGCGCAAAGGCGGTGATGGCGATCACCGTGGCACCGAGCAGGGGCCAGGCGGTCTGGCGGACAATCTCGGCGGCCGCCGCCACCTTGGACAGGCCGCGTTTAATGCCCACCAGAATGCCTTCGGTGATAACGATGGCGTTGTCCACCAACATCCCCAGGGCGATGATCAGAGCGCCCAGAGAGATACGCTGCAACTCGATGCCCATCACCGCCATGACGATGAAGGTGCCGAGAATGGTCAGCAGCAGAATGCCGCCCATCAGCACGCCGGAACGCAGCCCCATGAACAGCAGCAGTACGCCGATAACGATCATCACCGCCTGGGCCAGGTTCCACAGGAAGGAGCCCACGGATTCATCCACTTCGGCGGGCTGGTCGTACACCGTGGACAGGTCCATCCCCGCCGGCTGCCGGTAGGACAGTTCCTCCAGGCGCTGGCGGACACGCTCGCCGACATCCACCACATTCACCTGTGGCGCGAACGAAATGCCCAAGGTAAGCGCCGGTTTACCTCCATGGCGGTAGAGATGATCGGGCACCTCCTGGTAACCACGCTTGATGTCCGCCACATCGCTCAGATACACCAGTTGTTCCGCGCCGGGTTCCGAGATCAATAGATCGCCCAGGCTTTCCACCGAAGTGAAGGCCCCGTCCGGTGCGATGCGAAGGTGTTCATCGTCCACCCGGACACGCCCGGCGGGATTGATGGCGTTCTGGGTATCCAGCAGCGAAAAAATCCGCTCCGGACTGATCCCCAGATTGCTCATCCGGCTCCGTGACAGCTCCAGAAATACCTGCTCCTGCCTCTGCCCCGCGACCTGTACGCGGCCTACGCCCTCGACCAGCACCAGTTCGCGGGTGAGTATGTCCGCGTAATCCTGAAGATCCCGATAGGAGTAGCCATCGCCGGTCAGGGCCAGCAGGATGCCATAGACATCACCGAAATCGTCGAGGACCTGGATTTCGCCGACTCCGGGCGGCAGGCGGGCCTGAATATCATGGGTCTTGCGGCGCAGCTCGTCCCAAATCTGCTTGAGCTCCTTTTCCCGATATATCGGCTTCATCTCCACGGTGATCTGGGACAGGCCGGCGCTCGATATGGACGTTACATAATCCACATAAGGCAGGCTCTGGATTTCCTTTTCCACTGGCAGAGTGACTTCCTCTTCCACCTCCAGGGCGGAGGCGCCGGGGTATTCGGTATTGACCAGCGCCGTCTTCAGCGTGAACTCCGGATCTTCCAATTGCCCCAGCTGGAAAAAGCTCACCACGCCGCCCACCAGCAGCGCCACGGCGAACAGCCAGCTTACCACCCGGTGCCGGACAGCGTACTCGGCGATGCCCATCACAACCCCCGCTCGCGGGTCAGCTCACGGACCTCCTGACCCTCCTCCAGGCGGTGCACGCCGGCGCTCACGACCTGGTCGCCCGGCTTCAGGCCATCCAGGATTTCCACGCCCGCGCCGGTCACTTCACCCAACATCACGCTTTTCGCATGCACGGTGCCGGCCTCCGGGTCCAGACGCCAGACCCGGGCACCTTCCTGTCCATCCTGATTGAAGACCGCCCCCACCGGCACCCGGGCACGGGCGCGCCCGCCATTGCTCAATCGGCTCTCATCGACCCAGACCTCCGCGCTCATGCCCGGCAGGACCGCCAGCGCCTCCGGGGTGGGGAGCGTGACCACCACCGCATAGGCCTGGGTTGATCCGGAACGCGCTTCATGTTCGCGGTAAACAGCCGGAAAACGCTGATCCGGCAAGCCCGGAAAGACCACCTCCGGCTGGAAATTTCTGTCCAGTGGTGCCGCCCGGGATATGAAGCTTTGCGAAACGGAAAACCGCACATCAATGGTGGCACTGCTCTGCAGGTTCACGACCGGTTCCTGAGCCTGCACGAATTGATGGTTTTCCTGCTCGGTGCTTGCCACCACGCCATCGTAGGGAGCGACCAGACGGGTGTAGGAGAGATTGTCCCTGGCCAGCTTGAGCGCCGCCTGCGCCTGACGATAACGTGTCGACAACTCGTCAAGTTCGGAATCGGCAATCACGCCCCGTTCCGCCAGGGCGCGGCCACGCTGGTAGTTCTTTCCCGCCAGTTCCGCATCCGCCCGGCTTCGCTCCAATTCATTCTCGAAATCCTGGGGGTCGAGTCGGGCCAGCAGCGTCCCTTTCTCGACGCGTTGGCCATCCTTCACCGGCAGTTCCACCAACTGACCCGAGACGCGAAAGGCGAGCTGCGAGCGTTCGGTGGCCACCACCCGGCCGGGGTAGCGACGCCCGCTGTCAACGCTTCTGTCCACGGTGACAAGCTTGACCGGTACCGGTGCACTCTCCGGCTGCTGTGCCGGTTCTTCGCATCCCGCCAGCCCCAACAGCACCATCACCGCCATCAGGACCTGCCCGGTTCTCTCCTTCATCACGCTCTCCCTTCAATATCCACGGTCCGACTTGCGCGGCCCGGTGGGTCACCGAATAAACAAAACCGAAGGGTTCAATAATGCCAGAAGGGCGCCGATGATAAGAGCCCGATCAATACCGAAAATGCCTTTTATTGTGACCTTATGGTCACTTCCCGTTAACTTGACGATCACGGTATTCCGACCAAATAAAAGGCCGGCGTAAGCCGGCCTGAGAGGTCGAAGCGGACGAGGGCAAAGCGAGCGAGGGTCAGTCGCCCAGGTGAGCGGACAGCATCCAGGCGGCTTTTTCGTGCAGCTCGATGCGGTCGCTGGCGATGGCGGCGGAGCCCTCGTCCTCATGCTTACCGGCCAGCTTCAGCACCTTGTTGGCGCGCTCCGCCACGGTACGATGGTCCTCGGTCAGGGTCTTGAGCATCTCGACGGCGTCCGGGTCGCCCTCCGCGTCCTTGACCGTGGACAGCTTCGCGAAGGCGGCATAGCTACCCGGTGCCTTGCTGCCCAGGGCGCGAATGCGCTCGGCGATGGTGTCGACCGCCGTGGCCAGCTCCGTGTACTGCTCTTCGAACAGAAGATGCAGGCTGTGGAACATGGGGCCGGTCACGTTCCAATGATAGTTGTGGGTCTTCAGGTAGAGGGTGTAGCTCTCGGCGAGCAGCTTGCTCAGCTCCTCGGCCACCTCTTTGCTGTGTTCAATCATCGCGATACCTCCTTCAACGGTTGGCGTATACCTGAATAGAATGCCTCCGTTTTCGGATTAAACAAGACCCGGTTCCGGCTATCGCAACGATACCTTGATCTCATGACGGCGGCCGGCTTTACAAGCCGGCGGCCAGCGGCAATGATTCGCCCTTTCGGGCATGATTCGGACCGACCACAAGGAGCGAACCTTGACCACACAACCGGCTTCCGCGGTTGCCGACTATTCGCCGTTCGAGGAATTCCTCAACAGCCTGACCCATGGCGCCGGCCTGGTGCTCAGCGTGGCCGGCACGGTGTTGCTGGTGGTGGCCGCCAGCCTGCTGGGCGACCCCTGGAAGATCGTCAGCTTCAGTGTGTTCGGGGCCACCCTGGCCCTGCTCTACGCGGCCAGCATGCTGTATCACGCCAGCCGGGCACCGCGCTGGCGAGCGATTTACAAGATGCTCGACCATTGCGCCATCTTCGCGCTGATCGCCGGCACCTACACCCCTTTCCTGCTGGTCAATATGCGCGGCCCGGTGGGCTGGACCCTGTTCGGCGTGATCTGGGCGCTGGCGGTGACCGGCATCGCCCTCAAGCTGATGTTCGGCAACCGCTACAAACTGGCCCGGGTGGGTATTTATCTGGCCATGGGCTGGCTGGTGCTGTTCGCCTCCGGCGAGTTGCTGGACAGCATCGATCCGACCGGTTTTCGCCTGATCCTGGCCGGCGGCATCACCTACACCGCCGGCGTGGTGTTCTATCTGGCCGACCGGCTGCCTTACAATCACGCCATCTGGCACCTGTTCGTGGTGGGCGGCAGTGTGTGCCACTTCTGTGCGGTGTATTTCAGCGTTCTGCCCGCCTGATTCGTTGCTCGCGGAGATCCGGCAATGAACGTGGACTGGTCTGTTTTCACCCCCTGGAGCGCCCTGCTCGGCGGTTTGCTGATCGGCACCGCCGCCGGCGGCCTGTGGTTATTGATGGGCCGCATCGCCGGCATCAGCGGCATTCTCGGCGGCCTGCTGCCCCCGGTGCCCGGCGATCGGCGCTGGCGGCTGGCGTTCCTCGCCGGCCTGTTGCTCTCTCCCTGGCTGTACCTGGCGGTGGCCGGCCCGGCGCCAGTCCGGGTCAGCGCGTCCTTACCGGTACTGATCCTGGCCGGCCTGCTGGTCGGCTACGGCACCCGGCTGGGCTCCGGCTGCACCAGCGGCCACGGGGTCTGCGGCCTGTCACGCTGGTCGCTCCGTTCGTTGGTGGCCACGCTGCTGTTCATGGGCGCCGGCTTCGCCACGGTCTACGTGACCCGGCATCTGCTGGGAGCGGCCTGATGAAAACCCTGGTGGCGTTTCTGGTGGGACTGGTGTTCGGCCTGGGGCTGCTGATTTCACAGATGGCCAACCCGGCCAAGGTGCTGGGCTTCCTGGACCTGGCCGGCGCCTGGGATCCGTCCCTGGCACTGGTGATGGGCGGCGCCGTGGCGGTGGGCGTGGTGGCGTTCGGGGTCTCCCGGCGTTGGCGGCAATCGCTGCTCGGCGAGCCCATGCGCGGCCCCGCCGCCACCCGGCCTGACCGCCGGCTGGCGGTCGGTGCCCTGCTGTTCGGCGCCGGCTGGGGTCTGGCGGGCTTCTGCCCGGGCCCGGCCCTGGTGGCCGCCGGCGCCGGCCACGGCGAAGCGCTGATCTTCGTGGCCGCCATGCTGGCGGGCATGGGCCTGTTCAGGCTGCTCGGCCCTCGCTGACCACTGCCACCCTCGACCCGCCTCTACAGCAGCGCCTCGATGTCGTCGGCCAGCTTCTCAGGCTTGTCCTTGGGCGCGTAGCGCTTCACCACCCGACCGTCCCGGTCCACCAGAAACTTGGTGAAGTTCCACTTGATGCCTTCGGTGCCCAGCACGCCGGGCGCCTCCGCCTTCAGGTAACGGAACAGCGGATGGGCGTGTTCCCCGTTCACATCGATCTTCTCGAATACCGGGAAACGCACGCCGTAGTTCTTTTCGCAGAACGCGCCGATCTCTCCGGCATCTCCGGGTTCCTGATGACCGAACTGGTTGCAGGGAAAACCGAGCACTTCCAGGCCCCGGTCGGCGAAGTTGTCGTACAGCTTCTGCAGGCCCTGGTACTGGGGCGTGAAGCCACATTTGCTGGCGGTATTGACGATCAACAGCACCTTGCCCTTGAAGTCGGACAAGGGCCGGGGCTGGCCGTCCAGGGTACGCGCCTCGAAATCGTACAGGGTGGTCATGAGGGGCTCCTTGTAGGGGTCGAATCCGAGTATAGCCCGGTCGCCGGCCCGGCGCCGGTGTTACCCGCCGGACCTACTCCGAGTACAGCACCTCGACCAGGGCCTCGGCGGTGACCTTGCTGGACGGCGGGTTCTGGCCGGTCACCAGGCGCCCGTCGGTGACCGCGTGGGCCTCGAATTTGCCTTTGTTTTCGATGCGCGCACCCAGTTCGGAGAGGCGCGTCTCGAGCAGGAAGGGCATCACTTCTTCCAGGCCCACTTCGCGCTCTTCCTCGTTGGTGAAGCAGGCCACCTTGCGGCCCTTGACCAGCGGCACGCCGTCTTCATCGCGGGCCCCGACCAGCGCCGCCGGCCCGTGGCACACCGCGCCGACCACGCCGCCTTGGGCCCAGGTGCGCTGCAGCACGCCGGCCACCAGCGGGTTGTCGGGCATATCGAACATGGCACCGTGGCCGCCGGGCACGAACACGCCCACGAAACCGTCCTCCCAGACCTCTTCCAGGGGCCGGGTGTCCTGCAGTTCGGCGATCGCTTCCTGCCAGGCCTCTTTCTGATCGTCGTCCGGCACCGAGCGCGGATCGATGGGGATCTTGCCGCCGGTGGGACTCGCCACCCGCACCGGAATGTTGTTGTCCTTGAATACCTGCCAGGGCACGGCGAACTCTTCCAGCCACAGGCCGGTTTGCTGCCCCTGCCCCATTTGCGATGCGCTGGTGACCAGCATCAGTAGCGGTTTATCCAGATTCATAACAACTCCTTGAGCGCTCTCGATGGCCGCGAACATACCCGGCCAGCTTTAACTTGACGCTGACAGATTCGGCATCAAGATGGGATCAACACCCAACAGCGTTGGGGGCGGCGGTACTGATTTCAACCAGGCCGCCCTGCGATGACCGGCCACGAACCAGGGACGCCGATGAACTGGGAACAATTGCTGAACAAGGCCCGCCTGGGCGGGCGCGATGCCAAGGATGAAACCGGCCGCACCGCCTTTCTTCGCGATCACGACAAGATCATTTTCTCCGGCGCCTTCCGGCGCCTGGCCCGCAAGACCCAGGTGCATCCGCTGGCCACCAACGACCATGTGCACAACCGCCTGACCCACTCCCTGGAGGTGTCCTGCGTGGGCCGCACCCTGGGCATCCGCGCCGGCGAGCGGCTGGCCGGCCTGGGCCACCTTCCGGACAGCGCCAACGCCACCGACCTGGGTGATATCGTGCAGTCCGCCTGCCTGGCCCACGACATCGGCAACCCTCCGTTCGGGCACACCGGCGAGCGCGCCATCCGCGCCTGGTTCCAGGAGCGCGGTCAGCGCTATCTGGAACTGCTGTCCCCGGAGCAACAGAGCGACCTGATCGACTTCGAGGGCAACGCCCAGGGCTTCCGCATCCTCACCAAGAGCGAATACCACCAATACGACGACGGCATGCGCCTGACCTACGCCACCCTGGCCACCTTTCTCAAATATCCATGGCTGTCGTCCCGGGCCGGGGAAAGCGGCGCCAAGCCGGGCAAGTACAGCGCCTTTCTGTCCGAGGCGGCGGCCTTCAGCGAGGTGTGCCAGGCCACCGGCCTGCGCGAGCTGGCGCCGGGCCGCCATTGTCGGCACCCGCTGGCCTATCTGATGGAAGCGGCGGACGACTTCTGCTACGCCATCATTGATCTGGAAGACGGTCTGGAAATGGACCTGCTGCATTGGGACGAGGTCTACGCGCTGCTGCTGCCGGCCCTGCCGGACAACGCCGAGGTGCGGCGGCTGGTGCAATCGGAGATGCGCGACGGTCGCAAGGCGGCGCTGCTGCGCGGCAAGATCATCGAGCGGTTTATCGAGGCCGGCGTGGAAGCGTTCGTGGCCAACCACGAGGCACTGCTGGCCGGGCGCATGGAGGGCGATCTGCTGCACCATTGCGAGCCGGCGGTGCACGACGTGGTGGAAAACGCCAAGCAACTGGCGCGCGGCAAGGTGTTCGAGCACCCGCGCAAGATCGAACTGGAAATCGGCGCCTTCGAGGTGATGGGCGCGCTGCTCGACGGTCTGGTGGAGGCCGCCCTGTCCCACGCCCGGGGCACGGTGCGCAACTACCGCCACGAACGCATCATCGATCTGATCGGCCGGCACAGTTTTCCGGACGGGCTGGACCGGCTGGACGACCGGGAGCGGGTCTATCAGTGCATCATGCGGGCGTTGGATTTTCTGTCCGGCATGACCGACAACTACGCCACCTATCTGGCCAAACAGTTCTCGGGCATGGCCGAGACCCGCTACTGAACCCGCCACAGGATGAAGGATGCCGTCCAGGGCGCGGTTGTGCGCCTCCAGCATCCCCCCTCCCCTGCGGCGAAGACCCGTCATCGGGGGGTATCGGAATGTTAATCGGCGCCGACGGCGCGTAGCGTTTTGCTACCCGGCTCTCGTGGCGACGATCATTTCGTGACATAGTCGACACTGGGGAACGAGGCAATATCGAGGATTTCATGGAAGCGTCAAGACTCCTTCCATATAGCGGGGCGGCTTACGACGAACTGTTGGACACCCTCTATGCCACACCGGTGAATCAGCAATGCTGGTCCGCATTCCTGGAACAACTGGTGCGCATCAGTCGCTCTCGTTCGGCGCGCATGCTGGTGCTGGACCGGGCCGCCGAGCAGGTCACATCCAGCGCCAAGGTGAACATCGACGACGGTTACCACCGCCAGTATGTGGATTACTTCGTCAACGCCTGCCCGTGGCGCCCGGAACTGCGCGAAAAGGCGCCCGGGCGCCTGTACTCAACCTATCTCGATTTTTCCTGCCACCAGAAACGCTTTTACCGCACCGAGTTCTACAACGACTGGGCGCGGCAGCTGGATATTCACCACGGCGTGTGCGGCACCGTCTATCAGGGCGGCGACCACACCATTCAACTGCTGGTACAGCGCACCGGCGGCCAGGGCCCCTACGATCAGCCGGATACCGTCTGGTTCAACCATCTGGTCCCCCACGTGCGCCGCGCCATCGAACTCAACCGCCACGGTGAACGGCTGCGCTGGCGCGGCGAGGCCGGTTCGGTGGCCGGCAGCCGTCCCTACGCGGTGGTGGGCGCGGCGGGCCGAGTGGACTATCTGTGCGAGCGAGCGCAAACCCTGATCGCTCACGAGCCGGCGCTGGGTCACCACCACGGCCGGCTGATCCTGCGCTCGACCGAGCTGCGTGGCCGCTTCCAGCAGCTACTCGACAGCGTACTGGCCAGCGCCGGACGGGGCTGGGAGCATGCCGGCGGCGCCCTGGCGGTGCCCCGTCCCGGAAAGCGACCGCTGGTGTGCGTGGTCAGCCCGCTGGCGCCGGAAGTGGCGCGCGCCCTGCTACCCGGCGGCGGCCGGGCGCTGGTCTATTTCCACCTGCCGGAACAGGAGGGCCGGGTGGATGAATCCCAGGTGGCCATGCTGTTCGACCTCACCCCGGCGGAAGCCCGCGTGGCCCGTGGCGTGGCGGAGGGCCGCGACCTGGCCTCCCTGGCCGGGGACCAGGGCGTCTCGGTGCAAACCGTGCGCGGCCAGCTCAAGGCGGTGTTCCGCAAGACCGACACCTCGCGTCAGAACGAGCTGGCCGCGCGCATCCTAAAATCACCGGCCCTGCGGCCCGCCGAACCGGCACCGATCACCCTTGGCCTGCCACTCTAGCCACTTTGCTGCCTGGTCAGCTGGGGACGGGGCGAGCCGGCATGGGAGGCCGGCCATGCTCTCCAACAGAAAATGGCGCCGTTACAGGAAGAATCCGTAAGCGCTCTTACTCGATCAGGGGGAGACGGTGTTCCAGGGTGGCCGCCCGCACCGCGTCGGGGATACGGATCTCGGTGGCCAGCGGCAAATGATCGGACAGGCGGCAATCGGTGAGCACGCGGGTATGGCGCACCTCCAGACCGGGGGACACCAGGATATGGTCGATGTGTCGGTCCGGCGCCCAGCTCGGGAAAGTGAACAGCTCACCCTCCAACGGGCTCAGCTCCAGCTCGGCCATGGGGGAGTGGGTAAGGTGCTCCAGGCGGCAATTGAAGTCACCCATCACCACCGTATAGCGGTAGGGACGCAACAGGGCGCCCACGTAAGCCAGCTGGGTGTTGCGAATTTTCTCGCCCAGAGCCAGATGCACCACCGCCACCACCAGGGGTTCCACCGGGTGCCCGAACTTGATCAGGATGGCCCCCCGGCCGGGCAGGCCCGGCAGGGTGTGGTCCTCCACCGCGAACGGCGTGAGGCGACTCAGAAAGCCATTGCTGAACTGCCCCAGACGACCCAGATTGCGGTTCAGTTGCTGGTGCCAGAACGGAAAGTCCGCCAGCGACGCCAGATGCACCAGCTGGTTCACATTGCGTGAGCGCAGGCTGCCGCCGTCCACCTCCTGCAAGCCGACCACATCGAAATGACGCACCACATCGGCGATCTGTTCGATGGTCTCGACGCTGCGCGGATGCGCCACCAGGTGTTTCCAGCTGCCGGTCACATAGTCGCGAAAGCGGCTGGTGCCGATGCCCGCCTGAATGTTGAAGCTGAGCAGCTTGATGCTGTCGTCCGGCAGCGTCACCTCACGGATACGGCGGGTGCGCCGGTGCCCCTGGCGGGCGAAGGAAAAGCCCGCCGGGCGGGCTCTCCAGCTTTGGTAGGCGATACGGGCGCGATCCAGCAACATCGGGCGTTGGCTGCCTATTTGCTCTCTTTCGCCACCAGATAATCGATGACGTCGAACATTTCCGCGTTGCTCTTCAGGCCTTCACGCAGCACCAGGTACTTACCGTTGACCACGAAGGACGGCACGCCGCGGATCTCGTAATCGCGGGCCAGGGCGTCGCCCTGACGCAGCTTGGTGGACACCCCGAAGGAGCCGTACAGCTGGTTGAATTCATCCTTGTCGACACCGTATTTGGCGAAGAAATCCGCCAGCGCGGTGGGAGTGAACAGCGGCTCCCGGTGCTTGTGGATGGCGTCGAAGATCGGCTGGTGCACCTCGCCGACCATGTCCAGTACCTCGGCCACATAGTAGGCCCGGGCCAGCGGTTCGGCGTTGCGCAGGAAGGTCACCGGAGTGCGCACATAGTCGACGTTGTCCGGCTTGTTCTCCAGCCAGTCGTCCACCAGCGGTTCCAGGGCGTAGCAATGCGGGCAGATGTAGGAGAAAAACTCCCGCACTTCCACCTTGCCGGGCCCGGCCACGTTGCCCTGGGTGTCGAGCACCTTGTAATGGGTCCCTTCCGCGTAGCGGGCGTGCTCGCCACCGGATTCCGCCGCCACGGACGTACCGGCCAGACCCAGCCCCACCAGCAGCGCCATCGCCGTCATCAGCTTACGCAGCATGAAATTCTCCTTGTTGTCCACTTGGTCCACTCTGTGACCGCGCGGGGCGGCAAACGCTCCCGGCGGCACGATCTTTCATTATGACGCCATACCCGGGCTCTTGCCCACGGCGGGTTTTCGTAAAAATCGTGCAAAAAAAAGGCAGCCATCGGCTGCCTTTCTTTGATCCGGCGACCGGGCGTTTACTCCGCCGCGGCCTGATCCTCGGACAGGCCCGCCACGAAGCTGGCCACCGCCTTGATCTGGGCATCGCTCATCTTGCCCGCCACGGTGCGCATCATCGCCTGCGGATCGTTGTCACGCTTGGCCATATCGCCGATGGACTCGTTGCCGGCGGCGCGGAACGCCTTCAGCTGCGCTTCCACATAGTCGGCGTGCTGACCGGCCAGGGCCGGGAAGCCGGCCGCGTCGAGGCCTTGACCCGCCGGGCCGTGACAGCCGGAGCAGGCCGGAATGTCGTTGCTCACGTCACCGCCCCGGTAAAGGCGTTCGCCCTGCTCCACCCAGTCGGCGCTGGCCTGGCCGGTGGTGATCTCCTGCTCGGCGAAGTAGGCCGCCAGATCCTGCATGTCCTGGTCGCTCAGGTTCGCCACCTGGCCCTGCATGATGGCGTTTGCACGGGCGCCGGATTTGAAGGCGTGGAGCTGCTCCAGCAGGTATTTCTCACCCTGACCCGCCAGGCTCGGGTACATGCCGGACGGGGAGTTACCGTCGGGGCCGTGGCAGGCGGCGCAGGGTTGGGATTTTTCCTTGCCGGCTTCCGGATTACCCTGGGCCAGCGACAAGGGAGCGACCGCCATGGCGGTCAGCAACACGATCAGCTTGAAACACTTCATGGCCTTTCCTTCAAAAACAGCGACTTACTTCGACATGTATTCGATGAGCGCGCGGTATTCTTCGTCGGAGCAGTCCCCGCACATGCCGCCCGGCGGCATCGCGTTGTAGCCCTCTTTGACATGCTTGACCAGCGTGTCCATGCCTTTCTCGAGGCGCGGTTTCCAGGCGGCCTGGTCACCGGTCTTGGGCGCGCCAGCGGCGCCGCTGGAATGGCAGTAGGTACAACTTTGATCGTACCGTTCCTTGACGGCGTCGGCCTGGACGCCGGAGGTCAGAATCAAGGTAAACACCAGGGCAAGCCCTGCGATCAAACCTTTCATGCGGTATCTCCCCGTGGAGCTGGCGACATGCTGGCTTTTATTCTGCGTTGAGTTCCTGTAGAACGTCGGCCACGCGGCGAACGCGCGACGGCGCGCATTATATACCAGAGGTCCGCTCCCGTCATATGCCTTATTAAGGGTGCGGGTTTTCCGCCCTCCCGGACCACAGCGAGACCACCATGCCCCAGGATCCCACCCAGCGCCTGCTGCACCAGGCCCAGTTTCTGAAGAGCGCCCAGACCGTCGAGCAATGTCCGCCGGACGAGGGGTTCGAGGTGGCCTTCGCCGGGCGCTCCAACGCCGGCAAGTCCAGCGCCATCAACCGGCTCACCGGTCAGCGCGCCCTGGCACGCACCTCCAAGACCCCCGGCCGCACCCAACTGCTCAACTTCTTTGAACTGGACGAGCAGCGCCGCCTGGTGGATCTGCCGGGTTACGGTTACGCCAAGGTGGACAAGCAGACCCGCATGCAATGGCAGCGTCATCTGGACGACTATCTGGCCCGCCGCCGCTGCCTTACCGGGCTGGTCCTGCTGATGGACATTCGCCATCCGCTCAAGGACTTCGACCGGCTGATCCTGGACTGGTCCGCTCAGGCCGGCATGCCCCTGCATCTGCTGGTCACCAAGGCGGACAAGCTCAAGTTCGGGGCCGCCAAAAACACCCTGCTGCAGATCCGGAAGACCCTTAAGGACCACCCGGCACCGCTCACCGCCCAGTTGTTCTCCGCCACCGCCGGCACCGGCTGCGACGAAGCCTGGGCCCGTCTGGGCGACTGGCTGCGGGTACCACCGGACGAAAATCCGCCGGCCTGACCCGTTCTGTCACACTTTCGACGTTTTTCGGCACTAAATTGATGCCCGTCAACGCGTTTCCGCGTCGACCTGGGATAATGCAAGTCATTGATTTAAGGGTGCTTTGCTTCGTTTTGAATTTTATTGCGTGGCATCGGCCGATAACGGCACAGCCCTTGCACTGGTTATCCTGGAAGGAAAGGGGAAAAGCCCGGCCCGGAGCCGGCACCTGCTTTTCAGCAGGCAAAAAAAATCCCTGGCAGCAAGTGGGGGGAAGGGAACGACTGCGCTGCCAGGGAGGCTTGCCGCCCCGGCCTCCTGGGGGAGAGGCCGGGGTGTCCAGAAGCTACGAACCGGTGAGGGTACTGGGGGATCGGGGGTACCGGTCCGTAGCCATTAGTTAGGACTGGCCGCCATTCAAAAAAGTTTCCCGGTGGTTTCACCTTTTACAAATTTGATCTTTCCGCTCAATTTACGCCTCGGCGCGGCTCCGCGCTATCTCTTCCGTATCGGCCTCACTGCTTCCAGGGCCGCCCGCGGGTGTCCTCGCGGCGACGCAGCTGCCGGTGCATGGCCGCCTTGGCCAGCATATGGGCGGACACCGGCGCGGTGATGAACAGGAACAGCACGATCAGCAGCTCCTGGAGCTGCAGGGCCTGCTCCTGCCAGGAAAAGAACAGCAGCGAGGCAAAGATGGTGCCGCCCACGCCCAGGGTCGACGCCTTGGTGGGGCCGTGCAGGCGCAGATAGAAGTCGGGCAGGCGCGCCAGCCCGAACGAGCCCACCAGGGCGAACACGCCGCCCACCAGAATGGCGGCGCTGACCAGAAACTCAACCAGAGTGTCCATAATCTCCTCCCGCCTACTCGATGATGTCGCCACGGGTCATGTATTTGGCCACCGCCACGGTGCTGACGAAGCCGATCAGGGCGATCAGCATGCCCGCCTCGAAATACAGCTTGCTGTCGTTGGCGATGCCGTACAGAACGATCAGGGCGATGGCATTGATGTACATGGTGTCCAGGGCCAGGGCCCGGTCCGGCAGGGTCGGGCCGCGCAGCAGCCGGTACAGATTAAGCACCAGGGCCACCACGATCAGGCCGAAGCCGATGGGCAGAGCGATCTCTAGCATTCGAAAATCTCCTTCAGTGGCCGCTCGTAGCGCTGCTTGATCTGCGCCACCAGCTCCGCTTCGTCGTCCATGTCCAGGGCATGGATCAGTAGCGTGCGGCGGTCCTCGCTGACGTCGGCGCTGACCGTGCCCGGCGTCAGGGAAATGGTGCTGGCCAGCAGGGTGATGGCGAAATCGTCCTCCAGCTCCAGCGGCAGTTCCACGAACGCCGGCCGCAGCTTGCGCGGCGAGCCCAGGATCAGCCGCGCCACCGCCAGATTGGCGGTGACGATGTCCCAATGCACCACCAGCACGAACCGCACCAGCTTGGGAAAGTTGCGCAGGTGCGGCACGTTCGGCCAGAACGGCCGGGTGCCCAGCGGCAGCACCACCGCCAGCACCAGCCCCAGCAGCCCGTGCCCCCAGGAGAAGCCGTTCAACAGCAGCCAGGTCAGCCACAGAAACAGGCTCAGCAATGGAAACGGCAACAGTTTTCTCATGCCCCACCTCCCAGCACCGCGTCGATATAAAGCTGTGGCTGAGCCCATTGCGCCGCCACCGCCACGGTGGCTTCCAGCACCGGTTCCGCCCAGATCGACAACACCGGCGCGGCGGCCAGCAGCAGCACCGTGGCCAGCAACCGGGGCCGGTCCAGACGCCGCTCGGCGCCGTCGCCGGTGGCGCGCCAGAACAGGGTGGAGCCGGCCCGGCTCAGCCCCACCAGAGCGAGCAGGCCGCCGCCGAGCAGGAACAACCAATACAGCGGCGCCGGCACGGTTTGCAGCAGCGCCACCTTACCCATGAACCCGGACAACGGCGGCAGCCCGATCACCGCCACCGCGCCGATAAAGAACAGCAGGCCCAGGCCGGCGCGGCCGGCCGGCGCCGGCCCGGCCACCAGCTGGTCGCCGAGTTTGCCGCGCCCACGGGCCACCAGGTCGGCCAGCAGGAACAGCCCGCCGCTTACCAGGGTGGTATGGATCAGGTAGTACAGCATGGCGCCGAACGACTCCGGCGAGCTCCAGGCCAGCCCGGCCATCAGCGTGCCCACCGACATCACCACCGTATAGGCCACCATCTCACCCAGGCGGCGGGCGCCGAGCACGCCGATGGAGGCCAGCAACAGGGTCAGCAGCGCCATGATCCACAAGGCGTCGCGGCCCAGGCCGGCCAGGGCGCCCTGCTCGAAGGCCAGGCCGTAGACCCGGGCCACCGCGTAGACGCCCACCTTGGTCATGATGGCGAACAGCGCCGCCACCCCGGCGGTGGCGTTGGCGTAGGTGGCCGGCAGCCAGAAATACAGCGGGAACAGCGCCGCCTTGAGCCCGAACACCACCCACATCAGCAGGCCGGCGACCCGCGCCAGCTCCAGGGCGCCGCCGTCCAGCTGGTTCACCTTGACGGCGAAGTCGGCCATGTTGAGGGTGCCGGTGGTGCCGTACACCAGGCCCAGCGCCACCAGAAACAGGGCAGAGCCGATCAGGTTGAGCACCACGTAATGGATGCCGGCGCGCACCCGCGCCGGGCCCCGACCGTGCAGCGCCAACCCGTAGGAGGCAATCAGCAGCACCTCGAAGAACACGAACAGGTTGAACAAATCCCCGGTCAGGAAGGCGCCGTTGATGCCCATCAGCTGCAGCTGGAACAGGGCGTGGAAATTGGCCCCGCGCTTGTCGTCGGCGCGACAGGCATAGAGCAGCGCCGGCACCGCCAGCACCGTGCACAGCAGCACCATCAGGGCGCTGAGTTTATCGAGCACCAGCACGATGCCGAACGGTGCCGCCCAGTCGCCCAGCCGATAGACCTGGATTTCACCGCCGGCGGCCTGCTGGTAGAGCAGCCAGGCCACCGGCAGCAGCGCCAGCACCGAGAGCATGCCGGTGAAGCGACGCAGCGGCTGGCGCTCGCGCACTTCCAGCAGCAGCAACATGCCGGCGAAGGCGGGAATCAGAATCGGCGCGATGATCAGATGTTCCATCAGGCCTCCCCTCCGTCATCCCGCTGGCCGTCCACATGGTCGGTGCCGGTTTCGCCCTGGCCACGCAGGGCCAGCACCACCAGAAAGGCGGTCATGGCGAAGCCGATGACGATGGCGGTCAGCACCAGCGCCTGGGGCAACGGGTCGGTGGACGGGCCGGCGCCGGCGATGGGCGGCTGGTCCAGCGCCAGCCGGCCGGAAATGAACACGAACAGATTGACCCCGTAGCTGAGCAGCGTAATGCCCAGAATCACCGGGAAGGTACGTGCGCGCAGCACCAGATAGACCCCGGTGCCCACCAGCACCGCGATCATGACGGCGACCATGGCTTCCATCAGGCACCCTCCTTCGCTTTGTCATCCAGCAGGGACAGCTTGCCCAGGTTGGCCAGCATCAGCAGGGTGGCGCCGACCACGGTGAGGAACACGCCGATGTCGAACAGCATGGCGCTGGCCACCTCGAATTTGCCCACCAGCGGCCAATACAGGTAATCGAAGGTACTGGTCAGGAACGGATGGCCGAAGAACCAGGAGGCCACGCCGGTGATCCCGGCCAGCAGCAGCCCCACCGCCACCACCGGGTGGTAATCGCCGGGCATGCGCCGGTGCACCCAGGCCACCCCGGACGCCACGTACTGCAGCAACAGCGCCACCGAGGTGATCAGTCCAGCGATAAAGCCGCCGCCGGGCAGGTTGTGCCCGCGCAGGAAGATGTACACCGAGATCAGCAGCGCCAGCGGCAGCAGCGGCCGGGAAATGGTCACCAGCACCAGGGGGTGGGCGTCCCGGGCCCAGGGCCGGCCCAGCGAATCGCTGGGCGCGGAGAGCAGGTCCAGGTCGCGCAGCATGGCATAGATGCCCATGGCGGCGATGCCCAGCACGGTGATCTCGCCGAAGGTGTCGAAGCCACGGAAGTCGACCAGGATCACGTTGACCACATTGGTGCCACCGCCGCCGGGCTTGGCGTTCTCCAGGAAGTAGCCGCTGATCGATTGGAAATCGCTGGTCATCATGGCGAAGGCCATCACCCCCACGCCCCCGCCGATGATCACCGACAGCAGCAGGTCGCGGAGGATCCGTGGCCAGCCGGATTCCATGCGCGTGCGCACCGGCAGGAAGTACATGGCCAGCATCAGCAGCAGCAAGGTGACGATTTCCACCGACAGCTGGGTCAGCGCCAGATCCGGCGCCGACAGCCGCACGAACGCCAGCGACACCACCAGGCCGACCACGCTCATGGACATGATCGCGGTCATGCGATGGCGGTGCAGAATGGCGGTGATCAGCGCCGCCACCACCAGCATCACGCCGGCCAGCAGTGATACGCCGTCCAGCGGCAGCAAGGCGCGCTGCCCGTCCAGCACCGCCGGCGACAGATGGACCAGCAGCACCAGCGCCACCAGCGTCAGCAGCCAGGCCGCGTAACTCTGCAGCGACCCATTGCGCAGGAAGTTGCTGAGCGCCGCGGCGCCGCGGGCCAGGCCCTGGATACGGCGCTCGAAAATCAGATTGGCGTTGATCTCCGGCAACCGCGCGTACTGCCGGAACAGCCAGTTCCGGGAGCTGTAAACCAGCACGCCGCCGACCAGCGCCACCACGCTCATCATCAACGGCAGATTAAGGCCGTGCCAGACCGCCAAATGGTACTCCGGCAGCTCGCCGCCCAGGGTAGCCGCCGCCGCCACCGCCAGCAGGCCGGCCACGGTGATCGAGGGCAGCACGCCCACCGCCACGCACAACGCCACCAGAATCTCCACCGGCACTTTCATATAGCGCGGCGGCTCGTGGGGCGGGAACTTGGGCAGATTGACCGGCTCGCCATTGAAAAAGACATCGTGGATAAAGCGCGCCGAATAGGCCACCGAGAACACCCCGCCCAGGGTGGCGCCCAGCGGCAGCACCCAGCTCATGGCACCCAGCCGGCTGGACTCCAGGGTCTCGGCGAAGAACATTTCTTTGGACAGGAAACCGTTGAGCAGCGGCACCCCGGCCATGGCCGCCGACGCCACCATGGCCAGCACCGCGGTGTAGGGCATGTATTTCCACAGCCCGTTGATGCGGCGCATGTCGCGGGTGCCGGTCTCGTGATCAATGATGCCGGCGGCCATGAACAGGGACGCCTTGAAGGTGGCGTGGTTGATGATGTGGAACACCGCCGCCACCGCCGCCAGCTCACTGTTGAGGCCGAACAGCAGGGTGATCAGGCCGAGATGGCTGATGGTGGAATAGGCCAGCAGCCCTTTCAGGTCGTGCTGGAACAGAGCCACCGCCGCGCCCCACAGCAGGGTGGCCATGCCGGCCAGGGTGACCACGTCGAACCAAAGATTGGTGCCGGCCAGCATCGGATAGAAACGGGCCAGCAGAAAGACCCCGGCCTTGACCATGGTGGCGGAATGTAAGTAAGCACTCACAGGCGTGGGCGCCGCCATGGCATGGGGCAGCCAGAAATGGAACGGGAACTGGGCGCTCTTGGTGAAAACACCCAGCAGCACCAGCCCCAGAATCAGCGGATACAGCTCGCTGGCGCGGATCAGGTCGCCGCTGGCCAGGGCGTCGCCGAGGGAGTAGCTGCCCACGATCTGGCCGATCAGCAGCACCCCGGCGAGCAGCGCCAGCCCGCCCATGCCGGTGACCGTCAACGCCATGCGCGCGCCCTTGCGGGCGGCGCTCTGGTGCGACCAGAAGCCGATCAGCAGGAAGGAACTGAGGCTGGTGAGCTCCCAGAACAGCACCAGCAGCAGCAGGTTGTCACTGGTCACCACGCCCAGCATGGCGCCCATGAACAACAGCAGGAAGGCGAAGAAGCGGCCCGCTTTTTCCTGGGCGGACAGATAGTAGCGGGCGTACAGGATCACCAGCAGCCCGATGCCCAGCACCAGCAGCGCGAACAGCAGCGCCAGGCCATCCAGCCGGAACGACAGGGCCAGCCCCAGGCTCGGCACCCAGGGCAAGGCGGCGTGGACCGTCTGGCCGTCGAACACCAGACCGGCCGGAGCGATCAGCAACACCAGAGCCAGGGCCGGCATCAGGGCGGCGCTCAGCGCCAGCACCGTGCGCGACGCGCGCAGGCGGTCAGCCAGGAGAGGCAATGCCGCGCCGACAAAGGGCAGCAATACCAGAACAGCGAGAGTCATAGAGTTTCCGTTATTCGTCGCGGCAAAGCCGCTTTGAGCTTAACAGGTCGGGGCTCGGCGACAACGGGGCGGATCGGGGAAATAAGGGCGACGCCCGCGGCGGGGACAGTGCGCGGGCGTGATCATCATCCGATTGTGGGGCGAACGGCGCTCCATGGATGGGACTCTGACGAAATGAACCGGCAGTATGCCACGAGTCCCGCGCCGTGTCAGAACTCGCCGATGAACTGGTTGTAAAACTGGCGCGCGGTGCGGCCGGACCGGACGCCGCGCTCCATGGAGAAGCGGCGCGCGCGAATGTGCAGTTCATGGCGGTCGGCCACCGGGCCGAACAGGTGGTCCACCATCTCGAAGTAGCGCTCTTCGTTGATCGGGTAGAAGCTCAGCGACAGCCCGAAGCGGTCCGCCAGGGAGATCTTCTCCTCGACCACGTCACCATGATGCATCTCGGTGCCCACCACCCGGCTCTGATCGTTGTCCGACCGGTACTCGCTGATCAGATGGCGACGATTGCTGGTGGCGTACAACTTGACGTTGTCGGGCGGCAGTTCCAGGGAGCCCTCGAGCACGCTTTTAAGGTGTTTGTATTGTTCGTCGCCGTCCTCGAACGCCAGGTCATCGCAATAGATCACGAAACGCTGGGCGCGCTCACGGACGTCGTCGACGATGTCCGGCAGGTCGATCAGGTCGTGCTTCTCCACCTCGATCACTCGCAGTCCCTTGGGCGCGTAGGCATTGAGCAGGGCCTTCACCAGCGAGGACTTGCCGGTGCCACGGCTGCCCCACAGCAAGGCGTGGTTGGCGGGTTTGCCGGCCAGAAAGCGCTCCGTGTTCTGGATCAGCTTGGCTTTCTGAGTGTCGATGCCGAGCAGATCGTCCAGGCGCACCGGATCCAGGTTGCGCACCGGGCGCAGCCGCTGCTGGCGCGGCCGCCAGATGGCCGCCACTTCGCTTCGCCAATCCACCTCGTTCATGCTCCGCCATCCTCTTTGCCGTGGGTATCGAGGGGCACAATGATAAGGTCAACGGGCTTGTCTTGGCACCCACCCGCAAACGGTGGCCCCAAATGCCCGCCCACGCGGTACCATGGACGCCTGATCGTAATAAGGAGAGTTCGATGCGCCGTTTTCTGCCCCCCCTGCTGCTGACGCTGACCGCCCTGGCCGCCGGCTGTGCCCAACAGCCCGCCGCTCCGTTGCCGGAAGGCGCCCGGGTCTGCCCGGAGACGCGCCCGCAGATGTGCACCATGGAATACCGCCCGGTGATCGGCTACGACCGCGCCGGCGAGAAGGTCGGCAAATTCGGCAATGCCTGCCACGCCTGTGGCCAGGAGGGCGTCCATTACACCCTGCCCGAGGGCAAGGAGCCGCGCTAATTGTCCTCGTCACCGCTGCGTCTGCTGCTGGACTTCGACGCCCAATACCGCCGCGACCGCGACCAGACCCCGGCTTTTCTGCACCGCCGTGACCGGCGCCTGGCGCTGGTGCGCGAGCAGGCCGGCGCCACGCCGCCGTCGCTGGCGGAATGGCTGCACGCGGTGGGCGACGGCCGCCACCCTACCGCGCCGCTACGCCGTTGGCGGCGCCTCAACGGCGGTCTGGTGCTGGCCGGCGGTGTGCTCGGCGTGCTGACCATGCTCGGCCTGCTCTACGTGACCGGCCCGGCGCGCATCAATGTCACCCTGTTTCTGGCCCTGGTGCTGGTGCAACTGCTGCTGGCGGTGCTCACCGCCGGTCAGTCCCTGGCCGGCTGGCGCCCCTGGGGCGCCCTGCTGGACCGCTCCGACCCGGACCAACCGGCGCCGGCGCTGCGCCCCCTGCAACCGCAACTGGCCGGGCGCGCCGCCCAGGCCGGCGGTCTGGCCTTCGCCGTCACCGCCCTGCTGACCCTGCTGGCGCAGATTCTGGTGCGCGACCTGGCGTTCGGCTGGAGCACCACCCTGCAAACCTCGGCGCCCGCCTACCATGGGCTGGTGGACGCCCTGGCCTGGCCGTGGCGCGGCTGGCTGCCCGCCGCCGTGCCGGACCTGAATCTGGTGGCCCAGTCCCGCTATTTCCGCCTGCAGAACGGCCAGCCGGCGGACCCGGCCCTGCTCGGCGGCTGGTGGCCGTTCCTGGTGATGACCTGGCTCTGCTATGTGGTGCTGCCCCGGCTGGCGCTGCTGATGCTGGCCCAGGCCCATCTGCGCCACCGGGCGCGGCGCCTGCTGCGTGACCATCCGGGCGTGGCCGCCCTGTGCGAACGGTTCACCACCCCCTGGGTGGACAGCGGCGACGAAGCGCCCGCCGCCGTGCCCCTGACCACCCCGGCGCCGAGCCCGGCCCCGCAACCGCCGTCGGAGACCGGCACCCTGATCCGCTGGGCCGGCGCCGACGATCAAGGCCGGCTGCGCCCCCGGCTCGGCGAGGCCAGGGTGCTGGACGCGGGCGGCGCCGCCAGCCTGGAGCAGGACCGGGACACCCTGAACCGGGCCAACGGCGGTCGCCCGGTGGTGATTCTGGTGCGCGCCTGGGAGCCACCCACCGGTGATCTGGCCGACTTTCTCGACGACGCCCGCGCCCACTGGGGCGCGGCCACGCCGATTCTGCTGCAGCCCCTGGCCACCGACGACCGTGGCCTGGCGCCCTGGCAACGCTTCGTGGCCCGCCGGCAGGATGCGGCGCTGCAACTGTGCTCGCCGCTGCCCGCCGACCAGGAGGCCGCCGCGCCATGACCGCCCCGCCCCGCTTCGCCGTGGTCGGCCACCCCAACAAGGGCAAGTCGAGCATCGTCGCCACCCTGGCCCAGAACGACGGCATCGCCATCGCCCTGGAACCGGGCACCACCCGCGACAGCCACCACTATCCGCTGAGCGTGGACGGCCACGTCCTCTACGAGCTGATCGACACCCCCGGCTTTCAGCGCCCGCGCAAGGTGCTGGCCTGGTTGCAGGCGCACAGCGCCAGCGCCTCGGACCGGGCCGACACGGTGCGCGCCTTCGTCACCCAGCACCGGGACGACCCGCGCTTCCACGACGAATGCGAGCTGCTCACGCCGATCCTGGACGGCGCCGGCATTCTCTATGTGGTGGACGGCGCCGTGCCCTACAGCCCGGAACAGGAAGCGGAGATGGAGATTCTGCGCTGGACCGGCCGGCCCAGCCTGGCGCTGATCAACCGTATCGGCCAGGGCGACCACCTGGCCGACTGGCGGGCCGCTCTGGGGCAGTACTTCCAGATCGTGCGCGACTTCGACGCGGTGCGCGCGCCGTTCGATACGCACCTGAGCCTGCTGCGCGGCTTCGGCCAGCTGGCGCCGGACTGGGAAGCGCCGTTGGAAGAAGCGGTGAACCACCTGCGCGACCAGCGCCGCCACCGGCAGCACCGCGCCCTGGGCCTGATCGCCGAAGCCCTGGCGGACATGCTGACCCACGCGGAAAGCGCCCGCTTCAACGAACACGACAACCGCGACGCCCTGGAACACGACCTGGCCCGCCGTTGGCGGGACCGTCAGCGGCGCCGCGAGCAAACCCTGCGCCGCGATGTGGAAGCGCTCTACCGCCACCGCCATCTGCATCGCCGCGAACAGCAGCTGGACTGGGACGGTGGCCACGACCTGTTCAGCGAACAGGCGCGCCGCGCCTGGGGCGTAAGCCGCACCTACCTGGCCACCGCCGGCTTCGGCGCCGGGGCCCTGGGCGGCGCCGGCATCGATGCCCTGGCCGCCGGCCACTCGTTGGGCACCGGCGCCCTGATCGGCGGCGTGCTGGGCGCCGCCGGCAGCCTCTATTACGGCGGCAAATACGCCGACAAATTGGGCGCGCTCAAGCTGCTGGCGCCGCTGGCTGGCGGCGGCCGCCGCGCCGAATTCGGCCCGGTCCGCGACCCCCAGTTCGGTTACGTGGTGCTGGGCCGCGCCCTGGAGCACTGGTTCCAGGTCAGCCACCGCAACCACGCCGGCCGTGATCCTCTGACCCTGGACCACGGCGACCGCCACTGGCTCGAACAACTGCCCCGCGGCGACCGCCAGCGCCTGCAAAAAGCACTGCAAAACCCGCCCCGCCACCAAAGCGACGGCAAACGCCGCCAGGCCCTGGAACAGGCCGTGGAAAACGCCGGCGGCGCCTTTCTGGAATGGCGGAAAACACCGTCGGCGAGTGGCTGATCACACCGACGCCGCGACCCGATTTCCTAGGCCAGATGCTCCCGCCGGTAGTCCCGGGGCGCCATGCCGATCACTTTCTTGAACATCCTGGAGAAGTAGTAAGGGTCGTCGAAGCCCAGTTGCTGGGCGATGTCGACCACGCTCAGGTCGGTGATGTCGAGCAGGTAGCAGGCACGGCTGATCTTCAGATGCTGGAACGCCTGCATCGGCGTCTGGCCGGTCTGGCGCTTGTAGGCGCGGATAAAGTGGTAACGCGACAGGTCGCTGGTGGCGGTCACCAGGGTGTTCAGGTCCACCCGCTGATGGAGCCGGGCGCGCAGCCAGGCCTGCACCCGGGCCACGTCCAGCGCGTCGTTGCGGTCCTCGCGCTGGCGGCGCATCAAGGCCATGTAGCTGAGCAGGCTTTTCAGCAGGTTGGCGGCGTAGATCAGGTGGTGGCCGCGAAAGCGGGTGACCGTGGCCAGCAGGGCGTCCAGGTCCTCGGTGAGGCGGGGATGGCGACCCACCGGCGCCACGAAGGCATCCGGGCCGTCCAGCACCGCGTCGAAATAGTCGTCCACCCGGTCGCCGCCCAGGTGCGCCCAATAAATGGTCCAGGGGTCGTCCGGGTTGGCCCGGTAGCGGTGCGGCCGGCCCTCGCGGAACAGCAGCACGTCACCGGCACCCACCGACTGGCGCCGGCCCTCCAGTTCCGCTTCGCCGGAGCCCGCCAGGCAGTAGATCAGCAGATGGTCCCGGGGCGCGCCACGGTCCATCTGGTGGCCGGCGGCGCTGGGGTAAAACCCGGCCCCGTGGGGCAAGCAATCCCGGCAAAGCGGGTGTGCCGCCAGCTCCGTCACCAGCGCCGGCGGGATCACCACCCGCCGGCCGCTTTCCGGCAGCGGCCATTGGGAGGTTTCCACCTGTGAACCGGTTCCGTGCATCGCAATTTTGTCCATTACCTATCAATTAAAGCCATCTTATCCGCCAAAAGCCTGTGGTACACCATAGCAATAATTGAAAAACACGATGACGTCCATGCGAACGTCATCGCCAGAACAACAACACAAGAAACAGGGAGAGCTCATGCTTGTAGCCAGCTTCCTCGGGCTGTTCGCCGGCCTGGCTTTACTGGTGGTGCTGACCATGCGCGGCGTCAACATCATCATCTCCGCGGTGCTGTGCGCCATGCTGGTGGCGGTGTGCAGCGGCCTGCCGTTGGACGACGCCATGCTGGACAGTTACATGGCCGGCTTCACCGGCTTTTTCACCACCTGGTTTCCGGCCATTTTGCTCGGCGCGATTTTCGGTCAGCTGATGGACGACAGCGGCGCCGCCAAGGCCATCGCCCGCCAGTCCAGCCGCTGGTTCGGCGAGAAGCGCGCCATCATGGCAGTGGTGGGCGCCTCGGCGATCCTCACCTACGGCGGCGTGAGCGTGTTCGTGGTGGGTTTCAGCGTCTATCCGATCGCCTTCGAGCTGTTCAAGAACGCCAACCTGCCGCACCGCTTTATTCCCGGCGCCATGGTGTTCGGGTCGATTTCGTTCACCATGACCTCGCCCGGATCACCGGAGGTACAGAACCTGATTCCCACCGAGCATTTCGGCACCACCGCGGTGGCCGGCGGCGTGATCGGCGTGATCTGCGCGCTCACCATTCTGGTGCTGGGCGCCTGGGCGATCCGCCGCTGCGTGCGCCGGGCGGTGAACGCCGGCGAAACCTTCGACCCGCCAGCGGCGGCGGCGCGCCAGCACGACCGGGACGACGGCGCGCCGGTGCCCACCTGGGCGGCGCTGTTGCCCTTGCTGGTGCTGGTGGGCGGTTTCAATCTGCTGTCGCTGGCCCTGGGCGTGCGCCCCGTGGAGGCGCTGCTGGTGGCCATGGGCGCCAGTCTGGTGCTCGGCTTCGCCCTGTTTCATCGCCACTTGCACCAGCGCGTGCGCACCCTGGGCGCCGGCGCCGACAATGCGCTGGTGGCCACCGCCAATACCTGCGCGGTGGTGGGCTTCGGCGCGGTGGCGGCGCTGACGCCGGCGTTCAAGGAGATCGTGGCGGTGCTCACCGATCTGCCCGGTCTGGAGTACGCCGGCCTGGCCATGGCGGTGACGGTGATCGCCGGCATCACCGGGTCCGCCTCCGGCGGCCTGGGCATCGCCCTGCCGATCCTGGCGCCGATCTACCAGGGCATGGGCCTGGATAACGGCGCCATGCACCGCATTTCCGCGCTCGCCTCCGGCGGTCTCGATTCGCTGCCGCACAACGGCTATGTGGTGACCACCATCCGCGCCATCTGCAAGGAAACCCACCAACGGGCCTACCCGACGGTGTTCATCGCCAGCGTACTGGTACCCTCGGTGGTGCTGGTAATGGCGGTGGTTCTGTATACGCTGGTGTAACGACGCCGGCCTCCGAATACGGCCAATAATTTTAGGAGAAAGCGTTATGAGCAACCGACTGCCCCAACTGATCCAGGGTGAGTTCCGGCAAAGCGGCACCGACACCTGGATTCCGGTGACCAACCCGGCCACCGGCGAGGTGCTTTGCGAGGCGCCGGCGGCCACCGCCGACGAAATGGAACGCGCCATCGCCGCCGCCAAGGCCGCCTTTCTGGAGTGGCGGGAGGTGCCGGTGTCCGAGCGTGCCCGGCTGATGCTGCGCTACCAGCATCTTCTCAAGGAGCGCCACGACGACATCGCCCGGGTGCTGGCGAAGGAAACCGGCAAGGTGTTCGCCGACGCCAAGGGCGACGTGTGGCGCGGCATCGAAGTGGTGGAGCACGCCGCCAATATCGCCTCGCTGATGATGGGCGAAACCGTGGAGAACGTGGCCCGCGGCATCGACAGCCATTCCTGGACCCAGCCGCTGGGCGTGTGCGCCGGCATCACGCCGTTCAACTTTCCGGCCATGATTCCGCTGTGGATGTTCCCCATGGCCATCGCCTGCGGCAACAGCTTCGTGCTCAAGCCCTCCGAGCAGGATCCGATGACCCCCAACCTGCTCGCCGAGCTGTTCCTGGAAGCCGGCGCGCCCAAGAATCTGCTGCAGGTGGTGCACGGCGGCAAGACCCAGGTGGACACCCTGCTCACCCACCCGGAAACCAAGGCGGTGTCGTTCGTCGGTTCGGTGCCGGTGGGCCAGCATGTGTACCGCACCGCCACCGACCATCTGAAACGCGCCCAGTGTTTCGCCGGCGCCAAGAACCACATGGTGGTGATGCCCGACGCCCGCAAGGATCAGGTGCTCAGCAATCTGGTGGGCTCCGCCTGCGGCGCCGCCGGGCAGCGCTGCATGGCGATCAGCGTGGCGGTGTTCGTGGGCGAGTCCAAACAGTGGGTGGACGAACTCAAGGACCAGTTCGCGGCGGTGCGCCCGGGCGCCTGGGACGACGACCAGGCCGCCTACGGCCCGCAGATCAGCGCCAAGGCCCGGGACCGCATCCTGACCCTGATCCAACAGGGCAAGGAAGAAGGCGCCACCTGCCTGCTGGACGGTTCCGAATGCACCGTGGACGGCCTGCCGGATGGCCACTGGGTGGGCCCCACCCTGTTCACCGACGTGACGCCCCGGATGTCGCTGTATCAAGAAGAGATCTTCGGCCCGGTGCTGTGCTGCCTGTGCGTGGACACGCTCGACGAAGCCATCGAACTGGTCAACAACAGCCCCTACGGCAACGGCACCTCGATCTTCACCGCCAACGGCGCGGCGGCGCGCAAGTTCCGCCACGAAATCGAAGTGGGCCAGGTGGGCATCAACGTGCCGATCCCGGTGCCCCTGCCGTTCTTCAGCTTCACCGGCTGGAAGGGCTCGTTCTACGGCGACCAGCATGCCTACGGCAAACAGGCGGTGCGCTTCTACACCGAGACCAAGACGGTCACCAGCCGCTGGTTCGATGACGATATTCCGGACGCCACCCACGGCGGCCCGAACATGACCATCAACCTGAAGTAGGCGCTGGCACCGTGGATTTCGCCCTCAATGACGAGCAGCAGGCGTTCCGGGACACGGCACGCCAGTTCGCGGAAAAGGAACTGGCGCCGTTCGCCGCCGAATGGGACGCGGGCAGCGTGTTTCCCAAGGACACCCTGCGCCGCGCCGGCGAACTGGGGTTCTGCGCGCTGTACTGCGACGCGCAACACGGCGGCCTGGGCCTGAGCCGGCTGGACGCGGCGCTGGTGTTCGAGCAGCTGGCCGCCGGCTGCACCTCCACCACCGCCTTTATCACCATCCACAACATGGCCACCTGGATGCTGACCCGCTTCGGCGGCGACGCGGTGCGGGCACGCTGGGCGGCGCCGCTGATCAGTGGCGAGGCGCTGGCCTCCTACTGCCTCACCGAACCCAACGCCGGCTCCGACGCCGCCTCACTGAGCACCACCGCCAGGCGGGACGGCGACGACTATGTGATCAACGGCGCCAAGGTGTTCATCTCCGGCGCCGGCGACACCGACGTGCTGGTGTTGATGGCGCGCACCGGCGGCCCGGGCGCCGGCGGCATTTCCTGCTTCGCGATCCCGGCGGACGCCACCGGCGTCAGCTACGGCCGCAACGAGGAAAAGATGGGCTGGAAGAGCCAGCCCACCCGGGCCATCACCCTGGAGAACGTGCGGGTGCCGGCGGACCAGCGCATCGGCGACGAGGGCCAGGGCTTCCGCATCGCCATGGCCGGCCTGGACGGCGGCCGCATCAACATCGCCAGCTGCTCCCTGGGCGCCGCCACCGCCGCGCTCAAACAGGCACAGGGCTATGTGGGCGAACGCAAACAGTTCGGTCAGCCGATCGCCGAGTTCCAGAACACCCAGTTCAGCCTGGCGGACATGGCCACCCATCTGGTGGCGGCGCAGCAGATGGTGCGCCTGGCCGCCTGGAAGCTGGACCAGGGCGACGCGGACAAAAGCACCTACTGCGCCATGGCCAAGCGGCTCGCCACCGATCTGTGTTTCGACGTCTGCAATCAGGCGCTGCAACTGCACGGTGGCTACGGCTACATCAAGGAATACCCGCTGGAGCGCTATGTACGCGACAGCCGGGTGCATCAGATTCTGGAAGGCACCAACGAGATCATGCGGGTGATCATCGCCCGCCGCGTGCTCAAGGATTTGTCGTTTTTATAAGGAGAAAAACATGAAAATCGGCTTCTTCGGCGTCGGCAACATGGGCGGCCCCATGGCCGCCAACCTGGCCGCCGCCGGCCACGACGTGACCGCCTTCGACCTGGTGCCCGCCCTGCGAGTCGCCGCCGAGGAAAGCGGCGTGCACACCACCGATACGCCGGCGGACGCCCTGACCGGCGCCGAGGTGGTGATCAGCATGCTGCCCTCGGCGGCGGCGGTCACCGGTCTGTACCTGGGCGACGACGGCATCCTGCCAGGTATCGAACCGGACGCCCTGATCATCGACTGCTCCACCATCGACGCCGCCACCAGCCGGCGGGTGACGGAGGCCGCCGCCGAAACCGGACTTCAGATGATCGACGCCCCGGTGTCCGGGGGCGTGGGCGGCGCCCGCGCCGGCACCCTGACGTTCATTTGTGGCGGCAGCGAAGAGGCGGTGGAACGCGCCCGGCCGATTCTCGACGTGATGGGCAAGAACGTGCTCCGCGCCGGTCCGCCGGGGGCCGGCCAGGTAGCGAAAATCTGCAACAACATGCTGCTCGCCGTGCACATGATCGGCACCGCCGAAGCACTGCAAATGGGCGCCGACCACGGCCTGGACCCGAAGGTGCTGTCCGAGATCATGCGCGTCAGTTCCGGCGGCAACTGGTCCCTGGAGGTCTACAATCCGTGGCCCGGGGTGATGCCGAACGTGCCTGCCTCGAACAATTACGACGGCGGCTTCGGCGTCAATCTGATGAACAAGGACCTGGGCCTGGCCCTGGAAGCGGCCCTGGCCACGCGCTCGGCCACGCCCATGGGCGCGCTGGCCCGCAGCCTCTATGCCAGCCACGCCAACCAGGGCTACGGCAGCAAGGACTTTTCCAGCATCCTGGCCCAGTTCAAGCGCAAGGACGGGGCCTGATCAGCCGTCCTGAATACGCCGCCAGGGACGGGCGGCCTCCAGCTCGAAGGCCAGTTCCAGCAGGGTGCGCTCACCGCCCTGCACCGCCGCCAGCTGCACGCCGACGGGCAGCCCCTCGGCACTGGCCCCCAGGGGCAGCGAGATCGCCGGGCTGCCGGAGGCGTTGTTGGCCGGCGTGAAGCTGGCGTACTTGATCAGCCGGTCGATCAGCGTTTCGAACGGCTGGGTCGGACTCAGGTAACCCAGTTCCGGCACGGTACGCGCCAGCACCGGCGACAGCACCACGTCGTAGCGTTGGAAGCTGTCCGCGTACTCCTTCCAGGTGCGCCGCAGGCGGTAGAGCACCGCCGGCGTCTTCCACAGGCGGCGCCGGTAATAGCCGGCCAGCCCCACGGTCAGGTCATCCAGCCGCTCCGCCTGAAAGCCCGGACCGAACAGCCGGGCGCCGAAGCGGCTGACCATGAACGCCATCATCCCGTAATAGGTCACGAAGTCATCGATGAAGGAGGGCTTCAGCGGGATCGGCGCCTCTTCCACATGGTGGCCCAGGTCCGCCAGCAACCGGGCGGTGTCCTCCACCGCCGCGCGGGTGTCCCGGTCGGTGGCGCTGCCGGTGATGGAGTCCACCACCAGCCCCACCTCCAGACGGCGCCGCCCGGGCCCGGTGACCTCACCGATGGCCGGCAGTTTGGGATTGCGGTAATAGCGCTCGGCGGCGGCGAAGAAACGGGCGGTGTCGCGCACGCTGCGGGTCAGCACACCCTCGCTGATCAGGTCCACCGGCAGCGCCTGGGAGGCTTCCGATTTCACCAGCCGCCCGCGGGTGGGCTTGAGACCCACCAGACCGCAGCAGGCGGCGGGGATGCGAATCGAGCCGCCGCCGTCGTTGCCGTGGGCGATCGGCAACGCGCCGGCCGCCACCAGGGCGGCGGCGCCGCCGGAGGAGGCGCCGGAGGAATAGCCGGTGTGCCAGGGGTTGCAGGTGGGCGGCTGGTCCATGAATTCGGTGCTGGCGCTGAAGCCGAAGTCCGGCAGCCGGCTCTTGCCCAGCAGGGTAAAGCCCTGGGCGAGAAACTGGCGGGCGAAGTCACTGTCCTTTTCCGCCGGCCGCGCCCGCACCGCCGCCGAGCCGTGACCAGTGGCCAGGCCGGCCACGTCGATGTTGTCCTTGATCAGGGTGGGGACACCGGCGAAGGCGCCCCGGCCGGCCCGGGCGGCTTCGCCGCGCCCCCGATCGAAGGCCGCCAGGGCCACGGCATGCAACTGCGGGTCCACGCGACCAATGCGCTGGATGGCGGCCTCGGTCACTTCGGCGGCGCTCAGCGCCCGCTGTTCGATCAGCGTGGCCAGACCGGTGGCATCGTGATCGCCCAGGGCGTCGTCGGTAAAGGCGTGCAGGCGGCGACGCGGATCGTTTATCGGGGTGCCCATGATGGCCCTCCTGTTGTTGTTCTGCGCTCAATGTACCATGGTGCCAGATTCAACACGGGCCAATCCCGGGCTGCCGGCGACCCCGGTTGGGCGTAAAGTCGGGTTTTCTTGGAACGGGAGAGACCGGATGAACTTCGACTTCAACGGCCGGCGGGTGATCGTCGCCGGCGGCAGCAAGGGCATCGGCCGCGCCATCGCCCTGGGCTTCGCCGGGGCCGGTGCCCGGGTGTCGGTGTGCGCCCGCGGCCAGGCCGCTCTGGATACGCTGCGCCAGGACGCCGCCGGCGACGGCCTGGCACTGCACACCGCGCCCTGCGACATCGGCGACAAAGCGTCCCTGGAAGGCTATCTGGAGGCGGCGCTGGCCGAACTGGGCGGCGTGGACGTGCTGGTCAATTGCGCCTCCGCGTTCGGCCGCGACGACAACGAGGACGGCTGGATGCGCAGCGTCGAGGTGGACCTGATGGGCACCGTGCGCGCCGCCCACTATTGCCTGCCCCATCTGAAACAGTCCGCGGCGGCCTCGATCATCAACATCGCTTCCATCGCCGCCCTGCACGCCTCCACCCGCACCGCGCCCTATGCCGCCATCAAGGCGGCGGTGGCCCATTACACCGGCAGCCTGGCGGTATCGATGGCGGCCCACGGGGTGCGCGTCAACGGTCTGGCGCCGGGGTCCATCGAGTTTCCCGGCGGGGTCTGGGATCAGGCCCGCCAGCACAATCCGGATCTTTATCAACGGATCCGCGGCGGCATTCCGTTCGGGCGCCTCGGCACTCCGGAGGAAGTGGCCAACGTGGCCCTGTTCCTGGCCTCGGATCTGGCCAGTTGGATCACCGGACAGACCCTGGTGGTGGACGGCGGCCAGGTACTCGCCTGAGCGGCCGACCGAAACGAGAATCCGCTTAACAGGCCGCCCGCTTTACGGCACCATGGCGGCTCTTGAAGGGGAGTATCCCCCGGCGGCAGCGGCCGCCGGTCCCGCCGTCGTCAGCACGGGCCCAACGGCCCCGGCGGCGGGCAGCGCCCCGGGCGCGGGAGAGACCTTCGGGTGTGATCCGATCATCAACCCGGAGGTTTTCCCGTGCACGTTCCCGTCTGGATCTGGCTGGCCACCCTCGCCGGCATCGTCGCCCTGTTCCTGTTCGACTTCGTCGCCCATGTGCGCAAACCCCACGAGCCCACCTTCAAGGAAGCGGCCTGGTGGTCGGCGTTCTTTATCGCCATCGCGCTGCTGTTCGGCGCCGGCCTTTGGTGGGTCTGGGGGCATCAGCACGGCGCCGAGTACTTCGCCGGCTTCGTCACCGAAAAGAGCCTGTCGGTGGACAACCTGTTCGTGTTCGTCACCATCATGGCGCGCTTCGCGGTGCCGCCGGTCTACCAGCAAAAGGCGCTGCTGATCGGCATCGCCATCGCGCTGATTCTGCGCGGCCTGTTCATCGCCGTGGGCGCGGCGGCCATCGCCCAGTTCAGCTGGGTGTTCTACATTTTCGGCGCCTTTCTGCTGTACACCGCCGCCCATCTGACCTGGGAGTTTTTCAACAAGGATGAGGACGAGGGGTACAAGCCCGGGCCCGGCGTTCGACTGCTGCAACGGCTGCTGCCGACCACCGACGACTACCACGGCCAGCGGTTGTTCGCCCGCCAGGGCGGTCGCTGGATGGTGACGCCGCTGTTCATCGCGGTGGCCGCCCTGGGCTTCACCGATGTGCTGTTCGCGTTGGATTCCATTCCGGCCATCTACGGCCTGACCAAGGAGCCCTACATCGTGTTCACCACCAACGCCTTCGCCCTGCTCGGTCTGCTGCAGCTGTACTTTCTGCTCGGCGGGCTGCTCGACCGACTGGTGTTTCTGGGGCTGGGGCTGTCGGCGATCCTCGCTTTCATCGGCGTCAAGCTGGTGCTGGAGGCGCTGCACGAAAACAGTCTGCCGTTCATCAACGGCGGCCAGCCGCTGCACGGCATCCCGGAGGTGCCGATCTGGCTGTCGATCTCGGTCATTCTCGGCGTGCTGGTGGTGACCACGGTGGCCAGCCTGATCCACAGCGGCTTCCGAGACCGCAACGCGCGCCTGTAAACGCCCCGGGCGGCGGGCCGGCTCAGGCCCGCGCCCGCTCCACCCGTTTGCCATTGGCCAGCATGCGCCGGGCCAGTCGGGTCAGGCCGCCGATGCTGTCCACCACCGCGTCCGGCCGGTGCGGGTGGCTGACGGTGCCGGGGAAAATTTTGTCCAGCCAGCTCTGCGGCCAGTGGGCACCGTTGTAAAAGATGGCGGTGACACCGGCGTCCTTGGCGGCGATCACGTCGGTGGTGCTGTCGCCGGCGTACCAGCAATGCTCGCCGGGGGCCAGGCCGAGCTGGTCGAGGGCCTCAAGCAGCATGTCCGGCGCCGGCTTGCGGTGCTCCACGTCGTCCCCGCACACGGTGACATCAAACAGATCCTCCCAGCCGCTGCCGTCCACGATGCGCAGCTCATGCTCGAAAAAATCCCGCTTGCGGTTGGAGATCACCCCCACCGGCACGCCGGCGGCGCGCAGCCGCTCCAGCTGCGGGCGGATGTCCGGCTCCAGGGGGTGCACCTCGTCCACGTAGTTTTTGTAGCAGGCGTCGAACGCCTGATGCACGCGCCGCTTGGCGTCGCCGTCGGCGCCGAACAGCACCTCGAAAATGTCGGTGCGCGAAATCTTGCGCTGGGCGGTGATCTTGGGGTGCAGTTTGTGATGCTCGCGGACGTACTTGACCAGCTTGGCGTCCTCCAGGGTCTTGGACGCTTCCGGTTCCAGCAGCCGCTCCCACAGTCCCAGTTCCTCCAGGCGCGGCAGCACGTCGTCCACGGCGTGGTACATGGCGTCGTGGGTATCCACCAGGGTGGCGTGCCAGTCGATGAGCACCGCCGACGGCGGCGCATGGGGCAGTTGCAGAATGCTCAAGGTGGCGGTCTCCTCGCTGTCCCTACCGCCACGACCTTAACCCAAACCGGCGTGAAGCGCGCGGGATTGAAACTTTTTTACGCTTGCCCGCTGATTCCGCCGCCGCCCCGGCGCTATGCTGGGCCATCGGCAACGACCGAGGAGGCACCATGAGCAAGGACAAGCTCGGCGATTACCGCCGCAAAAGGGACCTGGACGCCAGCCGGGAGCCCGCCGGCGGCCGGGGCACGCGGCCCGTTTTCGTGATCCAGAAACACGACGCCAGCCGGTTGCATTATGACTTCCGCTTGGCCTTCGACGGCACCCTGAAATCCTGGGCGGTACCCAAGGGACCGTCCACCGATCCCCGGGATAAGCGCCTGGCGGTGCAGGTGGAGGACCACCCGCTGGATTACGCGGAGTTCGAAGGCGTGATCCCGGAGGGCCACTACGGCGCCGGCACCGTGATGGTCTGGGACCGGGGCGGGTACCGCAATCTGCGCGCCGACAAGGACCCGCCGGTGAACATGGCCGACGCCTGGCGGGAGGGCCTGCTGGAGGTCTGGCTCGAGGGAGACAAACTGCAAGGCGGCTACGCCCTGAAGCGGTTCCGCGACGGCGATAAACCGCAATGGCTGTTGATCAAAATGGACGATGAGCATGCCGACGCCCGCCGCAACCCCACCTCGACGCAGAACAAGTCGGCGAAGAGCGGGCGCACCCTGGCGCGCATCGCCCGCGACGAGAAGGCGGCCCATCAGGAGTAACTCACCAGGAGCGCGGCATGACCGATACCATTCTGAACGTGGACGGGAAACGGATCGCCCTCTCCCATCCGGACAAGGTGCTGTTCCCGGACGACGGCCTGACCAAGGCCGATCTGGCCGATTATTACCAGCGGGTGGCGCCGCTGATGCTGCCCCACCTGCGCGACCGGGCCCTGACCCTGCACCGCTTTCCCGACGGCATCGGCGAAAGCGGCTTCTACCAGCAGAACCGCAGTGACCATTTCCCGGATTGGCTGCCCGCGCGGCGGATCGACCACGGCGGCGACACCGGCGAGATAACGCATATCTTCTGTGAGCGGGCCGCGGATCTGGTGTATCTGGCCAGCCAGGCCACGCTGACCCTGCACGCCTGGTTGAGTCAGGCCGCCCGACCGAACCGGCCGGATCAGCTGGTGTTCGACCTGGACCCGCCCGGCGATGATTTCGCGCCGGTGCGCCGGGCCGCGCATCAGGTGGGCGACGCCCTGCGCCAGGCGGGGCTGACGCCGTTCGTGAAGACCACCGGCTCCCGGGGCCTGCACGTGGTGGCACCGCTCAAACCGGACGCCGATTTCGACCGGGTGCGGCGGGCCTGCCGGCGGCTCGCCGATCATCTGGCCGCGCGCCACCCGGACGCGCTGACCACCGAGCAACGCAAGAACAAGCGCCGGGGTCGCCTTTATCTGGACATCATGCGCAACGCCTTCGGCCAGACCGCGGTGGCGCCCTATGCGGTGCGCGCCAAGCCGGGCGCGCCGGTGGCCATGCCCCTGGATTGGGACGAGGTGAACGACAGCGCCATCGGCCCGCGTCGTTACACCCTGGAAAACGCCTTCCGCCGTCTCGGGCAGAAGGACGACCCCTGGGCGGAGCTGGATCGGACGGCGGCGGACATCGGTAAACTGGAGGCAGCGCTGCAGGCGTGGGACCAGGATTGACCCCGGTCCCACGTCGGGGCACCGGGCGGCTTCACTTGGCCGCCGCCATCTCCTCCCGGTAGGTACCGGCCAGGCGGATCTTGTCCTGCTCGTTCAGCGCGCGGCCGGCGAGCTGGAACACTTCCTGCTCTTCTTCATCCAGATGGTGGGTGACCAGGTGCCGCAGCTTTTTGGCGGTGGCCAGCCAGCCCGGTGAACTGAAGTCGGTGCTTTCCAGCTCCTCCACCAGCTCATCGATTTCGTGGTGTTCGGCCACGCTGTGGCGGGCTTTTTCCTGGGTCAGGTCCTGCTCCATCATCGGTACGTACAGGGCCCGCTCCTCGGCGGCGGTGTGGGCGGTGAGTTCCTGCTTCACCTTGGCGAACAGCTCCTCACGGCCTTCACTGTCGCCGTGGGTTTTGACCAACAGCTCCAGCAGGGTCCGCTGGGTGTCGTGGTCCTGGCGCAACGCTTCGAACAGATTCATGGGCGGGATCTCCTTGTCCTCTGATTCCGGTGGTTCTTGGGGGTATTACACCTTACCGCCAAACCGGAACGTTGCCGCCCGCGCTTTACCGGAATTTACCCTTATCGCCCTCCCAGCGCCGCGCCCCAGTACCGGTTTCCGCCAGGGCGTCGCCCGGGTTACGCAACCGGCAGGCGGTGAGTGACAGACAGCCGCAACCGATGCAGTCGTCGAGCTGATCCCGCAGCTGACTCAGGTGGTGGATACGCTCGTCCAGATCCTGCCGCCAGCGCGCCGACAGGCGCGACCAGTCGCGGGCGGTGGGGCTGCGTCCGGAGGGCAACGACGCCAGCGCACCGGCCACCTCCGCCAGCGGAATGCCGATGCGCTGCGCCACCTTGATCACCGCCACGCGGCGCAGCACGTCCCGGTGATAGCGGCGTTGATTGCCGGCGCTGCGATGGCTTTTGATCAGGCCCTTGCGTTCATAAAAATGCAGCGCGGACACCGCCACGCCGCTGCGCCTGGCCACCTCGCCCACGGTGAGCGCCTTGCCGATATCGATGGAGGGTACCGGGTCCATTGCCACCTCTGTTGACCTGAACATTGGTTGAGCTTTTATGCTGCCTTCCCATGGGTACCGGCACAAGTCGTAGAATGTCGTTTTCGCGCCATCAACCGCAAGGAGCCCCCGTGTCCGACATTATCGCCATCGACGGACTCAGCAAGACCTACGAGTCCGGTTTCACCGCCCTGCGTGATGTGAACCTGCACATCCGCAAGGGCGAAATATTCGCGTTGTTGGGGCCGAACGGCGCGGGGAAAACCACCTTGATCAGCATTGTCTGCGGCATCGTCAATCCGGGACCGGGCACGGTGCTCGTGGACGGCTGCGATATCCGGCGCGATTACCGGGCGGCCCGTTCACGCATTGGCCTGGTGCCCCAGGAACTGTCCACCGATGCCTTCGAGACGGTCTGGGCCACGGTGAATTTCAGCCGTGGCCTGTTCGGCAAGCCGGCGGACCCGGCCTACGTGGAGAAAGTGCTGCGCGACCTGTCGCTGTGGGACAAGCGCAAGGACAAGATCATGGCCCTGTCCGGCGGCATGAAGCGCCGGGTAATGATCGCCAAGGCGCTGGCCCATGAACCGGCCATTCTGTTTCTCGACGAGCCCACCGCCGGCGTGGACGTGGAGCTGCGGCGGGATATGTGGAATCTGGTGCGCGGCCTGCGCGAACGCGGCGTGACCATTATCCTCACCACCCACTACATCGAGGAGGCGGAAGAGATGGCCGACCGGGTCGGCGTGATCAGCGGCGGTGAAATCATTCTGGTGGAGCACACCCGCACGCTGATGGAAAAGCTGGGCCGCAAGGAACTGCGGCTGCAACTGGCCGCGCCCCTGGAGGCGATCCCCGCGGGCCTGTCCGATTTGAATCTGGTGCTGGAGGGCGACGGCCACGAGCTGGTGTATGGCTTCGACGCCCGCCACGATCAGGCCGACGTGGCCGGTCTGCTGCGTCGCCTGGGCGAGCAGGGCATCGAGTTCCGCGACCTGCGCACCCGTGAGAGCTCACTGGAGGATATTTTCGTGGATCTGGTCCATAACCGTCGCACGGGAGACTGATATGAATCTGCACGGCGTAAAAGCCATCTATCTGTTCGAGATGGCACGCACCTGGCGCACCCTGATGCAGAGCATCGCCTCGCCGGTGATTTCCACTTCCCTGTATTTCGTGGTGTTCGGCTCGGCGATCGGCTCACGGATGGTGGAGATCGACGGCATCAGCTACGGCGCCTTCATCATTCCCGGGCTGATCATGCTGATGTTGCTCAACGAGAGCATTTCCAACGCCTCGTTCGGCATCTACATGCCCAAGTTCACCGGCACCATCTACGAGGTGCTGTCGGCACCGATCTCGCCGCTGGAGATCGTCGCGGGCTACGTGGGCGCGGCGGCCAGCAAATCCATCATTCTCGGGCTGCTGATTCTGGCCACGTCCCGTCTGTTCGTGGACTTCAGCATCGCCCGTCCGTTCGCCATGATCGGCTTTCTGGCGCTGACCGCGGTGACCTTCAGCCTGTTCGGTTTCATTATCGGGGTGTGGGCGGACGGCTTTGAAAAACTGCAGATCATACCGATGATGATCGTGACACCGCTGACGTTTCTGGGCGGGACTTTTTACTCGGTGAACATGCTGCCGCCGGTGTGGCAGACGGTGACCCTGTTCAATCCGGTGGTGTACCTGGTGAGTGGCTTTCGCTGGAGTTTCTACGGCGTGGCCGACGTGCATGTGGCGGTCAGCCTGGGCATGACGCTGGTGTTCATGCTGGTGTGCGTGGGGCTGATCACCTGGATCTTCAAAACCGGCTACCGGCTGCGGACCTGAGCCCGCCGTCACACCGCGCCCGGCCGGGCGCGGTGTTCGGTGCGCGGTTGAACAGGTCGCTTACTTCTTCTCGGCGCGCACCTTTTCCTCGATGCGCTTGCCGATGGTTTCGTCCACGTTGCGCCAGTATTCGAACACCCGGGACAGCACCGGCTCTTCCACGCCGTCCAGCACGTGGCCGGCCACGTTGTTCACCAGCCGGTCGCGGGCGGCGTCGTCCATCACCTTGTTGACCAGATCATTGGCCTGGTTGAAGTCGCCGTCGTCCTTGCGCAGCGTGTAGGCGGCACGCACGAACTCGCCGTCCGCGGCCCACACCGCCTGCTCCGGGTAACGTTCCGGGTCCGCCGCCGGGCCGCCCTTGGAGTTCAGGGCATAGACCGGGTCGCTGGCGTTACGCATGCGCATGGCGCCGCCCTTGCTGTAGCTGTGCACCGGACACTTGGGTTCGTTGACCGGAATCTGACGATAGTTCACGCCCAACCGGGCCCGGTGGGCATCGGCGTAGGAAATGGCGCGCGCCAGCAGCATCTTGTCCGGCGACAGACCGGTGCCGGGCACGAAATTGTTGGGCTCGAACGCCGCCTGCTCGATCTCGCTGTGGAAATCCGTGGGGTTGCGATCCAGGGTCAGCTTGCCCACTTCGTGCAGCGGGTAGTCGTCGTGGGGCCAGACCTTGGTCAGGTCAAAGGGATTGATGCGGTAGGTTTTGGCGTCCTCGAACGGCATGATCTGCACGTGCAGGGTCCAGCTCGGGTGGTCGCCGCGCTTGATCGACTGGAACAGGTCACGCCGGTGGTAGTCGGCGTCGCTGCCGGCCATCTCGTCGGCCTGCTCCTGGGTCATGCACTTGATGCCCTGGTCGGTCTTGAAGTGGTACTTCACCCAGAACCGCTCGCCGTCGCCGTTCACCCACATGTAGGTGTGGCTGGAGTAGCCGTTCATGTGCCGCCAGGTGGCGGGCACGCCCCGGTCACCCATCAGCCAGGTGACCTGATGGGCGGATTCCGGCGCATTGGTCCAGAAATCCCACTGCATGTCGTTGTCACGCAGACCGTTGTCGGCCCGGCGCTTCTGGGAATGAATGAAATGCTGGAACTTCATCGGATCGCGGACGAAGAACACCGGCGTGTTGTTGCCCACCATGTCGAAGTTGCCCTGCTCGGTGTAGAACTTCACCGCGAAACCGCGCGGGTCACGCCAGGTATCCGGGCTGCCGGCCTCGCCGGCCACGGTGGAGAAGCGAATCAGCACATCGGTCTTCTTGCCCTTCTGCAGAAAGTCGGCCTTGGTGTACCGGCTCACATCCTGGGTGACCTGGAAATGGCCGAAGGCGCCACCGCCCTTGGCATGGGGCTGGCGGTCCGGAATCATCTCCCGGTTGAACGCCGCCATCTGCTCCATCAGGTAATGATCGTGCAGGACGATCGGGCCATCGGGCCCCACCGACAGGGAATGTTCATCGCTGGCGACCGGTATCCCGGCATCATTGGTGGTTGGCTTGCGATTGTCGCTCATTGCTGGTCTCCCTACTTTGTTCCACGCGCTGGCGTCTGGCGGGCGGCGCGGAACGAAAAAACGGCCAAGGCGTGCTCCCAGGGACTGGGGCCCGCTTCGATACCGTCGCGCTTTGCCGTTACAGTCGCAGGGCACGGTCAACGCGGAAAGGCACCGGCGGGCGAACTTTACAAAAATTGATGGAACCGCGTGACGCCGGCGTGAAACGACCGTTCCGCGGGCTGGCGGCGTGGCGCCGATGGCCAACCGGCGCGGCGCCGCTTACCATGACCGGACCTTTGATCGGAACGAAGACCCTGGCTGTGAATCTCGCCCTCACCGACCTTCTGCTGTTGGCCGCCCTGGTGCTTGGCGCGGCCCTGTTCTGGCGGGCCCAACGCATCCGCGAGACCGCCCTGCGCGTGACCCGCCGGCACTGCGAACGTGAGGAAGTGCTGCTGCTGGATCAGACCGTGGGTCTGCGCCGCTTGCGGTTGCGCCGCGACGGCGGCGGCCGGCTGCGTCTGTGGCGGCTCTATGAATTCGAGTTCACGGTCACCGGCGGCGAGCGCTACAAGGGCGAAACCGAGGTGCTCGGTGAACACGTTCAGCGCGTGGTGCTGCCGCCGCACCGCTTCACCCGGGAGCCGGACCAGCTGCACTGACCGGGCCCGCGCGCCAGCCCGCAAACCCGCCGCCTTTTACACCTTTTTCGGCTGCCCGCCTTGCCGGTGCCCGCCGGCGGGCGTACCCATGGGTGAACGGTCAAGGGAGTGCCTCATGCCGTTTTCTCATCGGGTGGAGAGCATCCAGCCTTCCCTCACCCTGAAAATCAACGCCGAGGCGGCGGCTCTGCAGCAGGGCGGCGAGCGGGTCGCGCGCCTGGGCGCCGGCGAGCCGGACTTCGACACGCCGGCGCCGATCAAGGAAGCCGCCCATTCGGCCATCGACCAGGGCTTTACCCACTACACCGCGGTGGACGGCACCGACGACCTGAAAGCCGCGGTGGGGGAGAAGTTCCGCCGCGATAACGATCTGGACTTCGCCCAGGATCAGGTCATGGTCACCTGCGGCGCCAAGCAGGCGCTCTACGACCTGTGCCAGACTCTGCTCGGCCCTGGCGACGAAGCGGTGGTGCCGCGCCCCTATTGGATCACCTATCCCGCCCAGGTGACCCTGGCCGGCGCGCAGCCGGTCTATTGGGACCTGTGCGCCGAGGATGACTACCTGCCGGACCCGGACCGGCTGGCGTCCGCCTTTACGCAGCGCACCCGGGTGGTGTTTCTGAACAGCCCCAATAATCCCACCGGTCGCGTCTACGACGAGGCGTGCCTGAAGCGGCTGGCGGAGGTGTTCCGCCGACACCCGCAGGTGTGGGTGATCTGCGACGACATCTACGAGCATCTGAACTGGAGCGGTCGGCCTTTCCGTACCCTGCTCAACGTGGCGCCGGATCTGGCCGACCGCTGTTTCGTGGTCAACGGGGTCTCCAAGGCCTACGCCATGACCGGCTGGCGGGTCGGTTTTCTGGGCGGGCCGGCGCCCGCCCTGGAGCGGCTGAAAAAGGTCCAGGGCCAGAGTACCGCCGGCACCGCCAGCATCAGCCAGCACGCCGCCCTGGCGGCGCTTACCGGCGATCAGACGCCGGTCCGGGAGATGGTGGCCGAATACCGGCGCCGCCACGACCGGGTGGTGCCGGCACTGGACGCCCTGCCGGGGGTGCGCTGCGCGCGCTCGGACGGCACCTTTTACGCCTTCCCGGACGTGCGTGAACTGATCGCCGACCGGGACGATGTGGACGACGACTATCAACTGGCGGAAACCCTGCTCCACGACGCCGGCGTGGCGGTGGTGCCGGGCAGTGGATTCGGCGCACCGGGACGCCTGCGGGTGTCGTTCGCCGCCGGCCAGGACACCATCGACCTCGCCCTGGAGCGGCTGCGCCGCTTTATCGGCTAACGGAGCATATTCGCCAAGGAGGCATCATGAGCAGTACCGCGACGGTTTCGGATTTCATTGTCGACCGGCTTCACCAATGGGGCGTGGAACGGGTCTACGGCTATTCCGGCGACGGCATCAACGGCGTGATGAGCGCCCTGCGCCGCGCCGAGGACAGGATCACACTGGTGCAGCCCCGCCACGAGGAGCTGGCCGCGTTCATGGCCTGCGGGCACGCCAAGTACACCGACCGCCCCGGCGTGGTGGTGACCACCTCGGGGCCGGGGGCGATCCACGCCCTTAATGGCCTGTACGACGCCGCCAAGGATCATATGCCAGTGGTGGCGGTGATCGGCCAGCAGGCACGCCTGAGTCTGGGTTCGGATTTCCAGCAGGAGGTGGACCTGGAAAGCGTGTTCCGGGACGTGGGGGCCTATGTGCAGACCGTGGTGGCGCCGGCCCAGGCCCGCCATGTGGTGGACCGGGCCCTGCGTATCGCCGAGGCGGAACGCACCGTGACCTGCGTGATCGTGCCCAATGATATTCAGGACGCGCCCATGGCTGAGCCGCCGGCCGGCCACGGCGCCACCTGGTCGGGGGTGGGCTACCGCCCGTCCCGGCGACTGCCCGCCGACACCGACCTGGACCAGGCGGCCGAGATTCTCAACGCCGGCGAGAAGGTGGCGATCCTCGCCGGTGCCGGCGTCAAGGACGCGGTGCCCCAGCTACTGGACCTGGCCGAGGCCCTGGGCGCCGGTATCGCCAAGGCGGTGCTGGCCAAAACCATGATCCCGGACGACGCGCCGGGGGTCACCGGCACCATCGGCCTGCTGGGCACCGAACCCAGCGATCGCATGATGCGGCACTGTGACACCCTGCTGATGGTCGGCACCAGCTTCCCTTACGCGGAGTTTCTGCCGGAGTCCGGCCAGGCCCGAGCGGTGCAGATCGACATCGACGCCGCCAACCTGGGCCTGCGCTATCCCACCGAGGTGAACCTGCACGGCGATGCCCGGGCCACCCTGGAAGCCCTGCGGCAGCGTGTCGAACCGAAAACCGACCGCGCCTGGCGCGACGATGTGCAGGAACAGATCGAGGATTGGTGGGACACGGTGGCCGCCCGCGCCAACACCGGAGCGGACCCGCTCAACCCGCAGAAGATCTTCTGGGAGCTGTCCGCGCGGCTGCCGGACAACGCCTTGCTCGCCGCCGACGTGGGCACCGCCACCGACTGGTACGCCCGCTTCCTGAAAATCCGCGGCGGGGTGCAGGGCTCCACTTCCGGGGGGCTGGCCTCCATGGGCAACGGCGTGCCCTACGCCCTGGCCGCCAAGTTCGCCCACCCGGACCGCCCGGTGATCGCCATGGTCGGCGACGGCGCCATGCAGATGATCGGCAACAACGGCCTGATCACCGTGGCCAAATACTGGCGCGACTGGTCGGACCCGCGGCTGATCGTGCTGGTGCTTAACAACCGGGACCTGAATCAGGTGACCTGGGAGCAGCGCGTCATGGAGGGCGATCCCAAGTTCGAATCCTCCCAGGCCCTGCCGGACTTCGACTATGACCGCTACGCGGAGATGCTGGGCCTGACCGGCGTGCGCCTGGACCACCCGGACCGGGTGGAGGCGGTGCTGGACGACGCCCTCGCCGCGGACCGGCCGGTGGTGATCAATGCGGTGGTGGACGCCAACGTACCGCCACTGCCCACCCATCTGGAAATGAGCCAGGTAAAGGGCTACATGCAGTCGATTCTGAAAGGCGACCCGGAGGCCGGCGCCGAAATCCGCCAATCGCTCAAGGCCATGGCGGCCAAGTATCTGAAGCGCTGAACAAAAAAGCCCCGGCAAAGCCGGGGCACTGGCACTTACGGAAGAAAAAGAGGTGCGCTCAGGTCCAGCCGAACAAGCCGTCCAGCAGGCCGCCGAGCAGATCACCCAGGCCGGGGATGCCTTCCAGCACGTCGGCGATGGGAGACAAAATGTTTTCCAGCAGGCCGTCGTCGCCGGCCACGGTGTCAAGCACGGTCACCAGCGGCTCACCCAGGGCGGGAATCTGTTCCAGCAGATCACCCACCGCCGGGATCAGCGCGAAGTTCTGATCCAGCAGACCGCCCAGCAGGTTTTCCAGGCCGGCTTCGCCGTCCAGGGGACCGCCGCTGAGCAGGCCGCCGAGCAGTTCGTTGGTCAGGTCACCGAGCACCGGTACTTCATCGAGCAGACCCAGAGCCGGGTTGAGCAGGTCGCCCGGGTTGCTCGGGTCGACGCCGCCGGCGCCGCCCAGCAGGGTGCCCAGCACTTCGTTGAGCAGGGGACCGGCCACCGGCAGCTGATCCAACGCGCCGGTCAGGGTAGCCAGCGGATCACCGCCTTCACCGCCGCCCTCGACCGCGCCCAACAGGGTGCCGATCAGCGGGTTGAGCAGGTCACCAAGCACCGGTACTTCGCCGAGTAGGTCGGTGAACTGGCCGAGCTGGTCACTGGCGGAGGTCAGGCACTGCAGCGGGTCACCGGATTCGCAGTTCACGGCGCCCAGCAGCTGACCCACCAGCGGGCCCAGTACCGGCACCTGGTCCAGCAGGTCCTGCACCGGCGCGCTCAGTTGTGACAGGTCGCCGCTGGTGAGCGCTTCGGACAGAGCTTCCAGGTCCAGCGCATCCAGGGGCAGGCCACCGGCGTCGCCACCGGCCAGGCCGTTGAGCAGGTCGCCCAGCACCGGCACTTCGGCCACCAGTTCCGGCAGCCCCTGCAGCTGTTCCAGCAGGGCGAACAGCGGGTTGGCGTCTTCGCCGCCGCCGTTTTCCAGCGCATCGCCGATCAGGTCGCCCAACACCGGAATGCCGGCCAGCAGTTGCGGCAGGGTTTCCAGCAGGTCCAGGTTGCCCGGATTGTTTTCAATGGCGCCCAGCAGGCTGTTCACCAGTTCGCCCACCACCGGCACGCCACCCAGGGCGTCGGTGACCGGGGACAGCAGGTCGCCGGCTTCCAGCAGACAGGTCAGCGGGTCCGCCTGGTCGCCACAGATTTCGCCCACACCGGGCAGGCCGGCCAGGTTGAGCACGCTGCCCACGCCGGTGAGCACTTCGGTGAGACAGTCCTGCGGATTGAAGTCGCCAGCGTTGGACGCCACCGGGCAGACCGCGGTGGAGAGGGTGTTCAGAGTACCGATCAGCAGCTCGCCGCTGGCCAGATTATTGGCCACGCCGGTCAGACAGGTTTGCGGATTCAGCGCGTCCTCGCAGCCCAGCACGGTGAGCGCGCTCTGCAGGGTATCCGGAGTGGTTTTCAGCACGTCCACCACGCACAACACCGGGTTGTCCGCGTTCGGGCACAGTTCCTGGGTGATCGGGCTGGTGCCGTCCAGCAGGCCGGTGATGGTGTCGCGCAGGTACACGGTGCTTTCCATCACGCAGTTGGGCAGGAATTCCACGTCCGACAGGCTTTCCACCAGGGCGGTGTCGGTACCGGCCACCGTGTCGGCGCACACCAGGCCGAGCAGGTTGTCGTTGCCCAGGGAAATGTTGCTCAGGGCTTCGTTTTCACAGGTCACCACGTCGATGGCGTTGCCCAGCGGCACGTTCAGCACGGTGCCCGGGCATACGGAAGCGGTGAAATGGTTGTTGGTGTCGATCAGGCCGAGGGTCGCTTCGCGCTCTTCGTCGTCCATGTCGTCACCGGGATTGCCAGGCTCATCCGGATTGTCCGGATCATCCGGGTCGCCCGGGTTGTCCGGATCGCCGGGTTCATCCGGGTCGCCGGGATTATCGGGGTTGTCCGGGTTATTGGGCGTTTCCGCGCCGCCATTGCCGGACGGGCCGCCGCTGCTGCCACCGCCGCCGCCGCCGCAGGCGGCCAACGCCGCCAGCATCATCATCAATACCAGTGTTTTCGCCAGGGACCGTAACATGATCCACCCTCCTTGAGTTTTATCCGCATCAGTCGCTGCCCCCTCCCCCCACAACCGGAATAGAAGGGCGGCAGTGCACAGATGGAATGTACAAAGGGTGGCAATGAAAAAATGTCGGCCTTGCTTTAAGAGCTGTTACGGCACCACTCAAACGCAACCGGGGCGCTTCGTAATGTGTGCGGGGTGTAACGAATTCGTGATCTTTTACGTTCCGAACGGGCCAAAAGAGCGAAATGTGCTGAACATCTTGTTATTTATAACCAAAGACGTGCTATGCGCGAATGCGTGACCGGCCCCCGGCCGGTTGTCGCGAAAAGACAACCCCTCCAACAAAGCGGGGCGGGGGGGGGGGGGGGGGGGGGGGGGGGGGGGGGGGGGGGGGGGGGGGGGGGGGGGGGGGGGGGGGGGGGGGGGGGGGG
>JAKUPL010000001.1:0-82835 GCA_022449455.1 Alcanivorax sp. | reverse complement strand
GGGGGGGGGGGGGGGGGGGGGGGGGGGGGGGGGGGGGGGGGGGGGGGGGCGGGGCCCCGGGCGGCGGGGGGGGGGGGGGGGGTGAAGGGGGGGGGGGGGGGGGGAAAGAAAAACCACGGAAGAGAGGGGGCGGGGCCGGGGCCGGCCGGCGCCGACGCCCGGGGCAGGGGCGGCGGCACCCGCAGCACGAAGGTGCCCCGGCCGGGCGTGGCGCCGAGAAAACCCTCCGCCACCAGCCGTTCGTAGGCCTCCACCACCAGCCGCCGGGACAGGCCCAGCTCCGCCGCCAGCACCCGGCTCGGTGGCAGCCGCTCACCGACCGGCACCTGGCCGTCCAGCAGGGCCCGCCGCAGGCCTTCGTAGAGGCGCTGCCCGAGGCCGCCGGCCCCGTCCAGGGAAAGATGAATCTGCACCGCCCGGCCTCGCTGAATTGGTCCCGTAAAACAGACGGAATTGGATCCTGTCCGCAGTCCAATCCAATTCTACCCTGAGCCGGTACCCACTCAAGACCGCCTCAAGGAGGCCCCATGAAAGCCCGATTCGATTTCTTCAAAGCCTCGCCGGACGCCATGAAACATCTGTTCGGCTGCAAGAAGGTGTATGACGCCAGCGGCCTGGAGCCGCGCCTGATGCAGCTGGTGGAACTGCGCGCCTCGCAGATCAACGGCTGCGCCTTCTGCATGCACATGCACGCCGGCGACGCGCGCAAGAACGGCGTGCCCGATGAGGTGCTGGATACCGTGGCCGGCTGGCGCGAGGCGCCCTGGTTCAGCGAGCGCGAGCGCGCCGCCCTGGCCTGGACCGAGCGGCTCACCCGGCTGGCGGAGCCGGTGGACGACAGCCGCGACTACGAGCGGCTGGCCACCCACTTCACCGAGAAGGAGCGCACCGACCTGACCTACCTGATCGCCATGATCAATGTCTGGAACCGCTTCAGCGTGGGCTTCCGGCGCGAGCCGGAATAGCTCGCGCCGCACGCCCGGCGGCGTGATCAGTCGCCGTCGGTGATGGCGCCCAGGGAGGCGGAGCTGACGGTCTTCGCGTATTTGGCCAACACGCCCCGGGTGTAACGCGGTGCCGGCGCGCGCCAGGCGGCGCGGCGGCGTTCCAGCTCGGCGTCGTCGATGTTGAGGGTGATGGTGTCCGCCTCCGCGTCGATAACGATCTCGTCTCCGGTTTCCACCAGGGCGATGGCGCCGCCCTCCTGAGCCTCCGGGGTCAGGTGCCCGACCACGAAACCGTGGCTGCCGCCGGAGAAACGGCCGTCGGTGATCAGCGCCACGTCCTGCCCCAGCCCCCGGCCCATGATCGCCGAAGTGGGCGTCAGCATTTCGCGCATGCCCGGGCCGCCTTTAGGGCCTTCGTAGCGGATCACCAGCACGTCGCCGGCGGTGACGGTGCCGTCCATGATGCGGTCGGTGGCCTCTTCCTCGGAATGGAACACCCGGGCGGTGCCCTTGAAGAAAGTGCCTTCCTTGCCGGTGATCTTGGCCACCGCGCCGGTGGGCGCCAGGTTGCCGTACAGGATGCGCAGGTGGCTGTCCTTTTTGATCGGCTTGTCCAGGGCGTGGATGATGTCCTGCTCGTCGGGATAGGGCGCCACCCCGGCCAGGTTTTCCGCCAGGGTCCCGCCGGTGACGGTGAGGCAATCGCCGTGCAGCAGGCCGGCGTCGAGCAGGGTTTTCATCAGCGGCTGGATGCCGCCAATGGCGACCAGCTCGCTCATCATGTAATGGCCGCTGGGGCGCAGGTCCGCCAGCACCGGCACCTTTTTGCCGATGCGGGTGAAGTCCTCCAGGGACAGATCCACGTCCACGGTGTGCGCCAGGGCGATCAGATGCAGCACCGCGTTGGTGGAGCCGCCCAGGGCGATGACCACGGTGATGGCGTTCTCGAACGCCTCGCGGGTAAGGATGTCGCGGGGTTTGATATCCCGGTCGAGCAGATCCAGCACCGCGGCGCCGGCGGCGCGGCAGTCCTCCAGTTTGTCGTTGTCCTCGGCGTTCTGCGCGGAGCTGCCCGGCAGGCTCATGCCCAGGGCCTCGATGGCGCTGGCCATGGTGTTGGCGGTGTACATGCCCCCGCAGGAGCCGGCGCCGGGGATCGCCTCTTCCTCCACCTGCTTCACCTCGATCAGCGACTTGTCGCCCTTGGCGTGGGCACCCACCGCCTCGAACACGGAGATCAGATCGGTGTGGTTCTTGCCCGGTTTGATGGTGCCGCCGTAGACGAACACCGAGGGCCGGTTGAGCCGCGCCAGCCCCATCAGGCAACCGGGCATGTTCTTGTCGCAGCCGCCGATGGCCACCAGGCCGTCAAAGCCCTCGCAACCGGCCACGGTTTCGATGGAGTCGGCGATCACCTCCCGGGACACCAGCGAATACTTCATGCCCTCGGTGCCGTTGGCGATGCCGTCGGACACGGTGATGGTGTTGAAGATCACGCTCTTGCCACCGGCACCGTCGGCGCCCCGTCCCGCTTCCTCGGCGAGGCCGTTGATGTGCATATTGCACGGCGTCACCCGGCTCCAGGTGGAAGCGATGCCTACCTGCGGCTTGTTGAAGTCGTCATCGGTGAAGCCGGTAGCCCGCAGCATGGCGCGGCTGGGCGCCTTGCCGATACCGTCCACCACCGGGGCGGAATAGCGGCGGCGTGGATCGTCGCTCATCATCAGTCTCCTTATGCATCGAGGCGTCCGTGCCGCCGGGGGCACGGGTGCGGATCCGGCAGGATAACAGGCCCGCGAAACCGCGCCCACGGTGCCCGCCCGACGCGGTGGTGCCGATGCCGGCGATAGACAAAACCAACTTCGTTTGTTCACCGGGCTCTGAGAGAATGCCCGCTTTCGGGCTTACCCGCCCCTTTTCCTTTTCTCCCCGTTACCCACGGTCCGGAGCTTGCGCATGTCTTCCACTTCCCGCGCGGATACCCCTTCCGTCGCTTCCCACCCCCGTCTCGCCGAACTGGCCCTGGCCCTGGGTGGCTTCGCCATCGGCACCACCGAATTCGTGATCATGGGGCTGATGAACCGCATCGCCGGCGACCTGTCGGTGGACCCGCAACACGTGGGCTACGCGATCAGCAGCTACGCGCTGGGCGTGGTGGTGGGCGCGCCCCTGATCTCCTGCCTGGCGGCCCGGGTGCCGAAGCGCACGCTGCTGATCGGGCTGATGCTGGTGTTCGCGCTGGGCAACGTGGCCAGCGCCCTGGCCCCCGGTTTCTGGTCGTTCGTGGGGCTGCGCTTTATCGCCGGCCTGCCCCACGGCGCCTACTTCGGGGTGGCCGCTCTGGTGGCCGCCGCCGCGGTGCCGCTGAATCAGCGCGCCCGGGCGGTGGGCCGGGTGATGATGGGGCTGACCGTGGCGATCTTGCTGGGCGCCCCGCTGGGCACCTGGGCCGGCAACGCCTTCGGCTGGCCGGTGGCGTTCGCGGCGGTGGGCGGCATCGCCGTGACCACCGCGCTGATGGTGCGGCTGTTCGTGCCGTTCGTGGCCGCCGACCCGAACGCCAGCCCGGTGCGCGAACTGGGCGCCCTGGTCAACCAGCGGGTGCTGTTCACCCTGGGCATCGCCAGCATTGGGTTCGGCGGCATGTTCGCGGTGTTCAGCTATGTGATGCCAACCCTCACCCGCCAGGCCGGCATGGCCGAGGCCCTGGGGCCGATGGTGCTGGCGATCTTCGGCGTCGGCACCATCATCGGTACCCTGGCCGGCGCGCGGCTGGCGGACTGGAACCTGGTCCGCGCGATCCCGATCATCCTGCTGTGGTGCACGGTGATCCAGGTGCTGTTTTTCTTCGCCGCCAACCAGGTCGCCGCCGGCCTGCTGTTCGTGGGACTGGTGGGCACCAGCATGGCCCTGGGGCCGACCATCCAGACCCGGCTGATGGACGTGGCCGGCGATGCCCAGACCATGGCCGCCTCGCTCAACCACGCCGCCTTCAATATGGCCAACGCGCTGGGCGCCTGGCTGGCCGGGCTGGTGATCGATCAGGGCGCGGTGTGGTCGAGCACCGGCCTGGTGGGGGCGGCACTGGCGATCGGCGGGCTGTTGATTTTCCTGGCCGGGCGGCGCCAGGAACGGCGCGCCACCCCGGCGGCCTGAAGGCGGCTTAGCGGACCCCGGCGGAGAGCGGTTCCGGCTGCACCAGCTGGCCGGTGAGCGGGAAGCGGATGCGCACCCGCAGGCCGCCCCGGGGATGGTTGTCGAGCACCATTTCGCCGTGGTGCATGTCGACGATGCGCTTGACGATGGCCAGCCCCAGGCCGCTGCCGGACAGGGTGCGCGCCATCTCGCCCCGGGAGAACGGCTGCAGCAATAGCGGAATGTCCTCCTCGCGCACGCCCTTGCCGTGGTCGCGCACCGTCAGCCGCAGGGCGTTGTCGTCCACCTCGGTGGTGATCTCCACCGGCGGCGCGCCGTATTTCAGGGCGTTGGTGATCAGGTTGGAGAGCATCCGCTTGACGGTAAGCCGCTTGAGCATCAGGCGCGGCACATCTTCCTGGTGGATGCGCAGTTTCTCCAGCGGGTACTTGGCCACCACCTCGTCGATCAGGCTGTTCAGGTTCTCGTAGTCCGGCTGTTCATCGGCGCCGTCGCGGATAAAGGCGATGAACTGGTCGAGGATGGCGTCCATGTCCTCGATGTCGGCGATGATGCCCTGGGACATCTCCTCATCGTCGAGGAATTCCGCCGACAGGCGCAGCCGGGTCAGCGGCGTGCGCAGGTCGTGGGACACCCCGGCCAGCAGCAGCGCGCGGTCGCGCTGGGCCTGCTGCAGCTGGCTGGTCATGCGGTTGAAGGCGCGGTTCACCGCCTGAATCTCGGTGGGGCCGACGCTGTCATCGAGCACCGGCACCGCCTCGCCGCGCCCCACCTTGAGCGCCACCCGCGCCAGCCGCCGCAACGGCCGGTTGAGGCTGCGCGCGATCAGCAAGCCGCCGATCACCGCCAGCAGCGGCACCGTCACCCCCCAGCCCAGCAACAGGTAGCGGTCGTAATCGCGGAAGAACGACATGGGCACCCGCAGCCAGCCGCCCTCGAACGAGGGCGCGGTGACCCACAGGATCGGCTGGCGGTCGTCCTCCAGGCGCACGGTGGCGTCCTCGCCCAGGCGCGCCGACAATTCCTCGCGGAAGCGGTCCATCACCGGCCGGGACAGCACCAGGGTGCGCGGCTCACCGAATTTCGGCGGCGTGCCCGGCACGATGCCGGTGGTCTCACCCAGACGCTGCCCCAGGGACGCATCGCCGTCCGCCGGAAACACCAGCTCCGCCTGCAAAGCGGTGAGCCGCGCGTACTCGCGGATGCCGGGCAGGTAGGCGTTGCGGGCGAAGAACCAGAGCGTGACGCCCTGGCTGAGGCCAATCACCAGGCCGACGATCAGCGCGGCCCGGGTGAAGGCGGTCTTGGGCAGGAAACGGGCCATCGGGGCGGCGCCGGCTCAGTCCGGCACGAACACATAGCCCACGCCCCACACGGTCTGGATATAGCGGGGCTTGGACGGGTCGTCTTCCAGCAGGCGGCGCAGCCGCGATACCTGCACGTCGATGGAGCGCTCCATGGCGGACCATTCACGGCCGCGGGCCAGGCTCATCAACTTGTCGCGGGTGAGCGGCTCGCGCTGGTTCTGCACCAGCGCCTTGAGCACCGCGAACTCGCCGGTGGTGAGCGGCTGCGGGTCGCCTTCGCGGGCCAGGGTGCGGTTGCCCAGGTCCAGGCTCCAGGGGCCGAACTGCACCACCGATTCCTCCTTGCTGGGGGCACCGGGCACTTCCCGCACATGGCGGCGCAGCACCGCGCGGATGCGGGCGCTCAGTTCCTTGGGGTTGAACGGTTTGGGCAGGTAGTCGTCGGCGCCGGCGTCCAGACCCTCGATGCGCTCGGCGTCGTCGCCCTTGGCGGTGAGCATGATGATCGGCAGGTTGTTGTCCTCGTCGCGCAGGCGCCGGCAGATCGACAGGCCGTCCTCGCCGGGCAGCATCAGGTCGAGCACCATCAGCGAGTAGATCTCCCGCGACAGGGCGCGGTCCATCTGTTCCGCGTCGGCCACCGCCTTGACCGCGTAACCCTGCTCTTCGAGAAAACGCTGCAGCAGGCCGCGCAGGCGGGCGTCGTCGTCCACCACCAGAATTTTTTCCACTTGTTCGCTCATGGTGCTCCTCGCTCTCCACCGGCCCGGTTTACCCGCCGCCGCCGCTCCCGGCAAGCCCGGCGCCGGGCTAGATTGTATAGAAAGATTACCGCCCGCCGCACCGCGCGGTGACGTAAATTGGCAGGGAGTGCCGCTTTTCATCAAGTTACGCGCCGGCCGCCCCTTGTTATGATTGCGCCGGCGATAAGGAGACCAAGCACAATGGCGAAGATTCTCGTGGTGGACGATTCCCCCACCCAGCTGACCAACCTGGTGAAAATGGTGGAGAGCCAGGGCCACCAGGCGATTACCGCCAGCAACGGGATGCAGGGCATCGAGCAGGCGCGCAACGAACAGCCGGACCTGATCCTGATGGACGTGGTGATGCCCGAGCTGAACGGCTTCCAGGCCACCCGCAAGATCGCCAAGGACGCCGAGCTGAACCGCATTCCGGTGATCCTGGTGACCACCAAGGACCAGGAAACCGACAAGGTATGGGGCGAGCGCCAGGGCGCCGCCGGCTACATCGTGAAACCGCCGAAGGACGGCGAACTGGCGGCGATGATCGCCAAAGTACTCGGCGACCGCTGAGCAACCACACCCCGCCCCGTCAAGTCAATCTATGAACGACCGGAGTCATTCCCTATGATTCCGGTCGTTTTCGTTATGAAGCGCTTGCACGCAACGCGCTCACACGCAGCACGCTGAGGCGGGCGGGCGTGGATGCGTGCTGCGTGCCGGCGTGCAAGCCAGGAAATTCCATGCAAAGCATCGAACAGATCATCGCCCAGGAACTCAATGCCCAGCCCCGCCAGGTGGCCGCCGCCGTGGCGCTGCTCGACGAAGGCGCCACCGTGCCGTTCATCGCCCGCTACCGCAAGGAAGCCACCGGCGGTCTGGACGACACCCAGCTGCGCAATCTGGAGGAGCGGCTGCGCTACCTCCGGGAAATGGAAGAGCGCCGCGACACCATCCTGAAAAGCATCGCCGAGCAGGACAAGCTGACGCCGGAGCTGGAAAAAGCCATCAAGGAAGCGGACACCAAGACACGCCTGGAAGATCTGTATCTGCCTTATAAGCCGAAGCGCCGCACCCGCGCGCAGATCGCCCGCGAGGCCGGGCTGGAGCCGCTGGCCGAGGCGCTGCTGGCCGATCCGACGCTGAATCCGGAGCAGGAAGCCGGCGGCTACCTCAACGAAGAGCACAAGATCGCCACCGCCAAGGACGCCCTGGACGGCGCCAAGCAAATCCTGATGGAGCGTTTCGCCGAGAACGCCGAGCTGCTCACCCGGCTGCGCACCTGGCTGTGGGACAACGCCCATATCCAGGCCCGGGTGGCCGACGGCAAGGAAGACGACGGCGCCAAGTTCCGTGATTACTTCGAGCACGACGAAGCCCTGAAGGCGATTCCCAGCCACCGCGCCCTGGCCCTGTTCCGCGGCCGCAATGAAAGCGTGCTGCATGTCTCCATGGTACTGCCCGAGGAACTGGAGAACGCCGAGCCGCATCCCTGCGTGGCCATGGTCACCCAGGTGGCGGACTGGAAGGACCAGGGCCGCGCCGCCGATGCCTGGCTCGGCGAGGTGATGCGCTGGACCTGGAAGATCAAGCTCAACACCCACCTGGAAACCGAATTGCTGGGGCGGGTGCGCGAGCTGGCCGAGGAAGAGGCGATCCAGGTGTTCGCCCGCAACCTGAAGAGCCTGCTGATGGCCTCGCCGGCGGGCCCCAAGGCCACCATGGGCCTGGACCCGGGCCTGCGCACCGGCGTCAAGGTGGTGGTGGTGGACGCCACCGGCAAACTGCTGGAGCACACCACCGTGTTCCCGCACCAGCCGAAGAACCAGTGGGACCAGTCCCTGGCCACCCTGGCCAAGCTGTGCGCCAAGCACAGCGTGGACCTGATCGCCATCGGCAACGGCACCGCCAGCCGCGAGACCGACAAACTGGCCGGTGAACTGGTCAAGGCCCTGCGCGACAAGCTCACCATGCAGAAGATCATGGTGTCCGAGGCCGGCGCCTCGGTGTATTCCGCCTCGGAGCTGGCGGCGCGGGAATTCCCGGACCTGGACGTGTCGTTCCGGGGCGCGGTGTCCATCGCCCGCCGCCTGCAGGACCCCCTCGCCGAGCTGGTGAAGATCGATCCCAAGTCGATCGGCGTGGGCCAGTACCAGCACGACGTGAGCCAGGTGAAGATGTCCCGTTCCCTGGACGCGGTGGTGGAGGACTGCGTGAACGCCGTGGGCGTGGACGTGAACACCGCCAGCGCGCCGCTGCTGGCGCGCATCGCCGGCCTCAACGCCACCATCGCCGGCAACATCGTCAGCTTCCGCGAGAAGAACGGCGCCTTCAATAACCGCGACGCGCTCAAGCAGGTGCCGCGTCTCGGCGAAAAGACCTTCGAGCAGGCCGCCGGCTTCCTGCGCATCATGAACGGCGACAACCCGCTGGACGCCTCTTCCGTGCACCCGGAGGCCTACCCGGTGGTGGAGAAGATCGCCGAGAAACACGGCCGTCCGCTGAAGGACCTGATCGGCGACGCGCCCTTCCTGAAATCCGTGAAACCGGCGGAATTCACCGACGATACCTTCGGCCTGCCCACCGTCACCGACATTCTCAGTGAACTGGAAAAGCCCGGCCGCGACCCGCGCCCGGAGTTCAAGGCCGCCGAGTTCAAGGAAGGGGTGGAAACCCTCAACGACCTGAAGCCCGGCATGCTGCTGGAAGGCGCGGTGACCAACGTGACCAACTTCGGCGCCTTCGTGGACATCGGCGTGCATCAGGACGGCCTGGTGCACGTGTCGGCCCTGGCCGACAAGTTCGTGGAAGACCCCCACGACGTGGTCAAACCCGGCGACATCGTCAAGGTGAAGGTGCTGGAGGTGGACAAGCCCCGCAAGCGCATCAGCCTGACCATGCGCCTGGACGACCGCCATCAGGAGCAGGCCGCCGCCGGCGCGCCGGCGCCGGGCAAGGGGCGTCCGCGCAAGGGCGGCCAGCGGCCGGCCGGCAAGGGCCGGGGCCAGCAGGCCCAGCCCCAGGGCCAGGGCGCCCTGGGCGCCGCCTTCGCCAAGGCCTTCGAGCAACAGAAGAAGCGCTGAGGGCCGGCACACGCCAACGTTGCGGCGACCGTTTGGCCTGCCATACAGTGTCCTGCCCTGCGACCAACCTCTGGCGGCGCCGTCCCGGCGCCGCCGGCCAGATCGGATAGGCCCATGACCGACATGCTCAGCCAGCGCATCCAGGCGCTGCTTGATTCCGACGCCGCCGCCACCCTGGCGGATATTCACCGTGGCATCGAAAAGGAAAGTCTGCGCATCAACGAGCGCGGCACCCTGGCGCGCACGCCGCACCCCACTGAGCTGGGCTCGGCGCTGACCCACCCCTACATCACCACCGACTATTCCGAGGCGCTGCTGGAATTCATCACTCCGCCCAGCACCTGCCTGCGCCGGCCGATCGAGTTCCTTGACCAGTTGCACCGCTATACCTACCGGCACATCGGCGATGAGCTGCTGTGGGTGAATTCCATGCCCTGCATGATCGGCACCGACGACGACGTGCCGGTGGCCGAGTACGGTCGCTCCAACGTGGGCCGCATGAAGCACATCTACCGCATCGGCCTGGGCCATCGCTATGGCCGCAAAATGCAGACCATCGCCGGCATCCACTACAACTTCTCGTTCCCGGAAGCGTTCTGGCGCATCCACCAGGAACTGGAAGGCGAGACCGGCACGCTGCAGGACTATATCTCCCAGCGTTATTTCGATCTGACCCGCAATTTCCAGCGTTATTCCTGGCTGCTGGTGTACCTGTTCGGTGCCTCGCCGGCGCTGTGCGCCACCTTCCTGGCCGGGCGCGACCATCATCTGCTGGAGCGCTTCGACCACAGCCTCTACAGCCCCAAGGCCACCAGCCTGCGGATGAGCGACCTGGGCTACCAGAACAACGCCCAGTCGTCCCTGGCGATCAGCTACAACAATCTTCAGGAATACGTGGACACCCTGACCCACGCCATCAAGACCCCGGAACCGGCCTACGAAAAGCTGGGCGTGCGCGACGCCGATGGCAACTATTTGCAGCTCAACGCCAATATTCTGCAGATCGAAAACGAGTACTACTCGTCGATCCGGCCCAAGCGCGCCATCAATCCGGGCGAGCGCCCCACCCTGGCGCTGCAGCGCCGGGGCGTGGAGTACATCGAAATCCGTGCCCTCGACCTGAACCCGTTCGAGCCGGTGGGCATCAATCAGCAGGAAATCCGATTCCTGGACCTGTTCGCCACCTACTGCCTGCTGCGCGAGTCGCCGCAGCTGGAGAGCGACGACTTCAATGCCAGCAAGGAGAACCTGCGCCGGGTGGTTTACCAGGGCCGTGACACCAGCGTGGAGCTGAACAACTGGGGCAAGCCGGTCACTCTGCGCCAGTGGGGCCTGGAAAAACTCGATCAGATGATCCCCATCGCCGAGTTGTTCGACCGTACCCATGGCGGCGACAACTACGCCCGTGCCCTGGAGCACCAGCGCGAGAAGATCCGCACCCCGGACGCCACCCCCTCCGGCCGTATTCTGGACCGGCTGGAGAGCCGCAATCAGGGCTTTTTCGCGTTCGCCCTGGAGCAGGCCCTGGCCCACCGCGACCACTTCCTGGCGCGCCCGCTGGAAAGCGACGTGGAGCAGGAGCTGCGCCAGGCCGCTGGCGACAGCCTGGCCGAGCAGGCCGCCGGCGAAGCCCAGGCGGAACCGCCGTTCGAGGAGTACCTGCGCGGCTATTTCCAGGGCTGACCGGGCCCGGGGCGTTTGCCGGCCGGCACCGGACGAAGGGTCGAAAAATGTTAACGAGTGGCCATGGCGGCGTCGGCCGCCGGTGCTACTCTGGCGGAACATCCCGTGAACCCGGCACTTTCCGGGCAAGGAGAGGGAATGTTCGAGCCAACCTTCGAGCCCACCAAGGACCCGTTCGAAAAGGCCTATAATCGCGGCTGCATGTGGGGCATGGCCGGCGGCGGCGTGGCCCAGTGCCCCTATCTGGACGAGGCCCTGGCGGAATGGTGGGTGCAGGGCTGGGAAGCCGGCACCGCCGCCTGGCGCGATCGCCGGGAACCCGCCACGTCCCGCGACGTCTGACACAGCGAACGACTAAAAAAACAGGGATACCACCTCATGCAATCGCTGATTCCGGCGCCCCGCGCGCTCAATGGACTGACTTTGCTCGCCTGCGCGGCCGCCTTCGCCGGCGCGCTCTACATGCAGCACGTGGAAGGGCTGGAGCCCTGCCCGCTGTGCATCTTTCAACGCATCGCCCTGATCGTGGTGATGGTGATCCTGCTGATCGCCACCCTGCACGGCCCCAAGGGCGTGGGCGTGCGTGTCTACGCGCTGCTCACCGGCCTGGCCACGCTGGGCGGCGCGGCCATCGCCGTGCGCCATCTGTGGCTGCAGAGTCTGCCCGCCGATGAAGTCCCCGCCTGCGGCCCGACCCTGGACTACATGATCGACGCCTTCCCCCTGCACGAGGTGCTCGCCACCGTGCTGTCCGGCTCCGGCGAATGCGCCGAAATCAGCTGGCGGTTTCTGGGCCTGACCATTCCGGGCTGGTCCCTGGTGGTGTTCGGCGGCGTTCTGCTGGTGGCTCTGATACAATTGTTCCGCCCGCGCCGGGCCTGAATCCAAAAGCATAATAATCGCGGCTGAAGCCGCTCCTCCCGAGCAGTAAAAGGAGGAGCGGCTTCAGCCGCGATTTGGTTTCGGTCCCGCGCCACCGTGTGTATCCGGCCGCGGAGACCCAACCGTGCTAGATGGCTTGCTGATTCTGTTGCTGTTCCAATTTCTCGGTGAGGTGGTGATCCACCTCACCGGCCTGCCGCTGCCCGCCCCCGTGGTGGGCATGGTGCTGCTGTTGCTGGCCCTGATGTTCAATCTGCCCGGCGGTGAGCGTATTGCCGAGGCCGCCGGCGCCCTGATCCGCCATATCAGCCTGCTGATCTTTCCACTGGGGGTCGGCATCGTGCTGCAGTGGAGCCGTTATCAGGACTACGCCCTGGCGCTCACCGTGGCGGTGGTGCTGGGCACCGTGATCGCCCTGGTGCTGGTCACCCTGCTGCTGAAATGGCTGATGCCGGCCCCGCCGGAGCGTCCCCATGACTGAGCTGGTGCACACCCCCTTGTTCGGCCTGCTGCTGACGCTGGCCAGCTACCGCATGGCGGTCTGGATTTACGGCAAGGCGCACAGTTTGCCGGTACTGCACCCGTTCATCGTCGCCTCCATTCCGGTGATCGTGGTGCTGCCCCTGGTCGGCCTGTCCTACGAAGAGTATCGCGAGCAGACCGGCATCCTCTCGTTTCTGCTGGGTCCGGCCACGGTGGCGCTGGCCTGGCCGCTGTACCGGCAGCTGCGCACGGTGCGCCAGGTGTGGCGCCCGGTGCTGATCACCACCCTGGTGGGCGCCGCCCTGGCGGCGGGCATTTCCATCGGCCTGGCCTGGTGGCTGGGCGCGCCGGAACCGGTGGTGGGCTCCCTGGCGCCCAAATCGATCACCACCCCGATCGCCGTGGAGGTGGTCAAGAGCACCGACGGTTTCGTGTCCCTGGCCGCCGGCGCCGTGGCCATCACCGGCATCGTCGGCGCCCTGCTGGCCGGGCCGGTGTTCCGCCTGCTGCGGGTGCGTGACGACCGGGTGCGCGGCTTCGCCCTGGGCCTGGTGGCTCACGCCATCGGCACCGCCCGGGCCTTTGAATTCGGCGAGAAAGCCGGCGCCTTCGCCGGCCTGGCCCTGGGCCTGACCGGACTGGTCACCGCCCTGGCGCTGCCCTGGCTGTGGCCCTGGATCGCCGGTTGGTTGTTTTAACGCCGGTTCTTATGACAAATCCGTCTTTACCGGCAACTGACTGACCGCCAAGCCTTTTTGTCGCCGGTGTGTAAAACCTGCCCCTTCCCCCCGTTGCCGCCGGCGCCGCCCCGGGGCTAGCCTCGAAATCCCCCCACCCGATGTCCGGCGTATTGGCGCCGGGGTGGCTGTTCACCGGATCGTCAGCCCCCACAACGAACGCCGGCGCCGCCTGCCGGCAAGGAACAAGGAGCGACCGTCATGGCACCCCCCGCTTTGTCTCCTCTTATGCAATGGCGCCGTATCGAGGCCCTGGTCGGCGCCTGGCTGGAACAGCGCCAGCAGCTGATCGTGCTGCTGTGCGCCCTGCAGGGCCTGAAAGGTTTCGACGACGCCCGCCCGCGCTCGGTACAGAGCCAGGTGCGCGAATTCTGTCAGTTGTTGATGGACTACATCAGCGCCGGTTATTTCGAGGTCTACCGGGAACTGGTGCGCGAGGCACGCCGGTATCGGGATACCCCCACTCCGGAAGTGGCTTCCCATATCCTTCGTCAGTTGGACCTGTCCACGGAGGAGGCGCTCGCCTTCAACGAGGATTTCGACAGCGATGATCACTGCCTGGTGCAACTGGAGCAGCTACCGGAACGGCTCACGCGGCTGACGGAAGTGCTGGAGGAACGGTTCGCCCTTGAGGACCAGTTGATTCTGAGCGTGCATCAGGCGCCGCGCCGCCACGCGCTGCGGCACTGAACGGCCATCGCGACCGCAAAAAAAAAGCCACCCGAAGGTGGCCTTTTTTCGGCGTCGTGAAGCACGCTTACTCGGTATCGCCTTCGCCGGCGTTACCTTGCTGAGCGCTCTCGCCTTTCTTCTGCACGTCCAGCAGCTCGACTTCGAAGATCAGCACCTGGTTGGGGCCGATGTCGCCGCCGGCGCCCTGTTCGCCGTAGCCCAGCTCCGGCGGCAGGTACAGCTTCCACTTGTCACCGACTTTCATCATCGGCAGGGCTTCCTGCCAGCCCGGGATGATGTGCTTGAGGCCGAACACGGCGGGCTTGTCACGCTCGATGGAGCTGTCGAACACGGTGCCGTCCACCAGGGAGCCCTTGTAGTGCACTTCCACGGTGTCTTCCAGGGTCGGCGACGCGGCGCCTTCCTCACCGGATTCCAGCACTTCGTATTGCAGACCGCTGTCGGTGGTTTCCACGCCGTCTTTCCCGGCGTTTTCCTCGAGGAACTTCTTGGACTCCTCCAGGTTGGTCTTGGCCAGTTCTTCCTGTTCCTTCTGGCGCGCTTCCATCATGCGGGTCTGGTAGTCACGGATCAGCTGATCCATGTCCTCGTCCTCGCCCAGCCGGGATTCCGGATTGTCACCGAAACCATCGCGCAGACCGGCGATCATGGCGTCCAGATCCAGGTTGTTCATGGCGCTCATCTGTTCGGCGCTGCGGAAACCCAGAGCATAGGACGCTTTCTGATCGGCGCTTTCCAGCTTGACGTCGTTGCTCTTGTCTTCGTTGTCTCCGCCACAGGCCGCCAGCAGGATACTGCCGGCCAGCACGATTGCGATCTTCTTCATTCTGCCTCCATTGGCTTACGTTTATTTTCCCTGCGCCGGTGGTCCTCTCCGCGCAAGTCCTCCGCGGTGATCCTGGTCGACGCTACCGGTTAACGCATGACCGCGTTTTCCCCCGATTGGTTCCCTCTCCGTCGACTGCGGGCGGACGAAGAGCGTTCATTGTGCCTTTCCGCGGGCCACTGTCAAAACCGGGATTCACGAAATCCGGCCTTTAACGGTCACCGCGCCAAGAGCGATGCCGGCCCGGGCCGCAACGTCTGTATTAATTCTGAGCACCCAAACCGGTTATAGTGCGCTCAGAGGGGAAGCAGACTATGCCCAATAACACCAATAGCGATCCGATGCCCGGCGACCCGACCCTGGCGCCGTCGTCGGCGCGCCGGGTGGTGCGCCAGGATGAACGGCGGCTGGTGATTCTGGTCGCCAACAGCAAAGGGGGCTGTGGCAAGACCACGCTGGCCACCAATCTGGCCGCCTATTTCAGCCTGGCCGGCCAGGCGGTCACCCTGCTGGATCTGGACCCGCAGCAGTCCGCCACCCAATGGGTGCGGCTGCGCCAGGACCCGATGGTCGAGGCACTGGGTTGGCCGGCGGACGAGCCGGTGTCCCTGGGACGGTTGCAGGATCAGCTGCAACGGGCCCGCGACGTGGTGGTGATCGACTCACCGGCGGGCATGGACCGCCACACCCTGGACCATGTGCTGCGGGTGGCGCAGGTGGTGCTGATTCCGGTGCTGCCCAGCCCCATCGACATCCGCGCCACCACCCGCTTCGTACAGAACGTGATGCTGGCGCCCAGCTATCAACGGCGTCCGCGCCGGCTGGCGGTGATCGCCAACCGGGCGCGCACCCGCACGCGCATGTACGAGGCATTGCGGCAGTTTCTGGCCAGCCTGAAGATTCCCTATCTGGTGACGCTGCGCGACACCCAGCAATACGTGCAGTCCATGGCCGACGGCGGCAGCATGCTCGACCCCAGCGGCCCGCGCCATCAGGCCGACCAGCGTCATTGGCAACTGATCGGCGAGTGGCTCGAGGTGCAGCGCCACCTTATCCGCTCGCTGCCCGGCTTTCGCTGAGCGCCGCCAGTTCTTCCAGCAGCGCCTGCAGGCCCTCGCACTGGGCCACTTCCGGCACCACCAACAGCAGCCAGCCCAGGGCCGTTTCCGTGCCCTCGCCGGGCTGGGTGCGGGCCAGCCCGGCGAGCTGTTCCAGCAGCAGGCGTTCGCCTTCCAGTTCCGCCTCCTGGATCTGCCGTTTCAGCTCGCTGGCGCCACCGTCCGCCGCCGCCCGTCGCCGCACCGCTCGCAACGGTCGCAGGTACTGTTCCTCGAAGCGTTCGGCATGGCCGCTCAGACGCCGCCCCAGGGCCGCGTCCGGGCGCCGGCCGCCGCTGGCCAGCCACAGCGCCACCAGCAGCGTCGCCACCGGCACACCGTAGTCATCCTGCAAGCGCAGGCACACCCGCTCCACGTTCTTGTCCCGCCACAAGCCCAGTGCGAATCGCCACAGGGTCGGCTCGTTGTCCATGCTGGTTCCCCTTCTGTTGGACCGGCGCTTGGCCTACACTGCGCCGGTCTTTTCCGTCGTAAAACCCGATTATGCTCTCCCTGGAACACATCAATCTGCGCCGCGGCTCCGATCTGTTGCTGGAGGACGCCGGCTTCGTGCTGCACAAAGGCGCCCGGGTGGGCCTGGTGGGCAAGAACGGCAGCGGCAAGAGCTCGCTGTTCCGGCTGATCCTGGGCGAGCTGGAACCGGACGGCGGCCAACTGCAACGCCCGGCGGACTGGCGCCTGGCCATGATGGCCCAGGAAGTGCCGGCACTGGAACAGGCGGCGCTGGAGTATGTGCTCGACGGCCACCGTCCGCTGCGCCGCGCGGAGGCCGCCCTGGCCCGCGCCCAGGCCGACGGCGACGACACCGGCATCGCCGCCGCCCACGCGGAACTGGACGCCCTGCGCGCCTGGGAACAACCGGCCCGGGCGGCCACGCTGCTGGCCGGGCTGGGCTTTTCCGAGGCCCAGCAGAAGCAGCCGGTAAGCGCCTTTTCCGGTGGCTGGCGCATGCGCCTCAATCTGGCCCAGGTGCTGCTCAGCGACGCCGACCTGATGCTGCTGGACGAACCCACCAACCACCTGGACCTGGACGCCATTCTCTGGCTGCAGCAGTGGCTGATCCAGCACCCCGGCGCGCTGATGCTGATCTCCCACGACCGCGCTTTTCTGGACGCCACCGTCGGCGAGATTCTGCACATCGAGCAGCGCCGCCTGAAACGCTACACCGGCACTTATTCCGATTTCGAACGGCAGCGCGCCGAGCAGCTTTCCTTGCAGCAGAAGATGCATGAGAAGCAGCAGGTGCAGATCGCCCATCTGCAGAAGTTCATCGACCGCTTCAAGGCAAAGGCCACCAAGGCCAAGCAGGCGCAGAGCCGGGTCAAGGCGCTGGAAAAGCTGGAACGCATCGGCCCCGCCCACGTGGATTCCGAGTTCAGCTTTGGCTTTCTCAAGCCGGAACGGCTGCCCAACCCGATGATCGATCTGGACGGTGTCACCTGCGGCTATGAAGGCGCGCCGATTCTCGGCAACGTGACCCTGAGCCTGCGACCGGAGTCACGCATCGGCCTGCTGGGCCCCAACGGCGCCGGCAAGTCCACGCTGATCCGCACTCTGGTCGGCGAACTGACGGCCCTGGAGGGGCGCCTGAAGCGGGACCCGGACCTGGCGGTGGGCTATTTCCACCAGCAGCAGGTGGACCGGCTGGCCGCCGACGACACCCCCTACCAGCTGATCAATCGCGCCCACCCGAAATGGACCGAGCAGCAGGTGCGCAATGAACTGGGCGCCTTCGGCTTCCACGGCGACGCGGTGTTCGAGCCGGTGGGCCGCTTTTCCGGCGGCGAAAAGGCGCGCCTGGCGCTGGCGCTGATCGTGCACGAGAAGCCGGCGCTGCTGCTGCTCGACGAACCGGCCAACCACCTGGACCTGGAGATGCGCGAGGCGCTGACCCTGGCGCTGCAGGAGTTCGAGGGCGCCGTGGTGCTGGTGTCCCACGACCGCCACCTGCTGGAAACCACCGTGGACGAGTTCCAGCTGGTGGCCGAGGGCACGGTGCGCGCCTTCGACGGCGACCTGGACGATTACGCCCGCTGGCTGCAGCAGGCGCGCCGGGAGGCCAACGCGGCGGCACGCACGGAGCCCGCCGCCGGCCGCGACGACGCCCGCCAGCGCCGCCAGGACGCGGCCAAACGGCGCGAGCAGTTGCGGCCGCTGAAAAAGGAAGTGGAGAAGCTGGAAAAGGCGCTGGACCGGGAGAGCGACGCGCTCACCGAGGTGGAGACCGCCCTGGCCGACGAAACGCTGTACACCGACGCTGGCCGCAAGGACGAACTGCAGGCGCTGCTGGCCCGCCAGGGCGACCTGAAGAACCGCCGGGAAGAACTGGAGATGGCGCTGCTGGAGGCCATGGAGAAATTGGAAGAGGCGGAAGCTTCTCTGTAACCCGGGATCGCGACTGAAGCGGAACGCCGCCCGGTCGCGATCAGCCCCGTTCCGTTACTTCGCCGCGCTTGAGCAGCGCCGCGCTGCCGGCGCCGCAGGCCACCACGGTCTTCATCATCTGCTCCACGCCAATGTCCGGTCGCCGCTCCACCAGGCTTTCGTGCACGTGGTAAATGAAACCGGAAGTGGGGTTGGGCCCGGTGGGCACGAACACCGACAGCACGCCGTCGTCGTGCCGGGACGTGATCAGCCCCAGCACCGTCACCGACACCTGCCGACCGTACAGCCACACCCGCGCCACTTCCCCGCGCATCAGGCTGTCCTGACTGCCGCCGAATAACTGGGTGATCACTTCCTTGACGGTGCGGTAGCCCGGCACCCGGGCCATGCCCCGCTCTTCCAGGCGCTGCCAGATCCAGCCCCCCAGTTTGGTGGCCACCAGAGTGCCGACCAGGAAGCAGAACACCACCAGCACCGCCACCACCGCCCAGTCGGCGGCGAACTTGGGCAACCCGAAGGCGCGCACCACCAGCCCGGTGAACGGCGCGATCAGGCCGGTCACGGCATCATAAATCCATTTGAAGAAAAACGCGATGATGGAGATGGGCAGCAGAATCAGCAGCCCGCCCAGCAGCGATTTGCGAAAAAAAAACCAGATTCGGTTGTTGCTCATTGCGGTCCATACCAGATGCGGTTGATGTACAGACAGCGCTCGCCGGCGGGCGTTCTCACCCAGGCCTCGTCGTCCACCCGTTTGCCCAGCAAGGCCCGGGCCAGAGGCGCGTCGATGCTGATCAACCCGGCGCCGCCCTCGGCCTCGTCCGGGCCCACCAGCCGGTAGGTCTCGCGCTTGCCGTCGTCGTCCTCCAGCTCCACCCAGGCGCCGAAAAACACCTTACCGGTGTCCTCCGGCGGCCGGTCCACCACGGTCATGCCGTCCAGGCGCTTGCTGAGAAAACGGATGCGCCGGTCGATCTCACGGAGCTGCTTCTTGCCGTAAATATACTCGGCGTTCTCGGAGCGGTCGCCCTGGGCGGCGGCCTCCTGCACCGATTGGGTGACCGGCGGCCGCTCTTCCTTCCAGAGTCGCTGCAGCTCTTCGTTCAGCCGCCGGTAGCCCTCCGGCGTGATGTACTTGGAGGCGGGGGTGCCTTTCGGTCGCCAACGGCCCATACGCTATTCTCCGATCCGCGAGGACACCGCCGCCAGCTTGAGCCCGAACGGAGCGAGCAGCTTTTCCACGGTGCCCAGGGTGGGGTTGCCCCGGTCCTGTTCGATGTCTTGAATCACCCGCGCGGACACGCCCGTGAGCCGGCTGTATTCGCTCAAGGTGAAGCGCAACCCGCCACGCAGCAGCGCCACCACCCGATGGATCGGCAGCTCCGGATGGTCGTGGATATGACTCAGCACCTCACGACGCCGCTCCACCTGCTCCGCGGGACTCAACTCGGCGTAACGCCTATCCATGCAAGCGCTCCAATTGTTCGGCCAGATTCTTCGTCCCCGGTCGGAGTCTCTCCACCAGGTCCGGGTCCATGCCCAGCGAGGTCATGCGTTGCGGTAACGCCCGCACGCCCGCTCCCATCTCCCCGAGCGCCCGACGCAACGGGTCCATCGGCAGGCCGGTCGCCGCCGCCACCGCCTCCGTCACCCTTTGCCAATCGGGCTGCCCACCGTTATCAGCCAGCCAGCGGCTCTGCCTCGCGATCCCGTCCGGGTGCAGAAACATGGGCGCGAAGTCGAACAGCGGCGTCAGGGCGATGCGACCATCATGATGGCGCGCCAGGGCGGTATTGCGGGCGTGGTTGTCCTTGTTGCCCAGGGCCAGGTTGGCCACGTCGCGCTTCAGATACTCAATGATCTCCGTCCATGGCTCGCTGACCACCTCCGCCAGCGCCCGGCACGCGTCTTCATGCCGCACCGCGATCCCGAAGCCGGCCCGCCCGCACAACGAAGCCAGACTTTCCTGGGCGATGCGCTGTACACCGCCCCCTTCGAGACGACGGTCGAAGCGAGGAATAAACAGGGTGCGCCCATGGGTCTCCAAGGCACCGTGGACGCGCAGCCCCAGCCCCCGGGCCAGCGTCATATAATCGGCTTCCGCTCGCAGAATGGCTTGCAGATCGCGGTCCGTGCCACGGTGGAACTTGACCAGCCAGTGCCGGCGCGCGCGCTCGTCCGCCAGGGTATGATCCAAATAAAGCAGGCCGTCGTCGGCCTCGGTCAGCAGAATCTTCGGCCACTCCCCCTGCACGCCGGAGGAGCCGGCCACGAACAAACCGTGCGCGGCCAGATGTTCCACGAAATCCTCATGACGACCCGCCACGTCTTCAAAGCGAAACCCACGGGCCGGACCCGCCGGGCGCTCCGCCAGCCACTCCCAGGCTTCCTTGATGCGCAGATTGCCAATCGGATTGCCGCCCCCGGCCCTCAGCAACGGCCAGTCCCCCGCGGCTTCCACGGTGACCGGCAAGTCCATCTGACGCAGCAATTCCTGTCGCCCGTACCCCTGCGGCAACACATCCACCAGCCAGGCCGGCCAGGTATCCTGTTCATCGATTTCCAGAGACACGGGGAAACGGACTCCGCAGGCCGCGGCATCACGGCGCCCCAGGTAGTCCAGAGCGTAATCGGGCAGGTAAGTGGTGTAGGTGGGCGCGCGCCAACCCTGGCGCTCCGGGCCCGCCAGGCTGATCACCGCCGCGTCCCGCCATACGCCGTCCACAAACACCTGGATCGTGCATTTATTGTCCATTTACGCATGATACTTCCGTTATCAGCGCTTTCACAGCCATGTTTCGGCGGAATACCGCCAATATACTACCGGTCCGATCTCTTTTTCCTCGCCGGCGCGGGTTTGGTAAACTTCGTTCCCCGATTTTTGATGCCTTGCTACCGAGAGGTTCGGCCCATGTCTTACCACCGCGCCCCCTGGCCGGCCACGCGCATGCGCCGCATGCGCAAGGACGACTTCTCCCGCCGCCTGATGCGGGAAAACACCCTTACCGTGGACGATCTGATCTATCCGGTGTTCGTGCTCGACGGCGAGCAGCGCACCGAGGCGGTGCCGTCCATGCCCGGGGTGGAGCGCAAGAGCATCGATCTGCTGGTGGAAGAAGCGCGCGAACTGGCCGACCTGGGCGTGCCCGCCATGGCGCTGTTTCCGGTGACACCGGCGGAGGTGAAAAGCCTGGACGCCGCCGAGGCCTGGAACCCGGAGGGCCTGGCCCAGCGCGCCACCCGCGCGATCAAGGCGGCGGTGCCGCAAATGGGCGTGATCACCGACGTGGCCCTGGACCCGTTCACCACCCATGGCCAGGACGGCATCCTCGACGACGACGGCTACGTGCTGAACGAGGCCACCGTCATCGCCCTGGTCAAGCAGGCCCTGTCCCACGCCGACGCCGGCGCCGACATGGTGGCGCCCTCGGACATGATGGACGGTCGCATCGGCGCCATCCGCCAGGCCCTGGAAGAGCAGGGCCACACCCTGACCCGCATCATGGCCTACTCCGCCAAGTACGCCTCCGCCTACTACGGCCCGTTCCGCGACGCGGTGGGTTCCGCCACCAACCTGGGCAAGGCGGACAAGACCACCTACCAGATGGACCCGGCCAACTCCGACGAGGCGCTGCACGAGATCGGCCTGGACCTGGCGGAAGGGGCCGACGTGGTGATGGTGAAACCGGGCATGCCCTACCTGGACGTGGTGCGCCGGGTGAAGGACGAATTCCGGGTGCCGGTGTACGCCTACCAGGTGAGCGGCGAGTACGCCATGCACATGGCCGCCTTCCAGAACGGCTGGCTGGACCAGGACAAGGTGATGATGGAATCCCTGCTGGCGTTCAAGCGCGCCGGCGCCGACGGTATCCTGACCTACTTCGCCAAGGCCGCCGCCCTCAAGCTGGCCGGACGCGACTGAGCGTTCGCCACCACGAAAAAGGCCGGCTTTCGCCGGCCTTTTTCGTTGTCAGAAGCGGTAACGCACGTCGCCGAGAATTACCCGGCGCTCCCCGTAACCGCAATCGTAGACGGTGGCGCCGCTCTGGCCCCGGCACCAGGATACGTATTCCTTGTCGGCTAGGTTCTTGCCGGTAATGGAGAAATCCCAGGGGCCGGTGGCATAGCCGATCATGGCATCGTACAGGGTCGCGGAGGGCACTTTGGGGCCCGCGCCGGTGCCATAGTCATTGCCTACCGTGGAGCCCTGGTAGCGCGCGCCGGCGCCGAATCGCAGGCCGCTTTCCATCTCGTACTTGCCCCAGAACGAGGCCACTTCCTCGGCCACGTACGGCAGGCGCGAACCGCTTTGGTCATTCTTGGCGTCAAGCTTGGTGTAATTGGCGAGCACACTGAGATTGCCGAACTGCTTCTTCACGCCGATTTCCCAACCGTCCACGGTGGCGCCGGTTTGGTCCACTTCCTGCGCATTGGCACCGGGAATGATCCGATTGGTCTCTTCGATATCGAACCAGGCGGCGGTGACCGACAAGCCCAATGGCTCGGACAGGTATTTGATGCCCGCCTCGCGCTGTTCGCCGGTGGTGGGATCCAGCGTGCGGCCATTGGAAATACCCAGGTTCGGCACGAAGGACTCTGAGTAGCTGATGTAAGGGGAAAGACCGAAGTCGAAGTTGTACATCAGGCCGATCCGGCCGGTGGTGGCATGGTCATCCTTGTCGGTATCGACGCCGTTGACGCCCAGGGTGGTGCTGGTGGTGTCGTCGTAACGCAGAGCCCCGGAAACCGATACGCGGCCGATGTCCACGTGATCAATCATGTACACCCCGGTCTGCTTCAACTCATTGTCATCCGCATCCTGAGGGTCCAGCACCGCGTAGTTGACGTTACCGTAGACCGGGTCATAAACATTGAGAGGCGTACCGGCGCCGGAGAATGTATTGTCCTGAGTCCAGAGCGCATCCTGTCGGTCCACACCGATGGCCAGATGATGGCGGGTGGGGCCCATCAGCAGGTTACCTTTAAGACGCACGTCGAAGTTCTTTACCTCGGTGCCCTTGTCATCCATGTAGATCACCCGGCCGATGGTGCCATCCGCCGCCGGGGCGGACCCGATCGCGGCCCAATGTTCACGGGTTTCGGTCTCGCTTTTTGAATAACGACCAGTGAATGCCACGCCCCATTGCTCATCGATCCGATGGTCGACGAACAGCGTCACCTCGTCGCGGCGACGATCGTAACGATCCCAGTCCGGTTCGCCGACGAACGTTTCCGAGCCGATATCACCCAGCGGGCCTGGCAACAGGGTGCCCTGCGCCGGCAGGAATTGCGCGGACACGGCGCCGTTATCCTCCTGGCTGTTCAGCAACAGGCTGATGGTGGTGTTATCGGTGGGCAGCCAGGTGATTGAGGGCGCGAACAGAAAACCGTCGTCATCCACATAATCCACCTGGGTGCCACTGTCCCGCTTCAGAGCCACCAGCCGGTAAAGCAGCTTGCCGTCCTCGGACAGCGGCCCGGTGAGGTCCGCCGCCACCTGCTTGCGATCAAAGGAACCCACCTGAGCCCAGAGTTCGCCCTGGCGGGTGGGCTTGGGCAGCTTGGACACCGCATTGATGATGCCACCCAGTTCCGACTGGCCGTAAAGCACCGATGAAGGCCCTTTCAGAACCTCGATGCTTTCCAGCGCGTAAATGTTGGGGCGCACGGAGTTGTAGGACCCGTACAAGTAGCGCAGGCCATCCACATAGAATGAAGGGTTCAGACCCCGCACCTTGGCGGAATCACCACGGGTGTCGAAACCGAATGCGCCGCTGTAAACCCCCGGGGAATAGAGCAGCGCATCCTGGATGTTCTTGGCGCCGGTGTCCCGCATCAGGGTCTCGCCCACCACCTCGATGGCGAACGGCTGACGAGCCACCGGCACATCCAATTTACCGGTTGCGGCGGGCTTGTCCGCCTGAATGTAGGAAGCGTCTTCCGCCGGCGACTGGTCGGACACTTCCACCGGCGCCAGGGTGTTGGCCTCCTGAGCCAGCAGAACCGGCGACCAGAAGAGAGTGGCGAAAACCGCCAGGGGCGTGCCTAAAGCACGACGGCGGCCGCCGCCGATTGGCAACAATTGCATAGAACTACTCCGGACGTTAAGGCAAACAAGAATGGTTCGCATTATACGTATCATTCGTAAGCATGGAAGCCCTCCCCGGCGGCCTTCCAGTGCGATACTCTGACCCAGGCGCCGCCCTGTCATGCCTCTGTCACAGTAATGTCATGGAATGGAGGCTCTTTCGCGTCCGGGCCGGGATCACGCCATGAACCATATCGCCAACCACCATCACGCCATCGACTTGGACAATCACGACTACTACATCAACCGGGAACTGAGCCTGCTGCAGTTCAACCTGCGGGTGCTGGAACAGGCCATGGACGAGCGCCATCCGTTGATGGAGCGCCTCAATTTCCTGCTGATTTTCTCGTCCAACATGGACGAGTTCTTCGAGATCCGCGTGGCCGGGCTGAAGAACCGGTTGGAAACCGGCACCGGGCAGCCCGGGCCGGACGGCATGCTGGCCCAGGAAATTCTCGACGAGATCGCCCGCGTCACCCATGAGGCGGTGCAGCGCCAGTACCACATTCTGCAGGACATTTTGCTGCCGGCCCTGGCCGAGGAAGGGGTGCACTTTCTGCGCCGGGAGCACTGGACCCGGCGCCAGGCGGAGTGGGTGAAAAAATATTTCCGCGAGCAGGTCTATCCGGTGCTGACGCCGATCGCCCTGGACCCGGCCCATCCGTTTCCGCGGCTGGTGAACAAGAGCCTCAACTTTATCGTGCCGCTGGACGGCAAGGACGCCTTCGGGCGCTCCACCGGCCTGGCCATCGTGCCGGCGCCGCGCTCGCTGCCGCGCCTGATCCGGCTGCCGGCGCACATCTGCGAGAACGGCAACGACAACTTTATTTTTCTGTCGTCGATGATCCACGCCCATGTGAGCGATCTGTTCCCGGGCATGAGCGCCACCGGCTGCTACCAGTTCCGCGTTACCCGCAATGCCGACCTGGAAGTGGACGAGGACGCCGAGGACCTGGCCAGCGCGCTCAAGGGCGAGCTGCTGTCACGGCGCTACGGCGACGAGGTGCGGCTGGAAGTGGCGGACAACTGTCCGCGCCATCTGGTGGACTATCTGCTGGAGCAGTTCGAGCTCACCGCCCAGGACGCCTATGAAGTGAACGGGCCTGTGAACCTGGCGCGCATGTTCACCAGCGTCAACCGGCCCCGGCTGCACTATGCGCCCTTCACCCCACGGGTGCCGCCGGCGCTGAAAAAACACGAGAGCGTGTTCGACGCCATCGACCAGGGCGACATCCTGCTGCATCACCCGTTCGAGAGCTTCAGCCCGGTGGTCAACCTGCTCGCCGAGGCGGCCCGGGACCCGAAGGTGCTGGCCATCAAGCAAACGCTCTACCGCACCGGCACCAACTCCGAGATCCTCGACCATCTGGAAACCGCCGCCCGCAACGGCAAGGAAGTGACCGCGGTGGTGGAACTGCGCGCGCGCTTCGACGAGGAATCGAACATCGAAGGCGCCCGCCGCTTGCAGGAAGCCGGCGCCATGGTGGTGTACGGCGTGGTGGGCTACAAAACCCACGCCAAGATGCTGCTGGTGGTACGCCGCGACGGCGACGGCATCAAACGCTACGCGCACCTGGGCACCGGCAACTACCACACCAAGACCACGCGCATTTACACCGACTATGGATTAATGACGGCTGAGAAAGGCCTGTGCCAGGACGTGCACAAGATTTTTCAGGAGCTCACCGGCATGGGCAAGGCGGCCCGCCTCAAGCACCTGAAGCACTCGCCGTTCACCCTGCACCCGAGCCTGATCAGCTGGATCGATTTCGAGACCGAGCAGGCCCGCGCCGGCAAGCCGGCGCGCATCATCGCCAAGTTCAACTCACTCACCGAAGGCCGCATCATGCAGGCCCTGTACCGGGCCAGCCAGGCGGGGGTGGAGATCGATCTGATCGTGCGCGGCATCTGCTGCTTGCGGCCGGGCATCCCGGGCCTCTCGGAGAACATCCGCGTGCGCTCGATCATCGGCCGGTTCCTGGAGCACACCCGCATCTACCATTTTCATCACGCCGGCGAGGATTTGCTGTACTGCTCCAGCGCCGACTGGATGGACCGCAATCTGTTCAACCGGGTGGAAACCTGCTTCCCGGTGAACGACCCGCTGCTCAAGCAGCGCATTCTCCGCGAGGGGCTGGACTACTATCTGCGTGATAACGGCCAGGCCTGGACGTTGAACCCGGACGGCAGCTATACCCGGGTGCAACCAGAGGAAGGCGAAGCGCCGTTCCTGGCCCAGCAGGCTCTGCTGGAAGAACTGACCGGCGGCTGACGCCGCCCACCAGCGCCCCGAATCGCGGTCGAACGACCGCTCCTACGAGAGCGTGAGCGAGTAATTGGCGGCCTGGAAATACTCCTGCTCCTGCTCCAGGTCCGCCAGGGTCAGGGGATGCTCCGCCAGCCAGCCCTCCGGGAACGACAGCGTCAGGGCCTCGCCGTCCACCGCCAGGCCCAGGGCCGGCACCGGCCCGTCGTTACGGGCATGGTGCAGCCGGCAAGCCAACCGCAGAATCAGACACAGCCGCAGCCAGCGCGATTGCTCATCCTCGGGGCAATCGGCCAGGGCCGACAGCGGCAGCTTGCGGCGATGGCCGCGCACCAGCAACGCCACCCCCTGCTGCTCCTGCCGGGAAAAGCCGGGCAGGTCGGAATTCGACACCAGATAAGCACCGTGCTTGTGGAACTGGCTGTGCGACACCGCCAGCCCCACCTCGTGAAGCAGCGCCCCCCAGCGCAGGGTGTCCAGGGCCGCGTCGTCCTCCAGTTGCCAGACCGGCGCCACCTGCTCATGGAGGCCCCGGGCGGTGGCCCAGACCCGCTCCGCCTGGGCGCGCTCCACATGGTGACGGTTCATCAACGCCTGGATGCTGCGCTCGCGCACGTCCTCATGGCTGAAGCGGCCGAGCAGGTCGTAGAGCAGCCCCTCGCGCAGGGCACCGTTGGAAAACTGCATGCGCTCCAGGCCCAACTGCTCGAAGATGCCCAGCAGGATCGCCAGACCGGAAGCGAAGATCGGTTTGCGGTCGTCGCGCAGGCCCTTCAGATCCAGGGCGTCCACGCTGCCGGCCTTGATCGCCTTGCGGCGCGCCTTGTCGAGCCCCTCCAGCGAGACGCCCTCGCCGCTCCAGCCGTTCTCCTCGCACACCTGGGCGATGGCCTTGACGGTGCCCGACGCCCCCACCGCCTGGGCCCAGCCCAGCCGCCGGTAGTTGGCGTCGATGGAAAGCACTTCCTGACGGGCGGCGGTGACCGCCTTGCGGAACGCCGCCTCGGTGATGCGGCCCTCCGGGAAAAAGCGCTGCCCGTAGCTGACGCAGCCCATGTGCAGGGACTCGGTCTCCACCGCCTCGAACCGCTCGCCGATGATCAGCTCCGTGGAACCGCCGCCGATGTCCACCACCAGGCGGGCGCCGGCGTCGTCGGCCAGGCTGTGGGCCACGCCCAGATAGATCAGCCGGGCCTCCTCGCGGCCGGCCACCACCTCGATGTCGTGCCCCAGCAGAGCCTCGGCCCGCGCGATGAACTGATTGGCGTTACGGGCCATGCGCAGTGTGTTAGTACCCACTACGCGCACATTCCCCCGGGGGATGCCGGTGATCCGCTGGCCGAACCGCGCCAGGCAGTCCAGGGCGCGCTGCTGGGCCGCCTCGTCCAGGCGGTTATCGCGGTCCAGGCCGGCGCCCAGCTGTACCTTCTCGGACAGGCTTTCCAGCACGCGCACCTCACCCTGCGCCTGACGGGCCACCACCATATGAAAGCTGTTCGACCCCAGATCGATGGCGGCCAGATGTTCAGGTTGTCGCAAAACCGTCCTCCTCGGCGGTCCCCGGCCCGGCGCCCCTGATAGGCGGCCCCTGTCGGCCCCATTGCCCGGCGCGCTTGAAATCCGCGCCCCAGACCCTGATATTAATGGCCCTCTGCACCGCCATGACACCATGGCGTGTTCACAATCCCGCGAGCCTAGCAGGAGAATTCAATGAGCGGCGAGATTATCAACGTGACCGACGCGGATTTCGAGGAGAAAGTCCTGAAAGCCGACGGTCCGGTTCTGGTGGACTACTGGGCGCCCTGGTGTGGCCCCTGCAAGATGGTGGCGCCGATTCTGGAGGATCTCTCCGGTGAGTACGCGGACAAGCTGACCATCGCCAAGCTGAACATCGACGACAACCCGGAAACGCCGAGAAAGTACGGCGTGCGTGGCATCCCCACCCTCACCGTGTTCAAGAACGGTGATGTGGAAGCCACCAAGGTGGGCGCGCTTTCCAAGTCCCAGCTCACCGCCTTCCTGGACAGCACGCTCTGAACCGAGCCTGCGCCCGGCGGTGGCTGCCCGGCCCGCGAAGACCGTGAACCCGGTCATCCGCGCGGGCTGGACAGCCCTCCGACCCGGTGGTACATTCCCGAATCAGCGTATTCGCCCCCTCTGGCAGGGATTCCTGATCCGTCCGTTTTATCCGCCTTGTTTTCCATCGGGTTTGCAAAGCCCGCATTGTTAAGGCACTGTTCGGTCAGGGGTAATCATCGCAGCCGGCACCCGGGAAATCCGGTCCCCGCCGCGCGTTGATTCGCAAGGGTCACATCTTTAATCGTTCCCGTTCATTGCGTCAGGCCATATCCAAACCGGCTCTTTCATGCCGCCTCCGTGGCCGGCCGATCCGGGCGATTTCAGCCAAAATAAGGGCACGGCGCCGCACAGAGCACCCGCCCCCGAAAACCGGACCATCGAGACACCTCCCCATGGTGTATTCCGTCAATTCATCTCTGGACACCCTGTAAAACTCCAATGAATCTTACCGAACTGAAACAGAAGCCGATCGGCGAACTGCTGGATATTGCCAAGGAACTCGGCCTGGAGAACCTGGCGCGAACCCGCAAACAGGACGTCATCTTCTCCATCCTCAAAAAGGCGGCCAAGAACGGCTCCGACATCTACGGTGACGGGGTTCTGGAGATCCTGCAGGACGGGTTCGGCTTCCTCCGCTCCGCGGAAGGCTCCTACCTGGCCGGTCCGGACGACATCTACGTTTCGCCCAGCCAGATCCGGCGCTTCAACCTGCGCACCGGCGACACCATTTCCGGCAAGATCCGGCCTCCCAAGGATGGCGAACGCTACTTCGCCATGCTCAAGGTCAACGAGATCAATACCGACAAGCCGGAAAACGCCAAGAACAAGATCCTGTTCGAAAACCTGACGCCGCTGTTCCCCACGGAACGTTTCGTCATGGAAATCGGCAACGGCTCCACCGAGGACATCACCGCCCGGGTGATCGACCTGGTGGCACCGATCGGCAAGGGCCAGCGCGGCCTGATCGTGGCCCCGCCGAAAGCCGGCAAAACCATGCTCCTCCAGAACATCGCCCACTCCATCGCCCGCAACAACCCCGAAGCCCACATGATCGTGCTGCTGATCGACGAACGTCCCGAAGAGGTGACGGAAATGTCGCGCACGGTCCGCGGTGAAGTGGTGGCCTCCACCTTCGACGAACCGCCGGCCCGCCACGTGCAAGTGGCCGAAATGGTGATCGAGAAAGCCAAGCGGCTGGTGGAACACAAACAGGACGTGGTGATCCTGCTCGACTCCATCACCCGCCTGGCGCGCGCCTACAACACCGTCCAGCCCAGCTCCGGCAAGGTGCTCACCGGCGGTGTCGACGCCCACGCCCTGGAAAAACCCAAGCGCTTCTTCGGTGCGGCACGGAACATCGAGGAAGGCGGCAGCCTCACCATCCTCGCCACCGCCCTGGTGGAAACCGGCTCCAAGATGGACGAAGTGATCTACGAGGAGTTCAAGGGCACCGGCAACATGGAACTGCACCTGGACCGCAAGGTCTCCGAGAAGCGCGTGTTCCCGGCCATGAACATCAAACGCTCCGGCACCCGCCGCGAAGAGCGGCTGGTCAGCGAGGACGAACTGCAGAAAATGTGGATCCTGCGCAAGGTCCTCCACCCCATGGACGAAATCGGCGCGGTGGAATTCCTCATCGACCGCATGAAGCAAACCAAGACCAATGCTGAGTTCTTCGACTCCATGAAGCGCAAGTAACACCGGCGGTCTTTCCACAAGACCGCTTAAACGCAAAACGCCCCGGTGATCGCCGGGGCGTTTTGCGTTTGAGGCCAACACCAGAAGGTACCGCAACTGTAGGAGCGACTTCAGTCGCGATAAAGGACTACCTGTCAGGCACCATCCACCGGAACCCGCCTGTTCCTTTTCCGATACTTCCTTTGATACTCTCGACGCTGCTTAGTGACCTCATAAAGGACGATGCCGGATGTGGTGGCGAGATTAAAGCTCTCGATCATCCCAAACATGGGGATGCTGACGCACAAGATACTGTGCCCAATAGCCGTATCGCTGATACCCCGAGACTCATTGCCAAATCAAACGGCCAGCTTATACCACTCGGTAAAGTCCACCTCATCAAGAACACCATTGTTTCGTCCCTTGACGTGAGGAGAGGTCACGACCGACACAAATCGATTCTTCTCCAGGTGCGCGATGCAGTCTTCGGTGTTGTCAAAGCGCTTGACGAAACTCCATTTGATAGCCGAAACGGAGGTCTGGTTAAGCGCTTTCGTTCCCCGCATTTCTTGCCAATCGTCCGGAAGGGCGGACCTGGGATCGATCACGTACACCTTCTCCACACCCAGGGCATTCACGTTGCGAATTACCGTCCCGATATTTCTGATATCGCTCGGGTCTTCAATCACGGCAATCAAGTTCTTGCAGCGGTCGCGCTTGATTTCATCCGCGCGCTTCCGCACTGCACTTTTTTGTTTCTTCTGTTCCGTCATTTCTGCGCAACCGTACTCATCTGAGGTCTAATGCAGGAACCATGAGTCGGCAAGGCCCCACGCGAACCGTCGGAAGTCCACTCGCTAGGAGAAGGTGTCCAGTAAAGCGGGGAACCACCATGTTCCCGTCTTGTTTGTTAGAGCTTACAGCAAGTTCTGCCCCACCCAAGCAATTACGAGCCCCGCGGCTATTCCTCCGGACCAATCCAAAATGCGTAGGGCTATCCTATGAGCCTTTCCTGTAGGCGAGCCTTCATACGCTCTTTGGCTCAAGTCATTGAGGTACTCTCGCCCAGCGACGGTAATTCTTGGCTCCATATACTCGATACCATCCTTGTCAGAAGCGTCGGCCGCTTTCAGGAACCCAGCCTCAACTAGCTCTCGAACGATTTCGACCTGAATTTCCGATTCGCCGTTGATGCGGTCGGGAAGGTCATTTGATACCGCCTTCTCAAGTATACGTTTGTGGCTCGACAAATAATCCATAAATAACTCTAACGTCTGGCTCACGTGCTGACTTGGAGCTGCAGAGCGGCGAAAACTGGTCGCTTTTCAGAAATTTTCTTAAAGTTTTATTTGAACGCTTTGTTTAATATCTTGGCCACTTTATAAAACTCTTCATAATCATCTCCACCTGGCCTTGCATTTTCCTTGAACTCTTCCAAATATAAAGACTTCAGTTTGTTTTTGGCGAACTTCTGCTCCTCTTTCGTTCCATGAATACCTTGCTGAACAAGTTCTGGATTCTTGTTATTAACAGTGTTTTTGTAAGAACTAGGTATTAGCCCTTCAATGCTTCTTGAGCCAGCCCTGTCAATCCCAACAACAACATACGATTTATTATTTTCAAACCCATGCCTCTTGAGGGTAGGCTCGACTTCTTTTACGACATCTATATCAAACGTTATAACAAGCTTTTTGCTTTTTGATTTTATGAAGTTGAGCAGCGTCGGATTTTTTAGGTTGCCACAACCCTCATAAGGAAATATGTCGCCATCAAAATCCAACTTATTGGCACCATGACAGCTATGGCGAATTAGCTCAAAATACTCCTTATCCGTTTTACCTTCTACAAGAAGATGGGATTTCGACTCCGAGAAAAATATTTCTCGCCAAGGCTGGAATTCCTCATTGGCCAATCCCAAAACCACGCCAAATGGTTCCATCCAATTCTCGCCTGAAGTATCTATCTTTCTAGTCTCACGCAACTGTTTTCTGAACATGTTACGCTCCAGAAGAATGTTACTTTCGGGGCAGGACTGATTTAACATGTATGGACTATGCGTAGTTGTTATTACCTGAACACCAAATTCGTTTGAAATTTGCTGCAGAACTCTACCGAACTCTGCTTGTGCAGATGGATGCAAGAAGCTTTCAGGCTCTTCAATAATTAAGATCGGGGTCATTTTCTCAGCCGTGGTCGCAGACTCGCTCACCTGCTTTGCTTTTAGCAAGGTTAGAAATATCATGGTTCTGTTTTTTGTCCCGCTCCCCCAGTCATCTAAGTCGACCTCCATTTTGCTGTCGCCCAAGGATAAATTATATGGAAGTCGGTCAAAGCTCATATCGGGAACTGTTATTCCAACTTTCAGGTTACTGTTCATCCTGAACAACAGGTTGGAAACCTCCTCCTTTTGTCCTTTTGCTATTTTAGCAAGGGATTTCTGGAGAGTTGCCGTCATTTTATTAAGTTCGGCCGAATATTGTTCGGAAAACTCATGCAAAAAACCGGTAAAAGAATTCCTTGCTTCGACTTCCGTTGAGTTATGAATCAATATGCTTGACTGAACTTTCTTGTGAATTTCCTGTGCCTTTATGCCTTCAAATTTTTCGCCATCAAGAATCGCAGCTGTTTGCCCAGACGACATCGAATCTTGCCACTTGCTCTCTAACTTAAGACACATTGATTCTTTTAGATCATCCACCTGGAGATCGAGATAATCGATAAGAAACTCAAAAACTCCAGCATCAGCAGCTCTAAATATTGTAAGCTCGATTGCCACAGAAATACTCTTATCCTTATCCTTTGCATCTTTCCATCTCGGAAAATCTCTTAATGCTGAAATACTATGCCTCCTTGCTCGGCCGTATATATTATCCTCCCTTAAAACCGCTCGCAGCGCACGAACGATATTGCTTTTACCAGCGTCATTTTGTCCACAAATAGCAGAATAGAAATCATCAAATCCTATATCTATGCTCTCAAACGTTCTGTAATTACTAATTTCTAAACGAGTAATCTTCAAAATTCATTCCCTCTATAAAAATATTTCTACAGGCATTAGGGTGCCGAACTAAATATCTAATGAACGCACCAGAATCCTGCCCCGATTTCTGTTTTTATATAAATCGAATAAACCAGACATTTCATAAGGTTACAAACCTTACACGGCCACGCCCCGGGTCTCCCGAGCACTTGATTTTCCGGCATCAATCATGCTGTCCATGTGGGCAGCGGCAGGAGGGTCGGGCGGGGCTCCGCTTCTGTCGCAATCTTCAGGGGCTCATCGCGACTGAAGTCGCTCCTACTGGTGGTCATCGTGGGCCGTGTCGCCATGGCATCGTGCCCGGCGGGCGGGCTGTTATACTGCCCCGCACCTTGTAGCCGGCGAGACCGTGTTCCATGAAATACCGCGATTTGCGCGACTTTATTCAGCAGCTGGAGAAGCAGGGCGAGCTGAAACGCATCACCAAGGAAGTGGATCCGCATCTGGAAATCACCGAGATTTGCGACCGCACGCTGAAGGCGGGCGGGCCGGCGTTGTTGTTCGAGAACCCGAAAGGCTCTTCGATTCCGGTGTTGGGCAATCTGTTCGGCACGGAGCGGCGGGTGGCGCTGGGTATGGGTCGGGATTCCGTGCAGGAGCTGCGCGAGCTGGGGGAGCTGTTGGCGTTTCTGAAGGAGCCGGAGCCGCCGAAGGGCTTCCGGGATGCCTGGGAGAAGCTGCCGGTGTTCCGCAAGGTGCTGAGCATGAGCCCCAAGGTGAGCGGGTCCGGGCCCTGCCAGGAGCAGGTGATCGAGGGCGACGATGTGGATCTGACCCGTTTGCCGATCCAGACCTGCTGGCCCGGGGATGCCGGGCCGTTGGTGACCTGGCCGCTGGTGATTACCCGGGGGCCGCATAAGGAGCGCCAGAACCTGGGCATCTACCGTCAGCAGTTGATCGGTCGCAACAAGCTGATCATGCGCTGGTTGAGCCATCGGGGCGGCGCGCTGGATTTTCAGGAGTGGCAGCAGCAGCACCCGGGTGAGCCCTTCCCGGTGGCGGTGGCCCTGGGGGCCGATCCGGCCACCATTCTGGGCGCGGTGACGCCGGTGCCGGACACGCTCAGCGAGTACGCTTTCGCCGGCCTGCTGCGGGGCAGCAAGACCGAGCTGGTGAAGTGCCTGGGTTCGGATCTGCAGGTACCGGCCAGCGCCGAGTTCGTGCTGGAAGGCCACATCCATCCCGGCGAGATGGCCGACGAGGGGCCGTTCGGCGACCACACCGGTTACTACAACGAGGTGGAGCGTTTTCCAGTGTTCACCGTGGAGCGCATCACCCACCGTCGCGATCCGATCTACCACAGCACCTATACCGGCCGGCCGCCGGATGAGCCGGCGGTGCTGGGTGTGGCAATGAACGAAATCTTCGTGCCGATTCTGAAGAAGCAGTTTCCGGAGATCGTGGATTTCTATCTGCCGCCGGAGGGCTGCTCCTACCGGATGGCGGTGGTGACCATGAAGAAGCAGTACCCGGGCCACGCCAAGCGCGTGATGATGGGGGTGTGGTCGTTCCTGCGGCAGTTCATGTACACCAAGTTCGTGATCGTCTGCGACGACGACGTCAACGGTCGCGACTGGAAGGACGTGATGTGGGCGATCACCACCCGCATGGACCCGGCCCGGGACACGGTGCTGGTGGAGAACACGCCCATCGACTACCTGGACTTCGCCTCGCCGGTGGCCGGCCTGGGTTCGAAAATGGGGCTGGACGCCACCTCGAAATGGCCCGGTGAAACCAGTCGTGAGTGGGGCCGTCCGATTACCATGGACGACGACACCAAACGCCGGGTGGACGCCCTTTGGGATCAGCTCGGCATTGATTGACGGGTCGCGGCTGACGTCGCGGAGACTCGCGCCGACCAGGAGCGCCCATGAGCTGGAAGCCTTCCAACATCCCCGACCAGAGCGGCCGGGTGGCCGTGATCACCGGCGCCAACAGCGGCATCGGTCTGCGCGCCGCCCACCATCTGGCCGCCCGTGGGGCCCGCATCATCATGGCCTGCCGCAACCTGGAAAAAGCGGAAGCCGCCCGCCGCGATCTGCCCGGCCAGGCGGAAGTGGTGCATCTGGATCTGGCCAGCCAGGCCAGCGTGCGCGCCGCCGCCGAGGAGATCGCCGGGCGCTGCGAGCGCATCGATCTGCTGATCAATAATGCCGGCATCATGTGGCTGCAGGAAGGCCGCACCGAGGACGGCTTCGAACGCCAGTTCGGCATCAATCATCTGGGGCATTTCACGTTCACCGGCCTGCTGTTGCCGCGCCTGCGCGAAGTACCGGGATCGCGCATCGTCACCGTGAGCAGCATCGCCCATCGGGGCGGGCGCATTCACTTCGACAACATCCATCTGGACGGCGAGTACGGCCGCCAGAAAGCCTACGCCCAGGCCAAGCTGGCCAATCTGATGTTCGCCATCGAGCTGGAGCGTCGCCTGCGCGACGCCGGCGCCGAGACCCGCTCGCTGGCCTGCCATCCGGGCGTGGCCAGCACCAACCTGGCCGGCCCCGGCATCGCCGAGGAAAGCCCGCTGGGCATCGGCCGGCTGGCCCGCTGGGCCTGGCCGCTGTTCACCCAGAGCGCCGAAAAAGGCAGCTGGCCCACCCTGTACGCCGCCACCAGCCCGGACGCCCGGGGCGGCCACTATTACGGCCCGGCCCGGCTGATGGAAGCGTTCGGCCCGCCCACCGAGGCGCGCCCCCGGCGCTATGCCCAGGACGGCGCCCGGGGCGCCCGGCTGTGGGAGCTGTCCGAGACCCTGACCGGGATGCGCTTTCCCTGAAACACCGCCCCAGGATCAATGCCCTCCTGACGGGAAAGGTTGCGCCGCGCGATAAATTTAGTACGATGGTTCCAATAATAAAAAGTCAGGAACCGTCATGTCGTTCTCCCTTTCCCTGGACCGCCGCGGCTTTCTCAAGGCGCTGACGGCCACCGCCGGGGGCGGCGCCCTCGCCGGTCTGAGTGGCGCGCCGCGTGCCGCCGACGCCGCCACGCCCTGGCAAAACTGGTCCGGCAACCAAAGCGCCCGGCCCCGTAATCTGGCCTATCCCGCCGACGAAGACGGCCTGATCGCACTGATCGCCCAGAGTAAAGGCACGGTGCGAGCCTTTGGTGGCAGCCATTCGTTCAGCGCCGTGGTCCCCACCGACGACACCCTGGTCTCCCTGGAAGCCCTCAGCGGCCTGCGCGCCGCCGACGGAGGCGCCCTGCGCTTCGGCGCCGGCACCCGCATCGCCCAGGCCGGCCTCCGGGCCTGGGACGAAGGGCGCAGCCTGATCAACGAGCCGGACATCAACCTGCAGTCCCTGGCCGGCGCCATCGCCACCGGCACCCACGGCACCGGCCTGGGCTTACCGTGCCTGTCCGACCAGGTGGACGCGCTGACGTTGATCGACATGGCCGGGCGCCGCCATGCCCTCACCGCCGCCGACGGCGACCTGTTCCACGCGGCGCGCTGCTCGGTGGGGGCCCTGGGCCTGATCACCGACGTGACCCTGCGCACCGAGCCCGCCTACCGGTTGGAAGAACACACCTGGACCCTGCCCCTGGACGAGGCCATGGCGTTCGTGGAAAACGAAAAAGACAACTTCCGCAATATTGAATTTTTCGCTTTTCCCCTGGGCGGCACCGCCATCGTCAAAACCATGTCGCTCACGGATCGGCAGGACGACAACCTGGCCCAGGACGACAGCAACGATCTGCTGGAACTGGTCTGCGAGCTGGCCATGCGCGCCGGCTGGCTGACGCCGTCACTGCAGAAGCTGGTCACCCTGTTCGTGGAAGAGAACCGGCGTTGGGGCCCGGCCCACCGGATCTACGCCAACCGGCGCACGGTGCGTTTCAACGAGATGGAATACACGGTGCCGGCGGAACGCGGCATCGAGTGCCTGCGCAAGGTCTGCGACACCCTGCGTCAACAGGACCTGAACGTGTTCTTTCCCATCGAGTTCCGTTACGTGGCCGCCGACGACAGCCTGCTGTCCATGTTCAGCGGCCGCCCCGGCGCCAGCCTGTCGGTGCACCAGTATTACAAGCAGGATCACCGGCCGGTGTTCGCCGCCGTGGAACCGGTGCTGCGCGCCTGCGAGGGCCGGCCCCACTGGGGCAAGCTGCATTCCCTGGGCGCCCGGGAGCTGCGCGGCCTGTACCCGCGCTTCGACGACTTCCAGGCCATACGCCGCGAGCTGGACCCCCGGGGGCGTTTGCTCAATGCGCACCTCAAGAAGGTGTTCGTGGACGGAGCACCGGCATGAAACGACGCACTTTTCTGATCGGTCTCGGCGGCGGCCTGGCGCTGGCCTGGTGGCTCAAACCCGGCGACCGGGGCGCGCCCCACGCGCCCTATTTCCAGACGCTCAACGATCTGTTCCGGGCCCAGGGGCCGGGCCGCCCGGTGCTGCTGATCGACCGCCAGCGGCTGGCCGCCAACTGCCGGCGGCTCACCGCCTTATTACCGCCCGGCCGCGACTACCGCATCGTCGCCAAGTCCCTGCCCAGCGTGCCGCTGATCCGCGAGGTGATGGCCCTCACCGGCACCCGCCGGGTGATGGTGTTTCATCAGCCCTTTATCACCGCCCTGGCGGCGGCGGAGCCGGGCTGCGACCTGCTGCTCGGCAAGCCCATGCCCGTCAACGCGGCGGCGCGCTTCTATGAGGAGCTGCCGGCCGACGCCGGGTTCGACCCGGACCAGCAACTGCAATGGCTGATCGACAGCGAAGCGCGGCTGCGGGAATACCTGACCCTGGCGCGTCGCCTGCGACGCCGCCTGCTGGTGAACATTGAACTGGACGTGGGGCTGCATCGCGGCGGCCTGAGCGAACCAGCTCAACTGGACGCGCTGCTGGCATTGGTCGAAGCGCACCCGCAGCGGCTCGGCTTCAGCGGCTTCATGGGCTACGACGCCCACGTGGGCAAGCTGCCCGCCGTGGTGGAAAGCCGCGAGGACTCCTTGCGCAAGAGCCAGGCGGTGTATCAGAGCTTTATCGACCGCCTCTATCAGTTGCAGCCGAAATACCGGGAGCAACGCCTGACCTTCAACGGCGCCGGCAGCCCCACCGTGGCCCTGCACGGCGACGAGACCCCGCTCAACGAACTGGCCGCCGGCTCGGCGCTGGTCAAACCCACGGACTTCGATCTGGACACCCTGGCGGACTTCGAGCCCGCCGCCTTTATCGCCGCGCCCGTTCTCAAGGCGATGGACGGCCTGCACCTGCCCGGCCCCCTGCCGCTGGGCGACGCCTGGGCCCTGTGGGATCCGAACCGGGCGCGCACCTATTTTATTTACGGCGGTTACTGGAAAGCCCAGCCGGTGTCACCGGCGGGCATCGAAGCCAACGGCCTGTACGGCGTGAGCACCAACCAGATGATGTACAACGGCGCCGCCCGCACCGCGCTCACGGTCAACGATCAGATTTTTTTCCGCCCCACCCAGAGTGAATTCGTGCTGCTGCAATTCGGCGACCTGGCCGCCGTCGCCGACGGCACCCTCCAGGACTGGTGGCCGCCCCTCCCACAAGGCACAGGCCCGTAATTTTTTAACTTTCAACGTTTAACTTCCAATTCGCCATTTCACCCTCCTTTACAAAACCGGCGCAACAGAGCGCCGGTTCCAATGCCATACTCCTGACTCGTATCGAGCGAACAAGGAGGATTGCCATGAAAAAGCTGATTATCGCCACCGCCCTCGCGGGCGCCTTCACCGTGGCCCATGCCGGTGACGCCATCAAAGCCGACAGCGCCGCCATCAAGCAGGGCATCGAGGAAGGCCAGATGGTCCACGTGACCGGCGAAGTCACCCAGGTTCTGGAAGACGAGCACTACATGCTCAAGGACAGCGCCGGCACCATTGAGATCGAACTGGACAACGATCTCAGCGGTGATCGCCAGCTGCCGGTCGGCACCCGGCTGGACGTGGTCGGTGAAGTGGACCACGACGATGGCCGCACCCTGGTGGAAGTGGAGAAAGTGAACTCCATGCAGGGCGCGGACATGGACGGCGACAGCTGATCCATCCTCGCTGAAGAAAGACCGGGCCTGGCCCGGTCTTTTTTTGTGGCCTGCCGTCCTTGGCGGCCACCCTCCGGGCCGTCGCTGACGCGACCTTGCTCACCCCGCCACACCGCTGCACACTGAAATCCGCCCAGCACCATTCCAATAACATCAGCCCGGCGGAACCATGCATTACGACGAACGGCTCGACGGCCCCCTGCCCGAGGTGGATAAGGCGGCCCTGCTGGCCCGCTTGCAGCGCGCGCTGCCCGATCTGCGTCTGCTGCACCGGCGCGAGGACCTGACCCCCTACGAATGCGACGGTCTGTCCGCCTACCGCACCGTGCCCATGCTGGTGGCACTGCCGGAGACCCTGGCGCAGGTAAAGGCGCTGATGCGCATCGCCAGCGACGAGGGCGTGCCGGTGGTGGCGCGGGGCGCCGGCACCGGCCTGTCCGGCGGCGCCCTGCCGCTGGAAAAGGGCATTCTGCTGGTGATGGCGCGCTTCAACCGTATCCTCGAGATCGACGCCGAGGCCGGCACCGCCCGGGTGCAACCGGGGGTGCGCAACCTGGCCATTTCCCAGGCCGCCGCGCCCTACGGCCTCTACTACGCGCCGGACCCGTCGTCGCAGATCGCCTGCTCCATCGGCGGCAACGTGGCGGAGAACGCCGGCGGCGTGCACTGCCTCAAATACGGCCTCACCGTGCACAATCTGCTGAAGCTGGAGATCGTCACCGTGGACGGCGAATGCCTGACCCTGGGCAGCGATGCCCTGGATACGCCCGGCTTTGATTTGATGGCCCTGTTCACCGGCTCCGAGGGTATGCTCGGCATCGTCACCGAAATCACCGTGAAGCTGCTGCCCGCGCCACCCCGCGCCAAGGTGCTGCTGGCCAGCTTCGACAGCGTGGAGAAGGCCGGCCAGGCGGTGGCCGACATCATCGCCGCCGGCGTCATTCCCAGCGGTCTGGAAATGATGGACAACCTGGCCCTGTGCGCCGCCGAGGATTTCGCGCACGCTGGTTACCCTCGGGACGCCGCCGCCATTCTGCTGTGCGAGTTGGACGGCGTGGAAAGCGACGTGGACGAGGACTGCCAGCGGGTGCGCGCGGTGATGGAGAACGCCGGCGCCACCGACATCCGCCAGGCCCGCGACGACGCCGAGCGCCAGCGCTTCTGGGCCGGCCGCAAGGCGGCCTTCCCGGCGGTGGGGCGCATCTCGCCGGACTACTACTGCATGGACGGCACCATCCCGAAACGGGAACTGCCCAAGGTGCTGGCCGGCATCGAGGCGCTGTCCCGGGAATACGACCTGCGCGTGGCCAACGTCTTCCACGCCGGCGACGGCAACATGCACCCGCTGATCCTGTTCGACGCCAACGACAGTGACCAGCTGCACCGGGCCGAGGCGTTGGGCGGGCGCATCCTGGAGCTGTGCGTGGCGGTGGGCGGCAGCATCACCGGCGAGCACGGCGTGGGCCGCGAGAAGATCAACCAGATGTGCAGCCAGTTCGACGCCGACGAAATCACCTGCTTCCACGCGGTGAAGGCCGCCTTCGATCCCCAGCGACTGCTCAATCCGGGCAAGAACATCCCCACCCTGAACCGTTGCGCGGAGTTCGGCGCCATGCACATTCACCGGGGCGAACTGCCGTTCCCCGACCTGGAGCGGTTCTGATGGGCGACCGGACCGAAGCGCTGCTGGAGCGGGTGCGCGCCGCCCGCGCCGAGCGTCGCCCGCTGTGCCCGCGGGGCACCGGCGGCAAAAGCCACCTGGGCCGGCCGGTGGATGGCGAGGCGCTGGATACACTCGGCCACAGCGGTGTGGTCCATTATGACCCCAGCGAGCTGGTGGTCACCGCCCGCGCCGGCACCCGGGTCAGCGAACTGATCGCCACCCTGGCGGAGCAGGACCAGATGCTGCCGTTCGAGCCGCCCCTGTTCGGCGGCGACGCCAGCGTCGGCGGCATGGTGGCCAGCGGCCTGGCCGGCCCGCGCCGGCCCTGGGCCGGTTCGGTGCGGGACTTCGTACTCGGCACCCGGGTGATCACCGGCGAGGGCCGGCACCTGCGTTTCGGTGGCGAGGTGATGAAGAACGTGGCCGGCTACGACCTGTCCCGGCTGATGGCCGGCAGCTTCGGCTGCCTGGGGCTGATCACGGAAGTGTCGTTCAAGGTGCTGCCGCACCCCCGCGCCAGCCGCTCTCTGCAACTGCGACTCACCGGCGAACAGGCCCGGGAACGGATACTGAACTGGCGCCGACGCGGCCTGCCCCTGTCCGCCGCCTGCCACGGCGGCGGCCTGCTCCGGCTGCGCCTGGAAGGCAACCAGGGCTCGGTGGACGCGGCGGTGGCGGAGATCGGCGGCGAGCCGCTGGAGGACGCGCACTACTGGCAGAAACTGCGCGACCACCGGCTGCCGTTCTTCGACGGCGCCAAGCCGTTGTGGCGCCTGTCCTTGCCGCCGGCGACCCCGGAGCTGGACCTGCCCGGCACCCGGCTCAGCGATTGGGGCGGCGCCCAGCGCTGGCTGAAAAGCGACGCGGACGCCGACACCCTGCGGCAACTGGCGGCCAGCGCCGGCGGCTCCGCCACCCGTTTCAGCGGCGAGGAACCGGAGGACACGCCCTTCCACCCGCTGCCGGCGCCCCTGCTGCGCTACCACCAGACGCTGAAAGCCCGCCTGGACCCGGACCGGATTTTCAACCCGGGCCGGCTCTACGCGGACCTGTAACCGGAGGCCGGCCATGCAAACCCGACTCAGCGACACCGCCCGCCAACTGCCCCGCGCCGAGGAGGCGGAATCGATTCTGCGCAGCTGCGTGCACTGCGGCTTCTGCAACGCCACCTGCCCCACCTATCAACTCACCGGCGACGAACTGGACGGTCCGCGCGGGCGCATCTATCTGATCAAGGAAATGCTGGAGGGCCACGAACCCGGCGAAGGCACCCAGCACCATCTGGACGCCTGTCTGAGTTGCCGGGCCTGCGAGACCACCTGCCCCTCCGGGGTGGACTACCACTCCCTGCTGGACATCGCCCGACCGGAACTGGAACGCCAGGTGCCCCGTTCCACGCGGGACCGCCTGCTGCGCCGGGGCCTGCGCACCCTGATGCCCCATCCCCGGCTGTTCGCCGCGCTCATGGCACTGGGCCGTCTGGCCCGACCGCTGGCCCCGGCGGCGCTGAAAGAGAAGATCCCCGCCCGGGTGCCGTCACCGGGCGCCTGGCCCGGCGGCGGCCATCCGCGCCGGGTGGCGCTGCTGGCCGGCTGCGTGCAACCGGCCCTGTCGCCCAACACCAACGCCGCCACCGCCCGGGTGCTGGACCGCCTGGGCATTGGCGCGGAAGTCTGGTCCGGCGCCGGCTGCTGCGGCGCCGTGGACTATCATTTGGGGGGGCACCTGGACGGCCAGGCCACCGGCCTGGCCCGGGCCCGACGCAATATCGACACCTGGATCGCCGCCTTGGACGACGGCGTGGAAGCCATCATCCCCACCGCCAGCGGCTGCGGCGCCTTTATCAAGGAATACGGCAAGGTGCTGCGCGACGACCCGGCCTACGCCGACAAGGCCCGCCGCGTCAGCGAGCGCACCCGGGACCCGGCGGAATTTCTCGCCCAAGAAAATCTGGAAACGCTGGCGGTGCACGCCGAAGGCCGGCTGGCCTTTCAATGCCCGTGCACCTTGCAACATGGCCAGCGCCTGGCCGGCGTCACCGAAAGCGTGCTCACCCGCCTGGGCTTCGACCTCACCCCGGTGCCCGACGCCCATCTGTGCTGCGGCTCCGCCGGCACCTACTCAATCACCCAACCCGCCATGGCCCGGCAACTGCGGGATCAAAAACTGGACGCCCTGGAAAGCGGCCACCCGGATGCCATCGCCACCGCCAACATCGGCTGCCAGATGCACCTGGGCGCCGCCGGCCGCACGCCGGTGCGGCACTGGATCGAGATTGTGGATGAGGGGTTATCCGAGACGCCTGATCGCCCCTAGGGCCTACGATCAAACCACGGCTTCGCCTTCTCCAACTGCCCAGCCAGCCCCAGCAGCCGGCCTTCGTCGCCGTGGGCGCCGACGAACTGCACGCCCATGGGCAGGCCGCTGTCGCACCAGTGCAGGGGCACCGACATGGCCGGCACGCCGGTGAAGTTGGCGAGCTGGGTGAAGGGCACGTATTTCATGTTTTCCCGGGCCATCTGTTCCACCAGGCCGGACTTCATCACCAGCTTGCCGGCGCGCAGCTTGAGGATCACCTTGAGGGCGTTCTGCTGCCAGGGCGGCGTGGCGGCGGCGCCGATGGCCGCCGGTTGCAGGGCCAGGGTCGGGGTCAGCCAGAAATCATAGCGGTCGTGGAAGTCCGCCAGCTGTTGGGCATAGAGCTGGCCGCGCTGGTAGAAGCCCAGGTACTCGTCGGCGCGGGTGGCGTGGCCGAAGGCGGCCATGGCCAGGGTATCCAGCTCGAAGCCCTCGTCACCACAGCCGGTGAGCTGCTTGACCCGGGCCACCTCGGAGGCGCATTTGGTGAACCAGATGCCCAGCCAGTCCATGCTCATGGCCATCATGTCCAGGGACGGCGCCGCCTCCTCCACGTGGTGGCCCAGGTCCCGCAACAGGCGGGCGGTGTCCTCCACCGCCTTGACCGCTTCCGGGTCCACCGGGGTGCCGATGGGCGAGGTCAGGGAGAAGCCGATTTTCAGCGGCGCCGGGTCGCGCTCCAGTTCGCTGAGGTAGGACCCGGGCGGCGGCGCGATGCGGAACAGGGCGCCGTGCTCGTCGCCGTGGGTGGCGTCCAGCAGAGCGGCGGAGTCGCGCACCGAGCGGCTCACCACATGGTTCACGGAAATGCCGTGCAGCGCCTCGGTGAACTCCGGCCCCCAGGGGGTGCGGCCGCGCCCGGGCTTGAGCCCGAACAGGCCGCAGCAGGCGGCGGGGATACGAATGCTGCCGCCCCCGTCGTTGGCGCCGGCGAACGGCACCACGCCGGCGGCGGTGAGCGCCGCCGAACCGCCGGAGGAACCGCCCGGGGTGTGGTCCGTGTTCCAGGGGTTGCGCGTGGCGCCGAAGGACTCCGGTTCGGTGACGCCCTTGGAGCCGAATTCCGGCGTGTTGGTGCGCCCGAACGGCACCACGCCGGCGGCCTTCCAGCGGCGCACCAGTTCCGAATCGCGGGGGGCGCGAAAGTCCATGTCCCTGAGCGCCTTGTTGCCGGCATAGGAGGGCGCCCCGCCGATTTCCTGGAACAGGTCCTTGACCAGCATCGGCACCCCGGCGAAGGGGCCCTCCAGCGGCTTGGCGGCGCGTTGCCGGGCTTCTTCATAGAGCGGAATGATCAGCCCGTTGAGCTTCGGGTTCACCGCCTCCGCCCGCTGGATCGCCGCCTCCAGCACCTCCCCGGCGGACACCTCCCCCTTGGCCATCAGCGCCGCCAACCCCAAACCATCGTACCGCCGGTATTCCTCGAAGTTCATGATGCTATCCTTGTTGTTCTGGTTACCCTGATGGTTTGAAACCATCCCCTTTCAACTTTTAACTTTCAACTTTTAACTCGTGCCCCCGGGAGGCTCCATGAAAGCAGTCGGCTTCAATCAACCCCGCGCCATCGAGGACGTGCACGCCCTGGAAGACATCGAGCTGGACCAGCCGCAACCCGGCCCCCGGGACCTGCTGGTGGCGGTGGAGGCGGTGTCGGTGAACCCGGTGGACACCAAGGTACGCCAACGCCCCCTGGCGGAAAAAGGCTACAAGGTGCTCGGCTACGACGCCGCCGGGCGCGTCGAGGCGGTGGGCTCGGAAGTGCGCGACTTCCTGCCCGGCGACCGGGTCTGGTACGCCGGCGCCATGCAGCGCCAGGGCTCCAACGCCCAGTACCAATGCGTGGACGAGCGCATCGTCGCCAAGGCGCCGGAGGGCATCGGCCTGCAGGAAGCCGCCGCCCTGCCGCTGACCACCCTGACCGCCTGGGAGGCCCTGGAAGACCAGCTCGGCCTCACCCCGCAAACGGCGAAAGGCAAGACCCTGCTGATCGTCGGCGGCGCCGGCGGCGTGGGCTCCATCGCCGCGCAACTGGCGGCGCGCCACTTCGGCATGACGGTGATCGCCACCGCCGGCCGGGAACGCTCCGCCGAATGGTGCCGGGCCATGGGCGCCCACCACACCATCGATTACCGCAAAGGGCTGGTGGAACCGCTCAAGGCCCAAGGCATCGAGCAGGTGGACGCCATCCTGCTGGCCCAGGAACCGGACGGCTACTGGAACGATGTCTGCCAGCTGGTGGCGCCCCTGGGCGGCATCGTCTCCATCGTCGACGCCCGCGGACCACTGGACACCAACCCGCTGAAACCCAAGAGCGCCCGCTTCGCCTGGGAATTCATGTTCACCCGCGCCCTGTTCGGCGTGGACATGGAACGCCAGGGGCAAATCCTCGCCCAGGCCGCCCGGCTGATGGAAAAGGGCGTGCTGGAAACCACCCTGGCCGAAGGCCTGGGGCCGATCAACGCCGCCAACCTCAAGGAAGCCCACCGCCGCCTGGAAGGCGGCGCCACCATCGGCAAGCTGGTGCTGGCCGGCTGGGCGTAGCCCTGCTCTCCCTCAGGTGCCGATCACGCCGCCGTCGTTCTTCTCGATCAGCACGGTGGCGGAACGGGGCCGGGTGTGGCCGTCGCCGGCGGGGAAGCTGATGCCCGGGTGCTGCACGTTGATCCACAGCGCGCGACCGTCCGGGGTGCCGGTGATGCCGGTGATCTCGCAGCCGCGCGGGCCCACCAGAAAGCGTTTCACCTCGCCGGTGTCCGGGTCGGCGCACAGCAACTGGTTGGTGCCCATGGCGGCGTGGTCGGGGCCGGCGTCGTCGTAGTCGGTCTCGATCCAGAGGCGGCCGTCCGGGTCGAACCAGAGGCCGTCCGGGGACGAGAAGACGTCGCCGTCGATGGTGCCTTTCTGGGCGTCGGGCACGTCCGTGTCCCGGTGATAGCCGGCCAGCAGGAACAGCTCCCACTGGAAGCGGGTGGCGGGGGGGTCGTCGTCCCGTTCACGCCAGCGCAGGATCTGGCCGTGCAGGTTCGGTGAGCGCGGGTTGGCGCCGTTGACCGGCTGATCCGGCACCTGGCCGCGCTTGTGGTTGTTGGTGAGCGAGACATAGACCTCCCGGTTGCCCGGTTTCACCGCCACCCATTCCGGCCGGTCCATGGTGGTGGCGCCCACCAGGTCGGCGGCGCCCCGGGCGTTGATCAGCACGTCCGCCTGATCATGAAAGCCGTTCTCCGCGGTGAGCGGGCCCTGGCCGTGAACCAGGGGCCGCCATTCCCCCTTGCCACCGTCGCCGAACACGCCCACGTAGAGGGTGCCCTCGTCGAGCAGGTGGCGGTTGGCGGCCGGGTCGTCGGGCCGGTAGCGGCCGGCGGGCACGAACTTGTAGACGTATTCGCCCCGGGTGTCGTCGCCGAAGTAGAACGCCAGGCGGCCGTCCGGCGCCACCGAGGGAGTGCTGCACTCGCGCACCAGCCGGCCCATGGCGGTGCGCTTCACCGGGGTGCCGTCCGGGTCGAACGGGTCGATTTCCACTACCCAGCCGAAGCGGTTGGGCTCGTTGACGTGGCCGCCGTGGGGCGCCGCCGGGTCCGGGGTGGCGTCGAAGCGCGGTTCGGCGGTTTCCCACAAATAATAGTTGCTGACCTCGCCCTGGCTGACCCGGTAGCGGGCATGGCTCGCGCGCCCGGCGTGGTCCGCCGCGTCCCGGTTGACGAAGTAGTTGGGCCAGTTTTCCTCGCAGGCGAGATAGGTGCCCCAGGGGGTGTAGCCCAGGGCGCAGTTGGCGAAGGTGCCGATCACGGTGCGCCCGTCCGGGTCCGAGGCGGTGCGCAGGCCCGGGGTGCCGGCGGCTGGGCCGCGCAGGACCATGGGCGTCAGGGCACTGATCCGGCGGTTGTAGCGGGAGTCCATCACCCGCCGCCACTCACCGTCGTCGTCGCGGCGCACTTCGATGACGCTGACGCCGTGGGCGGCCAGTTCCTTTTTCACTTCCCGCACCGGACGCCGGCGGCGGCCGTCCGCGTCCTGGCGGACCGTGGGGCCGTTCGGGTGCAGGTATTCCGTTTCCACCTTTTCGTGGTTGATCACCAGCAGGCCGTGGCCGTTGGGGTCGTCCGGGAACGGGAAGTAATGCATGCCGTCGTGGTTGTCGCCGGCCTGCTCGAGCTGATCGCGCCAGTCGTTGGAGGCGCCCGGCTTCCAGGCCGGGGCGCCGGCGCGGATCGGATCTCCCCAGGCGTAGAAGGCCCGGGCGCGGTAGCCGTCGGGCACGGCCACGGCGTCGAAGGCGGGGTCGGTCTGGCGGGCCAGGGGCGTGAAGCCGATGGCCGGGCGCCCGCCCGGTGCCGGGGCGGACGGCGCGCAGCCGGCCAGGGGCGCGCCGAAGAATCCGGCGGCGGCCAGGCCCAGGCCGCCGCGCAGAAAGCGGCGCCGGTGCGGGTCCAGGGGCGCGCCGGCGCGGGGACGGGCCACCGGCCGGTCGTCCAGCGCCTCCAGGGCGTCCGGGTCGATGCGAAAGCGGGAATCGGTCATGGTTCGGTCCTCAAGGTTGCCGGCTCAGGTGGGCCAGCCATTGTTCGGCGTCGGCGCGGCGGGCGGCATGGCGGCGGGCCTGCTCAAAGGCGTCCCGGGCGGCGGCCCGGCGGCCCTGGCGGTAACGGGCCACGCCCAGCGCCATCAGGGTGTCGGCGCGGTCGTCCACGCCCCGTGCCAAGGCCCCCTCCAGGGCGCCGGCGGCCTCGCCCCAGCGCTGTGCCCGGTTATGGAGCCGCGCCAATTGCAGATAGAGGTCCGCGTCCGGGTGGTCCTCCACCAGCCGTTCCAGGGTGGCCTGGGCGCGGTCCTGCTCCCGGGCCTGGAGCCACAGGCCGGCGAGCCGCCGGCGGCGTTCCCGGCTGGCGCCCAGGACGCCCTCCCGGAGCGCCGCGTCCAGGGCCCGGGCCGCCTGCAGGGGCCGGTCCAGGCGCTGGTACAGGGCGATCAGGGTGCGCAGGGCGTCGGTGCCCGGCAGTTGATCGTTCTCGTACAGGCTTTCCAGCACCGCCACCTGCTTACGCGTCTCGCCGGCGCGGCCGTACAGGCCGGCCAGGGCCAGCAGGTGCTCCGGGCTGGGCGAGCGGTTCACCAGCCGGTTCTGCACCCGGGCGGCGGCGCGGTAATCGCCGGCGGCCTGCAGGCTCGCCCGCCAGGACGATAGCCAGGTGTCCGGCACCGCCTCGCCGCGGGCTTCCCGGCCGGCCACCGCCCGGCGCAGATGGTCGGCGGCGGCCCGGTGGTCACCGGCGCCGTGCAGCACGGTGGCGCCCAGCACATGGAGCTCGGGCGTGAGCTGGTCGTGGCGCGCGGCCAGGGCGCGGAACTGGGCCAGGGCCCGATCCATGCGGCCGGCGTCGTAATAAAGCCACAGCAGTGCCCGGCGGGTGCCGTCCAGCAGGGGCGCCGGCGCGTCCGGGTTGGCGGCCACCGCCTGGTAGGCGCTCAGGGCGGCGTCGTGGCGGCCGGCCTGGTAATGCAGGTAGCCGCGCAGTTCGTCCACCCGGGCGCGCTCCTCGCCGGTGAGGTCCAGCTCGGAGGTGAGCGTCTCCAGGGCCGCCAGGGCGGCGTCGCCGTGGCCGGCCTCGGCCCGGGCGCGGGCGTCCTGGAGCCGTTCATGAACCGCCGGGCGCAACGCCGCCTGGGCGCCGAGGGACACAAGCAGCAGGACAACAAGCCAGTAACGCATGGGTTTACTCCAGGCGGAATTCAAAGCGGTTGCGCACCCCCGGCACGGCCACCGCCTGGCCGTTCTGGTGGCGCGGCTGATAACGAAACCGTTGCGCCGCCTTCACCGCCGGCCGGCGGAACAACCAGTTCTCGCACTCGTCCTCCACCACCCGCACGTCGGTGGTGGTGCCCTGGGGCGTGACCGTGTATTCCACCACGCAGTCGCCTTCCAGATTCTGCATGCGGGCCCGCTCCGGGTAGGCCGGCGTGACCTTGGTCATGGGCAGGTACTCGCCGCTGTCGCCGACCGGCGCCGACGGCTCGCCCAGGTCCCCCGGTTTCAGGTCCGGGGTGACGCTGGGGCGCTCCGTGGGAGCCGCCGGCAGGGGCAGGTCCGGGGTGGCCGGGGCCGGCGTGTCCAGGGCCACCGGCGAGGGCAGCGGCGGCGCCGGCGTGTCCGGCGGCCGCTGGGGCAGGGCCTGGCTTGCCGGCTGGGCGCGCTGCTGGCGGCTGTCGTCGAAGCGCACCACCTTCATGGGCTCCCGGCTGGGCGGCGCCTCGCCCTCGGCCTGGATCAGCCGCGCCATCAGCCAGCCCAGCAGCAGCGCCGCGACCAGCGCGGCGGGCAGGGCCAGCAGGCGGGTGAAGCGTCCGCCGCCGCCGGCGAGCTGTTGCTGGATGGCGGTCATCAGCGCCCGCTCCGGGTGGCGATGGCGATGTCCGGGACCCCGGCGGCGCGGGCGCCGTCCATCACCGTGACCAGGGTTTCGGTGTTGGAGGCGGCGTCCGCCTGGATCACCACGCTGCCCTGGGGGTTGCGGGCGTGCAGCCGGGCCACGTGGGCTTCCACCGCGTGGGGATCCACCTGACGCTGGTCGATCCACACCCGGTTCTGGTTGTCGATGGCCACCACGATGTTGGCGCCTTCCCGGCTGGTGCCGGTGTCCGCCGTGGGGCGGGTCACCTCCACGCCGGTCTCCTTGACGAAGGAGGCGGTGACGATGAAAAAGATCAGCAGGATGAACACCACGTCGAGCATGGGCGTCACGTCGATGCCGGTGTCCTGCTCGTCGGTCTGATCCTGCCAGGCGAATCTACGCATGGGTGTCTCCCCCGGGGGCGTCGATGGTCATGGCGTCGGTGAGCGCTTCGCGCTCGTAGCGGGCGCGGCGCGCCAGGTAGTGGCTCATCAGCACGCCGGACAAGGCCGCCACCATGCCGGCCATGGTGGGCACGGTGGCGCGGGCCACGCCGTCGGCCAGGGCGCGGGCGTCGCCGGTGCCGATCACCGCCAGCACGTCGAACACCCGCAGCATGCCGGTGACCGTGCCCAGCAGGCCGAGCAGCGGGCACAGGGCGATCAGGGTGCGGATCAGCGCCAGGTGCCGCTCCAGGGGCTGGGCCACCAGGGACACCAGCCGGGCGCGCAGCTTGCGGGCGCTCCACAGGTTGGGGGGGCGCACCGCCCGCCACACCGCCAGGGCCCGGCGGCGGCGGTCCGGATGGACCCGCCACAGGTATAGCCAGCGGTCGGCGATCAGCGCCCACAGGGCCACCAGCACGGCGCCGATCAGCCACAGCACCGGGCCACCCAGATCCAGCAGTTCACGCAGGGCGTCGAGCATGGTCGCTTCCTCAGGCGGCGGCGCGGGCGCCGGCCATTTGTTCGGCGACCATGCCCGCGGCCTGCTCTTCCAGCACCTGGCCAAGCGCCCGGGCGCGGGCGTGCAGCAGGGTGTGCAGCAGCAGGGTGGGAATCGCCACGGACAGCCCCATGACGGTGGTCACCAGGGCCTGGGAAATGCCGCCGGCCATCAGTTTGGGATCGCCGGTGCCGAACAGGGTGATCGACTGGAAGGTGACGATCATGCCGGTGACGGTGCCCAACAGGCCCATCAGCGGCGCCACCATGGCGATCATCTTCAGCCACACCAGGCGCTTCTGCAGCGGCGGCAGTTCCTTGATCAGCGCCTCGCCGATCTTCAGCTCCAGGGTTTCCGGGTCCCGGTGCCGCTGGTCCGCGTAGCAGGCCAGGATGCGCCCCAGGGGGTTGTCACCGGGGTGGGCCGGGTCCGCCATCTGGCGCTTGAAGCGGCGCCGCTGGCGGGCCAGCACCAGGGCCCGCTCCAGGGTCACCAGCACCGCCACGGCGCCCAGCAGCAGGATGGCGTAGCCGATCAGGCCGCCCTGGCGCAGGCGCTCCAGGAAGCCGGGCATGCGCACCAGCATGTCGAGCAGCTCGCCACGGGTGGGGTCCAGGGCGAACGCCACCGGGAAGCGCTCCTCGTCCAGGGCCTCGGCGCTGGCGCGGGCGGCGCCGTCGGGCTGGGCAGCGCGCTCCACCAGGCGGTTCTCGGCGGGCAGATATTCCAGATAGTCATCGTCGGCGGTGAGCTGGAACAGGCCCACCCGGGTGACGGTTTCGTCGCTGTCGGTGTCGCCGTCCGCTTCCACGATCGGGTGCTTGAAGCGGGCCACCTGACCACCGGCGCGCATTTCCCGGTCCAATTCCAGCCACAGCCGCTCCACCTGATCCAGGTCCGGCAGCCGGTCGGCGTTGCCCATGCGCTGGATCAGCCCGGCCAGGAAGGCGTCCCGTTCCGGGTACTGCACCTGGGTGACGCTGTCGCGGAAATCCGCCCGGGCGTCGGCGGCCACCTGCTGGACCACGCCGAACACCTCGCGCATGCCACCCAGGGCCTCGCGCAGCTCGGCGCGGCGCGCCTCCAGGGTTTCGCGGTTGGCCTCGAAGCGCTGCTCCAGGTTCTCGCTGCGCTGCTCCAGAGCGTCGCGGCGGTCGCGCTCGGCGCGGAAGCGGGCCAGCCGCTCGCGGTTTTCCCGGGCTTCCCCGGCACGGCCCTGGCGGGCCTGTTCCAACAGGGTATCCAGGGACAGACTGTCGGCGGCCAGGGCCGGCGCCATCAGCAGCGCCGCCAATACACACACCAGTACGCGGGTCATGGCGTCACCTCCCGGGCACCGAACAGGGGCACGCGGATCAGCTCCGGCGCCGCCTGTTTGTCGGCGATTTTCATCGCCATGTCGAAGGCGCGGCGGTATTCGCCCCGATCCAGGCTCCGCCACTGGCCGGCGCCCGGGTCCCAGGCACCCAGGGCTTCGCCGTCCAGGGTGCGGTACATCAGGGCCACCCGGCCCACCCGCAGCAGGTTCACATCGCGGCGCTCGCCGTCCAGCTCCAGGGTGCCCCGCCAGCTGTCCAGGGAACGGCCGTGGGCGGCTTCGCCGGCGTAGGCCTCGAACACCCGGCGCAGGGTGTCCGCCACCGGCGCGTCCGGGTCGCCGAGCCGCTGGCGCAGTTCGTCCATTGCGGCGTGGCGCGCCGTCACCTGGAACGGCGGATCCTCGTCGATGAAGGTGTCCAGCCGCTCGATCATGCGGTCCATCAGCGGTACCAGGCGGCGTTCCAGGCGGGCGGCGTTGTCCAGGGAGGCGGCCATGTCCTGGCGTTCGCTTTCCTGGGCGGCGACCTGCTCGCCGAGCACCCGGTTGTAGGTTTCCAGGCCGTCCACGGTACGCAGCAACTGGCGGTACTCCGCTTCCAGCCGCGCGCTTTCGTCGTCCAGGCCGGCGACCCGGTTCTGGGCGGCGCCGCTTTCCGAGGCCCGTGCCTCGCCCTCGGCGGTGACCGCCCGCATGTCCGCGGCCCGGACGCCGCCGGCGGCCAGGGCCGCCAGCACCATCAGGGTTCCGATTGGCTTGTTCATAAAAGCTCTCAAGACAGTTTCGTGACCACTCTATAAAAGGCGGATGACAGTCCCTTTACTTAAATGCTTAAAGCCCCAAGGCCTCGCGTACCGCCGTCCAGGGCACGTACTTGAAGTTCTGCGGGGCCTGGGGCAGCCGGTTGCGGCCGTCCTGGACCACCAGCAGGCCCTCGCCATAGGCGCCGCCCAGGTCCAGGGCGGTCACTTCCAGCCCATCGGTTTCCGAGGCGCCGTCGATGGCGGCGTCCAGGTTGGCACCGATGCGGAAGCGGCCCCGGTAAGCGAAGGGCGGCACCGCGTCCACCACCACATAGCTGTTGTTGCCCTGGCTGGAGATCACCAGGTAGCGGTGGTCGTCGCCCAGGTGCAGGGCCAGGCCCTCGATGTCGGCGACCACCTTGTCGCCCACCTCGATCACCGGGCGCGCCGGGGTCGGGTCGTCCGGGTCGGCGGGCAGTACCCACACCGCCGCGTTCTCCTCGCCCACGAACAGGCGGCCGGTGGCGTCGTCGGCGACGCAGCCCTCCGGTTGGCTGGGCACCTGGAAGCGACGCACCCGTTCGCCGCGCACGCCGTGTTCAGAGCGCCGCAGCCGGTACTGTTCGAAGGCGCCGCTCTTGCCATTGGCGATGGCATGGACGCGGCCCTCGCCGTCCCGGTGCATGCACAGGCCGTAGATTTCTTCCAGGCCGGTGGCCAGTTCACCCAGGTCGGTGAGGCGGCCGCTGGCGGCGTCGATGTCGAACAGATGCAGGCTGTCGTGGTCCCGGTTGCTGGCCACCGCCAGGTTGCCGCGTACGTCCACGTTGTTGAGCTTGCCGGCGGGCAGGAACTGCCGCTCCCGGCCGGACAGGTCGTAGACGTGCAGGCCGTTTTTCTTGTCGGTGCCGAGCACCAGGCTGGCGGCCGGGTTGTCCGGGTGAATCCAGATCGCCGGGTCGTCGGCGGCGTCGCCGAAGCGGGCCACCGGCTCGGTTTGGGCGCTGGGCAGCACGGTGACCAGATCCGCTTCTTCCTGGTCGCTGGTGGCGGCGTCCCAGGGCACCGTCAGACGCCGCGCGGCGGCGCCATCGTCATCCAGGACCACCAGGGTGAGCCGGCCGTCCCGCCAGCGGCTGGCCAGCCGTTCCGGCTCGTCCAGGTCGGGCACCGCCAGGGGCGCGCCCACCGGGGCGCCGTCGCGATACAGGTGCAGCTCGGCGGCGTCCGCGTCGAGCAGGGCCACGCCGCCGGGGATCAGGGCCAGGCCCTTGGCGCTCTCGGCCACGCCGCCGTGGGGGTGGCGGGCATCGATCAGGGTGCGCTCCGGGTCCCGTTCCGGATCGGCGCGGTAGCGCCACAGGCCGACGCCCTCCTCGCTCATGTAGAGGGCGTCCCGGCGGTCGTCCACGCGGCAGTACTCGGCGCCGGCGGGCAGCGCCAGGCGGCGCACGTGCAGCGGCTCGCCGCCGTCGCGCAGCAACCACTGGTCGGCGCCGCCACGCTCGTCCAGCACGAACACGGACAGATGCGCGTCCCGGTCCTGGTACAGACAGAGCCCGTTCACTTCGTAGTCCGGCACCGGCAGGGTCGTCAGGGTGCGCGCCCGGTGGTCCGCCACCTCCAGCACCACCACCTGGTTGGCGGCGGTGTCCACGGTGGCCAGCCGCCAGCGGCCGTCGTCCAGACGCCGGCCGTCGAGGCGTTCGAAATCACCGCCACGCAGCGGCGCGCCGGCGCCGTCCACGATCAGGTCGCCGGCGGCGCTGATCGCCGCCCAGCCGTCACCGGCGCCGGGAAACCACAGCGCCAGCCCGGCCCGTTGATCCGGCACCCAAGGCGGTGCCCGGTCCGGCCCATGCTGGCAACCGGCCAACAAGGCGCCGCCCAGGCACAGCAAAAACAGGGTGGTGCATTTCTTCATGGTGTCGTCCTTACGTCAGGAAAAAAGCCGGCGGCATCCGGCGCGTGCCGGGTACCGCCCTGCCTGATCAAAAGTGTTTGAGGGACAGCCCCAGCTTGTAGGTCGGGCCGTATTCCTCGTACTGGGCGTTGAACCGCTCCTTGCCGGTGTAGGCGTAGAAGGGTTCGTCATTGATGTTGATCGCCTCGAAGGTGAGCTGGAGCTGCTCGGTGAGGAAGTAGTGGCCGGTGAAGTCCAGCTGCACATGGTCATCGGTGTAGATGTCGTAGCGATCGTCCAGGGGATCGCTCACTTCCTGCAGGAACTCACCGGTGTAGTTGGCCGCCAGGCGCAGACTCAGGCGCGGCGTTTCGTAACCGAACACCAGGTTGCCGGTGACGTCGGACTGGCTGGGCAGCGGGATGTCGCGGCGGGAATAGGCGCCGGCGTCATCGTCGTAGCTTTCGATGGTGGCCTCGGAATCCACGAAGGTGGCGTTGGCGCCCACCAACAGGCCGTTGAACGGCGCCGGCAATTCGTTGAACTGCTTGGAGTAGGACAGCTCCAGGCCGTACACCGAAGCGTCGCTGCCGTTGTCGAAGGTCTCCGCGTCGCTGAACGCCTCGTAGCCCGGCGAGCCACCCAGATCGGTGAGGTAGGCGAAGTTATCGATGTCCTTGTAGAACGCGAAGGCGGAGATCACCCCGGCGCGGCCCATGTAGTGCTCGATGCCAAGATCGAAGTTGTTGGCTTCCAGTGACTTGAGCTCCGGGTTGCCGAAGCTGGCTTCGTCGCCGTCGATCTCGAAGCCCGGAGAAAGCTGTTCGAAGGTGGGCCGCACCACGGACTGGGTAAAGGCGGCGCGAGCGATGGTGTCGCGGCCGAGCTGGTAGCGCAGGTGCAGGGCCGGCAGCCAGTGGTCCTCGCTTTCGTCGTAGTCATTGGTCACCAGGGTGCCGTCCTCGACGCCGTTGCCCCGGGCCTCGAAGTCGGTGCGCTGATAACGCACGCCGCCCAGCAGGCGCAGCTTCTCGAAGTCCACGGTGCCCATCACGTAGGCGGCGTCGCGGTCCTCGGAAATCTTGTAGTCCTCGATGGCGGAGGCCTCGGCGTCGAACTCGCCGGGCCCGCTGAGCGCGTTGTCCATGGCGTCCGGGTCGATGCCGGAGCCGATGTCGCCCAGCTCGTAGTCCACGTCGGTGCGGAAATCCGCCAGGTTGCCGTCCGGTTCGTAGGTCCAGACGTTGACGTCGCCTTCCTTGTCGCGGCGCGCCATCTTGGTGCCGAACTTGATGGAAGCCGGGTTGTTGTTCCACAGCAGCTCGCGGGTGAAGTCCAGCTTGAGGTCGGTCTGGTTGTCCTCGGTGTCACCGCTGGCGACTTCCACCTCGTCCAGTTCGTAGTTGCCGTCGTCGAAGAAACCGTCCGGGTGCAGCGCATTGGGCTGGCGGCTGTCGGTGAAACCGCCGTTGGGCAGCTCGGCGACGAACACGGCGCCGTCGGTGTGGCGGGGCTCTTCCTCGCTGGCTTCGCTGTAGCCCAGGTTGTATTCCATGATCCAGCGGTCCCAGCGCTTCTTGCCGCCGAACACCAGGGAGGTGATTTCCTGGGTTTCCTCCCGGTTCTTGAGTTCCTTCTCCACCTCGGTGAGGCCGGTCTCGCCGGCGGCCTGGGCACTGTCGAAACCGTAGAGGGTGGCCTGGCGCACTTCCTGGTCGCGGAAGCGGCTGTGCAGGGTGCGCAGGTAGTAGCTGGTGTTGTCGTCGGGCCGGTAGTCCAGGTTCAGCGCCATGCCCAGCCGTTCCCGGGTGATGGTGTAGTCGCGCTGTTCGAATTCCTCCAGGCGCGGCGTGTCGCCGTCGAAATCCCAGGCGCCGCCGGTTTCCACGTTGTCGGAGCCGAAGTCCCGCTCCGCCCAGCTGATGGCGGCGGCGACGCCGAAGTTGTCCTGGCCGTCGCCCAGGTCGAAGCGATTACTGGCGGCGGCGGACAGTTCCGGGCTGGTTTCCTCGCTGTGCTCGTGGTAACCGGCCTGGCCGGACACGGAGTAGTAGAGCCCGTCGCGGTCGAAGGCCGACAGGCTGTTCACCTCCACGGTGCCGCCCAGGGAGTTGGCGTCCATGTCCGGGGTGAGCGATTTCACCACCGTGAGCGACTCCAGCAGCTCCGAGGGAATCACGTCCAGGGCCACGGCGCGGCGGTCGGATTCCGGCGCCGGCACCTGGATGCCGTTAACGTTCACCGCGTTCAGGTCCGGGGCCAGGCCGCGCACCCGCACGAAGCGGCCCTCGCCCTGGTCCCGCTCGATGGACACCCCGGGCAGGCGCTGCAAGGACTCGGAGACGTTGCTGTCGGGAAACTGGCCGATGGCGTCGGCGTTGACGGTGGTTTCAATGTTGTCGGCGGCGCGCTGGCTGGCCAGCGCCTTGTCCATGCTGGCCGCCTGGCCGATCACCTTGACGGTCTCCTCGTTGCCGTCGCCGGCCTGCTGGGCCCAGGCGGCCTGGCCCGCGGCCAGGCCCACCAGGGTGGCGAGCAAAGTTTTCTTGAACATGCGGTTCTCCCCCGGGGCACGGCGCCCCCTGCCTGATTGCGTTGCGCCGGGACACTAGGCACGGGAAATGTCCGTTCTGTTACAGGGAAAAGCCAACCCCATGAAAATCAATGACTTACGCCGACAGGCCGGGCGCACTGAGCCGTTCGCACCCCCACCGCGCGCCGGGCGTGCCGCGGCCCGTGGGGGCACGACCGGCTTTTTTCATCGATCAACGCCGCGCCACGGCGGATCGGGTGAGCCGATTCGACCCCCTGGCCCGCCATCCGCCGGTCTGTCATCGAACTGACATGGCCGCCGCGTACCAGTGCCTGCAGGAAACGGGAAGAGGACGACACCGTGATAAGAATGCTGCATCTGCACCGCTGGAAGATTCTCGCCGTGGCCACCCTGGCCAACCTGGTGCTGCTGGCCAACCTGGCCGCCGGAGACCCCAAGGGGCTGGAGGAAATCGCCTGGCTGGACATCGCCGGCGAGGGCGGCGCCGCCCTGCTCGCTTTTCTGTGGCTGGGCCTGATTCTCAATAGCCGCCCTTCCGGCCGCGTCACCAACTATCTGGTGGCCGGGCTGACCGGCATCTTCATCGCCTACTGGCAGGACGTGCTGGACGAGGTGATCCGCCTGCCCGAGGCGGTGGTCTGGGATCATTGGGTGGAATCCGGCGCCATGCCCCTGGGCATGGTGCTGCTGACCCTGGGCATCTACCACTGGCAACGGGAGCAGCTGGCCATCAACGAGCAACTGCGTCGCCGGGAGCGGATTTTTCGCGAGCACCGCAGCTTCGACCGCCTTACCAACCTGACCAGCGCGCCTTACCTGCGCCGGCAACTGGCCATGGAGCTGGGCGAGGCCGGCCGCGCCGTGACGCTGATGATGCTGGACGTGAACCGCTTCGATCACGTGCGCCGGCAACTGGGCTCGCGGGACGCGGACCGGCTGCTCCAGGAACTGGCGGAACTGTTGCTGCTCAACCTGCGCCAGGATGACCTGCTGTGCCGCTACGCCGGCGACCGCTTCGCGGTGGTACTGCCCGGCACCGGCGAACGGGAGGCGACCCTGCTGGCCGGGGAACTGATCGCCGCGGTGGACCACTTCGCGTTCAAGACCCGCCAGGGCGAAACCCGCCTGCAGCGCCTGGACGTGGGCCTGGCCACGGCACGGGGCGACGAACCGGACGCGCTGATCGAACGGGCCAACCAGGACCTGGAAGCCCGCCGCGAACAACCGGCACCGGCCTGACATCATGATCGAGGCCGGCTACGAACTGGACGACAAGTTCATCGGCGCCCACCACCAACCGGTGACGCTGATGGACCTGGTGTGCGACCAGGGCGCGGAGGTGGACCGCCTGCTGCGTCACACCGGTCTGTTCTATCACGAGGTGGCCGCTGGCCGCGCCCTGGCCTCGCCGCGTCAGTATCTGCAGTTGATCCACAATGCCCGCCGCCTCTACCCGGAGCCGGAACTGAGTTTCCTGCACGGCCAGCGGCTGTTCCCCGGCCACTATGGCGCGGTGAGCGCCCTGCTCGGCAACGCCCCGGACCTGGGCCTGGCCCTGGCGGTATTCGAGTCCGCCCAGTCACTGATCTCGCCGCTGCTCACCACCCGGGTGGCGCGCGCCGGCGACTACTGCTGCGTGCAGTGGCTGGACGCCTGCGGCGCCGGCGACGAATACCGTTTCCTGGTGGAGACCATGATGGCCGGGTTGGCGTCGGTGACCCGCTGGCTGAGCGGCGAGCGGCTGCCCTGGATCTTCCAGTTCAGCTATCCGCGCCCGGCGTACCCGGAGCAATACCGGGTGCATCTGGGGTCGGACCTGCACTTCGACGCCCACATGGACGCCATGCTGCTGCCGGCCGGTTACCTGGACCGGCCCTGGCCACGGGCGTCGGCCACGGCCCGGGCGCTGGCCCTGCGCGACTGCGAAAACGACCTGGCCCGGCTGGGCTTTCGCACCAGCTTCATCCAGGCGCTCTACGATTACCTGCGCCAACGGGTGCGCGAACCGGTGAGCCTGGAACAGGCGGCCTCCGCCCTGGGCGCCAGCCCGGCCACCCTGAAGCGACGGCTGCGCCGCCAGGGCACCCACTTCCAGCAATTGCTGGATCGGGCCCGTAAACACGAGGCGCTGCATCTTCTGCAGTTGCATGGCTACAGCAACGATCAGGTGGCCCGCCACCTGAGTTTCAACGACCCCACCAACTTCCGGCGCTCGTTCAAACGCTGGACCGGCCTCACCCCCAGCGCCTGCCGCCGGTTGCTGGCGCGCACCCTGGACCGCCCCGATCCCTCGGCCCGGAGTGACGAAGGGGCCTGCTAACGCAACAACGCCGCCAGAATCCGGCTGACCAGTTCCCCTTGCCGGGAACAGCCGGTTTTCTGAAAAATCTGTTTCATCTGCGAGCGCACGGTGGCGACGCTACGGCCTGATTGTTCGCTGACGGCCTGTACGCTTTTGCCGCTGACCAATTGTTCACAAACCCGGGCTTCGGCCTGGGTCAGGTCGAAGTAGGCGGCGATATGCTCGGCGGTGGGAAGGGGCCGGTTGTCCGGTTCGTAGACGCTCACCAGAGCGCCCCCAGCCAGCAGTTCGCTGCTTTCGATGGGGCGGATCACGAAAATCAGCGGGGACCGCCGTTCACGCTTGAGGAACAGGGTCTCGCTGCAGTAGCCCTCCTTCCCCATGCTGGAGCGAACCACCTGGGCCGAGCTGCGAAAGAAGGCGGCCTGTACGTCCTTTTCGGCGAAGCTGAAGCGTTCGTCGCGGATGCTAAGGCAACGCTCCCGGTTGATCAGAGCCCGGGCGGCCTTATTGGAGTAGAACACGGTGGCCAGGCTGTCGAGTACAAAGGTGGCATCGGGCAGAACATCAATGATGGCCGACAGGGATGACGCCGCCTTGCTGCGGGTTTCCAGTTGCCGGTAAAGCTGCACGGTCTGGCGGATATGAGGCACCAGCCGGTTCAGGGCATCCAGCTCCGTCTGCTGATACGGCCCCTGGCCCACGGTGCGCTGAATAGTCAGGACAAAGGTGTGGGTGCGCGTGTTGTCGACCACCAGCCAGGCGGAGTCCAGCATGTCCTGTTCGTTTTCCCATTTGGAGTAATCCGCGTCGGGCCGAAAATCCGGCAGCAGTGGCAGGGCCGACTGGAAAAGTCCCGGTGCCTGTTTGATGGCCTGATTGCTGACCACATCCTGGGCGATCATGTTGTTTTCCAGATACCAGTCGAGGAATTCTTCCGAAAGGCCGTGATACCAGACGTGCTCCATGCGCAGGGGCTGACGATGAATCACCAACAGCTGGGCGGCACAGCCGTTGATGGCACCGGTCAGTTTTTCCAGAAAGGCATGAAAGCCTTCCCGATGGGTCAGAGAGCGGTAGAGTGTTTGAAGCAGATCGGGCTCATTCCGGAGTACGGGTGCCATGGTCTTCCTGGTTGGTTGGTATTTTTATTCCAACGCCCGCACCAGCAGGGCCGCCCTGCCACCCCCTTGTTCCCGGCACTTTCCGCGACCACTGGCGTCCGGCCGATGGCAAGGCGCTCGCGGCCATTGTGGATAAAAAGGGTCCGGGTATCCAGATACTGGCTTGCCGAGCCTAGCAGGCGGCGACGCTGTCGCCGACGGTCAGCGAGCGCAGGCACAGCACCGGCGCCAGGGCGAAAGTGCGCCGCCACAACGCTGGCCAGACGTCCTGGTTGACCAGGGGCCGTGGCAGCCGGCTGCTGGTCAGCGGCTGCCAGCCGTCCAGGCCCTGGTGGGCGATCACGAACTGGAACGGATGGGCGCCGGGCACCCCCAGGCGCACATCGGTGACCACCAGACGGTCTCCGTCGCGGCGGTAATCCAGGAACCCCCGGGTGAACCAGGCCAGGCGCCGGCCGTCCGCCAGCCGCGCCGCTTCCGTTTCCAGCTCCGGGGACCGGGGGAAGGCCTCCACATGGGGCGGCCGGTCGCCGTCGAACACGCCGGTGACGATTTCCAGACGCTGGTCCGGCGTCAGGGCGGTGGCGCGCCACAGAAAGGTGGAGAACGGCATCGGCTGCACCATCAGCGGCACTGCTTCCAGGCCGCGCTCCGCCAGGGTGTCCTGCACCCGCTGGGTAATCCATTGCTGGGCCACCAGGCTCCAGGCCAGGTAGGCGCTGGACAGGCCCAGCCCCACGGACAGCGCGGTGAGCGCCGGCGGCCGGATCAGCGCGATGATCACCGCGATCAGCAGGGGCAGGGTATAAAGCGGATCGATGATGAACACGCTGTTGAGCGCCACCGGCGGCCCCACCGGCCACCAGAGCTGGGTGCCATAGGTGGTGAAGGCGTCCAGCAACGGATGGGTGAGCAGCACCAGAGTGGTGAACGCCCACCAGCGGCCGAAGCCCGGCGCCGGTTTCCAGCGGCTCAGCCCCCAGGCCAGCAGGGTGGCCAGGGGCGCCAGCACCAGCAGCGAATGGCTGAAGCCGCGGTGCTCGGAAAAGTTGGCCACGGCGTCGCCGTAGTCGATGAGAACGTCCAGATCCGGCAGGGTGGCCAGCACCGCGCCGCCAAGAACGGCGCCGCGCCCAAGACGACCGCCCAGCACCGCGCCACCCAGGGCGCCGCCGAGCGCCGCCTGCGTCAAAGAATCCATGCCCTGCTCCCGAAAAAAGCGCCAAAAAGGTGAATAGCGGACCCAAATCACATCCATAGAAGGTGTTCATACCATGGGGTCCGGCAAGCCAACTGTTTGAATATTATTGTAAAAATAAAGTTCCGCGGGGAACTTCGGCGATTTTTCACCACTGCCGGCGCTTGCGTCCGTGAGGCTGGCGTCAAAGAATGGTTTCCAAGGGCAGCCATGCTGACGCCCGTGACACCCATGCAGTCTTCAATCAACCCTGAAGGAGATGCTGTATGCTCGGTTCACGCAGCCGCGACGACGCCCCCCATACCGGGTCGCGCGCCATCGACGACTTGATCGCTTCCGTTCTCTCCAACGCCGACATCCAGATCAACGGTCGGCGCCCCTGGGACATGCAAATCCACCATCCGGACACGCTCTCGCGTATCGCCGCCCAGCGCTCGCTGGGACTGGGCGAATCCTACATGGACGGGTGGTGGGACTGCGATGCCCTGGATGAATTCACCCATCGCATCCTGCGCGCCGGCGCCGACAACCTGGGCAAGAACAAATGGACCCTGGCGTTGCAGCTGCTTGGCCACGGCCTGCGCAACCGCCAGAGCCTGCGACGTTCACGCCAGGTGGCGGAACAGCATTACGATCTGGGTAACGATCTGTTCGAGAAAATGCTCGACCCGACCATGGCCTACAGCTGCGGCTACTGGAAGGATGCCACCACCCTGCACGAAGCCCAGGAAGCCAAACTGGATCTGATCTGCCGCAAGCTGGAGCTGGAGCCGGGCATGACCCTGCTCGACATCGGCTGCGGCTGGGGCAGCCTGCTGGAATACGCCGCCCGGCACTATGGCGTGCGCGCCCACGGCGTCACCGTGTCCACCGAGCAGGCGGAGCTCGCCCGGCAACGTTGCAAGGACCTGCCCGTGGAAGTGCTGCTCAAGGATTACCGCACGGTGACCGGCCAGTACGACCGGGTGGTGTCGGTGGGCATGTTCGAACACGTGGGCCGGCGCAACTACCGCACCTTCATGGAGACCACCCGGCGGTTGCTCAAGGACCGGGGGCTGATGCTGCTGCACACCATCGGCAACAACGAAAGCACCAACAGCCACGACGCCTGGATCGACAAGTACATCTTTCCCAACGGCGAGCTGCCGTCCATCAAACAAATCGCCCGCCACGCCGAGCACCGCTATGTGGTGGAGGACCTGCACAACTTCGGCCCGGACTACGCGCGCACCCTGAAAGCCTGGGACGCCAACTTCCAGGCCCGTTGGCCGGAACTCGAAGGTCGCTACGATGAGCGCTTTCATCGCATGTGGCACTACTACCTGAACGTGTGCGCCGGCGCGTTCCGGGCACGCACCATCCAGCTCTGGCAGTGGGTATTCTCCAAACCCGGCCACCGCGTCCACGCCTACCGGTCTCCGCGCTGATTGGCGGGCCACGCCAACCCTCGCGCCCGCCGCCCCTGGCGCGGGCCGGCGGGGCGGTGGCATAATGCCCGCAAACGGATCACGAATCATTCTCACTCACGATGACCGGCCCCACGGGGCGGGCGCCACCCCATGCAGGCCGACGACCTCTTTCAACAGCACGCCCGGGAACTCAACGGTTATCTGTGCCGGCGTCTGGACTCGCCGGAACAGGCCGCCGATCTGTGCCATGAGGTGTACTTGCGTTTGCGCCGGCTGGAGGAGCAGCGGGAGACGCCACGCAATCCCCGCGCCCTGGTGTTCCGCATCGCCCGCAACCTGCTGATCGACCACCTGCGCCAGCAACGCCGCCGCCCCACCACGGTGGCCCTCACCGACCCCGACCTGGCCCTGGAAAGCGACACGCCGACGCCGGAGTCCGCCGCGCGCAGCGCCCAGGCGGTGGACGGCCTCAACAGCGCCCTGGCGGCTCTCCCCGAGCATCAGCGTCAGGCCTTGCTGTGGAACCGGCTGGACGGCGTCAGCCAGCGCGAGATCGGCCAGCGGCTGGGGGTCTCCGAGCGCATGGCGGGCAAGTACATCGCCCGCGCCCTGGCCCATTGCCGCGCCCTGCTGGCGGCGGTGGCGGTGCTGCTGGTGGTGGCCGCCGACCTGCCCTGGTCGGTGTGGACGGCGGACGCGCGCACCGGCGCCGGCGAGCAACGCACCCTGACCCTGGCGGACGGCAGCCGGGTGACCCTGAACGGCCGCAGCGCCATCAACATCGACGTCACCGGCGACCACCGCCGGGTGGAGGTGGTGCGTGGCGAGGCCCTGTTCCAGGTGGCCAAGGACCGCGCCCATCCGTTCCTGGTGCGCGCCGACGACGCCCGGGTGCGGGTCACCGGCACCCGCTTCGAGGTGCGCCACCGCGATGGCATCACCCGCCTCACCGTGGCCGAGGGCAGCGTGGTGGCCGGCGACGGCCACCGGGAGCGCACGCTCACCGCCGACCAGCAGGTGCACTGGCGCGACGGCCGGATCGGCCCGGTGGCGGCGGTGGACGCCGACGCCGTGCTGGCCTGGGCGCGGGGCCGCCTGGTGTTCCGCGACCGCCCCCTGGGCGAGCTGCTCACCGATCTGCGGCCCTACCATACGGGCCGGCTGGTCCTGCTCAACGATGATCTGGCCGGGCGGCGGGTGAGCGGCACCTTCGCCACCGACGAGCCCGAGGCGGTGTTGAGCGCCCTCACTCAGACCCTGCCGGTGCGGGCGCTTCGCCTGCCAGGCGTGGTGGTGCTTTATTGAACGGAGATCGCGGCTGAAGCCGCTCCTACGGCATGATCGCGCGGTAGGAGCGGCTTCAGCCGCGAAGCCTATTGAGCAAAAAAATTTCTTCTTGGGGTTCAGAAACGGAAGCGGCCATCGTCTTCCTGGGTGCCTTTGTCGCGAATGGTTTCTATTTGCATTGTTTTGAAAAGGGTACCGACTCCATGAAATCAATGAATTACCCCCGCCTGGTCCTGCTCGCCGCCGGGCTGACCCTGCTCGGCCCGGTCCGGGCCGCGCAGCTGGACATCGAGGCCCAGCCCCTGGACGCCGCCCTGGCGGAGCTGGCCGAGGCCACCGGCGTGCAGCTGCTGTACGACGCCGACGCCACCCAGGGCAAGCAAAGCCCGGCTCTGCAAGGGGACTACAGCGCCCCGGAGGCCCTGGGCCGGTTGCTGGCCGGCAGCGGCCTGCGTTACCGGGTCAACAACGACGGCAGCATCACCCTGGAGCCGGCCCCGGTGACCGAAAGCACCCTGGCGCCGGTGGCGGTGAACGCGGAGGTGGCCACCAAGGTGGACACCCCCACCCTGGAAACGCCGCAATCGATTTCCGTGGTGCGCCGCGCCCAGATCGAGGAACAGGGCTCCGATACCGTGCAGCAGGCCTTGCGCTACACCCCCGGCGTATTCACCGACCAGATCGGCGCCTCCAAACGCTATGACTACGTGTCCTTGCGCGGTTTTTCCGACGACAGCATCGACAACATCTACCTGGACGGTCTCAAGACCATGGGCGATGGCGGCACCTTCAGCTCCATGCAGATCGATCCCTACTTCCTGGAGCGGGTGGAGATCGTCAAGGGCCCCACCTCGGTGCTCTACGGGCGCGCCTCCCCCGGCGGCCTGGTCAACCTGACCAGCAAGAAGCCACTGTTCGAAACCCGCCAGGAACTGCGCTTCGGCGTCGGCACCAACGACTATCGCGGCGTGGGCTTCGATTTCTCCGGGCCGGTGAACGACCGGGTGGCCTACCGGCTGGTGGGCCTGGCGGACAAGGGCGACACCCAGTTCGATCACCTGGAACAGGAACGGCGGGCAATCATGCCCAGCCTGACCCTGCAACTGGGCGACAACACCCTGCTCGACCTGATGGCCTACTACCAGGACGATCCGGAAGGCGGCAGCCACAGCGGCGTGCCCGCCGAGGGCAGCCTGTACCGGCGCAACGGCCGCTACATCGACAACACCTTCTTCGAGGGCGAGCCGGATTACGAGCAGTTCGAGCGCACCCAGAAAATGCTCGGCTACCAGCTACAGCACTTCATCGATGACACCTGGAGCCTGCGGCAGAATTTCCGCTACATCACCAGCGACGTACAGCTCCAGCAGGTGTATTCCTACCAATGGGTGGGCAACAGCGACCAGCTCAGCCGCTTCTACTCCGGCGCCGACGAACAACTGGACGCCTACACCGTGGACAACCAGGCCCGCGCCGACTTCGCCACCGGCGATCTGCAACACACCCTGCTGATCGGCGCCGACTACCAGCACCGCGACGTGGACGCGGCCTGGAGCAGCGGCGCCTTCCCCGCCATCGACGCCTTCGATCCGGTGTATGGAGCGGTCCCCACCGCCATTGGCGACCCAGTGCCCCATGAGCGCAAACTGATCCAGACCGGCGTCTATCTGAGCGACCAGATCGCCCTGGACCGCTGGCGTTTCTCCCTGGGGGGCCGCTATGACTGGGTACGCACCGCCAACGTCAATCAGGATACCGGTGCCCGCTCCAGCCAGGACGAGGAGCAGTTCAGCGGCAGGGCCGGCGTGCTCTACCGTCTGGACAACGGCCTCGCGCCCTATGTGAGTTATTCCGAATCGTTCAACCCCAGCGTCTACACCGACGAGGACGGCGACCCGCTGGAACCCACCGAGGGCACCCAGTACGAAACCGGCCTCAAGTACCAGCCCCGTGACGGCCGCGGCCTGTACACTCTGTCGCTGTTCCACATCGACCAGGAGAACCTGGCGATCCGCGAACCGCAGAACCCGGTCTATGTGCCGATCGGCGAGATCCGTTCCCGGGGCGTGGAGCTGGAGGCGCAGACCCTGCTCACCGACCGTTTCCGGGTACGGGCCAGCTACACCTACACCGACATCGAGTACACCGAGGCGGAGCCCGGAATCGAGGGTAACCAGGTCAACCAGGCGCCGCGCAACCAGGCCACCGCCTGGGGCCATTACCGCTTCGACCAGGGGCCCATGGCGGGCTTCGACCTGGGCGCCGGGGTGCGCTACACCGAGGGCATTCAGGCGGACCGCGCCAACACCCGCGAGGTACCGTCCTACACCCTGGTGGACGCGGCGCTCGGCTATGACTTCAGCCATCTTGGCATTCAGGGCCTGAGCGCCCGGGTCAACGCCAACAACCTGCTCGACAAGGAATACGTGGCGTCCTGCTACTCGCTGAACTACTGCTACTTCGGCGCCGAACGCAGTGTCATGGCCACCGTGACCTACCAACTGCGCTGAACCGTCGACCCCCGGGTGTGGACGTGATCACGTCCACCCCGGGCTTGCACAAGCTTTTACATCCCCCCTCTCGCGCAACACGCCGCGATCACCAATGCTGTCCATCGACGGCGGCGCCCCCGGGCCTCGCCAAGGAAAGGATCCCGGCCTCGGCCAGGACGGCTACTAGGGCCTGTTCACACTACTTGCATCACGCCTGTTGCGGCTAAAAATCCACCAATCAAGGCGCGAGGAGAGAGGTTTGGTGGCTCCAAATGAACGACGAGCAACGCGGAGTGGTGGGTTTTTAGCCGCAACCCGAAGGGCTGGAGCCATTTTGGCCCCCAGCGTCGTTGTCGGTCGCTTATTTGGAATAACCAAACGGCGCTCCCTCCGCCTAGCTGGAGGCCAAAATGGCATCCAGCAGACGTAATGCAAGTAGTGTGAACAGGCCCTAACAACATCGCCACGCGGACTCCACCGCGATGCGGAAACAGGCAAGAAAAGCCCAGCTTTGACCTACCGCCTCCGGCGGCGCGCCAAGCAGGATAGCGCTCCCGGACACCGACCCGGCGTCGGCGGCGGGATCCGGCAAACTGATTTCCGTGGAACGGAGAACGATGGACGATGCATTCGAACACGCCTCCCGAACGCGAGGCGTTCACTTCAAAGGCGGCCTGCTGGGCGCCGCGTTTCTGATCGGTGTTATCAGCGCGCCCTCGTCGCTGGCGCAATCGGCACCGGCCAGCGACGCCCCGGCCTTCATGGACCGCGACAACCCACAACTGGCCATGCTCGACCGCGAGGAGCGAACTCCGCGCCGGCCACGGGCGGAGCCGGCCCGGGAACCGGCGCGTGAGAGCTGGTCGTTCGCGTTCGATAACGACGCCCTGGTGCCCACCGGCCGCGACCAGGATTACACCTACGGCCTGAGTTTTTCCCACACCGGCCGCGACGCCCGCGACGCCTGGTATTCCCTGAACCCGGTGCTCACCGGCCTGGACCGGCTGTTCGGCGTGGACCATCTGGCCGGCGAGGAAGGAGAGGCCCGGACGCCCATCGACGGCCACAGCGTGGAATTCGGGCTGTTCGGCTTCACCCCGGAGGACAAGGAGGCCTCGGCGCCGTTGTACGACGACCGGCCCTACGCCAGCCTGCTCTACATGTCCCAGTCCCGGGTCCGGATCGACCGGGGCGAGAACGTGGCCTGGCACAGCAGCCTGACCCTGGGCGCCCTGGGGCTGGCGATCGTCGGCAATGGCCAGAACGCGGTGCACAAGGTGATCGGCAGCGAGCACGCGGAAGGCTGGGATCACCAGGTCAGCGAAGGCGGCGAACCCACCGCCCGCTACACCCTGGCGCGGCAGAAATATCTGAATCCGTCGTCGGAAAACCTGGAAGTAAAAAGCACCCTGCAGGCCTCCGCCGGCTACCTCACCGAGGCACGCTGGAGCCTGAGTTTCCGGGGCGGGCGCATCGCCGACCCGTGGTGGAAATTCAATCCGGAGCTGGCCAGCTACGCGGACGGCTCCTCCCGAGGCGTGGGCGGCCCGGCGCCCACCGAGAGCTACGTGTGGGGCGGCGCCGCGGTGGTGGCGCGGGGCTACAACGCCTTTCTGCAGGGCCAGTTCCGCGACAGCGAAGTGACCTACGACAGCGACGAGCTGAACCACCTGATTCTGGAAGCCTGGCTGGGCTACACCCGCTCGTTCGCCAATGGCTGGCGGCTCAGCTATGTGCTGCGCGGCCACACCTCGGAAGTGCGCGACGGCACCGCCGACCGTAATGTGCTGTGGGGCGGGCTGATCGTGGCGAAAACGTTCTAGGGCCTGTTCACACCAGGCTATTGCCCCGCGATGTGCTCGCGCACCAGCGCCGCCAACCCCGGCGCGGTGCCGAAGTACTCCAGCAGCTCGATGGTCAGGTGCGGGTGGCGCTCGCGGGCCTCTTCCACCTGGGCGGGGATGTCGGTGGCCACGTGCTTGCCGTTATTGAAGAACAGCGGATAGACATAGACGCTGTCCACCGGCTGGTGCTCCAGCTGCTGCAGGGCCTCCTGCAACGACGGACGCGCCAGTTCCAGAAAGCACGGCAGCACCGCCGCGTAGTCTTCCCGGGTGGTTTCCGCCACCGCGTCCACCAGTGCCTTGAATTCCTCGTTGGCCGCCTCGGCGCGGCTGCCGTGGGCCATGATCAACAGGGCTTTTTTCACCACTACCTCCACAATGAATGGGCCGCCTCGATCACCAGAGCGTGGCGGCGGGCCAGAGCGGCGCGGTCATCGTCGTAGCCGCCGCCAATGACGGTGGCCACCGGCACGTCACGATCGCGGCAAAGCGCCAGCACCCGGCGCTCCCGTTCCGCCAGGCCGGGCAGACTGACCGCCAGGCGCCCGAGCGGGTCATCCCGGTACACATCCACGCCGGCATCGTACAACACCAGATCCGGGCGCAGGGCGTCCAGCAACCCGCCCAGGGTGTCGGTGACGATGGCCAGATAATCCTCGTCGCCGAGCCCCACCGGCAGGCCCACATCCAGATCGCTGTGCATCTTGCGGGTGGGGAAGTTCTTTTCGCAATGCACCGAGCAGGTGAAGGCGCGCGGTTCGCCGGCGAGGATGGCGGCGGTGCCGTCGCCCTGGTGCACGTCGCAGTCGAAAATCAGCACCTGTTTCACGCGCTCCTCGGCCAGCAGCGCCCGGGCGGTGACCGCCAGATCATTGAGGATGCAGAAACCGGAGCCGAAATCGTAATGGGCATGGTGGGTGCCGCCGGCCAGGTGACAGGCAATGCCGTGCTTGAGGGCGAGCTGGGCGGTGACCAGGGTGCCCATGGGCGCGATGCAGGTACGCCGCGCCAGCCCCTCGCTCCACGGCAACCCCAGGCGTTTGGCTTCCTTGTCACCGAGGCGGTTGCCCAGGAAACGGTCCAGATAGTCCGGGCAGTGAGCCAGGGACAACAGCGGCGCCCGCGCCCGGCCCGGGCGGTGCAGATTGTTGAGCCCGGCGATGCCGGCGTCGCGCAACCGCTGGTGGAGCAGCCGGAACTTCTCCATGGGAAAACGGTGGCGCGCCGGGAACGGAAAGCTGTAGGACGGGTGGTAGACCAGGGGAATCGACATGCCGCGATTATAGCGGGCCCGCCAGCCCCTGCCCCAATACCCGGTACAGCGTGACCCGTGCCACCAATTGATCGTAACGCAGATCGAGCAGGTTCTGGCGGGCACTGATCAGGCTGGTCTGGGCGTCCAGCACCGAGGTCAGCTCGATGTCGCCTTCCCGGTAGCGCGTCTCGGCGATCTCGAAACCGCGCCGGGCCTGGGTCAGGGCTTCCCGGCGGTGAGCGCCCTGCTCATCGAGCGCGTTGATGTTGCCCAGGCCCTGGTCCACCTCGGACAGGGCGGTGAGCAGCACGCCCCGGTAACCGGCCACCTGCTCCAGCCAGGCGGCCCGGGCCACGGTGTTCTCGCCCCGGGTCTGGCCGCCGTCGAAGATCAGTTGGCTCAGGGAGGCGGCCAGGTTGTAAACCGCGTCGCCGTCGAACAGGTCGCCCAGGGAGCTGCTGGCGTAGCCGGCGCTGCCGGTGAGGCTCAGCGACGGCCAGTAGGCGGTGCGGGCCACGGCCACGCCGTAATCGGCGGCCATCAGGCCGGCCAGGGCGCGGCCCACGTCCGGGCGCTGGGCGAGCACGTCGGCGGGCAGGCCCGGCTGGATTTCCGGCACGGTCAGATCCGCCAGGCCGCCATCCCCGGCCCCAGGCAGGAACCCCTGGGGCGTCTCGCCCACCAGCACCGCCAGGGCGTAGCGGGTTTCCCGGGTTTGCTGGCGCAGATCCGGCAGGGCGGCGCGCTGGTTGGCCACCAGGGTGCGCTGCTGGGCCAGATCCTGGGGCGACACGGCGCCGTAGCGCACCTTGGCCTCGACCACCTCGAGGATGCGTTCGGCCAGGGCCAGGCTGTTTTCGGCCAGGGTCAGCCGGTCCTGCAGGTAGCGCCACTGGAGCCAGGTGCTGGCGACGCTGGACAGCACCGTGAGGCGCACCGCGTCCCGGTCGAAGCGGCTGGCGTCCAGGTTGGCCTCGGCGATCGCCTTGTTGTTGCGCAGCCGGCCCCACAGGTCCAGCTCGTAGCTGGCATTGGCGTTGAGCTGGAACCGGTCGGTGCCGTCATTGCCACCGAAAGTGCCGGAGGTGGACGCGCCGCCCCCCAGGGACAAGCTCGGGAACAGGGACGAGCCGGCCTGCCGCAGGCGGCCTTCCGCCTGCAGCACCCGGGCGGCGGCGGCCTGCAAATCGGTGTTGTCGGTGAGCGCCCGGGCCACCAGCTGGTTCAGCTCATCGCTGCCGAAGCCCTGCCACCAGGCCGGGTTGGCCAGCGCGGCGCGGCTGTCGGCGAGCTGATTCTCCCACTGCGCCGGCGCTTCCGGCTCCGGTGTTTCCAGCCCGGAGCGCACCGCGCACCCGGCCACCGTCAGGGCCAGGGTCAGCATGGTCAGCGCCCGCTTGCAGCCGTTATTGATTGGGCCGTTATTCATTCGACAGGGCCTCCACCGGATTCAAGCGCGCCGCTTTCAGGGCCGGCGCGAAACCGAACACCAGGCCGATCACCGCCGCGCACAGGAACGCGGCCACCGCCACCGGGGCGGAAAACAGGATCGGCAGACCAATCAGCCGCAGCAGCAGCCCCACCGCCACGCCCAGGGCCACGCCGATCAGCCCGCCCAGGGCGGACACCACCACCGCTTCGGTGAGGAACTGCTGCAGAATATTGCGCTGGCGGGCGCCGGTGGCCATGCGGATGCCGATTTCATGAATGCGCTCGGTGACGCTCACCAGCATGATGTTCATCACGCCGATGCCGCCCACCAGCAGGGAGATGGCGGCGATGGACCCGAGCAGCATGGTCAGGGTGTTCTGGGTGTCGGACACCATGTCCAGCAGCGACGCCATGTTGAACACGCGCACGTCCTCGGTGCCGTGGCGCTGGGTGAGCAGCTCCACCGCCGCCTGTTCGGTGGCGTCGATGTTCTCCACGTCGTCCACCGCCAGGGTGATGGAACGCAGATAGTTCTGGCCGAACAGGCGCAGGGTGCCGGTGGACAGCGGCACGAACACCACGTCGTCCTGGTCGTCGCCCCAGTTGGTGGCGCCCTGCTCGCCCATCACGCCGATCACCTGGAAGGGAATGCTGTCCAGCAGCACGAACCGGCCCAGGGGATCGTCGTCGCCGAACAGGTTCTCGCGCACGGTCTGGCCGATCACCGCCACCGGCGCGTAGCGGGCTTCGTCGTCGGCGTTGAAGAAGATGCCCGCGGAGCGCTCCCAGTCGCGCAGGGTCGGGTACGCGGAAGACACCGCCTTCACCGAGGTGGTGACGTCCCGGCCCAGGGCGCGGGCGGTGGCGGACCCGGAAATCTCCGGCACCGCCACGCGCACATTGGGCAGGCTTTCCAGCGCTTTGGCGTCCTCGGGCACCAGGGTCGCCACCACGCCGTCGGCGCTACGCTGCTGGCCCCGGTCCGGGCGGATCACCAGCAGGTTGGTGCCCATGTCGCCGATGCGCGCCACCACATCCTGTTTGGCGCCCTGGCCGATGGCCAGCATCACCACCACGGCGCCCACGCCGATCACGATGCCGAGCAGCGTCAGCAGGGTGCGCAGCCAGTTGGCGCGCAACGAGCGCAGCGCCATGGTCACCGCCTCGGGAATCTCACCGGGCTCCGGCAGGCCGGACTCCGCCGGCGGCGCCAGGGCGGTGGGGGTCTCGGCGGTGGCGCGGGCCGGCCGATGGCGGGTGTCGGCAACGATGTTGCCGTCGTGCAGCTCGATGATGCGGTCCGCGTGGGCCGCCACTTCCGGATCGTGGGTGATCAGGATCACCGTGTGGCCCCGGTCGGCGAGCCCGGTGAGGTGGGCCATCACCGCCTCGCCGCTCTGGCTGTCGAGGGCGCCGGTGGGCTCGTCGGCGAAGATCACGCGGCCGCCGTTCATCAATGCCCGGGCGATGGACACCCGTTGCTGCTGACCGCCGGACAACTGGTTGGGCCGATGGTCGAGGCGCTCGCCCAGACCCAGATCGGTGAGCAGGGCCTGGGCGCGGGCCTTGCGTTCATCGCGGCGCATGCCCGCGTAGATCGCCGGCAACGCCACGTTTTCCCAGGCGCTGGCGGTGCCGATCAGGTGATAGCTCTGGAACACGAACCCGAACATCTCCCGGCGCAGCCAGGCCAGTTCCTGGTGGTCCATGGCGTTGACGTCCTGGCCGGCGAAGCGGTACTCGCCCTCGCTGGCCCGGTCCAGGCAGCCGAGCAGATGCATCAGGGTGGATTTGCCGGAACCGGAGCTGCCCATGATCGCCACGCATTCACCGGCCTCGATGGTCAGCGAAATGCCGTGCAGCACCTCCACGTCCTCATCACCGCCGGGGAAGCGTTTACGAATGTCGCGCAGCTCGATCAGCGGCGCCCGCGGCGTCTGCTCTGCCATCAGAACAGACCCCGGCGGCGCGGCTCGTCCTCGGTTTGCGCCTGCACCTTACCGATCACCACGGTGTCGCCTTCGGCGAGCCCGCCGGTGATCTGCACGCGCACCCGGTCGGTGACGCCGGTTTTCACCGGACGTTTTTCCAGCCGGCCCTTGCCGGCGGGCACCTCCACGTACTGACCGTCGGCGCCGCTCTTCACCGCCGACGCGGGCACGCTGAGCGCCCCCTCGGCGGACTCCACCACGAAAAACACCTGGGCGGTCATCCCCGACATCAAGGCGTTGTCCGGGTTGGCCACATCGAACTCGGCGGTGTAGAGCACCACGTTGTTGACCACTTCCGGGGTCGGCAGCACCTGGCGCAGCGTGCTGTCATAACGCACGGCGCTGTTGCCCAGGGTGGAGAAGTACACCGGCATGCCGATCTCCAGCCGGTCCACGTCCGCCTCGGAGACCTCCGTGGACACGGTCATGGTGGAGAGATCGGCGACGCGCATCAGAATCGGCGCGGTCTGGTTGGCGTTGAGGGTCTGCCCTTCGCGGGCGTCCAGGGTCACCACGGTGCCGTCGCGGGGGGCGTAGATCTTGGCGTAGCCGAGGGTCGCCTGGTCGCCCTCAAGGCCGGACTGGGTCTGGTCGATCTGTGCCTGAAGCACTTTGATCTGGGCGCGGGTGGTGGCCAGGGTGGCCTTGGCGGTCTGCCAGGCGTCATCACTGGTGGCGTCGGCCTGGCGCAGCCGCTCCTGGCGGTCGAACTGCACCTGCGCCAGTTCCAGCTCGGCGCGCTGCTGCTCCAGTTGCGCGCGCAGGGCGTCCAGTTGCGCCAGGCCCGCCTGCACCTGCGACTCCTGCACCGAGGCATCGATTTCCGCCAGCAGTTGGCCCTTTTCGACTTTATCGCCGAGATCCACGTGCAGCTTTTCCAGCTGGCCGGACACCTGGGCGCCCACGTCCACGTAATCGTAGGGCTCCAGGGTGCCGAGGGCGGTCACCAGATCCTCGATGTCGGCGGGTTGGGCCCGGGCGGTCTGCCACTGCCCGTCCGTGGCGCCGTTACCCGACAGCCACCACCAGGACGCGGCCAGCGCGGCCAGGACCACCAGCGAAACGATTAGCAAACGACGTTTGATCCAGCGTGTCATGACCCTGCCCGAATACTCTGCCCAGAAAAGAATGCGTCGACCTCAAAGGTACCGGTAAAAGATGCAAAGAATATGCGTCAAACCGGCAACCACCGTGCACGCCCGCCGCTCACTCGCGGAACGGCGTTACCAGATGCTTGAGATTTTCCACGCTGAGGATCATCGCCAGGGCCATAAGACGGCCCAGCTCGCCGCGGGGAAAGCCGCGGTCGGCGAACCACAGCAGGTAGGATTCCGGCAGGTCGATCAGCGGCCTGCCCTGGTATTTACCGAAAGGCATGGTGCGCTGGCAGACAGCGATCAGGTCTTCGTTTTTAAAACTCATGACGATGCCGTTGGAGCGGAAATGCCGGGCAGACTAACGCGCCGGGCCGCAGCCGTCACCACCGGGGCCCGGCCCGTCACGTTGCCCGGCCCTCTGTTCGGCATTGGCCTGGCGCAGAATGGACACCGCGCTATGGCAGAACAAACCGGCAATCGCCATCGCCACCAGCACGTCCGGCCAGTGGCTGCCGCTGGCCAGCACCAGCAGGCCGGCGACGATCACCGATATATTGGCGAGCACATCATTGCGCGTGCACAGCCAGGCGGAGCGGATATTGGCGTCACCCTGGCGGTAGCGTACCAGCAGCATCAGGCTGGTGAGGTTGGCCACCAGCGCCAAGGCGCCGATGCCGGACATCATCACCCCGGGGGGCGCGGCCCCGGTTATCAGGCTTACCAAGCTGTCCGCCAGCACCAGCAACCCCAGCAGCAGCAGCGAGAAGCCCTTGATACGGGCGGCGCGAAATCGCCAGGTCAGGGATTGCCCCAGCGCCCAAAGGGTGAGGCCGTAGGTAGCGGCGTCACCCAGGAAATCCAGCGCGTCGGCGCGCAGTGCCCGGGATCCTGAAAACAGGCCCACCGCCGCCTCGACGCCGAACATCACCAGGTTGATCGCCAGCACCGCGATCAGCGCGTTTCGGTAGGCGACGGGCGCCTGCTTATCCAGTTCCGGTTCGCAACATGCCATGCCAGTCTCCGTGCGGTTCGGTGGTCAATCGGTTTGGCCGTCGTTCGGCGCGTGCAGCACGCAGAAGTGGGCGTTATCGCCCCGCTCCACCTGCAGGGTGCTGTGGGCAATGCTGAAACGGTGTTGCAGCCCGTCCGCCACCCGGTCCAGGTAGGCGTCGCCGGGGAAGCCGTCCGGCATCACCAGATGGACCGTCAACGCGCTCTCCGTGGTGCTCATGCCCCAGATGTGCAGGTCATGAATGCCGGTGACGCCCGGCTGGTCACGTAACCAGGCGTCCACCTCGGGAAGATCGATGTTCGCGGGCACCGCGTTCAGCACCAGCTTCAGGGATTCGCGCAGCAGGCCCCAAGTGCCGATCACGATGACCACGGTGATCAGCAGACTGGTCACCGGGTCGAGCCAGTTCCAGCCGGTATAGAGTATCGCCAGACCGGCCAGCACCACGCCCACCGACACCGCCGCGTCGGCGGCCAGATGCAGGAAAGCACCGCGGATATTCAAATCGCCCTTGCTGCCCTTGGCGAATAACCAGGCCGACGCCAGGTTGATCAGAACACCGATGCCCGCTACCACCATAACGGTCACCGACGCCACTTCCGGCGGATCGGCGAGCCGCCGGATGGCGTCCCAGCCGATGGCGCCGCAGGCGATCAGCAGGAACATGGCGTTGGCCAGCGCCGCCAGAATCGAGCTGCCGCGCAGCCCGAAGGTAAAGCGGCTGTCCGGCGCTTTGCGCGCCAGCATCGCCCCGCCCCAGGCCAGCACCAGGCCCAGCACATCGGACAGGTTATGCCCGGCGTCGGCCATCAATGCCGAGGATTGGGCGAGGAAGCCGTACACGAATTCCACCGCCGTGAACCCCAGGTTCAGGGTGATGGCGATCACGAAGGCGCGCCCGAAATCCTTTGGCGCGCCGTGCGGGTGAGCATGGTCATGATGGTGATGGGTGTGCACTGGCCGGCTCCTTCGATCCGTTTCCGCACATTCCAATACCTGTAGCCACTACAGGGTCAAGCCCGATCAGAAAGAGGACTTCGGCCTGGTCCTCGACCGGTACCGGCGACGCACAGGCACGGCCAGTAGTTCATCGTCAATCCCATATCATACTGACGGGGCGCCCAAACGGTGGCGCCCTGTTTCGGGTTAAGGTCCAGGTTAAACTTGTTCAACCGTTTTGCGGCCAAACCGGCTGTACAGCGCCGGCAATACCACCAGAGTAAGCAGGGTAGCGGTGACGATCCCTCCAACCACAACGGTGGCCAGAGGACGCTGCACTTCCGAGCCGATGCCGGTGTTGAAGGCCATCGGCACGAAACCAAGCCCCGCTACCAAAGCAGTCATCAGCACTGGTCGCAGGCGGCGCAGCGCGCCCTCACGCACCGCGTCCCGCAATGGCATGCCCTCCGCCATCAGATCCTTGATATGAGACAGCATCACCACGCCATTGAGCACGGCAATACCGGACAGGGCAATAAACCCGACCCCGGCGGAGATCGACAGGGAGATGTCGCGTGCCCACAGGGCCAGCACGCCCCCGGTCAGCGACAGGGGAATGGCGGTAAAAATAATCAGCGCATCGCGAGCGCTGCCGAACGCCCCATACAACAACGCGAAGATTAGCAATAGCGAAAGCGGCACCACGATGGCCAAACGCCGGGAGGCGGACTGCAGCTGCTCAAAGGTACCGCCATAGTCCACCCAATAACCGGTGGGCAGATCAATCTCCTCACGAACCGCCGTCCGCACATCCTCGACAAATGAGCCCAGGTCCCGGCCCCGCACGTTGGCGGATACAATGGCATTACGCTTGCCGTTCTCGCGATCGATTTGGTTAGGCCCCGGCGTCAACGCCACCTCCGCCACTTCTTCCAGCGGCACATAGCCGGGGTCATGACCTCCGGGCACCGCTATCGGAAGCCGCTTCAGGGTGTCCAGATCCGCCACGTTCTCCGCCGGCAAGCGCAAACGCAACGGGAAGCGGCTGTCACCCTGGTATACGGTACCCAAGGTCTCGCCGCCCACGGCGACACGTACCGTCCGCTGTACGGTGGAGGCATTAAGACCGTAGCGGCCCAATGCTTCCCGGTCCGGTGTCACGGTGAGCACCGGCAAGCCTGAGAGCGGCTGCAGACGGGCGTCGGCGGCGCCGGGCACCCTGTTGATCACCGATACCGCCTGCTCACCCAGCGCTTCCAGTTGAGCCAGATCATCGCCGTAAAAGCGCACCGCCAAATCAGCGCGCACCCCGGCGATCAGCTCATTGAAACGCATCTGAATCGGCTGAGTGAACTCGTACTTGTTGCCCGGCAGCGTTTCCGCCGCCTCGGCCATGGCGGCCACCAAATCCGCTTTGGGCCGATCCGGGTCCGGCCATTGGTCACGGGGCTTCAGAATCACAAAGGTGTCCGCCACATTGGGCGGCATCGGGTCGGTGGCCACCTCGGCGGTGCCTAGCTTGGCGAACACCTTGTCCACCTCGTCGAATTCCAGGAAACGGCGGTCCACCTGTTCCTGCATCTCCAATGCCTGGCTCAGGCTGGTGCCGGGGATGCGCAGCGCGTGGACCGCCACATCGCCCTCATCCAACTGCGGGATGAACTCGGTGCCCAGTCGGGTCGCCAGGACTCCGCTGGCAACAACCAACACCCCCGCCACCAGCAATACCGGCACCGCAGCACGCAGAGCGACATCCAGAGCCGGCTGGTAAAGTCGCCGCGCCACCCGCATCACCGGGTTATCCTGATGGCCCACCCGACCTCGTACAAACAGGGCGACGGCGGCCGGCACGAAGGTCACCGATAAAATCAGCGCCCCGGTAAGCGCCGCTACCACGGTGAATGCCATGGGGTGGAACATCTTCCCTTCTACGCCGGTGAGCGCGAAGATCGGCAGGTATACCACCATGATGATGAACACCCCAAAGGCACTGGGCTTGAACACTTCCCGGGTGGCCCGGGTGACGGTGTCCAACCGCTCTTTCAAAGTGAGCAAACGCCCATGGTGCTTCTGGGCCGCCGCCAGCCCGGTCAGACAGTTCTCCACCACGATCACGGCACCGTCGACGATCAAGCCAAAATCGATGGCGCCCAGGCTCATCAGATTGCCACTGACCCGGTTGGCCGCCATGCCGGTGAGCGCGAACAACATGCTCAATGGGATGACCGCGGCGGTGATCAGGGCGGCACGGAAGTTGCCCAGCAGGGCGAACAGCACCACGACCACCAGCAACGCGCCTTCGAACAGGTTTTTCTCCACCGTGGCGATGGTTTTTTCGACCAGAGAGGTGCGATCGTACATCGGCTCGGCACGCACACCGTCGGGTAAGGAACGATTAACCTCCTGAAGACGTTCCGCTACCGACTTGGCCACTTCCCGGCTGTTTTCGCCGATCAGCATGAAGGTGGTACCGAGCACTACTTCCTCACCGTTGCGGGTGGCCGCGCCGGTGCGCTGCTCTTTACCGAAGCGGACTTCCGCCACGTCCGCCACACGTATCACGGTATCACCGCGTCGCGCCACGACGATCTCAGCGATCTCATCCAGGCTCGCCACCTGGCTCGGGGAACGCACCAGCCACTGCTCGCCGTTGCGTTCCAAATAACCAGCACCGAGGTTTAAATTGTTGTCGCGCAAGGCCGCTGACAGATCTCTCAAACTCAGTTCGTGGGCGATCAGCCTCGACGGGTCCGGCGCCACTTCATATTGGCGCTGGAAGCCGCCAATGGTGTTCACCTCTGTAACGCCGTCCACCAGCATTAACTGAGGCCGCACCACCCAGTCCTGCAGGGTACGCAGGTCTTCCGCGTCGTAGGGCTCACCCTCCTCGTTGCGGGCGCCCGGGTCGGCTTCCACGGTGTACATGAAAATTTCACCCAGTCCGGTGGCAATGGGACCGAGCTCCGGTTCCATGCCTTCGGGCAGTTGCCCGCGCACGCTTTGCAGTTTTTCCGCCACCCGCTGGCGGGCGAAGTACAGGTCGGTGCCCTCCTCGAACACTACCGTGACCTGTGACAAACCGTATCGGGATACCGAGCGCGTGTAGTCGAGATTAGGCAGCCCGGCCATCGCCGTTTCCACCGGATAGGTGATACGTTGTTCCGATTCCAGTGGCGAGTAGCCTGGCGCACTGGTATTAATTTGCACCTGGACATTAGTGATGTCGGGTACCGCGTCGATGGGTAATTGCACGGCGCTACGTATGCCCACCAACACCAGCAACGCGGTCAGCGCCATCACCAACCAGCGCCGGCGGACCACCAAGCCCACGAAAGCATCGATCATGAGATCTCCTTAGTGCTTAAGCACTTAGTGGCCGTGAGTGGCGCCGTCTTTAAGGACGTCGGCCTTGATTAGGAAACTGTTTTCAGTCACGTATTCGGTGCCTGGCTCCAAACCACCGGTGACTTCCACGTAATCCGCGCCACTCATGCCTTGTTTGATCATCCGCACTTCATACTTTTCATCGAAGCGGGCAAACACTACCGGCATGTCGCGGAAACTCTGAATCGCTTCCCGGCGTACCGCCAACGGCACCGTCTTCTTTTCAATCACCACCTGGGCACCAATCAACATGCCAGGGCGCAGATCGGCGGGTGGGTCGTTGACCACTACCCGCGCCCGGGTGACCTGACTGTCCTCGTCAGCTCGGGGGTACAGGTAATCCACTGCGCCCAACACAGTAGCGTCGTCCGCTCGGCGCACAGCCTGCCCTGGGGACACAGCGTCCAGATCACGAGGGAACAGATGCAGCTCCAGCCAAAGGGTGGAGAAATCGCCGATCTCAACAATTGGTTCGCCGCTGGTGGCCGCTCCGGCGTTCAGAAAGCGCTCTGTAATCACGCCATCCGCCGGTGCGGTCACCGTCTGCAGGGTGAGGCTCTCCCGGGCTTCCACCCGCGCCAGCGGCTGGCCTTTTTTTACCCGGTCGCCCACCGACACCAGCACCCGCTCAACCGTGCCCGGATAGCGGGCGGTGACCCGGTATAGTTTGTCTGGATCTGCTTCGACCCGGCCGGTGACCTGGCGCGTGCGCTCCAGGGTTCGCTCACCGGCGATTTCGGTACCGAGACCGGAGGCTTTCGCCAGACGTTCAGGGATAAGGGTGCGGCCTTCATGGTTTTCGAAACGCCACTGGTGCGCCTCACCATCCAGGCTGGCTTCCACGGTGACATCAAAGGAATGCGGTTCGGCCACTGGCTGTTGGCCCAGCAAGTAGTCACGCTCCGGGGCAAAGGTAATACGGTCTCGCTGTCCGCCCAGACGGTCCAGCCTGATGGTCAAATCTACTTGATCCGGGTCCAGGGGTTTTCCGTTCCGGTAAGCGTAGACTCGATATTCAGGTGGAACGCCATCTTCAAATATCGTCAGCTCCAGACCGAATTCATTTTTCTCCAGCAGGCGTCCCCCGTGCGGCCCCTCACGCTCCTGGCGTTCAGCATGATCGCCACCACTCGCGCCTGCCGCCCAGGCACCGGTGGTGACAGCAGATAGCAGGCCAGCGTACAACACACTCAGAATAAATCGGTTCATTGGGAATCTCCTTGCGCACGCGCTTCGGCGGCCAGGGAAGTGCCGGTCAGGCGCTCCAGTTCATTGCGTTGCTGATGAAAGCCCTCAGCCAGGTCGGTAACTCGACGCTCCAGGGCCAGACGGGAATGAGCGGCGTCAATCAGGTCAAGGACGCTGTAGCGCCCGCGACGATAGCCGGCCTGGACTTCCTCGTAGAGCCGCCGGGCTTCCGGCAGGGATTGCTCCAGAATCGAGCGGACCTCGGTGCGGCGTTGTTGTAGCTCCAGGTACAAGCCCTCCACCAGCGACAACAGCTCGATGCGCGCGGCACTTCTGCGCGACTCGAGAAGGTCCACTTCAGCCAGCCGAAGGGCCTCGTTACCACGATTGGGGTTGCTCAGATTAAGCGGCATGGAGAACCCCAACACCGCGGCTTGATCGCCACTGGATTCATCATGCCGAGCGCCCACGGAAAAGCGTACGTCACGGCTGCCATTGGCTTGCGCCAACCGGGCCCGGGCCTCAGCGAGACGGGTTAGAGAAGCGAATTCGCGCAACCTCGGCGCCTGATCCAGACGTCCGCGCCATTGCTTCAAACCGGGAAGGTCCGGCAAGGGCAGCAGCTCTTCGGCGGCACGCAAACCTTGCTCACCGGTCTCTCCCCACAGGGCAGCAAGCCGTTGGCTGGCGGAACGGCGATCCATGCGGGACCGTTCCAGGTCTCGTTCCGCCGCCTGCCGGGACAGCACCAAACGACGCCGTTCGGATGACGGAGCGGCGCCAGCGGCAACGCGCCGCTGGGCGGCCTGTTCGGCGTCACCGGCCAGGCCCAGGGCCTTCTCGGCCAGGGTCACGCGGCGCTCGGCGGCGACAAGCGCCAAGTAGCGCCGGTTCGCTTCGCCAAGCAAGTCAAGACGCGCGAGATCGTAGTCCAGACGACTCACTTCTCCGGCCCGGCGAGCACTCTCCATCCGGGCGTCGCGCTGACCGCCCAACTCGACGGTCTGGCTCAAAGCCAACGTGACTTCCGCACCGTCGGTGCCGGCCCATTGCCCGGAGCCGGCGATATTTTCCACTTCCAGGGAGACTTCGGTACTGGGGCGGATGCCCGCTTGAACAACGGCCGCATCAGCGGCGCGGAAACGATAGGGGTATTCATCCAGACCAGGGTTGCGCTCGAGCACCCGGGACAGGACGGTCGTCAGATTCACGGATTTCAAATCGATGGTGTCGGCGCCGGTGGCCAAGGGCCAGACTGTAATCCCCCCATTTTTAATCGCCAATTTGAGTAGAGGGTTAACCGGTTTGTAACAGCCGGGCCGGCGGCACGCCGCCGATAGCCGAGTTCGGTCGCTCGTGATTGTAATGCCAGAGCCATTGAGTCGCTAATAGCTGGGCGTGAGCAACGCTGGTGAACTCATGTAGATCCAACCATTCGTGCCGTGCGGTTCGGTTGAACCGCTCAATGTACGCGTTCTGGGTCGGTTTGCCTGGCTGGATGTAGATCAGTGTAATCCGCTGCCTGTTGGCCCACTCCACCAGCGCCTGCGAAATATATTCCGGGCCGTTATCACAGCGTAGGGCAGCGGGCTTTCCTCGCCATTCGATGATCTGGTCAAGCGCACGTATTACTCGTTGTGCAGGCCGTGACAGGTCAACTTCAATACCCAGCCCTTCGCGATTGTAGTCGTCGAGCACATTGAATGTTCTCAACGATTTGCCGCTGACGAGTTGGTCGCCCATGAAATCCATCGACCAGACCTGATTCGGCGCCGTCGGCACCGCCAATTCGCCCGGATAACCCCGCTTGATC